>NZ_VANP01000001.1:167560-1094452 GCF_005864065.1 Microbispora triticiradicis | reverse complement strand
GCAGCATCACCGGCGTCCAGTCCGGCCTGTGCATCGACGCCTCCGGAGCCGCCACCGCCAACGGCACCAAGCTCCAGCTCTACAGCTGCCACGGCGGCACCAACCAGAAGTGGACCTGGAGCAGATAACGAAGAACGCCCTCGTGCATGACGTCGGACCCCTTGGGTAGACGCACATCGAGAGTGCGCTGCGGGGCCGCGCGGGACCGGGGTGGATGGTCACCCCCCGATCCCGCGCGGCCCTGCGCATGTTCCGGGAGGGCCGAAGGTCCCGCGACCACGGGACTTCGGAGTGATCGGAGAGTGCCGTACGGCTCTGCGCCGCCGATGCGGTGATGCGGTGTTCTTGGAACGTAAAGAACACGACCACCGCAGTTGAAAGGGGCCGGTCATGGCCATCACCGAAGCGCGGCACCAGAAGGCCCCCCTCCTTCCCGCCGCTCCCCCCGCTCCCCAGACGACCGGCACGACGACCGGCACGACGACCGGCACGACGACCGGCACTGACCCGGCCAGGTACGTGTGGGCCGCCGCCCGGATCGCGATCGGCTGGGTGTTCCTGTGGGCCTTCCTGGACAAGCTGTTCGGCTGGGGCTTCGCCACCCCCGCTGCCAAGGCGTGGATCAACGGCGGAAGCCCGACCACCGGCTTCCTGAAGGGCACCGCCGACAGGACCTTCGGCGGCCTGTTCGGCGCCCTCGCCGGCCAGGCCTGGGTCGACTGGCTGTTCATGACCGGCCTCGCCGGCATCGGCGCCGCCCTCGTCCTCGGCGTGGGCATGCGCGTCGCCGCCACCACCGGCGGGCTCCTCCTGCTGATGATGTGGGCCGCCGAACTCCCGCTGACCACCAACCCCTTCATGGACGAGCACATCGTCTACGCCATCGTCCTCGCGGGCCTGGCGCTGACCCGGGCCGGCGAGACGTTCGGCCTCGGCGGACGGTGGGCCGCCACCCCGCTCGTGCGCCGCTTCCCGATCCTCCGGTGAGACTCTCCGGCTCCGATGCCCACTCCCCGCCCCCTGGGAGTGGGCATCGGCCTGTCCGCGATGCGAGACTGCCCCCTATGACCGACCACGAGCTGTCCCGGTCGCTGATCCCGAGCATGCGACTGGACGACCTGCTGGCCGAGTTGCAGTCACGCCTCGAAGCGGTGCTGGCCACTCGCGACCGCGTCCACGCGCTGCTGGAGGCGGTTGTCTCGATCGGCAGCGACCTCGACCTGGAGATCGTGCTGCGCCGCATCGTGGCCACCGCCGCCACTCTGGTGGACGCCACCTACGGCGCGATGGGCGTGATCGGCGAGGACAACACCCTGGTGCAGTTCGTCCCCGTCGGGCTGAGCGAGGAGGAGATCGCCCGGATCGAGCACTGGCCGCACGGTCTCGGCCTGCTCGGCCTGTTGATCAAGCAACCGCGGACGCTGCGCCTGGCCGACATCTCCCAGCACCCCGAGTCGTACGGCTTCCCACCCGGCCATCCGCCGATGGGCGGCTTCCTCGGGGTGCCGATCCGGGTCCGCGACGAGGTGTTCGGCAACCTCTACCTGACCGAGAAGCGCGGCGGCGGGCAGTTCGACGAGGACGACGAGGCGATCGTGGTCGCCCTGGCCACCGCCGCCGGAGTGGCCATCGAGAACGCCCGCCTGTACGAGGAGAGCCGCCGCCGGGAGACCTGGCTGCAGGCGTCCGCCGAGATCACTACCCGTCTGCTCTCCGGCGCCGAGCCGCAGGAGGTGCTCACCCTCATCGCTCACCGGGCCCACCAGATGAGCGCCGCCGACGGCGTCGCGATCCTGCTGCCCCGCGCCGGCAGCGACGCCCTGCACCTGGCCCTGGAGCGCACCGGTTCCGCGGACCCGGCCGACCCCGACGGCGATCCCCGCGACCCCGCCGACGAGAAGGAGCGGGGAGACCAGGCCGGCCCGGCCGGCTCCGCGTACGACGGGCGGGTGCCGATCACGGGCTCGCTGGCCGGGCGGGCCTTCCTCAGCGGCGAGCCGCTGATGCTCGACGACGACGGCGCTGACGAGGAGACGCTCGCCTGGGAGATCGACGCTCCCGTGGGGCCGGTGGCGGCGGTGCCGCTCGGCGCGCCCGGCGCGGTCCGCGGCGTGCTCGCCCTGGTGAAGCGCGCCGGGCGGATGCCCTTCAGCCGGTCGGAGCTGCGCATGCTGCACGCCTTCGCCGGACAGGCGGCCGTCGCGCTGGAGCTCGCCGACACCCGCAGGGACGCCGAGCGGCTCGGCCTGCTCGAAGACCGCGACCGCATCGCCAAGGACCTGCACGACGTGGTCATCCAGCGGCTGTTCGCCGTCGCGATGACCCTGATGAGCACGGTGCGGCTGGTCGAACGCCCCGAGGCCTCCTCCCGCCTCCAGACCGCGATCGACGAACTGGACACCACCATCCGGCAGATCCGCTCGACCATCTTCGCCCTGCAGACGCCGCGCGAGGACAGCTCTCCCAGCCTGCGGGCCCAGGTGGTGGACCTGGTCGAGAGCGCCCGGGGGCACCTGGGCTTCATGCCGGGCCTGAGCCTGGAGGGCCATCTCGACAGCCGGGTGCCTGCGCAGGCGGCCGAACACCTGCTCGCCGTGCTGCGCGAGGCCCTGTCGAACATCGTCCGCCACGCCAGGGCCTCGCGTGCCGACGTCACCCTCGACGCCACCGGCGAGCGGCTGACGCTCGTCGTGGAGGACAACGGCGTGGGCGTCTCCGCCGAGGGCCGCCGCAGCGGCCTGCGCAACCTCGCCGACCGCGCCGAACGGCTCGGCGGGTCCTCCGCCCTCACCGCGCCGCCCGGCGGCGGCACCCGCCTGGAATGGACCATTCCCCTGAGCGGATGACCGGCGCCGGGCGGCGGTGGTCGAGCCGGTCTAGTCGTGTTCGGCCTTGAGGCGGGCGGCCAGGGCGGCGGCCTGGGTGCGGCGCTGCATGTCGAGCTTGCCGAGCAGGTTCGACACGTAGTTCTTGACCGTCTTCTCGGCCAGGAACATCCGCTCGCCGATCTGCCGGTTGGTCAGGCCCTCGCCGATCAGTTCCAGGATCTGGCGCTCCTGGTCCGACAGGGCGGCCAGCGGGTCCTTCCTGGTGGCCTGGTCACGCAGCCGGTGCAGCATCGCGGCCGTGGTCTGCGGGTCGAGCAGCGACTGCCCGGCGGCCACCGTCCGCACCGCGCCGACCAGATCGGAGCCGTGGATCTGTTTGAGCACGTAACCGGCCGCACCGGCCATCACCGCGTTGAACAGCGCCTCGTCGTCGGCGAAGGAGGTCAGCATCAGGCAGGCCAGGCCGGGCACCTTCGAGCGCACCTCCCGGCAGACGTCCACGCCGTTGCCGTCAGGCAGGCGCACGTCCAGCACCGCGACGTCGGGCCGCAGGGCCGGAATGCGGGCCACGGCCGACTCCGCCGTCCCCGCCTCGCCGATGACCTCGATGTCGTCCTCGGCCTCCAGAAGCGCCGCCACGCCGCGCCGTACCACCTCGTGGTCGTCCACCAGGAACACGCGAATCATGACTCATACGCTAAGCCCTCAGAGCCCGATCGGCCGAGGACGGGCCCGGTCAGTGAGGCGAAAAGCGGCGGTTCGTACTGGGGATACCAAGCCTCGTCTTCGGGATAGCCCGCTCCGCCCAACGCACATAACGTTCAGACGTGGCCGATTCCACCAGCCCGATGACCGCCCGTCAGGGGCGTCCCGGCGGGGCGGCCGCGGAGGTGGGCGGGGGGAAGCTTCCCCGCGCACTCCGACCGACCAGTGACGACGCACAGAACCTCCGGCCGCGGGTCCGCTCCGTGAAGAGTCCCGCCGGCCGCCGGCCGAGGAGCACGACGACACGATGAACGCACAGCTCATGAACCGTGCCTACACCGCCGGGGCCGCAGCGCCCACGGCTGTGTACACCTGTCCGGTGCCCCACACGCCGCAGGCGGTCGCCGCCGTACGGCACCGCGCGCACGGCCCGCTCAGGGCATGGGGACTGCCGGAGAACACCGTGGACGAGGCCCTGCTCGTGGTCTCCGAGCTGGTCACGAACGCCGTGCTCCACGCTCTTCCCCCGGCCGAGTTGCGGCTCCTCCTGCTGGAGGACGTCGTACGGATCGAGGTCGCGGACTCGGGGACGGCACCCGTGTGGTCCGGCGGCGCGCCCGCGGGCGGACGCGGCGGCGTCGTCATCAAAGCGCTCGCGGTCGGGTACGGCGCCGACGTCCGGCCGAAGTCCGTCACCCACTGGGTTGAGCTGCGGGCACGGCCCTCGGTGCGGCCCACGAGCCGGCTTCAGTGCTGCGGGGTCCGCGAGGGAGACTCCCCGAATCGCCGGCGATAGGCCAGGGAGAACCGGCCGAGACGGGCCTCAAGGCACGATCGCGCAAGATCGGCCTTGGGGCGGCTTGGTGGGGGACGGGGGGTTCGTAATGTGGACGTCATGCCTCGTCTTTGGGATAGCACACGTTGACCCACCCACATAACGTGGGGATATGGACGCTCTTACCAGCTGGACGCCTCCTTACCGGGAGGGGTCACGGCAGGGCTCTCCGAACGGGTCCAGCCCACTGGTGATCAGGGAGCACGAGACGATGAACGTACAGGTTATGGAACGTGCCGACGTCGCCGGGGCCGCAGCGGCCACGGCTGTCTACACATATCCGGTGTCCCACTCCTTCCAGGCGGTCGGCGTGGTGCGCCGCCGGGCCCGCGACGTGCTGGCGGAGTGGGGCCTGTCCGAGGCCACCGCGGACGAGGCCGTACTCGTCATCTCGGAGCTGGTCACGAACGCGGTGCTGCACGCCCTGCCACCGGCCGAGCTGCGGCTGTTCCTGCACGGAGGCGTCGTACGCGTCGAGGTCGGCGACTCGGGAGCGGCTCCCGTGTGGCCGGGCAGCGCGCCCGCTTCGGACGAGCGCGGACGCGGCAGCGACCTCATCGAGGCGCTGGCGCTCCGTCACGGCGCCGACGTCGGGCCCGACTCCGCCACCTACTGGGCGGAACTGCCCGCCTGCTGATCCGATGAGGGCGACAGGGTCAGCGCCGGAGGGTCTCGGAGGGGGACTCTCCGAACCGCTGCCGGTAGGCCAGCGAGAACCGGCCGAGATGGGCGAACCCCCACCGGTAGGCGACGTCGGTGACGGTCGCGGCGACCGGATCGGTGACCGCCAGCTCGGCCCGCACCCGGTCGAGGCGCACCTCACGCAGGTAACCCATCGGCGTCTTCTCCAGGTGACGCCGGAACCCCTCCTGCAACGCCCGCGCGCTCACCCCCACGGCCTCGGCGATGTCCTCCACCGTGAGCGGCTCGGCCGCGTGATCCTCGATCAGCCGTACGGCCCGTTTCACGGTCGGCGGCGCCACCCTCCGATGCCCGTTGCGCAATTCGTCGATGTAGTTGCTCGGCTGCGCCATCAGAAGCTGCGTCATCAGCAGCCCCTCCAGCTGCCTGGCGACGAGCGGCTGCTCCAGCATGCCGCCACCGGTCTCGGCCTCTCTGCGGAGGAGTTCGACCACCGACCGCCAGGAACGGGCCGGCGGCCGCGTCAGGTCCATCCCCAGGGAGAAGGTGAGCGGACGGTCCGGCCGCCGCCCGATCAGCCTGCCGAGCTGGTCTTCGAGTGCCCTGCGGTCGAACCGGGTGAACAGCCCGCAGTGGCCGGCCGACCATCGCACGGACATGGGCCGGGTGAGCGACAGCACGCAGGCGAGCCCTGGCGTCGACACGATCCGCTCGGGCCCGTGGGACATCGCGGCGGTGCCGATGAGCGGCACCTCGACGAGGAGATGAGTGTCGAGCATCTGGGGGGTGATCAACACCTCCGTGCCGTAGTGGAGGCAGTACAGACCCACCTCGCCGAACTCGATCCCGGTCATGCAGGCGTCGATGTGAGCGCCGGACTCCACGGGACGCACCGCGTAGCGACCGAGGGCCTCCCCGACTCTGGCCTCGGCCTCGTCGACGTCCCGGGTGCACACCCGTTGATGCGCCGCGAACGGTAGCGGCCGATCGGACATCTCCGCCTCCCCCAGCGGTCGCGCGACCTGAAACGCGTGCATGTGCGCGTCCCCCGACGGTCCATTTCACCCTACGTTCGTCCTGGTCAGAGCGTGTACCCCCCTACCCCGCCCGGGCCGGGTCAGCGCCGGAGGGTCTCGGAGGGGGACTCTCCGAACCGCTGCCGGTACACCGACGAGAACCGGCCGAGATGGGCGAACCCCCACCGGTACGCGACGTCGGTGACGGTCGCAGCCACCCGGTCGGTGACCGCCAACTCGGCCCGCACCCGGTCGAGGCGCACCTCACGCAGGTAACCCATCGGCGTCTTGTCCAGATGACGCCGGAACCCCTCCTGCAACGCCCGCGCGCTCACCCCCACGGCCTCGGCGATGTCCTCCACCGTGAGCGGCTCGCCCGCGTGCTCCTCGATCAGACTCACGGCCCGCTTCACGGTCGGCGGCGCGACCCTCCGCTGCCCACCGCACAACTCGTCGATGTAGTTGCTCGGCTGCGCCATCAGAAGCTGCGTCATCAGCAGCCCCTCGAACTGCCTGACGACGAGCGGCTGCTCCAGCATGCCGCCACCGGTCTCGGCCTCGTCGCGGAGGAGCTCGGCCACCGACCACCAGGAACGGGCCGGCGGCCGCGTCAGGTCCATCCCCGAAGAGAACGTGAGCGGCCGATCCGGCCGCCGCCCGATCAGCCTGCCGAGGTGAGCTTCGAGCGCCGGCCGGTCGAAGTGCACGATGCACTGCGTGTTCCCGGCCCCCCACCGCATGGACCTGGGGTGAGCCGACAGCACGGCGGCGAGCTCGGGCGTGGATCGGATCGTCTCCCGGCCGTGGCACACCTCGGCCGTTCCGGCACACGGGATCTCGACGAAGAGGGAGTCGTCCGCGACGGGCGGCGTGATCGAAACCTCCGCTCCGTAGCCGAGGACGTACAGTCCGAAATCGCCGAACTGGACTCCTTGCAACCGGACGTCGAGCCGGGCGCCGGCCCTTATGGGTCGCAGCTCGTGCGCGCCGACGACCTCCCCGATCCGCACCCGGGCCTCGTCGGCGTCGTGCGTGTGCAGCCGCCAGTGCGCGGCGAGCGGCATCCGCTGATCGGACATGTCCGCCTCCCCCCAGCGGTCACGTGGCCCGAGGGGCGACCCAATCCCCCCGGGTGGGCCTTCTGTCTCAGCCTACGTTCGTCCTGGTGAGGCGCGTACGCTCCGTCCCGGAGCGCCTGCCGTACCCCCGGCACCCCGCGGCCGTCCGGTTCAGCCGCGGGCGGCCGCGTCCACCCGGGTGGCCGCCGAAGCACCGGTCGTGGGGTCCCCGGTCGTGACGGGGGCGGTCGAGCCGCGCACCACCAGTTCGGTGGCGAGCTCGACGTGGTGCGACTCGATCCGCTCCCCCGCCGCCAGGCGGAGCGCCGTACGCACCGCGACGGCGCCCATCTCCCGGAGCGGCTGGCGTACGGTCGTGAGGGGCGGCGAGGCCATCCGGGCGATCTGGGTGTCGTCGAACCCCACGATGCTGAGGTCCTCCGGCACCCGCAGCCCGCGCGCCCTGGCGGCCTCCAGCACCCCGAGCGCGATCTCGTCACACCCGGCGAAGATCGCCGTGGGTGGTTCGGGGAGATCGAACAGCGCCGCGCCGCCCTCGACCCCGTCCTGGTAGTGGAAGTGCGCCGTCCGCACGTACCCGGGAGGCACGGAGACGCCCGCCGCCTCCATCGCGGCCCGGTAGCCGTGCAGCCTGGCCTGGGTGCAGGCCGCGGTGGCCGGGCCGCCGAGGTGGGCGACGCGCCGGTGGCCCAGCCCGAGCAGGTGCTGGGTGGCGGCCAGGCCACCGGCGAAGTTCGTGGAGCCGACGCTGGTCACCCGGGTCCTCGGCAGGTTCAGCGGATCGATCACCACGAGGGGCAGCCGCGCCCGGGACAGGGCGCCGAGCTGCCCCCCGGTCAGCTCACCGGTGACGGCGACCAGCGCCCGCCGCCCGGCCGCGACCAGCCCGCGCGCCCAGCCCCCGGTGCGGTCGGCGGAGCGCCGGATGCTCACCACGATCGACGCGTCGAGCTCGGCCCCGGCCTCCACCGCGCCCTGGACGATCTCGGTCGAGTACGGGTTGAGGTCGTCGTCGAACTCCACCTCGACCGTGTCGGACGCGGCCGGCTCGCCCCGGCGCTGCGGCGGCGCGACGTAGTCGTGCTGCGCGAGCAGCGACAGCACCAGGGCACGCGTCGCCGGGGCGACGTCGCTGCGGCCGTTCAGCACCTTCGACACGGTCGCGACCGACACCCCCGCCGAGGCCGCGACCGTCGCCAGCGTGGCCCGTCTACGACCGGCCGCCATCTGATCCTCCCTGTCGCGTGGCGCCGGACCCCGGCGCCGGGCTCACTTCCACGGGGGTGACCAACCGGCGGTCACTGCCGACGTGGCGGAGCGGGCCGGTCAGCCGTACGCGGCCCCGGCAGGGCAGGTCCGACGCCGACGTGCCGACGAGGACGTCGACGTCCCCGGGCTCGACCACCCGCCGCAGGTCACGTCCGGTGAAGGCGGTCCGGTCGGTGTGGACGGTGAAGGTCGCCCGCGCGCTCTCGCCGGGCTCCAGCCGGACCCTGGCGAACCCGGTGAGCTGCAGCACCGGACGGGTGACCTGGGCGAGCACGTCGTGCAGGTAGAGCTGGACGACCTCCTCGCCCGCCCGCGGGCCGGTGTTGCGCACGCGCACCGACACGGTGAACTCGCCGTCCGTGGGCACCTCGGTCTCGCTGATCTCCAGGTCGCCGACCTCGAAGGTGGTGTAGGAGGCGCCGTAGCCGAACGGGAACAGCGGGCTCGGGTCGAGGTTGCTGATGCCGTGATCCTCGGCGCCGAGCGGCGGCTGGAGGTAGGTGCCGGGCTGGCCGCCGTGGCTGCGGGGGATCTGCACCGGCAGCTTCCCACAGGGCTGCACCCGGCCGGACAGGACGCCCGCGACCGCCGCCCCGCCCTCCTGCCCGGGCATGAACGCCTGGACGAGCGCGGCGGCCTTGTCGCGCACGTCCCCCAGCGCGTACGGCCGGCCCGAGACGACCACCACGACGACCGGCGTGCCGGTGGCGGCGAGCTCGGTCAGCAGGTCCTCCTGCACGCCGGGCAGCCGCAGGTCGTCGGCGTCGCAGCCCTCGCCCGAGGTGCCCTGCCCGAACAGCCCGGCGAGGTCGCCGACGACGGCCACGCACAGGTCGGACTCGCGGGCCGCCCGCAGCGCGTCCGCGAAGCCGGAGCGGTCCGCGTCCCGCCAGTCGCAGCCCCGCTCGTGGACGATCTCGGCGTCCGGCAGCTCGGCCCGCAGCGCGTCGAGCAGGCCGCGCGCCTCGATGCCGAGCCCGAGCCCGGGGTAGCGGGGCAGCACGTGGTTCGGGAAGGAGTAGCAGCCCATGAACGTGCGCGGGTCGTCGGCGCAGGGGCCGACGACCGCCACCCGCCTCAGCTCGGGGCGGCCCTCGCCGAGCAGCGGCAGCGCCTCGCCCGCGTCGAGCAGGACGACGGACCGCTCGGCCAGCTCCCTGGCCAGCTCCCGGTTGTGCGCCGAGTCCAGGTCCACCGACTCCGCCCCGGCCACCGACTGCTCCGGCGTCCAGTCGGGGTCGAGCAGGCCGAGCTCGATCTTCTGGGTGAGCAGCCGGCGCGCGGCCCGGTCGATGAGGGCCTCGGGCAGTTCGCCCCGTCGCACCCGGTCGGCCAGGTGCTGGCCGAAGCCGAGCGTGTCCGGCAGCTCGACGTCGATCCCGGCGGTCAGCGCCTGCACGCCGGCGTCCTCCGCGTCCGCCGCGACCTGGTGCATCGTGGCCAGGAACGCGACCGACCAGTAGTCGGAGACGACGGTCCCGGTGAACCCCCACTCCTCGCGCAGCACCTCGGTCAGCAGCCACGGGTCGGCGACGGAGGGAACGCCGTCCAGGTCGCAGTAGGAGTTCATGACCGAGCGCGCGCCGCCCTCCGCGATCGCGGTCTCGAACGTCGGCAGGATCATGTCCATCAGCTCGCGCCGGCCCATCGGCACCGGGCCGTGGTTGCGGGCCGCCCGGGACGCGGAGTATCCGGCGAAGTGCTTGAGCGTGGCGATGACCCCCGCCTTCTCCAGGCCGCGCACGTACGCCGAGCCGAGCATCGCGACGAGGTACGGGTCCTCGCCCAGGGTCTCCTCGACCCGGCCCCAGCGGTAGTCGCGCACCACGTCGAGCACGGGCGAAAGGCCCTGGTGGACGCCCACGGCGCGCATGTCCCGCCCGATGGCCGCGGCCATCCGCTCCACCAGGCCGGGGTCGAAGGTCGCGCCCCAGGCGATGGCCGTCGGGTAGACCGTCGCGCCGTAGGTGGTGAAACCGGTCAGGCACTCCTCGTGCACCAGCGCCGGAATGCCCAGCCGGGAGTGCTTCACCACCTCGTGCTGCAGCCGCACCACCTCCGCGGCGCCCTCCGCCGCGCTCACCGGGGTGCTGCCGAACACCCGGGTCAGATGCCCGAGCCCGTGGCGCACCGACTCCTCGAACGGCACCGTCCCCGCGGCGGCGAACACGTCCTGCATGGGCGCCACGTTGTGCGTGCCGGTGTCGTCCTGCGACTCGGCGATCTGCTCGTCCTGCATGTCGTTGCCGATCCACCGGCTGCCGAGCTGGCCGATCTTCTCCTCCAGGGTCATCTCCTCGAGGAGGGCCTCCACCCGGTCGGCCACGGGAAGCGCGGGGTCCTGCCACGGCCGGAGGATCCGGTCCGTCGCGGGGGTCCGATCGAGCGCCGTCATCTGCTCTCCTCAAGAAAGAGTTTCGAAACATTTCGAGGTCCGGTGGCGGATTCGCCTGAAACACAGGTGTTTCACGAGATCACCAGCTAGACGCCCATGCGAAAGTACTCTACACACGGCTAACCCGGCTGTGCCGAGCGTGTGAGAGGAGCCTTGACACGCTGGTAACGCCTATCTAAATTGGCGTGCCACGCGGCTTGTGTCGAAATGTTTCGACGGGCTGACTTCAAGGAGGAATGGGGCGGAGGCGCCCACGGTGCTGATCACGGTGTTGATCCAGTTCGCCGGCCACCGCATCCGATGTTCGGCGAGCCGCGCTCAGCCTCGGCATGCGACGTACGGAGAACAGCGTGGAGTCCAGGACTACATCCCGCCGTGCTTTCCTTTCCCTCTCGATGGGCCTTCCCCTGGGCGCCGCGCTGGCGGCCTGCGGCACGTCCGGCCCGGCCCCGAGCGGCGGTGGCGCGAGCGGCGCCGCCGCGGGCGGAAACGGGGGCGGCGGGGCCAAGGCCAGCTACTGGTTCCTCTCGGGCCCGCCCGGTGAGGCGCCGCGCACCGCGGCCGTGAAGCGGTTCAACCAGGCCAACCCCAACGGCCAGATCGATTTCAACGTCATCCAGAACGACGCGTACAAGACGAAGATCAAGACCGCGATCGGCGCGGGCCAGGCGCCCACCATCATCTGGGGCTGGGGCGGCGGCGGTCTGCGCAGCTACGTGCAGGCCGGCCAGGTCGAGGACCTCACCTCGTGGTTCGACCAGAACGCCGCCGTGAAGGACCGGCTGTTCCCGGGCGCCTTCGGAGCCGCGACGATCGACGGCAAGATCTACGCGATGCCGTGTGAGACCGTGCAGCCGATCGTCCTGTTCTACAACAAGAAGGTCTTCGAGAAGGTCGGGGTGCAGCCGCCGCAGTCGTACGGCGACATCCTCGACCTGGTGAAGAAGTTCAACGCCGAGGGCATCGCGCCGTTCTCGCTGGGCGGCCAGTCCCGCTGGACGAACATGATGTGGCTGGAGTTCCTCTTCGACCGCATCGGCGGCTCCGAGGTGTTCCAGGCCGTCTTCGACGGCGAGAAGGACGCCTGGAACAACCCCGCGTCCATCGAGGCCCTGACCAAGATGCAGGAGCTCATCAAGGCCAACGGGTTCATCAAGGGCTTCTCCTCGATCACCGCCGACTCCAACGCCGACCAGGCGCTGCTCTACACCGGCAAGGCCGCGATGATGCTGCACGGCAGCTGGTCGTACGGCATCCAGCAGGCGCAGGGCGGCGACTTCGTCTCCAGCGGCGGCCTCGGCTTCATGAACTTCCCGCCGATCGACGGCGGCAAGGGCGACCCGAGCGACACCGTCGGCAACCCCGGCCAGTACCTCTCGATCTCCTCCAAGGCGACGCCCGAGCAGAAGGAGATCGCGAAGAAGTTCTTCGCCTCCGGGGTCCTCGACGAGGCCGAGCAGAAGGAATGGGTCGGCACCGGCGGCGTGCCGATCGTCAACGGCTCCGACAAGCTGTTCACCGGTTCCAAGGACGCGGAGTTCCTGAACTTCATCTACGGCGTCTCGAGCAAGGCCAAGGTGTTCGCCCAGTCCTGGGACCAGGCGCTCAGCCCGACCGCGGCCGAGGTGCTGCTCGACAACATCGCCAAGCTGTTCCAGCTGTCGATCTCTCCGCAGCAGTTCGCGACGAACATGAACGCGGTCATCGGCAAGTGACGATGTCCGCGACTACCACCGGACGGACGTCGTCCGCCGTCGCGCCCAAGGCGCGCGGCGGCGGCGTCCTGCCGTGGCTGGCACTTCCGGCCCTGCTGGCCTTCGTGGCCTTCGCGGTGATTCCGCTGATCGGGGTGCTGCTGCTCAGCTTCACGTCCTGGGACACGCTCGGCACGATCCAGCTGACCGGGCTGGAGAGCTGGCAGTCCGTGCTCTCCGACCCCGGCCTGCCACACGCGCTGTGGGTGACGTTCCTGATCACGGCGCTCTCCTGGGCGGTCCAGACCCCGGCCAGCATCCTGATCGGGGTGTTCCTCGCGGGACACCAGCGCTACCGCGAGCTGCTCGCGGTGCTGTACTTCATCCCGCTGCTGCTCAGCTCGGCGGCCATCGCGATCACCTACAAGGCGCTGCTCGACCCCAACTTCGGGCTCGGCGCGGGGCTGCACATCGACCTGCTCACCCAGGACTGGCTCGGCGAGCCCGGCCTCGCCCTCGGCGTCGTGATCTTCGTGGTGTCGTGGCAGTTCATCCCGTTCCACTCGCTGCTCTACCAGGGCGGCGTACGGCAGATCCCGCGCTCGCTGTACGAGGCCGCGGAGCTGGACGGCGCGGGACGGGTCCGCATGTTCTTCAACATCACCCTGCCGCAGCTCAAGTACACGATCATCACGTCCTCCACGTTGATGATCGTCGGCTCCCTGACCTTCTTCGACCTGATCTTCGTGCTGACCGAGGGCGGTCCCTCCGACGCCACCCGCGCGCTCGCCCTGGACATGTACAAGCGCGGCTTCCAGGCCAACCTCATGGGAGCGGCCTGCGTGATCGGCGTCATCCTCGTTCTCGTCGGCCTCGCCCTGGCGCTGCTGCTGCGCCGGCTCGGCGGCCGCGACCCCAACGCCAGCCAGCTCGAAGGGGCCTGACCGTGACCGCGACCCACACGCCGGCGGCGGCGAAGCGCCCCACCGCGGCCCACTCGCGCGGACGCCGCCCCGCAACGCCCAGCCAGCGCCCCAACTGGCTGGGCGGGCTCATCGGCTGGCTGTGGCTGGCCGTGGTGATCATCCCGATCTACTGGATCGTGATCACCAGTTTCAAGACGCAGAGCAACTACTACGTGACCAACCCGCTGCTGCCGCCCTCCGATCCGACGCTGGACAACTACCGGCTCGTCATCGAGATGGACTTCCCGCTGTACTTCCTGAACAGCCTCCTCGTCGCCGTCGGCACGGTGATCCCGTCGGTCCTGTTCTCGTTCATGGCGGCGTACGCGATCGTCCGGAGCGGCAGAACCAGCCGGTTCCTCCGCGGGGTGAACTCGCTCTTCCTGATGGGCCTGGCCATCCCGCTGCAGGCGACCGTCATCCCGATCTACCTACTGATCATCAAGCTGAGCCTCTACGACTCGCTGACTGCGCTGGTCCTGCCGTCGATCGCCTTCGCGATCCCGCTGTCGGTGCTGGTGCTCTCCAATTTCATCCGGGACGTGCCCAAGGAGCTCTTCGAGTCGATGCGGATGGACGGCGCGACCGAGTGGATGACACTGTGGCGCCTGGCCTTCCCGCTGACCCGGCCGGCCGTGGTGACGGTCTCGATCTACAACGCGCTGAACGTCTGGAACGGGTTCCTGCTGCCGCTGATCCTCACCCAGAGCCCCGACAAGCGCACCCTGCCGCTGGGACTGGCGGCCTTCCAGGGCGGGCCGTACGGCGTGAACGTGCCCGCCGTGCTCGCCTCCGTGGTGCTGACCATCGTGCCGATTTTGGTCCTCTACACCGTCGGGCGCCGTCAGCTGCTCAGCGGCCTGACCGCCGGTTTCGGCAAGTAGGTCCCGGGCCCCTCAGTCTCCGCCGTACAGACGGCCCAGGTGGACGAGTTCCACGTCGGGCCGTCTGCCGGCGAGGCGCACCAGCTCCGCCGAGAACCCGGACCGGGCGAACAGGATCAGCCTCGGAGGTCCTGCCAAGGGGCGGCAATCATCGGGCCCGGGTTCGGCGGGAGCCGAGAGGGAGACCGGGCCGCGGGGTAGAGGCACATCGATGCCGATCACTCCCACCTCCGACAGCCTTCACGCGTCCTCGCGCCGTGCCGTCGTACGGCCCGCCGCGGTGGCGGCGTCGATCGCGCTCGCGCCGGCCCTGATGACGGCCCTGATGTTCGCCCTGGTGGCGCTCCTGGTGGCGGACGCGGGTGCGGCCGGCGCCTCCGCCCGGTCCCGCCCGCCCGCCGGTCACCTCGCGGGGACCGGTGACGGCAATGGAAACGACTCGGCCGTACGCGTGGGCAACGGCTCCGGCAACCGGAACATGGTGACGATCGGCAGCAGCCGCATCAGCGGCGTCCAGTACCTGTTCTCCGCGGGGATCGGCGGCGTGAGCAGCGTGCAGGGCGGCCTGTGCCGGCCGCACGGCCGCCACTGCGTGCTGACGCAGAAGGTGCACGCGTCCGCCACCCTGTCGTCGGGCGCCGCGCGTGCCGGTCGTCACGATCGTTCCCGGCAGGGTGAACGCCGTGCGTGACCGGCCGGCCGTGCGGGTTCTCGTCCCCGTGGCCCTGGTGATCGTGACGGTCCTGACGATCGCGGCGGCCTGGTCCGTCGCGCCGCCCGCCGCGGACGCGGCGGCGCTCCGGGCCGACGGCGGCGACCGCAACGGCAACCGCGCCCTGGTCCGGGTGGGCAACGGCATCGACAACACCAGCCACGTGGTGGTGGGCAGCGCGAAGAACAGCGGCATCCAGCAGCAGACGATCGGCGTCGGCGGCGTCGCCAACTCCCAGAGCACGGCCTGCCGGCGATGGTTCCGCCGCTGTGAGGCGGCCCAGAGAATATGGGCGTCGAATCAGCAGCATTCCGGGGACATTTCTCCCCGGAGGCGGCATGACGCCAAAAGGACCGCCATGCGGTCGATGCGGCGGTAATCATTTCCCGGCGGCGGTGACGCGCGCGGCCCCACGGGGTAGATGCCCGGTGTATTCCACCCGGATGCGGACACCGAGAGGGCGTAGAAGACAATGGCTCGTCACACGGCGCGAAACGCGCTCATCGGCCCGGCGGCACGCCTGCTGGCGCTGGGCGCGCTGGCGGTCGCGACCGCGGGCGTCGCGCTCTCGCCGGGCAGCGCCGCCGTGGCGCCGGGCCGGGGCTGGGGCGGCGGCGGGGGTGACGCCAACGCCTCGCGCACGCGCTGGGTGATCAACAACGGCCTGAACAACCGCGCCTACCTGGTGGCCGGCAGCCAGCGGAACGCCTTCGGCGTCCAGCAGGTCGTCGCGGGCGTGGACGCGGCGGTCAACACACAGGCCGCCAACTGCCGGCACCGACCCGGCTGCGGCATCCCGCAGCGCATCCACGGCAGCAACACGAGTTTCCCCACCACCCGGGGAAACGTGAATGTGGGAGGGCACTGAGCGGGCCTTGCCCGCCTCGGTTTCCGGCCCGTTCCCGCCGCGAATATCAGCCGCCTGTTCGCGGTGGGCAAGAATATGACAAGAGGCGCGCCGGGAAATCCGCCCGACCACCGCCGAGAATACGCTGTGCGCGACCCGGATCGGGATGGCGTGTACAGGACGGTGGCGAATGGCTCTTTCATACCGCGGAGCGCGCGGCGGGCGCCGGCGCGTCCCGCTCCTCGCGGGGCTGCTCTCCGGGGCGGCCATCACGCAGGCCCTCCTCGCCGTCCCCGCGGCGGCGGCCGGCCGGGCGGCGGAGGACCCTCCGGGGGGACGAGGCCCGTCCTCGATCGGGAACGGCACCCGCGACCGGAACGTCGTGTTCCTGGACAGCCCCTCCCACCTTCGTGGTCACCAGCACACCAGAGCCAGCACCGCCGGTGGCGCGAGCAACGTGGAGGACGGCTTCTGCCGCCGGGTCGCGAACTGCTCCATCAGGCAGAGCCTCACGGTCGTCATCGGCGCCGACGCCTCCTGAACGCGGGCCTCCGACCACACCGCGGTGGTCACCGCCACGTCACGTCGTCGACTCCCGCCGGTCCTTCACGGCGCGTACGGCCTCCTCCGGGGAGTCGTAGAACGCGAGCAGCTGGTCCAGGCCCATGATGTGGAAGACCCGGGCGATGTCCTGCTCCAGGCCGGCCAGGAGCAGGGCGCCACCGGCGTCGTGCGCGCGCTGGTGGGCGGCCACCAGCGTGGCGATGCCCGTCGAGTCGCAGAAGGTCAGGCTGGACAGGTCGATGACCAGGTCGGCGCCGGGGCCGAAGGGCACCTCCTCCAGGGCCGCGCGCAGCCGGGGAGTGGTGTGGTGGTCCAGGTCGCCGGCCACGACCAGCACGCGTGGTTCCGCGCTGCCCGGTTGAAGGGTGACGGTCAAGCCGTGATCATGCTGCACCTTGGCTCCCGGAGAACGATGATCGGGTGGCGGGCGGGACGGACAGGGCGAGGACCGCGGCGTCGTCGGACACTCCCTCACCCAGGTCGGTGATCAGGTCGTGCACCGTGTCCAGCAGTGCGTCGGCGCTCGTCGGCCCGGCCGCGGCGAGGTAGGCGGTCAGGCCGTCCTCGTCGAGCATGGAGCCGGTCTCGGTGCGGGCCTCGGTGAGGCCGTCAGTGTAGAGGAGCAACGCGTCCCCGGCGTTCAGACGCGCGCTGACCTGGGCGAAGTGCGGGTTGCGCAGGATGCCGATCAGTTGCCCGCCGGCCGGGTGGATGGGTTCGACCAACCCGTCGGCCCGCACCGCGAGCGCCGGGGGATGACCCCCGGTGGCGAGCGTGACGCCGAACCCGTCGCCGTCGGGTTGCAGGACCCCGAAGACCGCGGTGCAGTACGGCGCCGGCATGTCACCGCCCGCGTGCTCCTGCTGCAGCACCGCGTCGAGATTGGCCAGCACGGCGTGCGGATCGGCGTCGTACACCGCCGCGGCGCGCAGGGTGTAACGGACCAGCGAGGTGAGGGAGGCCGCGCCGGCGCCCTTGCCGCAGACGTCGCCGAGGAAGAACCCCCACCGGTCTCCGTCGAGGGGGAACAGGTCGTAGAAGTCACCACCGACCTCGTCGGCGGACACGGGGTGGTAGGCGGCGGCCGCGCGCAGGCCCGGCACCCGGGGCAGCGCGGGCGGCAGCAGGGTCCGCTGCAAGGTGCGGGCCAGCCGTTCCGCGCCCGCGCGTAGCTGCCGTTCGATCTCCACCGTGCGCTGCGTGACCAGCCGCACCTGAAGCTCGTCCATCACGAGGCCGGCCAGGTCCCGCAGGCAGGCGAGCTCCTCCTCGCCGGCCTCGCGCGGGCGGGTGTCCATGACGTTGACGCTGCCCAGCGGCTCACCGTCGGGCGTCACGATCGGCGCCGCAGCGTGGAACCTGATCCCCGGCTCGCCGCGCACCGCCGGATCGCCGGCAGCCCCCGGGTGCAGCCGGGCGTCGGAGACGGCGTGCGGGCCGTCGTGCCGTACGGCCGCGGCGCACAGTGACACCACGACCGGGGACTCCATGAACGGGGACCCTGCGATCGGGGACCGGAAGATCGCGCGGCGCGCGGACGGGCCGTGCGCGGCGATCACCCGGACGCGGTCGTCCCCGACGATCGTCACCGTGGCGAAGGGCGCGTGGAAGATCCTCGCGGCCAGGGCGGCCACCCGGTCGAACGCGCCGCCTGACGCGGTCTCCAGGGCCGCGTAGCGGCGCACGGCCTCCTGCCGGCGCGCCTCCTCGTCGGAGTCCGCCGCCGTGGGCCTGCCGGGCGCTTCCTCGACCGTGCTGACCTCGGGCTCCTTCCTCGGCACCGGGGCGCGTACTTAGGGGGCCCGCGTCACCCGTGAAACGTTTGCCCTATCCTACGGAACCATTGAACTGTTCCTTCCCTGACCTGCCGGACTCGCCCAACAGGGCGGCACGACACCCGGGCCGGCCCGCGGCGGCCCGGCCGTCGAGGGAGAAGACGCGTGGGCGACGAGCAAGCGACGGAACCGATGTCCGCCGAGGACGGTCAGCCGGTGGAGCTCCTGTTCCCCGGCGGCAGCGAGATGGCGCGGCGGATGCGCGCCTATCCGTGGTCCGGGACATCCATGGGAGACCCGGGCACCTGGCCGGCGAGCCTCCGCACCGCCTGCCGGATCTGCCTCACCTCCCGTTTTCCCATGATCGTGTGGTGGGGCGAGGAGCTGCGGTTCCTTTACAACGACGCCTACCTGCCGCTGCTCGGGTCCAAGCATCCCGCCCTGGCCAAGCCGGGCGACGAGGTCTGGACGGAGATCTGGCACACGATCGGCCCGATGCTGCGCTCGGTGATGAGCTCCGGCGAGGCGACCTGGTCGGAGGACCTGCTGCTGCCGATGAACCGGCACGGCTACTGGGAGGAGACGTACTGGACGTACTCCTACAGCCCGCTGCACGACGACGACGGCGTCGTACGGGGAGTCTTCACCGCGGTCAGCGACACCACGGAGCGGTTCATCGGGGAGCGGCGCCTGGCGGTGCTGCAGGACCTCGGGTCCCAGGCCGGGCAGGCCCGCAGCGTCGCCGAGGCGTGCCGGCTCGTCGCCGAGACGCTGGAGCGGTCGGGCGCCGACGTGCCCTTCTCGGCGATCTACCTGCGCCGCCCCGGCACGGACGACCTGACGCCGGCCGCGACGAGCCCGCGCGACGCGAGCGTCTCCCCGCTCCCTGGCGGCCCCGGCGACTGGCCGGTCGACCAGGTGCTGCGCACCGGGGAGCCCGTCGTGGTGACCGACGTGGCGGAGCGGTTCGGGGCGTTGCCCTCGGGCGGCTGGCAGACCCCTCCCACGCAGGCCGTGGTGCTGCCGCTGGCCGGTGAGACCGGCGGCGGGATGGTCGGGGTGATGGTGCTCGCCGCCGGTGCGGGCCGGGCCCTCGACGAGGCGTACGAGTCCTTCCTCGGCCTGGTGGCGCGGCAGACCGCCGCCCTCGTCAACGCGGCCGTGGCCTACCAGCTCCAGCAGCGCCGCGCCGAGGAGCTGGCCGAGCTCGACCGGGCCAAGACGGCCTTCTTCTCCAACATCAGCCACGAGTTCCGCACCCCGCTGACCCTGATCATGGGACCGGTGGAGGAGCTGCGCACCGCGCTGGCCGGAAACGGCGAGCGGGTGGGCGAGGACCGGCTGCGCGCGGAGCTCGACGTCGTCCACCGCAACGGCCTGCGCCTGGGCAAGCTCGTCAACACCCTCCTGGACTTCTCCCGCATCGAGGCCGGCCGCATGCGGGCCCGCTACGAACCGGTGGACCTCGCCGCCGTCACCACCGACCTCGCCGGGGTCTTCCGCTCGGCCGTCGAGAAGGCCGGGCTCGCCTTCGAGGTGGACTGCCCTCCCCTGGACGAACCGGTGTACGTCGACCGGGGCATGTGGGAGAAGGTCGTGCTCAACCTGCTGAGCAACGCCCTGAAGTTCACCTTCGACGGCTCCGTCCGGGTCGCGCTGCGCGCGGAGGACGGCAACGCGGTCGTCACCGTCGCCGACACCGGCATCGGGATCTCCCGGCACGAGCTGCCCCGGCTGTTCGAGCGCTTCCACCGGGTCGACAGCGCGCGGTCGCGGTCGAACGAGGGCAGCGGCATCGGGCTGGCGCTGGTCAAGGAGCTGGTGGGCCTCCACGGCGGCACGATCACCGCCGAGAGCGCGGAGGGCGCGGGCACCGCGTTCACCATCCGCCTGCCCTTCGGCTCGGCGCATCTGCCCTCCGACGGCCTGGTCCCGGTGCGGCCCACGGACACTGAGCTGACGACCGCCGCCGCTCCGTACGTGGAGGAGGCCCTGCGCTGGCTCCCCGAGGGGCCGGAGTCGCGGGAGGACGAGGCCGGGACCTCCGGGTCCGCTTCGCCGTCCGCGGGCGGGCCGCGGCCACGGATCCTGGTCGCCGACGACAACGCCGACATGCGGGACTATCTGCGGCGCCTGCTGCGGCCCGCGTACGAGGTCGACGTCGTCACCGACGGCCAGGCCGCGCTGGAGGCCGTCCGCGCCGACGCTCCCGACCTCGTCGTCAGTGACGTGATGATGCCCCGCCTGGACGGCCTGCGGCTGGTGGCGGCGCTGCGGGCCGACCCCCGCACCGCCGCGGTCCCGGTCCTGCTGCTGTCGGCCCGCGCGGGACAGGAGGCCGGCATCGAGGGGCTGGACGCGGGCGCGGACGACTACCTCGTCAAGCCGTTCTCCGCCGACGAACTGCTGGCCCGGGTGCGGGCCACCGTGGATCGGGCGCGGCTGCGCGCCCACCACCTCCGGTGGCACGCCGCCATGATCGAGTCGTTGCAGGAGGCGTTCTTCGTCGCCGACGAGAACGGCGCCGTCATCGAGGTCAACTCGGCGTTCGCCGACATCGTCGGGTACGGCCCCGAGGGGCTCCCCTATCTCCCGCGTCATCCCTGGCTGCCGGCCGAGGCCGACGACCCGGTGACGTACCGGAGGCTCGCCGAGGCGTACGAGCGAGTGACGAGCCACGGCAGCGGAGGCTGCGTGGTGCCGCTCCGCCACAGCGACGGGCACCAGATCTGGGTGGCGGCCACCTTCGTCGCGGTCGCGGACCCCGGCACCGGTGAGCGCCGGATCGTCGGCACCCTGCGCGACGTCACCGCCGAGCACTATCTCGTCCAGCGGGAGACGGCCCTCGCCGCGCTCAGCGTGCGCGTCTCCGAGGCGGGCAGCGTGTCCGACGCGCTGACGGGGGCGCTGGAGGAGCTGCGCGAGGTCTGGCGGGCCCGGGACGTGACGGCGGCGCTGTGGCACGGCGAGGCGGAGCCCGCGCTGTTCCGCGCCTGCCCCGCGACCGAGACCAAGATCGGGACCGAGACCGGCTGGCTCGACCTGCCCGCGGAGTTGCGGGACAGGCTCGCCGAGCTGCGCGACTACCCGCCCCTGCGCCCGGTCGCGAGCGAGGCGGACGGCGCGGGCATCAGCCTGGAGCATCCGGCGGGCATCCTCACCCTGTGGATCGATCTCGGCCAGAACCGGCCCTTCACGGCCGAGGACCAGACGCTGCTCGCGCTGCTGACCGGTCATCTGGGCCAGGGCCTGCACCGGGTGCACCAGCTCGACCAGCAGCGTGAGGCCGCGGTCGCCCTGCAGCGGGCCATCCTCGGCCCCTCCCACCTGCCCGCCGGCTTCGCCGTACGGTACGAGCCGGCCACCCGTCCGCTGGAGGTGGGCGGCGACTGGTACGACATCGTGCCGCTGCCGGACGAGCGCATCGGCATCGTGGTGGGCGACTGTGTGGGGCGCGGCCTGGAGGCCGCGGCCGTCATGGGTCAGCTGCGCAGCGCCTGCCGGGCCCTGCTGCTGCAGGAGGCGGGGCCGGCGCAGGTGCTGACCGCCCTCGACAAGTTCGCCGCCCTGGTGCCCGGCGCCCGGTGCACGACCGTCTTCTGCGGCGTCCTCGACTCGACGACCGGCCGTCTCGTCTACTCCAGCGCCGGGCACCTGCCGGGCATCCTGGCCCATCCCGACGGCGGGACCGAGCTGCTGGAGGGCGGGCGCTCCACGCCGCTCGCGGTGCGGCCCGGCCATCCCCGGCCCGAGGACGTCCGCACGATGCCGGCGCGGTCGACGCTGCTGCTCTACACCGACGGCCTCGTCGAGCGCCGCCGCAGCCCGCTGACCAGGGGCATCGACCAGGCGAGCGCCGCCGTGCAGGACGGCCGCTCGGCCCCCATCGAGGACCTCGCGACGCAGGTCATGCGCCGGATGGCGCCGGACACCGGTTACAGCGACGACGTCGCGCTGTTGCTGTATCGCCAGCCCGCGCCACTCGAGGTGGCCTTCCCCGCCGAGTCGAGCCAGCTCGCCCCGGTCCGTACGGCCCTGCGCGACTGGCTGAACCGGTGCGAGCTGAACCCCACGATGATCCAGAACATCCTGGTCGCGGCGGGCGAGGCCTGCGCGAACGCGATCGAGCACGGCCACCGTGACGCCCCCGGGCACACCGTGCGGCTGCGGGCGGTCGCCACCGCGGGCGATCTCTACCTGACCGTGGCCGACAGCGGCAACTGGAAACCCCCCAGACCGGAGGCCAACACACACCGCGGCCGCGGAGTCGCCCTGATGCGCGCCCTGATGCAGCGCGTCACCATCCGTCCCGGTGCCGCCGGCACCACCGTCGACATGCACGCGAGGATCCCCCGATGACGACTCCCCTGACCATGGTTCCGTCCCGCCGCCCCGACGGCACCCCGGTCCTCACCGTCAGCGGCGAGATCGACATGAGCAACGCGGGCGAGCTCGACGCCGCGCTGTCCGGTGCCTCCGTCGACGGCCACGCCCTGCTGGTCGACCTCAGCGAGGTCGAGTACCTCGACAGCGCCGGGCTGACCGTGCTGTTCGCGCACGCCCCACGCATCGAGCTCGTCGCCAACGACCTGCTCGCCCCGGTGCTCACCATCTCCGGCCTCGTGCAGGTCACCACCGTCCACGGAATGGAGTCCTAGACGGCGGGCGGGGGCCAGGCGTCGCCCCAGACGACGTCGCGCGCCTCGCGGTAGACCTCCCCCTGCCGCTTCGAGACGGGGTGGTCGGCGAGACCGTCACCGGTCGTGCACAGGCGCAGCGTCACCAGCCCCTTGCGCTTCAGCGGGTGGCGTACGACGCGGCTCTCGGCGCGCGGCCACGGCCGGGCCGACGCCGCCACATAGGAGAACTTCTCGTCCTCGAAGCTCAGCGTGCCGTCCTTGACCCGGCGGTGCAGGGCGCTGCGGTTGAGGCGGACCGCGAAATGGCACCAGTCCTGACCCTCCCGGATCGGGCACTCGCCGTCGTGCGGGCAGGGCGCGACGATGTGCAGGCCCGCCCCGGCCAGCAGCCGCCGGGCCGCGGCGATCCCGGCGTATCCGGCGGGCGTGCCGGGCTCGATGATCACCAGCATGCCCGCGTGCCGCGCCGACTCCAGCGCCAGGGACCGCACCACGTCGTCCCGGACCGCGGGCGACAGCTCCCCGAGCACGTACGACATGGTGACCAGGTCGGCCGCGGGCGCGGCCGTTCCCCGGTCGAGCACCGTCTGCCGCCAGCGGGCCTCCCGTACGGCCGCCGCGGGAGAGCGGGCGGCCAGCCGCCGGCCGAAGGCGATGGCGGAGGCGGACTGTTCGAGCACGGTGACGTCCGTCAGCCCGGGCCAGACCGCGTTCGCGGCCCACACCGCGCTGCCCGTCCCGCCCCCCACGTCGGCGTGCGTCCGCGGCGCGAAGCCGGGCGCGAGCAGGGCGACCTGGCGCAGCGCCGCGGCCACCGCGCTGCAGGTCGCCGGCATGCGGTAGCCGGCGTACGCGGCGACGGCGGCCTCGGAGCCCAGCGCGGGGACGCTCCGGTCGAAACCCTCCCGGTACTGCCGGATGAGCGCCGATACGTTTCGCGTCAGTTCGGGCACGGGAAAGCGGCCGAGCGACTCTTCCAGCGCGTCGTCGAGGGCATCGGGAAGGGCGGACACGCCGTTCATGATGCCCCGCCCCCGGTCACGCTGTCGAAACGACGCCTCACGCGAGCCGTACGGTGACCGTGTGGGAGGCGCCGGCCCGATCCGCCGGCCGGCCGAAGACGAGCGTGAGCCGGGCCCCCGTCCGGGCGCTGTCCAGGAGCGGATGCGGGTCCACGAGCCCGGCCACCGGGTGGTCCCACGTCACCGTCAGCCCGTCGAGCTCGCGCCGGGGATCGGCCACCGTCACCGTCGCCGTGCCGTCGCCCAGGTCCCGTACGAGGACCGCGCACGGATCGGAGGCGGCCAGGCCGCCCGCCCGTCCCCCCGCCCAGAAGGCGACCGCGGTGATCCCGAGTGACGGCACCGCGATCCCCTGCTGCGCGGAGGTGTTGGCGAGCACGCGGGCCCAGCCGGGGTCGGCGGCACGGGCCCGCGTCGCGGCCGGGCCCGCCCCCGGCATGAGGTGGTAGACGTAGCCGGCCGCGTCCGGGTCCACGCCGTGGTCCAGCCAGATCGTGGCGTACGACCGGCCGGCCCCACCCGCCGTACGGGTTTCGCGCAGCGTCCGCAGAGGCTGCCCCGGAGGCAGGACATAGCCGCCGTGGCCGTCCAGATGCGCCCACCCCGCCGTGACGTCCACTGTGAGGGCGTCCACGGTGAGGGCGGCGCCGGTCCTGCGGTTGTCCACCACGGTCTCGACCGGCACGCCGTCCCGGCAAGTGATCCCGGCGCCGAGGCAGACGACCGCGTCGTCGAGGAAGAACCACGACTTGAAGGCCTCAAGGGTGCTTTTCAGGCCGTACAGGTGCTGGCCCACGGCCGCGTACGCGCCGTCGGTGACGCCGCCCACCCATTCGGCAGGCGGGCGGGTGTCGCCCCACGCGCCGCCCGCCCCGTCGGGCAGGCTCAGCGTGGAGACGGTGGTGCCCGGCAGCCGGTAGGGGTCCACGGTGGGCCAGAAGGAGTCGGAGTACTGGTCGCCGTGCTCCCGTCCCCACCAGTAGAGCATTCCGGCGCCCGTGTGCCAGCCGCGCGGGTTCTCCCCGTTGCCGTGCTCGTAGTGCGCCACCCGTGAGGAGGCCATGCTGAGCGCCGCGCACCAGCCGGGCCGGCGGTGTACGGCGCGGGCGCTCGCGGGGAACAGGCGGTGCCCGAGGGGCTCGGGCGCCGCCGGTGTCGTCTCGTCGCGCAGCACGGCCGCGAGCCGCGCGTGGAACGCCGGATCGCCTCCCTCGGCGGCCCGGAGCATGGGCTTCGCGGTGTCGCGCGCCGCCCAGCCCTTGACCATGCCCCGCCAGCGGGCCCGGTCGGCGGCCGGGGCCGTCTCCGCCAGCAGCAGGATCGCGGCGGCGATCTCCCTGCCGCGTGCATGGTCGCCGTACGGCCGCCTGGCGACGCCGCGTCCCCGTACGAGGTCCATGAACGCGCCGTCGTGGACGAACGGCGCGAACGACCTGTCGACCGCGTCGAGGACGTTGCGGAAGGCCGGGTCGGTGATCTCCCACGGCGTGCCGCGCAGCACCGCGGACAGCGTCGCGAGGCCGGTCAGCGCCACCACGCCATACCCTCCCTGGTAGGGGACCGAGCCGTGCTGGATGAACGAGCCGTCGCGGTAGAACCCGTCGCCCTCGGTGACGTACCGGAAGACCGGCGAGAGCGCGGAGACGGCGAGCGCGGCCCGGCCGGGGTCCGCTCCGGCGATCGCCCGCAGCAGCGTGACCGTGCACAGGTCCACCCGGTTGGCCCCGGTGCTGTTGCCCGCGTAGTCGTCGAGGCGGCCCGGGGGGACGAAGTTGTCCACAGCCTCGCACAGCGCACCGGTCTGACCGCCCGTCAGGTGTGGATTGGCCAGCAAAGCCGCGTCGAGGAGTGCCCTCGGCGCTCCGATCTGCCAGTCCCACCAGTTGCCGGTCTGGCCGGCGTCCGCGGCGTACACGTGCCGCACGTAGTGCTCGATCCCGGTGGCCACGGCCGAGCCGAGGCCCGGCTCGGCCGTCAGCCCGGTGCCCGGCAGCGCGTACGCGCGGGCCATGGCGCGCAGCCGCGCCGGGGTGGCGCCGAGGGACGGGAAGGGCAGGTCCGGCCAGAGCGACCGGCCGGTGGGGGTCATGGCGTCGCGGTGCAGGCGGGCCTCCGCACCCAGCCGCGCCAGCCGGTCCCGGTACGGCTCCCGCGCCGGATCGAACAGGCCCGCGCCGAGCGTGACCTCCCGCCAGCGGCGGCCCAGCACGGCCACATCCTCGGCCCCGGGCCCGGTGTGGGGGTCACAGGCCGTCAGGAGGACGGCGAGGCCGCTGAACTGGAGAAATAATCGCCGGGAAGGTCCCTTCACGCGTAGATTATCCGCGCGATCCGCCGCTTTCATCGATCTTCGGCAGACATCTATGGGAGCGCTCCCAAATGACGTACCTTTCTTCTGCCTTGTCACCGGGAAAGGGAGCGTGTTGTGAGACGAGTGTTATCCGCGGCCGGTCTGGCCCTGCTGCTGCCGCTGACGGCGACCTCGGTCGCCTCCGCCACAGGCGGGCACGGGCCGGGGACCTGCGCGAAGAAGGCCGCGCTGTTCTGCGAGGACTTCCAGTCGCTGCCCGTCGGCGGCGCGGCCAGCCTCAAGTGGGGCGTCGACACCAAGCACGGCACGCTCACCGTCGAACCCGCGGCGGGCGGCCAGAAGGTGCTGCACGTCCACACCGAGGGCAACGGCCGGGCCTTCCTCAGGGTGGACGACTTCGCCCCTCCCGGCAACGGCTTCTACGGCCGCGTCCGGCTGCGCGTGAAGGCGTTCCCCACCGCGCCCGACTGGGCGCACTACACGCTCGTCGAGGCCACCGGCGCGGGCCCGGAGATCGTCCGGCCGCTCGGCGGGCAGTACGTCCCCACGCTGGGCAAGGACCTGTGGGGCGTCGGCGCGGACGGCGGCCCCACCGGCGACTGGACCGACTGGCGCGAGTCCGCGCCCTCCCGGGCCGGCGTCTGGCAGTGCGTCGAGTGGCGGATGGACCCCGCCGACAACCGGATCTCGGTGTGGTTCGACGGCGTCCCCCAGCCCGATCTGACCGTCTCCACCCGCGCCCACGGCGGCAACGACGCCGACTTCGTCTTCCCCAGGTTCGACACGGTGAAGCTCGGCTGGCAGCTCTACCAGCCGAACCCCGCTCCCTCGGCGTACGACCTCTGGATGGACGACATCACGCTGAGCACCGGCCGCGTCGGCTGCGCCTGATCCCGGACGCCCGACCCGTCACGCCGCCTCGGTCCGGCTCCCGCACAGCAGGCGCAGGGAGCCGGCCGCCAGGCCGGTGACCAGCACGACGTGTACGGCGAGGTGGACGGCCATGAAGTAGGCCGTGAACGCCACCCCGCGCTGCCGGCGTACGAACCCGACCAGCACCGGATCGGCGGCCGCGAACCCGGCGACGAACGCCGCGGGCAGCACGGACGCGAGCGGGTGGAACAGCCCGAGCGGCACGCTCAGCAGCACCAGCACGAGGCACGCCAGGGCGAGCGCGCAGGAGAGGATGCCGGCCGGGCTGTTGGCGTGCTCGGGCTTGGCCGCGCCGCGCCGGGCGGTGGCCAGGGCGAGCGGGATCAACGGCAGGGCCCGCCGCCACTGCTCGGTGAGGATCGGCAGCAGGCGGCTGCCGTCGTCGTGGCGACCCACGACCGTGTCGGTCAGCACGATGCGGCTGCGCACGGCGAGCCTGCTGCTGTACTCGACGTCCTCGCAGTCGCGCAGCCGCTCGTCGAACCGGCCGGCGGCGAGCAGCACGTCGCGGCGGATCGCGGCGAGGGCGAAGACGACGCTGTTGACCTCCCCGAGGTGGCGGCGCCGCCAGTGGACCGCGTGCAGGATGCGGTACCACTCGACCGGGCCGTCGTCGATCAGGGGCTCGACGTCGTAGACGCCGTGCACGCAGCCGACCTCCGGGTCGCGCTCCAGGATCTCCATCGCGCCCGCCACGGCGTCGGGCCGCAGCGCCACGTCGGCGTCGAGGAAGAAGATCACGTCGCCGGTGGTGGCGTCGATCCCGGCGTTGCGGGCGGCCGAGACGCCCCGGTTCTCCGGCAGGCGCACGACCCGGCAGCCCAGCTCCTCGGCGATCTCCGCCGAGCCGTCGGTGGAGGCGTCGTCCACCACGACGACCTCGCCGGGCCGCCGCGTCTGCGCGAGCACCGACTCCAGGCACAGCCGCAGGGTCTTGGCGGCGTTGTAGCAGGGCACCACCAGGGAGATCACCGGCGGCCCGCCTTCCCCGCCGATCCGGCGTACACGGCCAGCGTCTCGTCGGCGGCGCGGCGCCAGCTCAGCGTCTCGCGCACCAGCCGCTCCCCCCGCTCGGCGAGCGCGCGGCGCAGGTCCGGGTCGCTCATGACCTCGACGACCCCCTCGGCGATGTCACCCGGCTCGTCCGCCCGTACGAACCGCACGGCGGGCTCGGCGGGGTCGCCGAGGAAGATCCGGGAGAAGCCGTCGCCCAGGATCACCGGGCGGGACAGCGCCATCGCCTCGGTCGCCACCAGCCCGAACGGCTCGAACAGCGAGGGGAAGACGCAGGCGTCGGCCATCGCGTAGTGCTCCAGCAGGGCCTGGCCGTCCACGAAGCCGCCCGAGGTCAGCACCCGGTCGCCGAGCCCCGACCCGGCGGCGATGCGCCGCACGCCGTCCTCGTCCCCCTCGCCCACGATCACCAGGCGCAGGCCGGGCACGGCCGCGGCGATCGCGGGCATCGCCTCCAGCAGTTCGTAGACGCCCTTCTGCCGTTCGATCCGGCCGACGAACAGCAGCACCGGATCCTCCGCGCCGATGCCGAGCCGGGCGCGCAGATCCGCCGCCCCCAGCCGCAGCTTCTCCCGGTCGAAGCCGGGGTCGGCCACCACCCGTTCGTACGTGCCGCCCAGCCGGACGACGTCGATCGGCGTCCGGTCCCACCCCGCCGCGAGCAGTTGCTCACGCACCTCGGGGGTGGCCACCACGACCCGGCGGGAGATCCGCGCCAGCCACCGCTCCAGCGCGGCGAACAGGCCGAGCGGGTCGGTGATGCTGCGCTGCCGCGCCACGCCGTACTCGGTCGTGTGGACGTGGAAGACCACCGGGAGCCGCAGCACGTAGTGACTCAGCAGGCCGCACAGGAAGTTCGTCGAGTCGTGGACGGCGACGACGTCCGGCCGCCGGGCGGGAGGCAGCCGCCGCAGCAGCAGGAAGTAACGCCAGTTGCTCACCACGACGGTCAGCGCGAGCAGGAGGAACTCCGCGCCCCGCGTGCGGTTGAGCCGCCGCCCGCGGGCGACCGCGCCGAGCACCCACCCGAGCACGCGCCCGCGCGGCCGGTACGCCGTGACGCCGCCGGCCCGCTCCCACACCGGCAGCCCGCCGTCGTTCAGGGTGAGGACGGCGAGGTCGTGGCCGCTCGACAGGTGCGGCGCGATCATCTCGGCGTACCGGCCGAGCCCCGCCGTGATGTTGGGCGGGAACTGGTTGATGACGAAGGCGATCCTCATCGCCGTGCCTCCCGTACGCCGGTCACGGCCGCGGGAGGCTCGCCGGGCCGGTACAACCGGGCGCAGGCGGCCACCACGACGGCCACGAGGATGAGATTGGTCAGGGCGAAGGCGACCAGCCCGCCGGTCAGTCCCTGCCAGGCGATGAGCGCCGCCTGACCGCCGAGCGCGAGCGGCGTGCCGGCCAGCAGGCAGCCGATGAGCACCCGGGCCCCCCGCACCCCGTCCATCGTCAGGGCGACCTGGTAGAGGTTGAAGACCGTGTGCGCGCCGATCCCCAGCGCCGACAGGGCCATCAGCCCGAGCGAGTACGGATACTCCCCGCCCATCAGCAGGAAGAAGACCGTGCTCGCCGCGAACGAGAACACGGCCGTCGCGGCGAAGACGGCCGGGCCGAGCCGGGCGATGCGCCGCATCACCGCGGGCTTGTCCAGGGTCGCCAGCGTGGGCAGCAGCACCAGGCCGACACCGTCGGTGAACACCACGCCCAGCAGCCGCTTGGGGAACCCGTTGTAGACGGAGTAGACGCCGACGTCGGCGGGAGGCGCCCAGTGGTTCAGGAAGATCACGTCGACCCCGAACGCCACGGCGGTGAGCGCGCCGATTGCGGTGACGTACGCGCCGTGCCGGTACGTCGAGCGGGCCAGCGCCCGCGACCAGAGCCTCGGCCTGACCTCGAACCCGGCGAAGGAGAGCGCGGCGAACACGAGGTTCGTGCCGATCAGCGCGACGAGGTACGGCTCCGCGTCGCGCACGTCGAGGGCGAGCAGGCAGAACGCGGCGGTGCCCAGATAGGCGACCGCGACGGCGAGCTTGAGCCACGCGACGAGGCTGAACCGCTTCAGCCCCCGCAGGAAGCTCTCGGTGAGCTGGTTGAGCGTCATCGACAACGCCAGCGCGAGCGCGAAGGCCAGCGTGCGGACGTCCACGCCGAGCGCGGCGGTCAGCGGCCCGGCGGCCAGCAGCCCGGCGGCGAACACCGCCGCGCCCAGCACGAGCGTCGACAGCAGCGCCGTGGTCACCAGGGCAGGCCGCGCGCCGGGCTCGGCCCGCGGCAGCTCCTGGAACATGACGAGGTTGAGGCTCATCAGCATGCCGACCGTGACGATCAGCGCGATCGACAGGACGACGGTGAAGTGGCCGAACGCCGCGGCTCCGGCGCCCCGGGCGATGACGAGCGTGGTCGCCGCGGCCGTGCCGCTGGCGACGGTGCTGACCAGCGTGGGCCCGGCCGCCCAGCGGTGGGCGGCCAGCAGCGCGGCCGCCCGCTCCGTCAGCGCGCCCACCGCAGGTACGCCCTCCGGGCGAACTCGAGGTCGTCGGCCGTGTTCACGCCGCGCGCCTCGCCGGGATCGGCGACCGGCACCACGGTCAGCGGCCAGCCCCGCTCGCGCGACAGGTGCGGCAGGAACGGCAGGAAGTTGACCTCTCCGGTGCGTGCCCCCACCGCGGCCCCCACCGCTGCCTCTGCCAGGTAGCGCGTCCACTCCTCGTGCAGCCCGGCGACGTCGAGGCAGAAGACGCCCACGTCGCCGAGCCCGCCGGGACGGCACTCGTCGCCCTCCCTGGTCTGCCGCACCCGCGTCAGCACGCCCCGGTCGTCCAGTTCGTACTCCACGTACGGGTCCGGCATCGGCACGAGCGGCAGCGTGAGGCCCTTCTCGTGGGTCTCGGCCACCTCGTGGATGGTCGAGGGCGACAGGTTCGCCTGGTCGCCCCAGACCACCAGGATCACGTCGTGGCCGCTCCAGTGCGGGGCCGCGCCGAAGATCGCCCCGCCCATGCCGGTGGGCGACTCCTGCACGCTCACCGAGACCGATCCCGCCGCGATCTCCGCCGCCGCGAGCGCGCGGAACGGCCCCTCCCCCTCGGGAGACATCACGACGTGGACGTGCTCCACGTGCGGCCGGAGCCGCTGGTGGAGCACGTGCCACACGGTGACGCCGTCGGCGACCTCCACCATGATCTTCGGGATGCCGAGCCCCAGGCGGGTGCCCCGCCCGGCGGCCGGGATCACCGCGCAGATCCGCTCAGCCCGCACCGCTCACCTCCACGTCCTTCTCCGCGTCCGTCTCCACGGCCGGCTCCGCGTCCTTCTCCAGCAGGGTGGCGATCTCCTCCAGGTCGCGGGCCGCGACCGCCCCCGGGGCCGGCTCGGCGACGTGCGCGTGGATGGTCGCCAGGCCCGCGCCGACCGCCGACGCGACGCCGTGCGCGGAGTCCTCCAGCACCACCACCGCGCCGGGGTCGAGACCCCAGTGCTCGCAGGCGTACGCGTAGCAGGCCGGGTCGGGCTTGCTCACCGGGAGGTCGTCGCCGGTGAGCACGTCGATGAAGTACGCGTCGAGGGACCGCTCCGCGAGCGTCCGCTCGACCGAGGCGCGGCTGCCGCCGGTGACCACGTACGCCGCCCGGCCGGCGGTGGTCAGGCGGGCGAGCAGCCGCCGCGCGCCGGGGAACACGGCCACCGTTCCAAGGTTCTCGCGGTACAGCCGCTGCTTGAGCCGGGCCAGCCGGGCCGCCTCCTCGGTGTCGCCCAGCAGCCGCACCGCCACCTCACGGGTGCTCGCGCCGGTGTGGTCCGCGTACCGGAAGGAGGCGAGCAGGCCGGGCGCGACCTCGGCGATGGCCTGTCGGAAGGCCGCCTCGTGGGCCGGGCAGGAGTCGACGAGGGTGCCGTCGAGATCGAAGAGCCAGACGCGGCGGGCACAGGCCTCCGCCAGGAGATCGGTCACCGGGCCCCCGCCAGCGCCGCCTCGTGTCTGATGGCGAGCAGCGCCTCGGCCGTACGCCTCCCGTGATGCGCGCCGGGGTGGCCCGGGTCCTCCAGGTCGGCGGTGAGCCAGCGGGCCCCCGCCCACTCGCCCCGCCCGAGCACCCCGTGCGGCACCGTCGGAACGCCCGGCGTGGCTTCGGCTCCCGCGGCCGCGTCCGGTCCCTGATGGCTGAGGACGTGGGTCACCAGGCGCCGCCGGTTGCCGGGGTCGCCGAGGTAGGCCAGCGTGCGGTCCACGAGGTCCGGCGCGCTCAGCCCCCGGCTGTCGTGGTCGTCGCGGGTGTTGACGACGAAGACCTTCGCCGCCGCCCGGCTCCGCGCCACAGCGTCCGCCACGCCCGGCGTCAGATAACTGGGCAGCAGTGAGGAGTGCGGCGTTCCGGGGCCGTACACGATGAGGTCGGCGTTCCTGATCGCCTCCAGCGCCCGCGGGTTCGGCGTGACCTCGGCGCGGTCCTCGAGCAGGTCATCCCTCGCCCACTCGGGGGGCGACGCCTCCAGTTCGGCCCGCCGCCGACCGCCGACCGGCTCGCGCAGCAGGAACAGATCGGTGATCGTCGCCTGCGGCCGCCGCTGGTCGCGCGGCGCGACGATGTCGGCCTCGTCGGCCAGCAGCGTGCCGTCCCGCCTCAGCGCGACGAGGAACGCGTTCTCCCCGTTGGTCACGTTGAGCAGCCGTACGGGCGAGCCGAACGCCCGGGCGCAGGCGTCGACGGCGGCGTTGAAGTCCCGGCCCAGCCGCAGGTACGCCCCGGCGAACACGAGGTTGCCGAGCGCGCAGTCGGCGAGGTCGAACCCCTGGGGAGCGGCGGCGAGCCGCCGGGCGAAGGCGCGCAGGTGCGCCGCGACGAGCGCGGACGCCTCCTCCGGCAGCGCGGCGAACCGGCCGCGCCGCGCGGCGACGGCCTCGATGACCTCGGTCAGCCCGGCGGGCGTGGCCCCGGCCGGCAGGCGGTGTTCGAGCACCGTCGCCAGCGCGGCCTGCGCCGGGTCGGCGGGATCGAGGTGGAGCAGCAGGTTCTTGCGGAAGTCCGACGGCCCGAGCATCCCGGGCAGGTAGCGCCGCAGCGCGCCGGTGGAGTGGCCGTTGTCGTAGCCGTTGACCACCAGCGACAGATCGACGCCGGGAGTGACCAGCATGCCCCTCGCGATGCTGGCCGCTCCGCGTCCGCCGTTGAACATGGTGACCGCGACGCTCATCGGGCCTCCTCGGCGACCGGCGCGGGCGTGACGGCGCCGGGGGTGGGAGGCCGCAGGACCCCCCGGCGCAGCAGCCAGTGACGGAAACCGAGATAGACGACGAACAGGGCGCGGTCGCGCGCACCGCGCCAGAACCGCCAGCCACGCCGGCCCCCGCCGCGCTCGCGGTGCTCGATGGGCACCTCCACCCACTCGTGGCCGATCTCGGCGACCCGGGCGGTGATCTCGGTCGAGCAGTTCATGCCGCCCGACTCCAGGGGCAGGGCCCGGAACAGCGGGCCGTACACCACCTTGAAGATCGAGTTGAAGTCGCGGTAGCGGGTGCCGTGCAGCAGGTTGCTGACCGCGCCGCTGGCCGCCGACCCCCAGCGGTACGCCGCGCCGTCGGCCTTCCTGATCCGGGCGCCGGAGAACGCCATGGCCTCCCCGGCCCGGATGCGCGGGACGACCCGATCGAGGTTGGCGATCGGGAACTGGCCGTCGGAGTCGAGCAGCACGACCCAGTCGAGCCGGGTGTGGGCGATGGCGGTGGCGATGGCCGCGCCCGCGCCCTGGTTGCGATGATGCGTGACGACGACGAGACGCGGGCACCGGGCCCGCAGACCGGCGAGGATCTCACCGGTCGCGTCACCGCTGCCGTCGTCGCAGACGACGATCTCCCAGTCGCCTACGGCCGGGTTGTTCTCCAGATACTCCTGCCACTCGCTGACCGTCGCCGCGATGGTCTCCGCCTCGTTGTACGCGGGCGCGGCCACGGAGATGTCGACAGCACTGTCCATCCGGCCGTCCAGGGAGCCGCCCGGGGAACCGTCCTCGGGACGCGTCACGGGATGCGTGTACGGCAAAGTCACCTCCTCGGGAGGTATCGGGTTGCGGGGAAACGAGGGAGAGGATCAGCGGTCGTCCGCGCCGAGCAGACGGCCGATCCAGCGGTCCAGGGGAAGCAGATTGATCCCGACGATGATCGGGACGTGCACGAGGGCGAACACGATCGTCGCGCCGAACGAGATCGGTCCCCCGGTGAACAGGTTGATGTGCGGCGCGTCGATGGTCTCGGGGATCTCGACGGGGTTGGCGACGAACCACATGATGTCGAGGAAGCCGGAGAAGACGATGAGGACGCCGGTCGCCATGATCTTCAGGCAGCGGCCCGGCGTGCCCCCGCCGATCCGGTACGCGGCGGCGACCGTGAGCACGATGCCCGGATAGAGCAGCAGATAGAGATGCGTGTAGAAGCTGTCGCCCTGGGCCCGCGCGCCGTCGCCGTAGTAGAACCAGCTGATCCTCGGGATCAGGTAGCCCGTGAAGAGAACGAACGGGACGTAGAGCAGCCAGTTCAGCCGGGGCGACACCCAGGGGAAGACCGCGATCGCCACGCACAGGCAGGCGAACGCGAGGAGCTTGGCCACCATCTGCCAGGGCGACTGGATCTCCCTGGTGTGCGGCGTGGCCAGCCACACGAAACCGGTGCCGGCGGCGCCGACGACCAGGGCCATCCACCACACGTGGGGCGCCCACGGGCGGGAACCGGCACGGACGACGTCCGCCGGAAAATTTCCGTCGAGACGGGGCCGGGACGGAGGACTTTCGCCGAATGCCGTCATGAGGACGCGGCACCTTCCTTCCAACGTGCCACTGGGGCAGGCGTGCCGTATGGGCGCTGCGAAGAATGCAGCCGCGAGCGCGGGAGCGCTCCCACGCATTATGTCATTCTCATCCGGAAATGCGTCCGCAATAGTGAGTATTGGGCGACAGAGCCGGATATTTTCGGGCGTCTTCCCAGGTCAGACGGGGTCGGGGTGACGAATTCGTACCCGCGAGTAGTTGAATGTTGCGCCACCGTTCGCCATTCCCTCGCGTTACGGACATTGTCAACCGTGTTTGCGGACGCATGTCAATTTTGGACCGGTCCTTATCCCGAGGAGCGGCCGTCCACCCGGACGCAATGCCGCGGCACGCGCCGACGGCGCCGTGCTCTGTCCTGTCCTGTCCCGCCCGGCGCCGTCCTCAACCCGGGTGCCCCCGGTCAACCTTTCTCGGGCACCCACCCGGGCCGCACCCGGACGATCGACACTTACCACTCGCCGGGATGGGCGCCGGGCGTGGATGGTCGCGCGTGAATGGCGCGGAGCGGAAAGCTCCTCCTTGAGCCATTCCATCAGCCCTGCCCTGCGGGACCGGCCGCGCCGCTGTCCGGCCAGGATGCGGCGCGCCACACCGTACGGCTTCGGTCCCGGCGCTGACACGAGAATTCCTCGCGCTCAAGAGGCGGCATTTTCCTGGTCGTTTCACCGGCAACCGCGCTCTTGATCACACGCAGATGACCCGCAGCTCATCACGCGACAAAAGTCGGCAAGCGGACATAATCCGGGAAACCCGCACTCCTCCGGCCGCTACGAGAGCGTGCGGCAGGGGTTCGGATCCCGGGTGAAGGCCTTTGGTCAGTGGTTGACGGGGATTCGGGGGGCTTGGGGGTCGGCGGTGGCCCTCCGATGGCGCGGCGCGTCCCCGCCGCCTCGGCCGTCCTGCTCGCCCGCTGCCTGGTCACGTCCCGGCTGCTCGGGCGCCGCCTGACGCGACGGCCGACCCTCGGCCTTCATGATCTCCTCTTCGAGGTCGCCCGGCGTGGGCGCCTCCAGCAGACGGGCCACGATCCGCGTCGCCGCCCGGGGGACGGCCCAGAAGCTGCCGGTGCGCTCGCCGTACCAGACCATCCAGCCGGGCGTCTTCGCCGCCAGGGCCCGCGCCGCGCTCCTGCCCGCGGTGCTCTCGCTCGTCATACCGATCCTCCCGCTCGCCGTGTCTCCGGGGAGCGCCCCTCTACCCCGTTACGGGCGGGCCAAGCACGGCCATGTGAGCACGGCGTGTGAGACGTGGCGCCGGGAGCCCGGCTCCCGACGGTCAGTAATGCCCACGCCAAGAGCACGCCCAGAAAGTAATACTGGTTAAGGGGGATATTAGGGATGGCCCGCTTATCTGGCTAGCTGGTATGTTTGAATGACTCAAGTCCCCGGTAGAGCGGGCGGCGGCGAGGCATCGGCCCGCCGACCCCAAGCTGTGCCGCGCCACTGGCTCGGACGACCGGCTCACGTCACGGAAACCCTTACGGAACAGGGGTTTTGCATGATCCCCGTAGCGCGGGAGACCCCCCGGAGCAACCAGGATAAGTCCCCTGTTCTTTACTTATTTGCCCCTATATGGCGCACAACTGGGGTTGCCGGACGGACTCCCATGCCATCGACTGCCGGACATTACTGGGACCTGACACTCCTCCGGGTAGCGTCGTTCAAGACAGTACGCCCGAAAAATATGGATGAAGGCGCGTATATGACAACGCAGCAGCTTGAGATCAGTGTGAGCGATCACCAGCCGGCCCTCGTGGTCGTGCTGCGGGGTGAACTCGACATCGCCACCGGAGACAGCCTCCGGAACGCGATCAGGAAGCTCGTCCACCAGGGTCGCGCGAAGATCGTGGTGGACGCGTCGAACCTGCGGTTCTGCGACTCCTGCGGCCTGGAAGCGCTGCTGGACGCCCGGGACGACATCGAGAAGGCCGCCGGTTGCCTGCGGCTCACCGGAGTTCACGGCATCTTGAAGATCGTCCTTGAGGCGACCAGGCTGCGCGACACGTTCTCGATCGACGGCACGCCCGTCGAGGCCGTCGCCGCCATGGTGGTGACGGACTCGCACGACGTGTCCATGGTCTGATCACCGGAGTCTGACCTCTGATCATCCGGCCCCCGCCCTCACGCCGAGGGCGGGGGCTCTCGTACAGAACCCCTCCTGCCGCAGCGCACCGGCGGTCGTTTGCACCGGTCGGGCCGGGGTACGCGCGGACGAGGAAAGACCGGACCGTTCAGGGGGAGCACCATGGATCAGTCCCGTGTGCCCGTGCTGGAGGCGTTGGCCGCCTACCGGAAGCGAGGAGACCTGAGCTTCACTCCTCCGGGCCACAAGCAGGGCCGGGGGGTGGATCCGCGGGTCCTGGAGATCATGGGTGCCGACGTCTTCCGCGACGACGTGATGGTCATGAACGGCCTGGACGACCGGCTGCAGACCAACAGGGTGCTCGAAGAGGCCCAGCAACTCATGGCGGAGGCGGTCAACGCGGAGCAGGCGTTCTTCTCCACCTGCGGAAGCTCCCTGTCGATCAAGAGCGCCATGCTCTCCGTGGCCGGTCCGGGCGAGCGCCTGCTGGTCGCGCGCAACGCCCACAAGTCGGTCATCTCGGCGCTGATCCTGAGCGGCGTCGAACCGGTATGGGTCCACGGAGACTGGGACGGCGACCTCCACATGTCGTACCCGCCCACTCCCCAGGCGGTGGAGGAGGCGTTCCGGGCCGCCCCCGACGCCAAGGGCGTGCTCGTCGCCAGCCCGGTCGACTACGGCACGTGCGCCGACCTGGCCGGCATCAACGAGGTGTGCCGCAGGTACGACCGCACGTTCATCGTGGACGAGGCCTGGGGCGCCCACCTGCCGTTCCACGACGACCTGCCCGAGTGGGGGATGAACATCGGGGCGGACCTGTGCGTGACGAGCGTCCACAAGATGGGCAACGGGCTGGAGCAGAGCTCGGTGTTCCATCTGCAGGGCAACCGCGTGGACCCCGCCGTCCTCAAGGCCCGCGAGGACCTGCTCGGCACGACCAGCCCCTCCACCCTGATCTACGCCGCGCTCGACGGCTGGCGTCGGCAGATGGTGGAGAACGGCAAGGACCTGCTCGACCACGCGCTGGAGCTCGCGGCGTCGGTCCGCGCCGAGATCGGCAAGATGCACGGGCTCTGGGTACTGGACAAGGAGAACACCGGCGCGTTCGACCTCGACCCGCTGAAGCTCGTGATCGACGTGTCGGGCCTCGGCGTCGACGGCTACCACGCCTCTGACTGGCTGCGCGAGCACTGCCACGTCAACATGTCGCTGAGCGACCACCGCAGGGTGAGCGCCGAGATCACCGTCGCCGACGGCGAGGAGACGGCCGGCGTGCTGCTCGACGCGCTGCGCGCCCTGTCGTCGGCCCGTGACCTGCCGCCCGCCGCCAGGATCGACGTGCCCGAGCCGGGTGAGCTGGAACTGGAGGTCGCCATGCTGCCCAGGGACGCGTTCTTCGGGCGGGTCGAGATCGTGCCCACCGGTCAGGCGGTGGGGCGGATCGCGGCCGAACTGGTCACACCGTACCCGCCGGGCGCGCCCGCCCTGTGCCCCGGCGAGATCATCACCGAGCCGGTGCTGAGCTACCTGACCACCGGCCTCGACGGCGGCATGGACATCCCGGACGCGAGCGACCCCACGCTGAAGACGCTCCGGGTGGTCTCGGAGTGACGACCCGGTCTCACGCCCAACGGGAGCTGACGGTCTCCGCCAGGAGCATCTCGGCGACCTCGCGCGGACGGCCGCCTCGGGCGTAGGCGGCCCGCTGCCGCGCGGCGCCCGATCCGTACCGCCGCATGTGGTCGAGCTGGAGGGTCAGCGCGGCCCAGTCGCCGTTCTCCTCCAGCATCGGCCGTACGTGCTCCAGCATGCGGTCGACCAGGTGCCAGCCGGGCACGCGGGCGCCGGCGAGCAGGTCGTACGCCTCGCCCTCCACTCCGTCGTGCGCCGCGCGCCAGTAGGCCGCGCGCAGAAGCGTGTCCTCCACCTCGGGGGCGGGCACGCCGGCCCGTACGTCCCGGAGCGCGGTGGCGGCCAGGCCCCGCACGAGCCCGGCCAGCATCGCGGTCTCGGCGGCGGTCGGGCACACGTCCGCCGCGCGGATCTCCAGCGTCGGCACGTGGTCGGAGAGGCGGGCCAGCCAGTAGATCATCCCCCGGTCGAGGATCGTGCCGCCGGTCAGCATCCCGGCGACGAGGTTCTCGTAGTGCCGGCTCGAGCGGAAGTACGGCGGCGGCTCCGCGCTCGGCCACCGGCCCATGACCATCGCCCGCCAGCTCGCGTGGCCGGTGTCCCTGCCGTCCGCGATCGGCGAGTTGGCCGTCAGGGCCTGCAGGACGGGGAGCCAGGGCCGCAGGTGGTTGCTGACCCGCAGCGCCTCCTCACGGTCCCCGAGTCCGACGTGGACGTGGCAGCCGCAGACGCCCTGCCCGTCCATCACGGCCCCGAACTCGCGGAGCATGGCGTGGTAGCGGGGGCACGACGACAGGGGCGGCACCCCGAGGTTGCCGTCCAGGGCCGTGCCGCACGCGGCCAGCCCCAGGCCCGCGTCCGCGGCGGCGCGGGCGGCGGCCCGGCGCGACTCCACCAGGTCGCCGTGCAGCGCACGCAGATCGGTGTGCACGGCGCTGTTGCTCTCCAGTTGGAACCGCGTCAGTTCGAACACCAGCCGGTCCGCCGCCGGCCCGGCCAGCCGTGCGTACACGTCCTCGGCCGCCGGGACGACCCGACCGGTGCCGGGGTCCAGAAGAAGGAACTCCTCCTCGACGCCGAGCGTGAGCGCCGCCGGGTCCACGGGTGCCCGGGTGACGAGGGAAGAGCCGTGGACGGTGTCGAACCGGCCCTCCCTTGTCACGTCTGGCATCGGTGGTCTTTCTCGGAGGAGGGTCCAGTGAATCAGTCCCCCATTCCCCCGGACGATGCCGCGAAAAACCACAAATGGCATTTCTTGACGCGGGTCCGTACGGCCCTGCCCGGGCGTGCCGCACCACTAGACTGACCGCCTGACCGGGGCCTGCCCGGCCGTGCCCGTGTCCGTTCAATGTCCGTGTCCGATCGCCCGTGTCCCGCCGAGGTGTGCCAGTGACCGCCGCCGTCGTAGTGACCCCCGTGCCCGCGCACGTCCCCGACCACGTCCTGGTCATGGCACTCCACGGCGCGCTGGACTACACCAACGCCGACCGGCTGCGTGAGGAGCTCACGGCGGCCGTCGGCGAGGGCCACCGCGAGTTGCTGCTCGACCTGAGCGCGCTGAGCTTCTGCGACTCCACCGGGATCCGGATCCTGCTGTCCGTACGCAAGCTGCTGCAGGAGCGGGACGGCGGGGTGACCCTGGCGGGGATGAACCCCCGGCTGGCGCGGATATTCCGGACCACCGGGCTCATCCACGCGTTCACCGTCGAGCCGGACCTCACGGAGGCCGTCGGCTCGCTGAACGCCCGGCCGGGGCCCGAGTAGGGCAGGTAGCGGCATCGGAAGGGTCACAAGAAGGTAGCCTCGGTGACGCCGAGGTGAGATGAACGGCAGAACCCGGTGAGGGCGTGGCAGGGCGGCGGCGAGGAGGACAGGTGGTGGACCACCACCAGCAGTGGCCGATAACGGATGACCTCGCGACGTTACGTGACGACATCCAGCGGTTCGCCCTTGCGGCGGGACTCACCGGCGCCCGGCTGGACGATCTCGTCATCGCCGCCAACGAGGCCGCGATCAACGTGCTCGAACACGGCGGCGGAGTGGGCACGCTGGTGATGTCCTCCGACGGCGCCGTGCTCGCCGTCGAGGTGGCCGACGAGCTGGGCACGCTGCGCCCCGGCGCCGTGCCTGGACAGCGGCCCTCCGGCCGGAGTGTCCGGGGCTTCGGCCTCTGGCTCATGGGCGAGTTGTGCGACTCGGTGACGATCGAGCAGGTGCCCGGCCGGTCGACGATCCGGCTGTCCATGAACCTCGACACCGGCGGCCCGGCCGCCGGAGCGGGCATCGCTCCCGTACGAGGGAGCATCCACCCGATCTGAACCGGCGGCCGGGCCTTCGGCCGGTCCCGCGTTGACCCTGGTTATCCTCTCGATCCCGTAAATCGGGCCGACACGACGGACCGAGCGCCATAACCTGGGTCCCGCCACCACCTCCTCCAGGGCTGCCGCACGGCTACCTGAGAAACGTCCATGACGCGGCGGCAACCGCGATCAGGACGCAGAGGCGAATGGTCCGGGGCGTGCTGTCGACGACGTCCCGGACCGCTCTGGCCACCTCGCCAACCCACGAGCCGATCTCCGGGTCGTGGAACCGGACTTCCTGACGGCGTTCCCCGCTTCCGCGGGGTCTGATGGCACTCATCGGGGCACCCTCCCCCATATGCGCTGTCCGGGCGGCGATTCCCCGGACCTTTCCCAGATGGTCACAGGTGACCCAGCGTGCACGCAACGCACACGGACGGCATTCGGGGTTCCATGCGGAGAGTGACGATCGTGTCACAACTTGCGAGGTATTTTCGCCCTGATACGTCCAGGAAAGCGTGCTTCGCTGTCTGATTTGTCCGCGGCCCTTTCCGGAAATTTGGACCAGCTCGCGACACGCCGTCATTTGTCTCCGAGGGCGGCGGCCGGCGGGCGTATCCGGGACAGCACACAGCGACCGCGGAGGCTCCTCGGAGAGCACAAGGAGGCTTCCACAGACGATGTTACCGAATGTGACGGAGTGGTCACGCACACCCGGGCGCTCGGCGGGCCGCCACCGATCCTGCCGCCACCCCAATCAGCCGCCGAGGTCGCGGACGACGTTCTCCAGGCACCGGGTCAGCGTCTCGACCCGCTCCTCGGTGACGGGCTGGTCACCGGTGGCCTCGGGCAGGTCCGCGCGCCGAGTGATCACCAGGGCCCGGTGCCGCTCGTCGATCTGGTCGAGCGGCAGCACCATGCACTCGCCCCGGACGAAGACCAGCGCGACGTCCGGGTCGGCCGACTCCAGCAGCCGTCGTACGCAGTCGGGGTCGAGCAGCGCCATCGCGACTCCTCCCGTGCCGGGATCGGCAGAACGGTTCAGGGCGGGTTCAGGGCCGGATGCCCACACCCGTCGTCACTTCCTTGATCCGTCCCCGGCCCGAGTCCGGGGCGAGCGGCGGGGTGCCCATGCCCGCCCCGCGCCGCATGCCCTCCAGTACGGCGCGCAGGGCGTCCACGGCGGTGTGGCGGGGCCGCCAGCCCAGCTCCTCACGGGCCCGGGTGATGTCCATGATCGGGATCTGCAGGGCCATCTCCACCAGGCCCGGCGAGGCCGGGATCAGCCGCAGGTGCCAGCCCGCCGCGACTGCCGTACGCACCAGCGTGGCCGGGACCGGCACCCGCCGCGCGCCGAGGAGGTCCGCGAGCACGGCGGGGTCGACGACCGGGTCGGCGGCGAGGTTGAACGCGCCCCGCACGTCGCGGGTGAGCGCCAGGCGGAAGGCCTCACCGGCGTCCAGCGAGTGCAGCGCCTGGAACCGCAGGCGGGGCATGTCCGGCACGAACGGGATCGTCCCCGGCCGCACCAGCCGCTGCGGCAGGAACGGACCGGCGAACAGCCGCCGCTGCTCAGTCGCGGCCTCCTCCTTGAAGATGAAGCCGGGGCGCATCCGCACGACCCGGATGTCCGGGTGGTCGCGCTCGAAAACGTCGAGCACCCGCTCGACGTACGCCTTCTCCCTGGCGTAGGCGGCGTTCGGCCAGCCGTGGGTCGGCCAGGACTCGTCGACGGGCGGGTCCTTCGGCCCCGGCGAGTACGCCCCCACGGACGACGAGTGGACGAGGACCGACACCCCGGCCCGGGCGGCCGCGGCGAAGACGCGCATGCTGCCGATCACATTGGCGTTCCAGGTGGTGACGGGATCGTGGGTGGGCTGGAACAGCCAGGCGAGGTGCACCACGGCGTCGGCCCCGGTCATGATCGGGCCGAGGTCGTCCCGGAAGACGTCGGCCGTCCGCCACTCGGTCTTCGCCGGGCACCAGTCCGGCATCCGCCGGGCCACTCCGACGATCGAGGTCACGCTCGGCTCGGACTCCAGGGCGGTGAGCACGCTGGTCCCGACGTTCCCGCTCGCGCCAACCACGACAACTCGCATGAGGCTCTCCGTTTCCTGACACCCTTCGCGACAAACCGCCACAAAGGTCGCGATAGCCCCATCCCCGACCGAGGCGCGATCATGCACCAGGGCGACCGAGAGGATGCGGGAGCTCCAGATTTCCCCTGGGACAATGCGGGGGAATCAGTGGTGGCGCGGGAATACCGCTACCTAGGAGGATTAAGTTCTCATAGTGGTCAGAGAGGCGGAACAGCAGAGATGGCTCAGATCGTCGGTGGCGGACGCCCCGTCAATGACGCCGAGCGACGGGTCATCGCCCACCTGCGGGACAACGCGCCTGACGACTGGCTGCTGCTGCACAACATCGAGGTGCCGCGCGGCGCGGACCTGTTCGAGGTGGACGTGGTCGTGCTGACCGGCCACTCGCTCGTCGTGATCGACGTGAAGGGCGCCCGGGGCCGGTTCGAGGTGTCGGGCAACCGGTGGTTCCCCCAGCACCGCGAGGCGTTCGGCTCGCCAGTGGCCAAGCTGCGCGGCACCGCGCGGGCGCTGAAGGGCCTGCTGATCGACAAGCACCGCGAGCTCGAACGGCTGTACGTCGACAACGTCGTGGTGCTGACCGCCCCGGGAGCCGTCCTCGTCGATCCCAGCGGGCGCGACGCCCGGCACGTCACGACGATCGCCGGGCTCGTCCCCATGCTCAGCGACGTGTCCCGGGTCAGGCACGGGTGCAGCCGGGACGCCGCGCCGTACCGGACCGCGATCATCGAGGCGCTGAACGGGACCGTGCGCCGGCCCACCGCCCCGCCGCGGTTCGGCAACTGGGAGGTGGAGGAGCAACTCGGCGGCGACAGCCGCGTCACCGAGTATCGCGCCGTCAACGCGACCGCGCCGACCAGCGGGACCGTGCTGCTGCGCGTCTACCGCGCCGATCCGATGGCCGAGCAGCAGCGGCGGGTCGCCGAACAGCGCCGCATCGCCAACGCCTACCAGGCGCTCGCCAAGATCCCGCCGCATCCCTGTGTCGTACGCTCGCGGGACTTCTTCGCCATCGACGACGAGAGCCGGTTCGTGCTCGTGCTCGACGACGTCCACGGGCAGGCCCTGCACCTGCATCTGACCGGGCGCGGGCTGGACATCGGCGCCAAGCTCGCCGTGCTGGAGGACATGCTGGACGGCCTCGCCCACGTCCACGCCAACAAGGTCATCCACCGGGCGCTCACCCCCGCCTGCGTGCTCGTGGCGGACGACGGCAACGCCATGCTGACCGGCTTCGACTACGCCAAGCCCGGCCCGCGCAAGCACACCGTCGCCAACGAGCTCCCCAACATCCTCGACGTCCACTACGTCGCCCCCGAGTGCCGGGCACGGCCCGACCGGATGACCCCCGCCTCGGACGTCTACTCGGCCGGGGTCATCGCCTCCCAGCTGCTGACGGGCGAACTCCCCATGCCCGGCATGGACGCCGAGCCGGCCGCCGCGGGGGTCGCCCCGGAGGTCATGGACCTCGTACGGCGGATGCGCGACCTCACCCCCGCCAAGCGTCCGGACGCGGTCACGGCCCTCGCCGAACTGCGTGACGCCCGGGAGGCCCAGCCCCGGCGGCGAATGCCGCTCGGCGGCAGGATCCGCGACGCCCTCCGCCGCCTCCACCCCCGGGGGTGACCGCGTCGGGAGGCCGATCGACGGCGATGACGGGACCTTCGTCCCTAACCCGCCGGCGGGCCGATCACGCAGGCTTGCAGACATGAAGCTCGACTCGGCCGGCCTTGAGATTCTCCCGGGAGGGGAATGTCTGAACCTGCTGGCCTCCACCCCCATCGGCAGGATCGTCTTCACCGACCGGGCCCTCCCCGCCGTCCAGCCGGTCAACTTCTGCCTGCTCGACGGGAACATCGTCATCCGCACCGCCGCGGGTTCCAAGCTCGCCGCGGCGGCGCGGAACGCCGTCGTCGCCTTCGAGGCCGACGAGTTCGACGCGACGTTCCGTACGGGCTGGTCGGTGACCGCGGTGGGGCACGCCCGCGCGGTGTCGGAACCCGAGGAGATCGACCGCCTGTCGGCGCTGCCGCTGTCGCCCTGGGTGCCCGGGACCCGCGACCACTTCATCGTGATGGCCCCCGAGCAGATCTCCGGCCGCAGGCTCAACCGCTGAGCACCGCACCGCGCAGGACGCCGGTGTCCGCGGGCCGCCGGGGGTGGCGGATGATGGACGGGTGCTCGCCCGTCCCGTGTCCCCGTCCCTGCTCGTGGAGGAACTGGCCGATCTGATCGCCGCCCGGCCGCGCGACGCGTGGGTGCGCGTCGCGGTGGACGGCGCTCCCGCCGCCGGGCCGGGACGGCTGGCCGACGCCCTGGCCGGCCCGCTGCGCCTGCGCGGCAGGGAGGTCCTGCGGGCGCCCGCGTCGGGCTTCCTGCGCCCCGCGTCGCTGCGGCTGGAGTTCGGCCGGACCGACCCCGACGTGTTCCACGACGAGTGGCTGGACGCGGCCGGCCTCGTCCGCGAGGTGCTGGGGCCGCTGGAGCCGGGCGGTGGCGGCCGGGTGCTGCCCTCGCTGTGGGACAGCGTGCGGGACCGGGCCACCCGGGCCGGCTACGTCACGCTGCCGCCGGGCGGGGTGGCGCTGGTGGACGGCGCGCTGCTGCTCGGCCGCGGCCTGCCGTTCGACCTGACGATCCACCTGTCCCTGTCGCCGGCCGCGCTGGCGCGCCGCACGCCGCCCGAGGAGCACTGGACGCTGCCCGCCTACGAACGGTACGAACGCGAGACGGGCCCGGCGCGGGCCGCCGACGTGGTCGTCCGCGTCGAGGACCCGCGCCGGCCCGCCGTGGTCACCCGGCCGGGCTGAACCGGAGGCCGCGACCGGGTGAGGTCTTGCCTGAGATGGACGCCTGCCTCTTACAACAGGCCGCCCAGGCTCAGCAGGGGAAGTCCCACCTGCAGCCCCGCGTCCACGGCGAGCCCGAGCCGCAGGAGCGGGTCGTCATCGTAGGTGCAGGTGGTGCAGCACGTCACGCAAGGTGTGCAGGTGCACGGTCGGCCGGGCGCCGGGCCGGACCGCGTCACGGGCGGCGGGTCGGTCGGCTTCGCGGGCGGCGGGCAGGGCACCTTCACGGGCGGCGTGACCGGCGGCTTCGCGGACGGCGGGCTGGACACCTTCACGGGCGGCGTGACCGGCGGTGTGACCGGTGGCTTCGCGGACGGCGTGACCGGCGGCTTCGCCGGCGTGCTGGGGGTTTGCGAGACGTGGGGAACGTGTACGACGTTCTTCACCGGAGGCACGACGATCTCCGGGACGTCGGGCGCCGGAAGCCGCTCCGGCGTCGTGAAGATCGGCACGTCCTCGCCCTCCGGCAGGTTCTGCACGGGCGGCATGGCCCACCCGGGGCCGTTGCCGATCGCCGGACCGCCGGGGCCCTGGTTGCCGGACGGCATTCCCGGAGCCTGCGGCCCCGTCGTGCTGGGCGGGACGGCCGCCGAGGGGCGGTTCGGCCGCGGACGCTGAGGCTGGGGCTCCCGCTGGTGGGGACGCTGCCGCTCCGGCTGCCGCTGCTTGTGCGGACGCTTGCCGTGCCGGGGGTGGCGGGCGGCCGGGTGGACGCTGACGGCGGGTCGCCGCACCGTGATCGGCACTCCGTCTCCAGGTACGGCCTGCGCCGGCGCGGCGACGACCGCGCCGAGGGCCACGAACCCTCCGGTGACGACGGCGCCCACTCTGACCGCCACTCGCATGCCCATGCAGTTCTTCAACTCTTCTTCCTCGCAGTAGCGATGTCCGAGCCATTTCCTGGCTGGTCAGGTGACACCGGCGCGATCTGGTCAACCGCCCGCACTTACCGCTTGTCCCGATACGCGGAGCTCGAATGCCGACGTGGCCGGCCGGACTTCCGGCGGCCGATACCGGGACCGGCGCCGCGACGGGCCGTCCGCGCAATCACCGATCCCGGTCTCCCATTCAGCCGATTCGCACTCGGCTGATTCGCACTCAGCCGATGCGGATACCCAGGTCGACGAGGAGCGCCACGTCGAGAAGGTGCCTCCTCCAGAGGATCGGCGGGCAGGCGACGCAGGTCGGCGTACAGGTCGGGTCCGGGCTCGGCTCCTCCAGGGTCGTCACCTTCGGCGTCGGCGTCGCGGTCGGCGGGCAGTCGGTGATGGTGACCGTGATCGTGGTACACGTCGGCTGAGCCTGCGGAGCGGCCACCGCGGCCATCGCCGGCGCGGCCACGACCACACCTCCGGCCAGCACCGCGCCGGCCATCAGCCCCTTGACGAGATTCGTGCGCTTACGCATTTCCGTACCTTTCAAACAGCGATGCTCGAGAAATCGAGATTGCAGCTCGGCGAGGACGTTCCTCCCCGGTGTCACCGTGGGAACATCCTGCCAGCCGGTAAATCTCCCCGGTTCTGCCGACACAAACGACCGCCCCCATGTTTTCCCAGGTGTTTGCCGCTCTCAGAATGAGGGAGTCCGAATTATTCATCGCTGTCGCATCGGGCCGCTTATTCGATATCCGACATAGAACCCAAATCAATCACCGCCGGGATGAAATGAAAAAGGCCGGGGACACGCCCCGGCCCTCACACCGCCTGTCTCACAGTCCGTACTCCTCCAGCAGGCGCAGCCACACCTCGCTCACGGTGGGGTAGGAGGGCACGGCGTGCCACAGGTCGTCCAGGGTGACCCCGGCGGCGACCGCGACCGTCGCGGCGTGCAGCAGCTCGGCCGCGCCGGGAGCCACGAAGGTCACGCCGAGCAGCACGCGGCGGCTCTCGTCGACCACCGCCTTGGCCCTGCCCCCGTAACCGTCGCCGAGCAGGTAGCCCCCGGCCACCTGGCCCATCTCGTACTCGACGGCACGTACGTCGAAGCCCTCGGCACGGGCCTGCGCCTCGGTGCGGCCCACCGCGCACACCTGGGGATCGGTGAAGATCACCTGGGGGGCGCCGAGCCCGTCCGCGCGGTCGCGCATCGAGGGCCGGTCGTCCGCCTCGCCCCGGGCCCGGGCGACGATCACGTCCGACGCGATCCGCGCCTGGTACTTGCCCATGTGCGTGAGCGGCGCCATGCCGTTGACGTCCCCCACGGCGTAGAGCCAGCCGTCGGCCACGCCGGTGGCCCGCATGCTGTCGTCCACGCCCACCGGGCGCGACTCCGGCAGGCCCACCGACGCCAGGCCGAGATCGCCGATGGCGGGGCGGCGTCCGGTGGCGACCAGGATCTCGTCGGCCGTGATCGTGTCTCCGCTCGTCAGCCGAACCGTCACCGCCCCGCCCGGCTCCGGCCGCTCGACCTTCTCGGCGCTCTCACGCAGGCGGACGTCGACCCCCTGCTCGGTCAGCGACCGCGCCACCGCCTCCCCGGCGAAGGGCTCCACCCGGTCGAGCAGCCCGCCGCCCCGGACCAGCATCGTGACCTCCCGCGACCCGAGCCCGCGCATGGCCTGCGCCATCTCGCACGCGACCACTCCGCCGCCGATCACCACGAGCCGGTCCGGTACGGCGTGCGCGGCGGTCACCTCGCGGTTCGTCCACGGCTGCGCGGCGGCCAGCCCGGCGACCGGGGGGATGACCGGGACGCTGCCGGTCGCCAGCACGACGGCGTGGTTCGCGGTGAGCGTGCGCGTGCCGCCGTCGGCCGTCGCGACCTCCACGCTCCGGGCGCCGGTGAGCCGCCCGGCCCCGCGTACGAGCGTCACCTTCGCGGAGTCGAGCCACCTGGCCTGCCCGGAGTCGTCGTAGTTCGAGACCACGGTGTCACGGTGGGCCAGCACGGCACCGGCGTCGATCGGGCCGTCGAGCCGCAGCCCCTGGACCCGGCTCACCTCGCCCGCGAGGTCGACCGGCCGCAGCAGCGCCTTGCTCGGCATGCAGGCCCAGTAGGAACACTCCCCACCGGCCAGTTCACGTTCGACGATGACGGTGCTCAGCCCGGCCGCCGCGACCCGCCCGGCGACGACCTCCCCCGCGGGTCCCGCACCCACCACGATCACATCGAAGACTTCCGGCATGGTCACCCTTCCTCTCGTACCGGAGTCCACCCTGTCACGGGCGCCTGGGAGCCGCGGAGACGAGTCCGCCCTCGTAGGCCGCTATGACGAGCTGGGCCCGGTCCCGCGCGCCGAGCTTGGCGATCAGGTGGCCGATGTGGGTCTTCACCGTGGCCGTGCTCACGTGCAGCGCGGCGGCGATCTCCTGGTTGGACAGGCCGCGCGCGACGAGGGTGAGCACCTCGCGCTCCCGCCCGGTGAGCCCGTCCAGCGACACGGACCACCGCGGGCCGGACGGGGCGGCCGGGGTGGTCCGGGCGAACTCGGCGATCAGCCGCCGGGTGACGCTCGGCGCCAGCAGTCCCTCCCCCGCCGCGATGACGCGGATCGCCGCAAGCAGGTCGGCGGGCGGAGTGTTCTTCAGCAGGAAGCCGCCGGCTCCCGCGCGCAGCCCCGCGTAGACGTACTCGTCCAGGTCGAACGTGGTGAGGATCAGGACCTTCACCGTGGAGGACTCGGCGCAGATCCGCCGGGTCGCCTCGATGCCGTCCAGGCCGGGCATGCGCACGTCCATCAGGACGACGTCGGGACGCTCCCGCCGCGCCAGTTCGACGGCCTCCGTCCCGGTTCCGGCCTCGCCGACCGCGACCAGCCCGGGCGTGCTGTCGACCAGCAGGCGCAGGCTGCCGCGCAGCAGGTCCTGGTCGTCGGCGAGCAGCACACGGATCGGCTCGGGTGCGGTCACAGGTCCTCCACCTCGGCGGCAGGGTCTCCGGCGGGCTCCGCCGCGGACGGAGCGGGCAGGCGGGCGAACACCCGGAAGCCGCCCTCCGGGCGCGGCCCGGCCGTGAACTCGCCGCCGAACAGCAGGGCGCGCTCCCGCATGCCGATCAGCCCGTGCCCGGGCGGTCCCGGGGGCAGCGTACGGCGGCCCGGGCCGTCGTCGGTCACCTCGACCCGCACCTCGGCCGCGTCCCGCTCCACGAGGACCCGGCACCGGGCGGGAGCCGCGTGCCGCACGACGTTGGTGAGGGCCTCCTGCGCGATCCGGTGGACGGCGAGTTCCAGCGTCTCCGGCAGGGCGCCCGTCACGCGCACGTCCAGGTCGACCTCCACGCCCGCGGCGGCCGCCCGCTCCGCCAGTTCCGGCAGCGCCGCGAGACCGGGAACCGGGGACCGGCCGGGAAAGTCGTCCCGCAACACGCCGAGCGCCTGCCGCATCTCCGCGAGGGCACGCCTGCTGGTGTCCTCGATGACCCGCAGCGCCTCCCTCGCCTCCTCCGGATGCCGGTCGGCCACGTGCGCCGCCACCCCGGCCTTCACCCCGATGAGGCTCAGCGTGTGGGAGACCACGTCGTGCAGTTCGCGGGCGATGCGCAGCCGTTCCTCGGCGACCGCGCGCTCGGCCGCCCGCTCCGCCCCCAGTTCGGCCCCGCGCGCGGCGTACGCCCGCCGCTCCCGCACCGCCCGGCCGATCGTCCACGCGCCGCCCAGCGCCAGCGCGCCGAGCACCAGGCTCGTCACGACCCGTCCGGGCGCCGGGTCCGCCGACACCCCGCCGACCGCGGCGAACAGCAGCGCCCCCAGGCTCAGCACCCCGATCGCCGTCGTCGGCTCCCACCTGCGCCGCCGCGTCGTCAGCGCGACCGGATAGAGCGCGTACGCCGCGGCGGCGAGCGGCTCGTGGACGACGCCGAGCGCCAGTGCGGCCACGGACGCGGCGAGCACGACGCCGAAGACCGGCACCGGCCACAGCCGCCTGACCGCGACCGGCAGCGTCATCGCGGCGATCAGGGCGTGTGCGTTCCACGTGGCCGGGACGCCCGCCTGGAGGGACAGCGCGAACGCGTATCCCAGCCCGGCGAGCGTGTCCAGCACGACCAGCTCACCGCGGCGCAGCGGCCGGGGGAACAGCGGCCGCACGTCCGGATCGTCCACCCGGCCACGGTAGACCGCGCGAGGCCCCGCCGCCTCCCGCCGCGGTCTGTCATCCCCTGGTCTGAGGGACGGCGAGAAGATCGCCCCCGGGCCCGACGCCGGGAGGGGCCGCCGCGCGGGACCGTCGAGGCATGATCGAAGTCAGAGAGCTGACCAAACGGTTCGGCCGCACGGTCGCCGTGGACGGGCTGACGTTCCACGTGAAACCAGGCCGGGTCACCGGGTTCCTCGGGCCGAACGGCGCCGGCAAGTCGACGACCATGCGGGTGATCCTCGGCCTCGACCACCCGGCGGGCGGTGAGGCGCTTGTCGGGGGCCGCCTCTACTCCCGCATCCGCCACCCCATGCGGGAGGTGGGCGCGCTCCTGGACGCCGGGGCGGTCCAGGGGGGTCGCACACCGCTCGGCCACCTGAGCTGGATCGCCCGCAGCAACCGCGTCGGCCGGGAGCGGGTCGTGTCCGTCATCGAGCAGGTGGGCCTCGCCGGGGTCGCGCGCAAGCGGATCGCCGGATTCTCCCTCGGCATGCGGCAACGCCTCGGGATCGCCGCCGCGCTGCTCGGCGACCCCGGCGTGCTGCTGTTCGACGAGCCGGTCAACGGCCTCGACCCGGACGGTGTGCGCTGGATCCGCGAACTGATGCGCGGCCTCGCCGCCGAGGGGCGCACGGTGCTTCTGTCGAGCCACCTGATGAGCGAGATGGAGCTCACCGCCGACCACCTCGTGATCATCGGCCGCGGGCGGCTCCTCGCCGACACCGCCATGCGCGACCTCACGGGCGTACGGGACGTGTTCGTCCGCAGCCCGCGCGCCGCGGATCTCGCCGCCGCGCTGTCCGCCGCGGGCGGGACGGTCGCTCCGGCCGGGTCGGGGAACGGGGAGGGGGCGGACCTGTCGGTGCGCGGGCTCGGCCCGGTGGAGATCGGCGACCTCGCCGCGCGGCACGCGATCCCGGTGCACGAGATCACGCCGCGCGCCGCCTCGCTGGAGGAGACCTACCTGCGGCTCACCGAAGCCGTGACGGACCACGTGAGTGGGAGGGCCGACCGGTGATCGACGCGCTCGCCGCCGAGTGGCTCAAGCTCCGCACCCTCCGGTCCACCTCCGTCGTCCTCGGCGTGGTGGCGGTCGTCGTCGGCCTCATGGCCCTGCTGGCGTGGTACGCCGCGGGCCTCTGGGACGGCCTGCCACCCGATCAGCGGGACCACCTCGCCGTGTCGTCGCTGCCGGAGCTGACCGGCATGCTCGGCTCACTGTGCCTGGCCGTGCTGGGCGTGCTCGCCGTCTCCGGGGAGTACGCCACCGGCATGATCCGGAGCACGTTCACCGTGATGCCGTCGCGCGGGCGGGTGCTGGCCGCCAAGGCGGCCGTCCTCTCGGTCGTGGCGTTCTGCGCCGGGTTCGCGGCCATCCTCGCGACGTACGCGCTGGGGCGGCTGATCATCGGTGACCGTGCCATCCGGGGGCAGTCGACTGAGCCGCTGGCCCGGCAGCTCCCGCTCTTCCTGGCGATGAGCCTGGCCATCGTGATGTTCGCGCTGCTCGGACTGGGCCTGGCCGCTGTCACGCGGTCCGCCGTCGCCGCGATCGCCGTCCTGGTGGCCGTCTGGTACGTCGTCCCCCTCGTGGCCTTCAACCTCCCGGCCCCGTGGGGCGACCGCCTCGGCTCCGTGCTCCCCGGCGCCCTGGCGGGTGAGCTGGCCGGCACCGGCAATCCCGGCTCGGTCGGCGGCTCGCTGCTCTCGCCCGGCGCCGCGCTCGTGGTCATGGTCGCCTGGGTGGCCGTGCCGTACGGGGTGGCCGCCCTCCTGCTGGCCCGCAGGGACGCGTGATGCCGGGCGAGTGCCGGGTACGGCTTCCCCATGACGACCTCAGCACGGGACGAACTGACGGGGCTCGACCCCTTCGACATCTTCGACACCGAGGCCGCCCGGCTCGACGGCTACTTCTCCTCGCTCGACGACGACGGCTGGAACCGCCCGTCCAGATGTGAGGGCTGGACGACCCGCGACGTGCTGGCCCACCTCGCGGGTGAGGAGCTGTACAACCACGCGTGCCTCGACGACGACATCGACGGGTTCTTCGAGATGCTCGAACACGAGGGCGTGCGCGGCGGCTTCGACGGTTTCAACGAATGGTGCGTGCGCAGGCGCCGCGGGCTGCCGGTGGAGCAGGTGCTCGACGAGTGGCGGACGAAGAACGCGGAGACGCGCCGGCGGATGCGGGCCCTAGGCCGCGACGGCACCCTGCACACGTCGGCCGGGCCGTACCCGGTGGGCCTGCAGACCTTCCACTACGACTCGGAGTACGCCACGCACGCCGACGACGTGGGGGCGCCGGTGACGCCGGACGAGGCCGGGGACCGCCTCGGCTGGCGGGTCCCCGTCGGCCTGTTCGCGCTGGCGGAGCGCGGGTCGAAGGCGCAGGTCGTACCCGTCTGCGGCCGGATCGAGGTGCAGGTGGACGGCCTCACCGCCGATCTCGGCCCCGAGGAGTTCGTGGAGGCGACGGTCGGCCGCCTGCCCGCCGACCACCTGCTCGACCCCCGCGTCCGCAGCTCACTGCGCTGCCTTGCGTAACAGCGCTGCTCGCCTAACGGGTCCGACCGCGGCCTCGGCACCGGTGGTAATAAGACCCGCGTGGTCCGCCGCGCCGGCGTCCGCGCCGGCCGCGGTCCCGTACGCCTGAGTGCCCGGCACGGACGGCCGGCAGGGCGGACAGCGGGACGGACAGCGGGAGACCCGGCGCTGCCCGTCACAGGCCCGGACGCCCTGCCGGACACGCTGCCGGACAGACCGCCGCAGGGAGCGCCGTGCGCGCGGAGCCGGCGCCGCCGCGGTGGGTGGACGGGACGTACGCGGCCGGGCGGCCGGGTCAGGCCGCCCGGCCGGCGCGTAGCGCGACATGAACTAGATGTCGGATATGTGATGTCAGCCGTTGAACGTCTCAATGCGAAGTCCCCGAAAGAAGATGCGGCCAGGACAGGCCGGTTTGCCCGGGGGGATCCAGACGTGCGGCGGCGCGTCAACGATGCACCGGGATCGGGCCCAAAGCAATCAGGCGCGCCATACAGAACGCATTCGGCCCGATTAGCCACCCGATCGGACAGCGGACGAAAGGCAGCTCAGGGCAGCCAGGAGACGCGGCCGCGCAGCAGGCCGTACCCGACGAAGGCGACCACGTCGATCACCGTGTGCGCGACGATCAGCGGCATCGTGCGCCCCCAGCGCTGGTACAGCCGGCCGAAGACCACGCCCATCGCGATGTTGCCGACGAAGCCGCCGAAGCCCTGGTAGAGGTGATAGGAGCCGCGCAGGACGGCCGACGCGCCCACCGACCGCCACGGCGACCAGCCGCGCTGCCGCAGCCGGTGCAGCAGATACCCGCTGACCAGCACCTCCTCCAGCACACCGTTCTGGGCGGCCTCGGCGATGAGGACGGGAACCCGCCACCAGGCGTCCGGCAGGCTGTCCGGGACGACGTTGAGGTTGATCCCGGACCTGAAGGCGAACAGGTAGAACACCAGCCCCGTGCCGCCGATCACGGCCGCCAGCGCGGCGCCGCGCAGCGTGTCGCGGCCCGGCTCCCGCCAGTCGGCCCCGATCGTCCGCATCGACTCGCCCGACCGCGCCAGCAGGTACGCGACGAGCCCCACCGGGGCCACGTTCACCGCGATCCCCGCGAGGTGCAGCGTGAGGTCCAGCCACGGACGGCCGGGGGCCAGCGAGCCGACGAGCACGGCGTGCTGGTCGCCCAGTTCCTTCGGCGCGGTCAGCGCGCCGACCAGACGGATGAGCGACAGCAGCGCGCTGGCGCCGAGCGACACCGCGAAGACCGCGACGATCTCCGGGCCGATCAGCCGCGGGGTGAGACCACGCAGGCCGTCCTGCTCGGCGGGCACCTGTTCAGCGGGCCCCTGCTCATCGGGCACGGCGGCGACCGGCCGTCCGGGAACGTCCTCCATGCTGGCAGGGTAGCCGCCCCCGGGACACGGTCGTCCGCCCGCGCAACCCGTTCAGCCCGCTCAGTACGGCAGCACACTGGTCTTGAAAGCCGGTGCCACGAACGCCGCCTTGAACTTCGGGAAGGCCACGGTCTTCGCGTTGCCGTCCGAGGTGTACCGGTCGGTGGGGTTGGCCTTCAGCCAGTCGAGCCAGGCCATCGAGCAGAACTTCTTGCAGTCGCCGACCTTGTTCTCCTTCGACCTGATCCGCGGGATGCTGAGAGGGTCGAAGTCCTTGGTGAACGGCGACGGCGCGGGGGTGTACCCGGCCAGGAACACGCCCTTGTAGTCGTAGCGCACCCCTCCGGACGCCCCCTGCAGCGCCCACTTCTTCTCGTGCGGCTGGTTGCCGTACGGCAGGGCGAGCGTGACCGGCGGCGTCTTGATAAGCGACGTGATCAGCGTCTGCCCCGCCACGATCTGCTTCTCCACCTCGTCCTTCGGCTTGCCGAGCAGGTTGAGGTGATCGCGGGTGTGGTTGCCGATGTCGAAGTTGTGGTCCTTGAGCCACTGCAGGACCTGGATCTGCTCCTCCGGACGGGCCTTGCCGAACAGGTCCTTGATCACGTACATGGTCGCCACCGGCCGGAAGCCCGGGTGCTTCTTCGCGACGTCCATGAGGATGCCGATCGCGCAGTCCGGCGCCGGATTGCCCATGCCGTCCAGCGTGAGCTGGGCGGGCGAGGAGTCGTCGAACGTCAGCACCACCGGGTGCTTACCCGCCGGAATGTCGATCTTTCCGGTGACGTACTCGGCCGCGGTGATCGGCACGTAGTCCTCGGCCGCCAGCCGCTCCAGCTCGTCCCGGAAGTCCTTCGGGCTGCGGTCGTCGCCCGGCGGCGGGTTCTGCACGATCCGGTGATACATGATCACCGGAATCTGTCCCAGCTCGTTGGCCTTCACCTGGGCGGCGGCGGCCATCTCGGACTTGCGCAGCGCCGCCTCGTTGGCCACCTTGTTCCGCTGGTGACCGGCCTGGCCCGCCTGCGTGGCGTGTTTGCCGCCGCCGGTCGCGCAGCCGGAGAGCGTGGCGGAGGCCCCGGCCACACCCACCAGCGCCGCGACGACGCCGGCAATCCTGAAGCGCCCCATGGATCCCCCTCATCGGGCCGCGCTTGACGATGAGGGGCTCCTACCCGCCGGATGCGATCACTTCACGGCGCGTAGGACAAACATCACGCTAAGTGAGAGACATGTGCGGCTCGGCGCAGAAGGCCACGCCGTCCCCGCCGATGTGCACCCGTCCCTCGGAGGCGGGGACGAAGACGGACTCCCCGGGACGCAGCTTGACCTCGCCACCCCCAGTGGCGCCCCCGGTGGCACCCCCGGTCGTCCCCACGTTCACGACGCCTTCGACACACAGCACGATCCGGGGCGCCGCGTCGACGAACACTCCGGCCGCGCCGGGCGCGATCCTGCGGAGCAGGAACTCCGGCACCGGCGGCACGTACGCGCCGTCGTCCGGCTCCACCACCACGGGCTGCGCCACGGGGTCGGTGATCCGCAGCAGTTCCTCCACGTCGATGTGCTTGCCGGTGAGGCCGGCCCGCAGCACGTTGTCGGAGCACGCCATGACCTCCACGGCGAAGCCGTCGAGATAGCAGTGCGGCACCCCGGCCCCGAGGAACAACGCCTCCCCGGGGGCGAGCGTGTGCCGCCGCATCAGCAGCGGCGCCAGCACGGCCGGGTCCTCCGGATACCGCCGGGCCAGCCGCGTGACGAGCGCGTAGTCGGGCGCGTGGACCGACGAGGCCGCCCACACCACCGACTCGACCAGCTTCCGGCGGGAGCCCGGCCACTCCAGCAGCGTCCGCAGCGCGCCGATCACGTCGCCGTCACCCAGAGCCTGCACCACCGGCCGCAGCGGCTCGACGTGCAGCCGGTCGATCAGCATCGCCGACTGCTCGGCCGGCCGGAACCCGGCCAGCCCGGTGAACGGCGTGAGCGCGCAGACCAGCTCGGGCTTGTGCCACGGGTCGGTGTAGTTCGCGTCGCCCCGCGCGTGGCCGGCCGCGGCCTGCTCGGCGTCCGGATGCACCTGCAGCGACAGCGGCCGCTCCACCGCGATCAGCTTCAGCAGGTACGGCAGCCGCCCGCCGAACCGCTCCGCGACCGTCTCGCCGAGCGTCCCGGCGGGGTCCGCGGCGATCACGTCGGTGAGCGTCGTCTCGGCCCCGTCCCTGGTCAGCCGGGAGGGAGCGGCGGGGTGGGCGCCGAGCCACATCTCCGCCTCGGGTCCGGCGGCAGTGCGGCCGGTGAGGGCGGCGATGGCCGTCCTGGAACCCCAGGGGTAGTCCTTGATGGGGTTGGTGAGCAGGTCCACGTGCGTCCTCTCGCATGCGGCGGGGAAAGAGCGAGCGCGGTCCGAGACTAACGGGATTCGTTGACACACCGGAGCACCGGGTGCCGGACCAGCGCGCCGGGGTCGGGACGGCCGCCGGTGACGTGGAAGACCGCCGTCTCGCCCGGCAGCAGCGTGACGAGCTGGTCGTCCACCGTCGCCCGGGGATCGAGCCGGTCGGGGAAGATCGCGAGCTCGCGCACCAGCGTCCGCGCGGTCACGGTCACCCGCAGGCCGTCCTCGGTCTCCTCGACCACCGTGTCCATCTCGGCCGGGGGATAGTCCATCGCCGGGTCCTCGCGCGGGAACCACAGCGCGCGGGCGTCGCCGAGGGTCGCCACCAGCACCTCCCCCGCCGGGTTCCCGGCCCGCGCCACCGCCTCGGGCAGGTCCACGGACGCCGTGCCGCGCGCCGGGACCGACACGTCGAAGCGCTCCTTGGCCAGGATCTCGCCCGCCAGGCTGAGCCGTTCGACGGCGAGCTCACCCGACCACGCCTCGCAGGCGTCGTTCACCACCGCCAGCGCGTCCCCCTGGAAGGTGAGCAGCCGGTCGGCGAAGGCCCGGCGCAGCGCGTACCACAGCGGCTTGCGCCGCCCGCCGCCGTCCACGGCGGCCCAGGAGGTGACCGGCCAGCAGTCGTTGAGCTGCCACACGATCGTGCCCATGCAGTACGGCGCGAGCGCCCGGAACCGCTCGATCCCGAACGCCATCGCCCTGGCCTGGTTGAGCTGGGTGTAGTAGTGCCAGTCGTCGAAGCCGTCCGGCCGGGGCAGGTGCTCGCCGAGGCCGCGGAGCAGCTTGAGGCCGCCGTCGACCGCCTTCTGGTGGTGCGCGACCCCCGGGGACGACGGCGTCAGCGGGTCGTCGGAGACCGCGGCGCGCAGGGTAGCGTACGCCGGCGGGCCCTGGAAGCCGAACTCGGCCACGAACCTCGGCGTGTAGGTCGCGTAGTGGTGGTAGTCGTGGGTGTTCCAGACGGTCCAGATGTGGACGGTGCCCCGGGACGGGTCGTTGGGCGGCAGGTCGGGGGAGCCGGAGTAGGGGCTGCCCGGCCAGTACGGCCGGGCCGGGTCGAGCTCAGCGACGATCCGGGGCAGCAGGTCGTAGTAGAAGGCGCCGCCCCAGCCGCGGCCCTCCAGGTTCTCCTGCCATCCCCAGTCGGCGTGGCCCTCGATGTTCTCGTTGTTGCCGCACCACAGCACGAGGCTCGGATGGCGGGTCAGGCGGGCGACGTGCTCCCGGGCCTCGGCCTCGATCTCCGCCGCGAACGGGCCCTCCTCGGGGTAGGCCGCGCAGGCGAACGGGAAGTCCTGCCAGACCAGCAGGCCCATCTCGTCGGCGAGGTCGTAGAAGTCGTCGCTCTCGTACATCCCGCCGCCCCACACCCGCAGGCAGTTGGCGCCCGCCCCGGCCGCCTGGGCGAACCGCTCGGCCAGGCGGTCACGGGTGATCCGGCTGGGGAAGCAGTCGTCGGGGATCCAGTTGAACCCCTTCACGAAGACCGGCACGCCGTTGACCACGACCGTGAACGCGTCGCCGGTGCGGTCGAGCTCGACCGACCGGAATCCGATCCGGCCCCTCCACTCCTGGTCCTCCAGGCCTACGACCAGGTCGTACAGGGGCTGCTCGCCGTACCCGCGCGGCCACCAGAGGTCGGGGTCCGGCACGGTCAGCGTGACGACGGACCGGCGCGCCCCGGCCGCGACGGTCACACTCTCCGTCACACCCGCCACCGTGGCCGTGAGGGTGAGCGGGCGCTCGGCGGCGCGCTCGACCGTCACGTGCACCTCGACGGTGCCGTCCCCGGACACCAGGGGACGCACCTCGGCCAGGCGGGCGGTGCTCCAGGTCTCGATGCCGATGGGCCGCCAGATCCCGGCGGTGACCAGCGTCGGTCCCCAGTCCCAGCCGAAATTGCAGGCCATCTTGCGGATGAACTGGTACGGCTCGTCGTACGCGCCGGGCCGGTCGCCGAGCGCCGCCTTCTGCGCCTCCGCGTACCCGTACGGCGGGTCGAACAGGATCCGCAGCGTGTTGTCGCCCGCCTGCAGCAGGTGCCGCACCGGGAAGCGGTACGACCGGTGCATGTTGGCCGTCCGGCCGATCTCGACGCCGTTGAGCACGAGCGTGGCGACCGTGTCGAGCCCGGCGCAGACCAGGTCGGCCCGGTCGTCGCCGGTGTCGTCCTCCCCCGGCTCCCAGGTGAAGGTGGTCTCGTAGGCCCACGCCGTACGGCCGATCCAGGTGAGCCCCTCCTCGTTGTCGTCCAGGTAGGGGTCCTCGATCAGCCCGGCGGCGAGGAGATCGGTGTGGACGCAGCCGGGAACGGACGCGGGCAGCCCCGCGACCACGGGCCGGAGCTGCCCGGTCGACGACACGGCGGTGACGGTCCACCCGTCGTGCAGGGGACGGTACGAGCTCACGCTCTCTCCTTCGTCTTCTTCTCCTCAGGCGCGGCTCCCGCGCAGCCGGAGCAGGCCACGAAGTGCCCGTCCGCCACCTCGGCCAGCCCGGGACGGGTCCGGCTCCCCTGCGCCGCCTCGTGATACGCGCACGGCAGGTCCTCCGCCCGCTCCTCCGCCGTGCCGTCTACCGGGGCATCCGTCCACTTGGTGTGCAGGCGCGGGACCGCGGCCAGCAGCGATCGCGTGTACGGATGCCTCGGGTCGCCGAACACGAGGGGGGTCGGGCCCATCTCGGCGATCCTCCCGTCCCGCAGCACCACGGTCCGGTCGCTGACGTAGTTGCCGAGCGACAGGTCGTGCGTGACGAACAGGATGCCGAGGCCCCGCGCCCGCAGGTCGGCGAGCAGGTTGAGCACGTCGATCCGGGTGGACGCGTCGAGCATGCTGATGATCTCGTCGGCGACCAGCAGCCGGATGTCGAGCAGCACGGCCCGGGCGATCAGCATGCGCTGGAGCTGGCCTCCGCTGAGCTGGTGGGGATACTTGCCGAGGACGTTGCCGGGATCGAGCCGCACGCTCTCCAGCGCGTCCTCCACGCGCCCCCGCCACTCACGGGCGCCCACCCCGGGGAAGTACTGCTCCTTGATCAAGGCGAAGACCCGGTCGGCCCGGAAGATGGGGTTGAAGCAGCTGAAGGGGTCCTGGAAGACGCCCTGCACCTGCCGGTAGTACTCCTTGCGGTCCCTGATCGAGGAGATGTCCCGGCCGTCCAGGGTGATCGTGCCGCCGCTGACCTGGGTGAGGCGCAGGACCATCCGGCCGATCGTGCTCTTGCCGCTGCCGCTCTCGCCGATGAGCGAGACCACCTCTCCCTCCCCGACCTCGAAGCCGACGCCGGAGACGGCCGTCAGCGCGCGCCCGCCGAACGCGCCGACGCGGTAGACCTTGGAGACGCCATCCAGTTTCAGCATTCACTCGGCCTTCCAGCAGGCGACGAGGTGGCCGGGGGCCACCTCCGCGAACGGCGGCTGCTCGGCGCACTGCTCGAACGCCACCGGGCAGCGGTCCCGGAACCGGCATCCCCCGGGCGGGTTCAGCAGGGACGGCGGGTTGCCGGGGATCCCGGCCAGCCGCCGGTCCTCGTAGCGCACCCCCACCTCCGGCAGCGCGGAGATGAGCTGCCTGGTGTACGGATGCCTCGGCGCGGTGACGAGCACCTCGGCCGGAGCCTTCTCGGCCAGCCGCCCCGCGTACATCACGAGGATCGTGTCGGCGATCTGGTACACGAGCGAGATGTCGTGGGTGACGACCATCATGCTGGTCACCAGCCCGTGGTCGCGGAACCCGAGCAGCGTCGTGGCCACGGCCTTCTGGCTCGACACGTCGAGCGCGGAGGTGACCTCGTCGGCGATCAGCAGCGAGGGGTTCAGCAGCGTGGAGACCACCATGACCACCCGCTGCTTCATGCCGCCGGACAGCTCGATCGGGTAGCGCCCGAGCACGTCCTTCGACAGGCCGACCAGCTCCAGCCGGCGCTCCAGCTCGGCGGTGCCGCCGGGCACGCCCCGCGCCGCCAGCAGCTCGCCGACCATCTTCCCGATCTTCCTGGTCGGGTTGAGCGCGCTCATCGAGTACTGCGGGATGAGCGACACCTCCCGGAAGCGGAACTCGTCCATCGCCCGGTCGTCGGCGATCGGCAGTGTCCTGCCGTCCAGCTCGACCGTGCCGCCGGCGTGGCGCATGCGGCCGTCCAGCCGGATCAGGCTTTTGGCGAGCGTGGACTTGCCCGAGCCCGACTCCCCGGCCAGGCCCATGATCTCGCCGTCCGCGACGGAGAACGTGACGCCGTCGAGCGCCTTCACCTCGCCGCGCAGCGTCCGGTAGTAGACCCGGAGGTCGGTGACACTCAGCGCCACGTCACATCTCCCTCAGCTTCGGGTTGAACACCTCGTCCAGCCCGACGTTCATGACGTAGAGCGCGCCGACGATCGCCGTGATGCCGGCCCCCGGCGGGACGAACCACCACCACATGCCGAGCTGGAGGGCACTCCACCGGGCCGCGTTGTTGAGCATCAGCCCGAGGGAGACCGAGTCGGTCGGGCCGAGCCCGATGAAGTCGAGCGAGGCCGCGATCAGGATCGCGCTGCCGAACAGCAGGATGAACGTCAGGAACAGGTACGAGCTCATGTTCGGCGCGATCTCCCGAAGGATGATCTTCGGGGTGCGCACCCCGCTCAACCGGGCCAGGTCCACGAAGTCGCGTGAGCGCAGCGAGAACGTCTGCGCCCTGATCGCCCGCGCGGCCCACGGCCAGGAGGTCAGCCCGATGAACAGCGCCTGCACGCCGACGCTGCGCACCCCGAGGTACGCGTTGACGATCAGCAGCACCACCAGCGCGGGCAGCACGAGCACGATGTTGGTGACCATGGTGAGCAATTCGTCGACCCACCCGCCGCGGTAGCCCGCGACGAAACCCACGACCATGCCGACGACCGACGCCAGCACGCCGCCGAGCACGCCCACCAGGAACGTCGACCGCAGGCCGTACAGGAACTGGGCGAAGACGTCCTGGCCGAACGTCGTGGTGCCGAACCAGAACTCCCCCGACGGCGGCGCCATGGCGGGCCCGACGTAGTCGGCGGGCTTGTGGTCGATCGTCATGGGCCCGACCACCCCGGCCACGAGGAAGACGGCGACGACGACCGTGCCGACGACCAGCTTGCGGTTGCGCAGCGCGAAGTGCAGCGCCTCGTTTCTCACGCCGTTCCTCCCATCCCCGTGCGGGTACGCGGATCCACCAGGACGTACGCGATGTCGATGACGAAGTTGGCGATCAGCACGCCGACGACGACGAACAGTAAGGTCCCCTGCAGCAGGAAGAAGTCCTGGTTCTGGATCGCCTGGAGGATCAGGTGGCCGAGCCCGGGATAGCTGAAGACGATCTCGGTCACCAGCGCGCCCGCCACGAGCACGCCGAGTTGCAGGGCGAGGCCGGTCACCTGGGGCAGGATCGCGTTCCTGAAGGCGTAGCGCCGCACCAGCCGCATCGGCGCGCCGAGCGCCCGCAGGTAGTTGACGTAGTCCGCCTCCAGCTCATAGATGATCATGTTGCGCATGCCGATCGCCCAGCCGCCGAACGCGACCAGGAACAGCGAGGCGAACGGGAGGAACCAGTGCTGGGCGAGGCTGCCCAGGAACTCCCCCGACCAGGACGGCTGGAGGTCGTAGCCGTACGCCCCGGCGACCGGGAAGATTCCCGCGATGATGCCGAACGCCCAGGCCAGCAGGATCGCCAGCCACATGTACGGCGTGGCGGTCAGCACGTAGCCGAGCGGCAGCACCGTGTTGTCCAGCCACTTGCGCCGCGCCGCGAACGCGCCGAACCGGTTGCCGGCGACCCAGCTCAGCAGGATGGACGGGATCAGCAGGCCCAGCGTGTACGGCACGGCCCGGACGATCACGTCCGTGACCGGCGTCGGGAACAGCCAGATGCTGATGCCGAGGTCCCCCCGTAACAGCGAGCCCCAGAAGTTGAGGTACTGCCGCCACAGCGGCAGGTCGAAGCCGAACATCGCGGTGTAGTGGGCGCGCATGGCCTCGACGGCCGCCGGCTGCGCGACGTTGGCCCGCGAGAGCATGCTCTGCACGGGGTCGCCCGGCATGAACCGGGGGATCATCCAGTTGACGGTCACGGCCACGAAGAACGTCAGGCCGTAGACGAGAAGCTTTCTGCCGAAGTAGCGGCGCACGTCGACCTCCCGGTCGCGGAACGGCGCCCCCCTCACAGCGGGGAAGGGGACGCGAAAAGATCAGCCGCCGGAGGCCGGCTGGAGTTCGGTGAGCATGAGCGTGCCGCCCATCTCCAGCCAGTTGCGCCACACCGTCGGCGGATACTTCGGCGTGCCCTGCGCACTGGTCGGCCAGTTCTTCCAGACCGAGTTGGTGGTCTGGGACCACAGGCCGTTGTACCAGAGGGGGATGACGGGCATGTCGTCCAGCTGGATCTTCTGCAGCTCCGAGGTGATCTTCTTCATGCCCTCCAGGTCCTCGGGCTTGACCTGGTCGAGCTGCTGGGTGAGCTCCCACGCCCGCTTGTTCTCGTACCGGCCGTAGTTCGTCGTGGTCTGCAGCTTCTGCACCGGCAGGCGGAACAGGTAGTCGTAGTACAGCCAGGGGGTGTTCGCGAGCTGCTTGTCGTTGTTGATGACCATGTCGTACTTGCCGGAGTTGCGAATGTCGACGAGCGCGTTGTAGTCGGGGAAGTCGGCCTCGACGTCGATGCCGGCGGCCTTGGCGCTGGAGCTGATGACCCGGGCGGCCTCCATCCAGTCGGTCCACCCGGCGGGCACGATGAGCTTCAGCGAGATCTTGGCGCCACTCGGCGATTCCACCAGCCCGTCGCCGTTGCGGTCCTTGTACCCGGCGTCGGCCAGCAGCTGCTTGGCCTTGTCGGGGTTGTAGGAGAAGCCCATCTGGGAGGTGACGTTCTTGTCGATGTACTTGTCCCACTGCGGCAGCAGGCCGGTCGGGTCGGAGGCCTTGACCAGGTTGCCGTAGACGCCCTCGACGATCTTCTTGGTGTCGATCGAGTAGGCGACCGCCTTGCGGAACTCCTTGTCGTCCATCGGCTTCTTGGTGGTGTTGAACCACAGCCACGCCGTGTTCGCCGACAGCATGTACGGCGGCTGGTCGTAGTAGGTCTTGATGCCGAAGTTGCCCTTGACCAGGTTCGCGATGCCCGGCAGGAAGTTCACGCTGAGGTCGAGGCCCTTCTGCAGCAGCAGGCCCATCGCGACCTCGTTGCTGGAGTTGACGATGTCGACGACGTACTTCGGCTTGACGTCCTTGTTCAGCGCCTTCGTCGCCCACCATCCGTCGCGCTTGACCCAGACCATGCGGTCCTGGTCGTGCGACTGGTAGGCGTACGGACCGGTGCCGATGGGCTTCTCGTTGATCCCGTTCATCACCTCGTCCTCCGACCTGCTCTCCCACAGGTGCTTGGGAACGATGGCCCGGCTGTAGAGGTGGTTGGCCCACTCCTGGTAGTTGGCCGTGGTGAAGGTGAACTTCACCGTGTAGTCGTCGACCTTGTCGGCGGACTTCATCCACGACCACAGCGGGTGGTAGGGAACGGTCTCGAACTTGCCGAGCTCGAAGGTGAAGATGACATCGTCGGCGGTGAAGGGCTTGCCGTCCGACCAGGTGATCCCCTTGCGCAGCTTGAGCGTGTACTCCAGGCCGCCGGTCCAGTCGCCGCTCTCGGCCAGCCAGGGCGAGAACCTGTCGGTGTTCGGGTCGTACATGAACAGCGTCTCGTAGACCAGGCCCTTGGTGCCGGTGGCGAAGTCCCACTCGCGCAGGGGGTTCCAGTTCGCCGGGGGGCCCCACTGGGTGCCGCTGGTGTAGAGGGTCTGGTTGCGGGGGAAGGCTCCACCGCCGCTGCCGCCCGCCGCCGGGGCGGCCGCTCCTCCCGCGGCCCCTCCCGTCGCGCCGCCCGGGGCCGTCGACCCGCCGCTCGAGCAGGCCGCGCCTAATAAGCCGGTCACCAGCACCGGTACAAGAAACCGCGCTCGGTTTCGCATGGTGTCTCTCCTTCCCCCACGCGACGCCGCGCGGGGTCTGCATCCAGGCCCCGATGTTGCTCGGCTCGCTACTGCTGAACCGGATAAGTGCCGAAACCGTAAAATCCGGATGTCGGTGGTGTCAATAGGAAGAAGATGGAGGCAAAGTAACGGTAGTAAGCTGACAGCCACTGGACCGGTTCAGCCCGAGGGGACACGTGAGAAGACCGACCATCGCGGACATCGCACGCCAGGCGGGAGTCTCCAAGGGGGCGGTCTCGTACGCCCTGAACGGCCAGCCGGGAGTGTCGGAGGCCACCAGGGCGCGCATCCTGGCCATCGCCGACGAGATCGGCTGGCGGCCGAACATCGCCGCCCGCGCGCTCAACGGCGCCCGCGCGCACGCGGTGGGCCTCGCCCTGTGCCGGCCCGCCCGCTTCCTCGGCGTCGAGCCGTTCTTCATGGAACTGATCAGCGGCATCGAGGCCGAGCTCTCTGCCCGCTCGTACGCGTTACTGCTCCAGGTGGTCGGCGACCACGAGACGGAGATGGGCGTCTACCGCCGCTGGTGGGGAGAGGGCCGGGTGGACGGCGCGATCCTCGTCGACCTCCACCTCGACGACCCCCGGGTGCCGGAGATCGAGGAGATGGGCATGCCCGTCGTCGTGATCGGGCACCCCTCGGCCGCCGGGTCGCTCCTGCCGGTCTGGGCCGACGACGGCGCGGCCGTACGGGAGACGGTGGAGTATCTCGCCGCGCTCGGGCACCGGCGCATCGCCCGCGTCGCCGGTCTGCCGCGGCTCGTCCACACGGTCATCCGCGACCGCGCGTTCACCGATGTCTGCGCCGGCCTCGGCCTCGACGTCTGCCCCACGGTGCACACCGACTACACCGGCGAGGAGGGGGCCCGGGCGACCCGCCGGCTGCTCAGCTCGCCCGACCGCCCCACCGCGATCGTCTACGACAACGACATCATGGCCGTGGCCGGTCTGTCCGTCGCCCAGGAGATGCGGCTCGACGTGCCCGCCGACCTGTCCATCGTCGCCTGGGACGACTCCCCGCTCTGCCAGGTCGTCCGGCCGCCGCTGACCGTGCTCGCCCGCGACATCCCGGCGTACGGCGGGCACGCGGCGCAGCGGCTGCTGTCGCTGATCGACGGCGCGGACACCAGGCATCTGGAGGACGAGCCCCCGCGCCTCACCACCCGGGGCAGCACGGCCCCGCCCGCCTGACGGTTCACGCATTTGGAAGGTGGCGTTCAGGGAAGATCGCTACACTTGGCCCCGTTTGCCGTAGCCGGCTCTCGACCAGGCGGGAAGCCCTGGTCCGACCCCCAGGAGCACGACAGTGGGTCACGTCGACGTCCGTCCCGCCCCCCCGGCGGAGGACCTCCCGGCGCCACCTCCCCGGACGCCGCCGAAGTGGCGGGCCTGGCTGTGGGTGGGCCTGTCGGGCGTGCTGGGCGTGCTGATCGGCGCCGTCACGGCCACCGCCGGTCAGTACGTCAAGCTGACCGGCAACGTCCGGCACGAGGCGGTGACCAGACAGGACCTCGGCGACGCGCGGCCCCAGAAGATCAGCAAAGCGCTCAACGTGCTGATCGTCGGCTCCGACCAGCGTGACGGCGCGAACGCCAGATACGGCCGGTTCCCGGGCGAGCGCACGGACACGATCATCCTGGCGCACATCTCCCCGAACCGGGACGGCGCGGTCCTGATCAGCTTCCCCCGCGACTCGCTCGTCCAGTTACCGGCGTGTCCCGCCAAGGGCGACCGGCTCCCTGGCCAGCGGCCACACATCGGGATGATCAACGAGTCGTTCAACTCCGGCGGCATCGGCTGCACCTGGAGAACGATCGAACGGCTGACCCAGATCCGCATCGACCACTTCGTGAAGGTCGACTTCACCGGCTTCAAGGCGATGGTGAACGCGCTGGGCGGCGTGCCGGTCTGCCTGCCGCAGCCCGTCCACGACAAGAAGGCGCTGCTCACCCTGCCCGCCGGCAGGCAGGTGCTCAAGGGCGAGCAGGCCCTCGGGTACGTCCGCGCCCGCTACTCGCTCGGCGACGGCTCCGACATCGGCCGGATCCAGCGGCAGCAGATGTTCCTCGCCTCGATGGCCAAGAAGGCGATGAGCGGCGAGACGCTGATCGACCCCGCGACGCTGTTCGGGTTCCTCGACGCGGTGACCAAGGCGATCACCACCGACCCCGAGCTCACGATCGGCGTGATGAAGGACCTTGCGATGAGCGCGAAGGGCCTGACGGCCGGGCAGATCCGCTTCGTCACCACCCCCTGGCGCTACTCGGTCACCAGCCCCGGCCGGGTCGAGTGGGTGCAGCCCCAGGCCAGGCGCCTGTTCACCATGGTCGCCGCCGACCAGATCGCCAAGAACGTGCGCAGCGGCGAGCAGAAGATCCCCAAGTCGCAGATCCACATCCTGGTGCGCAACGGCAGCGGCAGGCAGGGCCTCGGCACCGAGGTGGCCGCAGAACTGGAGCAGCGCGGCTACCACATCGTGAAGGTCGAGCAGGCGCCCAGGCCGTACGCGAAGACCACCGTGGCCTACTCCGCCAACGGCGAGGGCCGGGCGTCGCGGTTGTACCGCGAACTCAAGAAGACGCGGTCCCACCTGGTCCGCACGTCCACCACGCAGGCCCTCGTGCTGGGGATCGGCGCCGACTGGCAGGGGATGAAGCCCCCCAAGACGCTCGACGACGTGGAGGGCTTCGACGCGACCCAGGACAGCTGCACGGCGTCCTGATCCAACGGCCTCCTGAGCTAGAACAATATGTCCAGCAGGCCTCCGCCGCGGCGCGGCGCCTCCTGGGTGGGGGCGGGCGCGGGAGCGGTGGTGGGCTCGGCCGTCGGCTCTGTCGTGGGTGCGACGGTCGCCGGCGCCTCGGTCGGCTCGTCCACCGTCACCGGAGCCTGCGACCGCACCGGGCCGCGCGACCGGGCCGGACGCGGAGAGGTGGTGGCTCGCAGCCCGGACTTCTGGTCGCGGGCCGATGTGTCACGGGACGGCGCCGCAGTGGCCGGTCCAGGGGTAGGCGCGGTGGTAGGGGCGCCGGACGAGGGATCGTCGTCACCCGGTCCGGGCTCGGCGAGCGCCGCGTCGTCGCCGGAGGCACTGTCCGGAGCCGGCGTCGGGGACGTCGCGGGTGCGCCGGCCGCGCAGCCCGCGCCTCCCGCACCTCCCGCGCTACAGGGCGGTTCGGCCGGGCTGCCCACCCACAGGGCGAGGGCCCAGATCGCGGCGACGACGCCGACACCGATCAGGCCGGCCCGCAGCAGCATGCCGCCGCGCCGCGACTCCTCCTCGTCCCCATAGGCGTCCTCCTCGGAGTCCTCGGGATCGGGCGCGCTGCGCCAGCCCGAGCCCAGGAAACCCCGGGGCTCGCTGCCCGAGGACTCCAGGACGACGGTCGCGGGCCTTTCCGCGGGCCTTTCGGTCTCCGGACGCCAGTCCTCCGCCAGCACGTCGCCGTGATCGGCCTGTTCGCCCTGCGCGGTCTGTCCCTCTGTCTGCCCGCGTGTCTGCCCCGGGGCGGCGAGGGCCGCTTCGTCGTGCTCCTCCGACCAGAACCGGTCTCCCTCGGCGTCGTGCCGGGCCTCGCCCGCGATGTACGGCCGTACCAGCGGGCCGGTCTGCTCGTGGGCGTCCTCGCCCTCGGCCGGGTCGTGCATGAGGGTCCTTCCGTACGTCATAGGTGAGCTGAGGGGATCAGGTCCTGTCCCCCCAGCGAACGTTCCTAGCACCTCTCGACACCACTTGTCCGGAAATTCCACAGCAATCACTGGAATCTCTGCCGTCACTCCATCCTCAAACCCAGCAAACCCATCGGAGTTGACGGAATCTCTGGAACGGTCTTTAATATCGACTAAACCGACTGACATGGTAGGAATAGAGGCAAGGCATGAAAGTGCGCAGGCTCGGGGCCATCGCAGCCGCCGTCGTGGCGACGTCCACCCTGGTCACCGCCTGCGGGGGAGGCGACAACGCCGGCGGGGGCGACGGCGGAGGCAAGGTCCAGTTGGCGCTGGTCGCCTACTCCACCCCCCAGGCGGCGTTCAAGGACATCATCGCGGCGTTCCAGAAGACGCCCGAGGGCAAGAACATCACCTTCACCCAGTCGTTCGGCGCGTCCGGCGACCAGAGCCGGGCCGTGGCCAACGGCCTCAAGGCGGACATCGTCGAGTTCTCCCTGGAGACCGACATCACCCGGCTCGTGAAGGCCGGCATCGTCGCGGCGGACTGGAACTCCGGCCCCACCGCCGGACCCAGCAAGGGCATCCTGACCAGGTCCGTCGTCGTGATCGGCACCCGCAAGGGCAACCCGAAGGGTCTGAAGACCTGGGACGACCTGATCAAGCCGGGAGTCGAGGTCATCACCCCGAACCCCTTCACCTCCGGCGGCGCCCGCTGGAACCTGCTCGCGGGCTACGGCGCGAAGTCGGACAAGGGCGCCGACCAGGCCGCCGGGCTCACCTATCTCGACTCGCTGCTCAAGAACGTGCCGGTCCAGGACGACAGCGGCCGCAAGTCGCTGCAGACCTTCACCGGCGGCAAGGGCGACGCGATCCTCACGTACGAGAACGAGGCGATCTTCGCCCGGCAGAACGGCCAGGAACTCGACTACACGGTTCCCGACGCCACGATCCTCATCGAGAACCCGGTCGCCGTGACGAAGAACAGCGCGCACCCCGCGGAGGCCGCGGCCTTCCTCAAGTACCTCTACTCGGTCGAGGCGCAGACGATCTTCGCGAAGAACGGCTACCGCCCCGTCGCCGACGGGGTGACCGGCTTCGACTGGCCCGCCCCGCCGCAGCTGTTCACCATCCAGGACCTCGGCGGCTGGGACAAGATCACCACCGAGTTCTTCGACTCGAAGACCGGCAAGGTCGCGGACATCGAGCGCAAGCTCGGCGTGGCCACCGAGAAGTGAGCGCTGGGAAAGTGAGCACTGGGAAATGAGCGTCGACGCCGCTGTGGGAGTGCGGCCGTCCCGGCGTCTGGCCGGCGGCACCGCCGCCGGCCTCGGGACCGCGGTGCTCTACCTGAGCCTGATCGTGCTGATCCCGCTGGCCGCCGTGGTGTGGCGGTCGGCCGACGAGGGCCCCGGTTACTTCTGGCGCTCGGTCACCACCCCCGACGCCTGGGCGGCGCTCACCCTGACGATCGGCGCGTCCGCCCTCGTGGCCGTGGTCAACCTGGTCATGGGCACGCTCATCGCCTGGGTGCTGGTCCGCGACCGCTTCCCGGGCAGGGCGGTCCTCGACACGATCATCGACCTGCCGTTCGCGCTGCCGACGATCGTGGCCGGTCTCGTCCTGCTCGCGTTGTACGGCCCGCAGTCCCCGCTCGGGATCAACCTGGCCTACAGCAGGGCCGGCGTCGTGCTGGCGCTGATGTTCGTCACGCTGCCGTTCGTCGTCCGTACGGTGCAGCCGGTCCTGCTGGAACTGGACGGGGAGATGGAGCAGGCCGCGGCGTCCCTCGGCGCCCGGCCGTTCCAGACCTTCCGCCGGATCATCCTGCCGAACCTGCTTCCCGCGATGCTGTCGGGCACCGCGCTCGCCTTCACCCGGGCGATCGCGGAGTTCGGCTCCACCGTGCTGATCTCCGGCAACCTGCCGTTCAAGACGCAGGTCGCGGCGGTGAACCTCTTCAGTCAGATCGAGGGCGACAACATGACGGGAGCGGCCGCGATCGCGACGGTCCTGCTCGTGGTGGCCCTGGTCGCACTGATCGCACTCGACGTCCTGCAGCGATGGGGGAGCCGCCGTGGCTAAGCACGTCCTGCGCCTGACCGCCGTCGTCTACATCCTGTTCCTGCTGGTCCTGCCGGTCGGACTGATCATCTGGCGGACCTTCGGGGACGGGCTCGGCCCGTTCGTCGAAGCCCTGACCTCGCCGTCGGCCGTACACGCCTTCAAGGTGACGATCACGGTCGCCGCCTGGGCGGTCGTGGCCAACACGGTCTTCGGCGTCGGCGCCGCGCTCCTGCTCGTGCGGCACGAGTTCCCCGGCAAACGGCTGCTCGGAGCGTTCATCGACCTGCCGATGGCCGTCTCGCCGGTCGTCGTCGGGCTCGCGCTCATCCTCGTGTACGGCCGGTTCTCCCCCGCGGGCGGCCTGCTGGAGAGCTGGGGCATCCAAGTGATCTTCTCCACCCCCGGCATGGTGCTGGCCACGGTGTTCGTCGCGCTGCCCCTGGTCGTACGGGCCATCGTGCCGGTGCTGGAGGAGCTCGGCGACGAGCAGGAGCAGGCCGCGCACACGCTGGGCGCGAGCCGCCTCCAGTCGTTCGTCCGCATCACGCTCCCCGGCATCCGCTGGGCCCTCGGCTACGGCGTCGTGCTCTGCCTGGCCCGTTCGCTCGGCGAGTACGGCGCGGTCGCGGTGGTCTCGGGCCGCCTCGTGGACCAGACCCAGACGCTGACGCTGTTCGTGGAGGAGCGGTTCCAGAACTTCGACCAGCCGGCCGCGTTCGCCGCCGCCACGGCCCTCGCCCTGATCGCCGTGGTCACCCTGCTGCTCACCAAGCTCCTGCGCCCGAAGGATCTGTCCGATGGCAATTGAGGTACGCGACGTGAACAAGTCGTTCGGGGCCACCCCGGTCCTGCGCGACGTGTCCGTGGACGTCGAGTCGGGGTCGCTCACCGCCCTGCTCGGCCCGAGCGGCGGGGGGAAGTCGACGCTGCTGCGGGTGATCGCCGGGCTCGAACGGCCCGACACCGGCACCGTCCGGATCTCCGGCTTCGACGCCACCCGCCTGTCGCCCCAGCGCCGCAACGTCGGCTTCGTGTTCCAGCACTACGCCGCCTTCAAGCACCTGTCGGTCTTCCGCAACGTGGCCTTCGGCCTGGAGATCCGCAAGCGGCCCAAGGACGAGATCCGCAAGCGGGTCATGGAACTGCTGGAGCTGGTCCACCTGGAGAAGCTGGCCGACCGTTACCCGTCGCAGCTCTCCGGCGGCCAGCGTCAGCGCATGGCCCTGGCCCGGGCGCTCGCGGTGGAACCGGAGGTGCTGCTGCTCGACGAGCCGTTCGGCGCCCTCGACGCGCAGGTGCGCAAGGAGTTGCGGGCCTGGCTGCGCCGGCTGCACGACGAGGTGCACGTCACCACCGTCTTCGTCACCCACGACCAGGAGGAGGCCATCGAGGTGGCCGACACGATCGTGGTGCTGGCCAACGGAGAGGTCGTGCAGGCCGGCAGCCCGGGCGAGGTGTACGACAACCCCGCCAACCCGTTCGTGATGCGCTTCCTCGGCCCGGTCACCGAGATCGGGGGCAGCCTGGTCCGCCCGCACGACATCGAGATCAGCTCCGGCCCGGTCGAGGGCGGGGCCCCCGCCGTGGTCTCCCGCGTCGTACGGCTCGGCTTCGAGGTACGCGTGGAGGTGAAGATCGGCACGGAGGAGGCGTGGGTCCAGGTGACGCGTGAGCAGGCCGACCGGCTCGCGCTGTCGCCCGGCGACACGGTGCACCTCAAGCCCTCTCCCGGGGCCCGGTCCCTGGTCCTCAGTGCCGTGTGAGAAATGCGGCTCTCCGTCAGGACCCAGTACGCCCTGCGCGCCGCCGCCGAACTGGCCGCGGCGGCGCCGGGGCCCGTCCCGGCCGAGCGGATCGCGTCGGCCCAGGGCATTCCCCGGCGTTTCCTCGACAACATCCTGTTGCAGATGCGGCGGGCCGGTCTCATCCACAGCCAGCGGGGACCGGAGGGCGGCTACTGGCTGGCCCGGCCCGCCACGGAGATCACGCTCGCCGACGTCGTGCTCATCGTCGAGGGAGCGCCGCAGGACAACGAGGATTTCCACGGCGTCGCCGGGCCGCTCGCCGATGTCTGGACGGCGCTGCGCGACCACGAGCAGGCGACGCTCACGGAGGTCACCCTCGCCCACATCGCGGCCGGTTCACTTCCGCCCCTCTAATCACCGCTATTCGCCCGGTTAGTTGTGCAAGACTCCGCATTCAAGGTGAAACGTGCCAGGCATAGAGGGCGGGCGAGATGGGTGCTGCTGGGCGGCTCATCGTCAAGCGATACCGGTTGGTCCGCGCTCTCGGCCGTGGCCGCACCGGGGTCGTCTGGGAGGGGCACGACACCCTGCTCGACCGGCCCGTGGCGGTCCGGGAGGTGCTGCTGCCCCCGGGCCTGGGCGAGACCGCGCGACTGCGGCTCGTCCACAAGATCGCCCGGGAGGCCCGGCAGGCCGAAGGGCTGCGCCATCCGCACATCGCCGCCGTCCACGACGTGGCCGAGGAGGACGGCGCTCCGTACATCGTGATGGAGCTGGTCCGGTCCCGCTCGCTCGACGGGATGGTCGCGGGCGACGGCCCGCTCACGCCCGCGCAGGCCGCGCCGATCGCCCGAAAGGTCCTGTCCGCGCTGGCCCATGCCCACGCGGCCGGCGTACGGCACGGCGATGTCCGGCCGGCCAACGTCCTCGTCGGTCATGACGGCCGGGTGCTGCTCGCCGACTTCGGCGTCTCCATGTTCACCACCGACCCGGCCTTCGCCCGCACCCGCCGCGACCCCGCTGCTCTTCCCACTGCTGCGACTGCCGGCCGGGATCCGGAGGACTTCCTCGCCCCGGAACGTTCCGCGGACGACCCCCGCACGATCGCCGCCGACCTGTGGTCGCTGGGCGCCACCCTCCATCTCGCGGTCACCGGCCGGCCGCCGTCGCATCCGCTGGGAGAGGTCCCCGAGGAGCTTCGCGCCGTACTGACCGGGCTCCTCGCCCGGGACCCGCGGCGGCGGATCGACGCGGAGGCCGCCGACCGGCTGCTCGCCGAGGCCGAGCCACCGGCTCCCGCTCCCCCCGTACGGCGGAGCCTCGGCCGGGCCCGGCTGGTCGTGGGCGTCACGGCGGCCGTGCTGGTCGCCTGTGCGGTGGGCGGCTGGGCGGTGCTGCGCCCCGGCGCCGAAGGCCGGGCCGCCGCCCCTCCGGCCGCCATCCCTGTCACGACACCTGCTGCCCCGGCCACTGCCCCTGCCACTGTCCCGGCCTCTGCCACTGGACCGGACGCCGTGCCCGTCTCCGGCTCGGCCTCCGCCACTCCCGCGCCGCGGCTCAAGTTGAAGTGGTATCGCTCGGACGCCGGCTGGCGGGCCGGTGTGCCCCGCGACTGGACCCGCGAGGACCAGCCGTACACCATCGCCTGGCGTGCCCCGGACGACGCGGCGGCGCTCGTCGTCGAGGTGACCGCGCAGAGCGGCACCGATCCCCTCGCGGCGCTCGGCGAGGCCGAGGCCATCTTCCTGCCGACCGCCAAGAGCTACCGCAAACTCCGGCTCAAGCCCGTGACCAGCCCGTACGGGCCCACCGCCGACTGGGAGTTCACCTGGAAGCCGCGGAAGGCGCCGGCGGGTGACCACCTGGTCAAGGGAGTCGGATATCACCAGTACCGACGGGTGATCTCGACGGGCACGACGACCAGCGTGCTGACCTGGACCACCCGGGCCTCCGACTGGGACACCCTGCGCCCGACCCTGGTCAAAGTGCTCTCGCTCTTCCAGCCGCCCGCCGCGAGCTGAAAATCCCCTCCCCGCCCCTGCGGATGTGCCATGATGAGCCACGACCGAAAGTGACAACGGTTTTCATTTTCTAGTGTGGTTACCGAGCAGGGGGTGACGCCATGAGAGTGGCGTTCGTGGGCAAGGGCGGAAGCGGGAAGACGACCCTGTCGTCGCTGTTCGCGAGGTATGCGACGCGGCGGGGACCGGTCGTCGCGATCGACGCGGACATCAACCAGCATCTCGGCCTGGCCCTCGGCGCTCCCGGGCAGCCTCACCCGCTGGGCGGGATGCTGACCGAGATCAAGGACTACCTGCGGGGCGACAACCCCCGCATCCGTGACGCGGCGTCCATGGTGAAGACGACTCCGCCCGGGCGCGGCTCCCGCCTGGTCCGGCTGGACGACCCGTTCTTCCCGTTCAGCCACGTCGACGGCGTCTCGCTCATGGTCACCGGCCCGTTCGGCGAGGACGACCTCGGGGTCGCCTGCTACCACTCCAAAGTCGGCGCGGTGGAGCTCTACCTCAATCACCTGGTCGACGGGCCCGGCGAGTACGTCGTGGTGGACATGACCGCCGGGGCCGACTCCTTCGCCTCCGGGCTCTTCACCCGGTTCGACCTCACCTTCCTGGTCGCCGAACCCACCCGGCAGGGCGTCGGCGTCTACCGGCAGTACCGCGACCACGCCGCCGGATTCGACATCCCGCTGGCCGTCGTGGGCAACAAGATCCACTCTCCGGAGGACGCCGACTTCCTCCGCGAGCAGGTGGGCGACGACCTGCTGACCTGGTTCGGTCACTCCCCCGCCGTCCGCGCGATGGAGCAGGGCCGGCCGTTCACTCTCGGCGACCTGGAGCCCACCGGCCACCATGCACTCGCCACCATGCTCGACCGGCTCGACGCGCAGCCCAAGGACTGGGCGAAGTTCGGCAGGCAGGCGGCCGAGTTCCACACCCGCAACGCCCGCGCGTGGGCGAACCGCGCCACCGGCGAAGACCTGGTCGCGCAGATCGACCCCGAATTCGTGTACGGCCCCGCCGTCACCACCCCCTGAACCTGACCCTGAACTCGTCGAAAGACATCGAGAGGAGAACAGCCATGTCGCTGTCCGTGCCCGACAACCTGCTCGCCCAGGCCCGTGCCGGCGAGGTGGACGACGCGGCCTTCGTCGCCTGCGTCCGCGACTCGCTGCCATACGCCTGGACGACCATCACCGCGCTGATCGAACAGCGGGACCGATCCGGAGCCGACTTCGCCGACAACCAGGTGCCGCCGCCCGACGAGGCCTCCCGCGGGCAGTTGCTCCGCTGCCTGGCCAGCGACGCGATGCGCGGCGCCCTCGAAAGGCACTTCGGCGTACGGCTCGCCTTCCAGAACTGCCACCGGGTCGCGGTCTTCGATCCGGCGGCGGCCGAGGCCTACGGGGAGTTCGTCACCCCCCGCGCGCAGATCCTGAACCAGAGCCCCGGCCTGGTCGACTGCTGAACACGCCCTACTGTGATCCGCCGTTGACATAGAGGGTCTGTCCCGTGACGTACGACGCGTCGTCGGAGGCGAAGAACGCCACCACCGACGCGATCTCGGTCGGCTGGGCGACCCGCCGCAACGGCACGAACTGCGAGGCGACGGCCTGGTGCTCCTCCGGCGACATGCCGAGCCGCACCGCCGTCGCCTCGGTCATCGGGGTCGCCACATAACCGGGCGCGACCGCGTTCACACGGACCCCGAACTGGCCGAGCTCGATCGCGAGGGTCGCGGTCAGCCCCTGGATCCCCGCTTTCGCCGCCGAGTAGTTGGCCTGCCCGCGGTTGCCCAGCGCCGACCGGCTCGACAGGTTGACGATGGCCCCCGATCTCCGGTCCACCATGTGTTTCTGCACCGCCCGGCTCATCAGGAACGCGCCCTTCAGATTCACGTCGAGCACCTTGTCCCAGTCGTCCTCCGACATGCGGAACACCAGGTTGTCCCGCGTCAGACCGGCGTTGTTGACCAGCACGTCGATACGCCCGAACTCGGCCATCACCGCCGACACGAGGCTCTCCACCTGGGCGCCATCGGACACGTCACCGCCGAAGGCGACCGCTCTGCCTCCGGTGACCGCGATCTCGTCCACGATCGTGGCGCAGCGATCCGCCGTGAGGTCCACGCACGCCACCACCGCGCCCTCCGCCGCGAGACGGCGGGCCGTGGCCGCACCGATCCCCCGCGCCGCACCGGTGACCACGGCGAACTTCCCAACGAACCGCTCCATCGCCAACCTCCGCGCCCGTGCCCGATCACAGCAACTTACTTAGCGCTCCCCCACAGGCGCGCTTCAACACAGGCGGGCTTCAACACAGGCGCGCCGCCGCTCATCCGCCTGGCTCACCTTCTCCGTGCTCACCTTGTCCGGGCTCACCTGTCCGCGTCCAGCCCCACGCGCCTGCCCGCCTCTATATCCGCAGTCGTGTGGTGCGGGGGTTGCGGTAGGTGAAGGCCCAGCGGTCGGCTCCGATCTTGCGGCGGGTGTAGCGGGTGGGGTGGCGGTAGCGGTCGCGGTTGTGGAACTGGCACGCCGGTCCCAGCAGTTTGAGGTCGGTCAGCCCGCCGCTGCACCAGTCCTCGGCGTGGTCGATCTGGCACATCGTGGCGGGCAGCGGGCAGCCGTCCACCCAGCAGGTGGCGTACCGGGCGAAGACGGCCCGCCGCTGGGCCGGGGTGGCCAGGCGGACCTTGCGGCCCATGTCCAGGACCTGCCCGGCAGCGTTGATGACGACCCGGACCAGGGTGCTGGTGCGGGCCAGCCGGTGCACGCTGGAGACGGGCAGCAGATGCCCGGTCGCCAGGATCAGCCCTGGCAACCCCCGCAACCACACCCACGGCGGACTGTTGCCCCCCAACCCTGGCGGAGCGTCGGCTCCCGTCCCCGCCCAGGACTCACCTCCCGGCCAGGCGCCACCTCCCAGCCGGGCGTCACTTCCAGGCCAGGCGTCGTTTCCCGGCCAAGCGCTGCCTGCCGCCCACGCCCGATCTCCCGACCCGGGCGGCGCGTCGGAGTGCTCCCCAAGCCAGGCGCTACCTCCCGGCCATGCCCGGCCTCCCCGCCAGGCACCGCCTTCCGGTCGGGCGCCGCCTGTTGGTCGGGCGCAGCCTTCTGCCTGCAGTGGGGCATCGGCTTCCGCCCACGGCCGCGCGTCGGAGCCGAGCCCTTGAGCGGTGCAATCGTCAGGGTCGGGAACGGGGTCGTCGCCTGAGCCGGGCTCAGGGCCAGGATCGTCACCCGGGTCCGTGTCCAAGAAGCCCGTGTCCAAGAAGCCGACGTCTGATTGGCCGGTCTCTGAGGGATGGGTGCCCAACGGGCCGGGATCAGGACCAGGGCCTGTGTCGGTGCCGGAGGAGCCGGGGCCAGGGCCGTCGCTCGGGTCGGCGTCTGAGGGGTCGCTGGTGGGGTGGCCGGCAGATGGGTCAGCTGTGGGGTCGTCTGAAGGGCTGGCTGTGGGATCACCTGAGGGGGTAGTGCCTGCGGGCTCGCGTGAGGGTTCGCCGGCTGGGGGGTCGTCGGGGAGGGATTCGGCGGTGACGAGCACCAGAAGCTCGGTTGCGATCTTGTTCTCCAGGAACGCGATGAACGCATCGGCGTTCCGCACGCTCGGGGTGCGGTCGTCGCCCTCGGCCTTGGGCTTGGCGTAGACATCCAGCAGGTGCTGCAACCGCGCGGCGGCCTCGACCGGGAGGTAGAACTCTCCCTCCAGCCCGCCGTTCCGGCGCCGCCGCACCCGGAAGAACCGGCGGTCGAAGTCGGCCTGCTCGTCGCTTTCGTGGCCGTCGGGGTCCAGCACCGCCCGCAGATACCGCCCCGCCTTGGCCACCTCCGCCGCCCCCGCCGAACCTGCCAACTCCAACAGAATCCCCTCGGCGGTGATCGCCTGCTCATCGGTCAACCCCGCGGTGGCCGTGCAGATCGCCTCCACGATCCCCTCCGCCAGGCTGCCCTCGGCGAACCGCTCACGCACCCGCGACAGACGACCCAACTCCGTGCCCATCGTCACCAACCGGCCCGCGCCGGGGATGGTCATTCCGCCAGCGGATCGCAGCCACAACCTGGTGGAGGCATGCCCATGGTTCTTCGCCTCCCCGGATCGATGCACCCGGCCGACCCGGGCGGCAAGCGCCGAAGTGATCCGGTCGCGGGCGGCCAGCAACTCCTCGGCCTCGGCCAGGCACACCTCCGCCGATTCGGGCGCCGGCGCGAGCGCCACTGCCCGGGCCGCCTCACCAACAGCCGCCACCGCCGCCCACGACGACGACCCCACACCACGATCACCCTCGAAGACACCGTCGGGAGCATCGCCGGGTACATCGCCACGAGCGCTACCCGGAGCACCGTCGGGAGCGCCCACCTTCGCCTGGCGGTCGTTACGACTCGTGCGCTCTCGCGCCCCAGGAACGACGATCGGGACGAATTCACGGGCGGCTGAACCCTCGGAAGACCACAGCGGCGAACCGGCCGTCAACTGGTCCCACCAGTCGGCGTCCTCACCAATCGAACGATGAGGGTGGTCAGAACCATCGCCGAACAGGTACATCGCACCCCCTCGATGCATTCGAAAATCTGTCTGTATTCTTTCATCTGCTGTCACGGACAGCAACCAGCCGAATACGATAGCTGGAGCCACTGGCCAGGTGGTGATATCAGCGCAAGTCGGGCACACAAGCCATAAGACGGATTCGCATTCCATATCTCTGTCGTCATCACGGCTCCAGCGGAATGGAATCCCCGGAAACCGGCCGGGAGCCGTGTTTGCGGGTGCAGGCAAGTAGGAGGCCGAGGAGGGACTCGCCCCTACGACCGACAAACTCTCCGCACCATCGGCAGGCCCCCGAAACCCTGTGACGGGACCGGGGGGGGCGGGACCGGGGCGCAACGCGGTGACGCGACCCGGCGCAACCCGGGTGACGGGACGCCGGGAAAAGGGCGTCGCGGGTGCTGTCGGCGGGGGACTTGACACCCCGTAGAAGACGTCCTCCCGATCGTGCCGAACGCCCCTCGGCGGACCGGCGGATCTTTGGCTGAAACTTTACCCTGGGCACCCGCGAACAGGAACGGCGATCAGCCGTCTGACCTGTGGATTCTCGACCGGGCTCGGTCCTTAACCCACGCCCCGCCAAGATGTCTTGTGCCATTTGGCATCAGGCGTGCCCAGCAGCCCCCATCATGTGCTCATGCCCGCTTTTGTCACCCTGTCCGGGCGCTCCGTGCGCCTGGAACCGCTCAGCTTCGCGGTGCTCGACGATCTTGTCGCCGCGGCGAGTGAAGACCGTTCTACGTACGCCTTCACTCGCGTTCCCGCTGGACGGGACGAGATGGCCTCCTACGTGGAGGCCGCCTTGGCTGAGCAGGCGGAGGGCCGCACGATGCCCTTCGCCATCCGGTGGCTGCACACCGACCGTGTGGTCGGTGCCACCCGTCTGATGAACCTGGAGTACTGGCAGGGCCCGATGCCCTGGCCTCCGGGTGCCAAGGGCGCGGTGGGCGAGGTCCCGTCCGTCGCGGACATCGGGTACACCTGGCTCGCCGCGTCGGCCCAGGGCACCGGTGTCAACCGGGAGAGCAAGTACCTGTTGCTCTCCCTGGCCTTCGAGACCTGGCAGGTTCACCGGATCACCCTCAAGGCAGACGTACGCAACACCCGATCCCGGGCCGCCATCGAGGCCCTCGGCGCGCACCTGGACGGTGTGCGACGGGCGGACAGCCGAGGCGCCGACGACACGGTCCGAGATACCGCGTACTACTCCATCCTGAGTCCCGAATGGCCCGCCGTACGCGAGCGTCTGCTCGCGAGGCTGGGCCTTCTGGAACCGGCGTCGGAAGCAGCCTGACAAGCCCCCATAGACAGATCCAAAGCCTATAAAAAGGGAGCGGCCCGTCCCGGGAAGGGACGGGCCGCGTCATGCCTGCGGACGATCAGGCGTCGTAGCCGTACTCGTCCTCGTAGGCGTTGTAGATCTCGTGCCAGCCACCGCACTTGACCGGGAAGTTGCTGTACAGACCGATCTGGCAGACCTGCGCCTGGACCTGCGCGACGTCGTAGCGCCAGAAGTTGATCTGCTTGTAGCCGCCGGCGCCGCAGTACTTGTACGACTTGAAGCTGGAGGACCAGTCGTCCTCGCTGTCGTCCCAGTCCTGGACGCGGAACCGGATGTAGGCGCACTTGCCGCCGTGCCGGTAGGTGCGGTTGTCCTGGTCGTAGAGCTTGCCGGTGACGTGGACCCGGTTCGACTCCTCGTCGTCGTAGTTCACGTCGATGTGGCCCTTGGCCTTGGCGAGGTGGTTGGAGGACCAGTAGGTGCCCCACCACTCGGAGTAGTCCCAGTCGTCGTCGTGGTGGGAGGCGGAGGCCGCGGACGCCGGGGCGGCGCTGGCGGCGGTCGTGAGGGCCGGCAGCCCGAGGGCGGTGACGGCGGTGGCAGCGGCGAGGCCGAGGATGATGGAGCGACGCATTTCGGTTCTCCTGTTCGAGGACGATCCCCCGATGCGGGGTGCTGTCGGGGTTGCGTCTCAGTGATAAGCCGCTCCGCCTGCAAATCGCTTTCACCGCCCGGACGGCGGTTTGCAGGCCGCTTTCAAGCACCTGAACGCACGCTGAACCCTGGTAAATCGGCGGGAGCGTTATACGGGCGCCTCGCCGCACGATCTATCATTTGCTCACGAATCTTGCCGTTCAGGAGACAGGTTCCACATGCCTGACCACGCCACCTCGGACGACCTGCGCTTCGCCGTACTGGGACCCGTCCTGGCGTGGCGCGACGGCGTCGAACTCGACCTCGGCACGCCCCTGCAACGCTCCATTCTGGCGATGTTGCTGCTGCGGGAGGGGCACGCGGTCTCGCCGACCGAGATGATCGACGGCGTCTGGGGCGAGGATGCGCCACCGCGTGCGCTGGGCGCGCTGCGTACCTACGTCTCCCGACTGCGCACCGTCCTTGAGCCCGGCCGCTCGCCCAGGACGCCGCCGCAACTGCTGACCTCGGTGGGCCGGGGGTACGCGCTGCGGCTCGGCCCTGCCCGGTTCGACCTCGCCGTCTTCGACCGGGAGTGCGCCGCCGCCGAGTCGGACCGCCGTGCGGGCCGGGTGGAGCAGGCCGCCCGGCGGCTCCGCGGCGCCCTGGGGCTGTGGTCTGGCGAGCCGCTCGCCGGCGCGGTCGGGCCGTACGCCGAGCACCAGCGCGACCGGCTGGCCGAGCGCCGCATCGGGGCCGTCGAGGCCCTCATGGAGGTCGACCTGGAGCTCGGCCGGCACGCGGAGATCATCTCGGAACTGGTCGCGCTCGCCGCCGAGCACCCGCTGCGCGAGCGGATCCGCGTCCAGCTCATGCTGGCCTACTACCGGTGCGGCAGGCAGGCCGAGGCGTTGGCGGTGTTCACCGAGACCCGGCAGGCACTGGTGGACGAGCTCGGCATCGAGCCGGGCGCCGAGCTGAGCGAGATGCACCGGCGGATCCTCGCCGCCGATCCCTCGCTCGCCCCCACGTCCCCTCCCGTACGGCTGTCGCAGCATGACGACGCCTGGGAGGAGAACGGGGACGGGGAGACCGGCCCGGGTCACGGCCCGATGGTCGAGATGCCGCGACCGGCGCAGCTTCCGGCGGCGATCACCGACTTCACCGGGCGCACGCGCCTGGTGCACCGGCTGCTCGCGCTGCTGCGCGGCGAGGGCCTGGCCGGCGGCACGGCCGAGGGGGTGCCGATCGCGGCGATGTCGGGCATCGGCGGCGTCGGCAAGACGACCCTGGCCGTCCACGTGGCCCATCTCGCGGAGGACCTGTTCCCCGACGGCCAGCTCTACGCCGACCTGCGCGGGTACGGCGTCGAGCCCACCGCGCCGGAGACCGCTCTGGTCGCGTTCCTGCGGGCGCTCGGCATCCCGATGGATGTGATCCCCGACGGCTTGGCCGAGCGCTCGGCGTTGTTCCGATCGCTGCTCGCCGACCGCAGGATGCTGGTGCTGCTCGACAACGCCCGCGACGCCGACCAGGTGGAGCATCTGCTGCCCGGCTCGGCCGGCTGCGCCGCGATCATCACCAGCCGGGGCAAGCTGGCCGACCTGCCCGCGGCGCGGCTCGTCGACCTCGACGTGCTGGAGCCCGACGAGGCGCTGTCGCTGCTGGCCGCGGTCGCGGGGCCGGATCGGGTGGCGGCCGAGCGCGCGGCCGCGATGGACGTGGTGGCCGCCTGCGGTTTCCTGCCGCTGGCCGTGCGGATCGTCGCCGCCAGGCTCGCCTCCCGCCCGTCGTGGACGGTGGCCTCGCTCGTCCCCCGGCTCGCCGACGAACGCCGCCGCCTGGACGAGATGAAGATCGGGAACCTGGCGGTCTCGGCCACGTTCGCCCTCGGGTACGGCCAGCTCGACGCCCGGCAGGCCCGGGCGTTCCGGCTGCTGTCGCTGCCGGAGGGCTCAGACATCTCGCTCTCCGCGGCGGCGGCGCTGCTCGACCTCACCCTCTCCGAGACCGAGGACGTGCTGGAGTCGCTGGTGGACGCCAGCCTGCTGGAGGCGCCCGCGCAGGGCCGCTACCGGTTCCACGACCTGCTCAAGCTGTTCGCCCGGCGGCAGGCGGAGACGGCCGAGGAGCCCGGGGCCCGGGCGCTCGCGCTGCGCCGACTGCTGGGCTTCTCACTGGCGTCGGCGGGCGCGGCGCACCGGCTCGCGTACGAGGGCAGCGCGGTCGCCGACAACCTGGTCGACCTGGGCATGCGCGGCCACTCCTTCGGCTCCGCCGACGAGGCGGTGGCGTGGCTGTCGGCGGAGGCCGAGAACCTGTTCGCGGCGGTGGCCAGGGCGTACGGGTCGGGAGAGGACCTGCTCCCGGCGGCCGACCTGCTGCTGGCGCTGGAGCCGCTGCTGGAGTCGGGCACCAGTCAGCGCGAGTTCGAGCAGCGGGTGTCCGCGCTGCTGACGGCCGCGCGGAACGCGGGCGAGCGGCGCGCGGAGATGCGCTGCCGGTACATGCTCGGCCGGGTGCTGTTCGGCGCGAACCGGCTGGCCGAGGCGGAGTCGCACTTCCTGTCCGCCCGGGCCCTGGGCGAGGAGACCGGCGACCACGTCGTGCTCGGCGAGACGTGCAACGCGCTCGCGGTGGTCGCGGGACGGCAGCGCCGTCACACCGAGGCGCTCGACTGGTTCGACCGGGCCACGGCGATCTACCGCGAGGTCGGCAACCCCGCGGGCGAGGCGCTGGCGTCGTGCTACTCGGCCCGCGACCACCTCGGCCTCGGCCGGCCCGACGACGCCATCGCCGCGGCCGAGCGAGGTCTGGCGGTCTTCTCCGAGATCGGCAGCGGCGCCGGGACGGCCCGGGCGCGCTATCACCTCGGCAACGTGTTGTCCCACGTCGGACGGCTCAACGAGGCCGTCGTCCACCACGCCGAGTGCCTGGCCTTCTTCCGCGCGAGCAACCAGCGGGTCTGGGAGCAGCGGGTGTGCTACCGGCTCGCCGCGACCTTCATCGCCGCCGGTCGTTACGCCGAGGCCGCCCGGCACGCCGAGGAGGCCCTCACGGTCAGCCGTGAGATCACCCACCCGTACGGCGAGGCGCAGTCACTGGCCGCGCTCGGCAAGGCCCTCATGGGCGTCGGAGAGGCCGCGCGGGGCGGGGACGCCCTGGACAAGGCGCTGGAGATCTTCACCCGGCTCGGCTCGCCCGAGGCCGCCGACATCGCCGCGCTCCTGGCCGAACAGGCCCAGACCCAGGTCGACTCGTAGGTCGTCGTCCAACCGGCTCATCCGGACGTGGTTGATCACGCGCTCGCCCCTTCTGGTATCCCGGACAGATCGGCCCGGCCGGCCGCCCGCCGCCTTGGGGCGCGCAGGGGGCCCGGTCCTTACCGGTGCGCCCCGTGGCGGCTCGCCGCCTCACATGAACGACCGGCCAGGCTTCGGTGCGGGCTCCGAACCCCCCCGGAGCCCGCACATGACCAGAGTCGCCCCGGCCGTTCAACTTCCGATCAACGCGGGCTTGCAGCCGAGCTCGCGACCGACAGAAAGCCCTCGGCGACCAGCGGGCGGAGCGCCGCGGGGGCCCGGCCGAGCACGGCGTCCGGGTCCTCCCCGGTGAGTTCCGCGATCGCGGCGAGCAGCGGCCGCGTGGGCAGGTCGCCGTCGCACACCCCTGCCAGCGCCGCCTCCACGGTCCCCACGGTGGCCGTACGGCGTGCGCCCCGGGTCTGCCGGAGCACGATGCGGGAGGGGTCGTCGGCGCCGGGCGGGCCGACACGCTCCTCCACGACTCCGTCGGCCACCCGGAGGCGAGCGTCGAGCAGGTCCTCGTCGGACAGTTCGTGCGCGGCGCGGGCCGCCCGCAGGACCTCCTCGACCAGCGCGCCGGCCGGCGGCTCCACCGGCTGCGTCAGCTCCTCCACCCGCACCAGCGGGCTGAGCGAGCCGGAGTCGTGCAGGGCGATCCAGCCGAAGCCGACGCCGGTCACGTCCATCGACTCGAACCACGCGAGCCACTCGTCGTAGCGCTCCCGGTAGGCCGAGGTGCCGTGCTCGGCGGAGTCGCGCAGCCACAGTTCGACGTACTCGGCGGGGTCCTGCACGTCGCGTTGCACGGCCCAGCCGTCGCAGCCGGTCTCGGTGAGCCAGCCGCCCACCCTGTCCTGCCAGTCCTCGCCCTTGACGTGCAGCCAGTTGGCGAGGAAGCGGGCGTGCCCGCCCTGGGCGAGATGGCGGGGCGTGCGCCGGACGAGCTCGCGGCAGAAGTCGTCGCCGTGCCGCCCGGTCTCCCGGTAGGTGTACCTGGCCTCCGGCGCGATGACGAACGGCGGGTTGGACACCACGAGGTCGAACCGCTCGCCGTCCACCGGGTCGTACATCGACCCCTCGCGCGCCTCGACGCCGTGCACGCCGGACAGCTCCCAGCTCAGGCGGGCGAGCCGCAGCGCGCGGCGGTTCACGTCGGTCGCGACGACCTGGCCGGCCCGGGGAGCGAGGTGCAGCACCTGCACCCCGCAGCCGGTGCCGAGGTCGAGCGCCCGGCCGGCCGGGGCGGCCCAGCCGAGCTGGGCGAGGTTCGCCGACGCGCCGCCGGCCCCCACGACGTGATCGGGGCGCAGGGAGGGGTCCCCGGGCCGCACCTTGCGGTCGGAGACCACGTACGCCGGACCGGCCGCCCCCGCGTCCCACGGCTGGAGATGCACGGTGGCCTGGACGGTGTCGCCCAGCCGTACCAGCAGGCCGGTCTCGATGAGGTCCTGGAGGGGCAGGTCGGCGGCGGCCATGCTGACCGGCACGCCCAGCCACCACAGGCGGATCAGCGCGGCGAGGGGGTCGGCGTCCCTGGTGGCGCGCAGCGCGGGCACGATCTCCTCGCGGGCCAGGGCCGAGGCCGCCATGTCGCCCAGCCGCTCACGTACGCCGTCGATCGAGTAGCCGGTCTCCACGAATCTGTCGCGAAGCCGTCGGACCAGGTCAGAAGGGGCGTCCACAGATCGAATGTATCGCGGCGCCGCCGGACGGCACGCGGACTTCGGCGGTAAGCCGTTGATAAGTGAAACTCAAGCAGCAGGCCTTATTCATATGGGGAACCCCCCGACCGAGGACCCCGATGCTGCTGCCCTGTCTGGCGTGCGACTGCCGCCTGCGCCCCGACGAGTACTTCGACGCCTGCCACGACTACAACCGGGCCAGGGACGTCGTCATGTGGACCTGTCCCCGCTGCGGCAACCGGGACGAGATCCGCGTCTTCCCGGGAGAGCTGGGCTTCGGGTACGCCCGCGGCAGGCGGTTCGACGTACAGGACCGTGTCCCGGTGCCGGGGCTGCGGCGCCACCGCTACGAGCTGCGGCTGGAGATCTGTCTCGACGGCCGGGTGTGGCGGGTGCTCAGCAGGGAGCTGCCGTCCCCCGGCGTGGGCGCTACGGCGTCTTGAGGCTGTGCCAGGCGGCCTCGCCCAGCCCGCGGATCTCCTCCGCGGTGGGCTGGTGGGCGCCGCTGAACCACAGGCGGCACATCTCCTGCGCCGGGCCGAGCCACAGCACGTAGCACATGGTGGCGGGGACCGCCCGGAGCTCGCCGTTCTTCACGTGCGGCCGCCACCAGTCGGCGACCTGGCGGAAGAAGTCGCGCCGCGACTCGGCGACCTCCGGGCCGCCGGGCTCGTTGCGGCGGGGCGGGCGCTCGCTGATCAGCAGGCGGGCGCGTTCCGGGTGCTCGCCGCACCACGCCATGTGCAGGGCGACGATGGCCTCGATCCCGCCGCGGGCGTCCTCGTGGCGGATGAGCTCGTCGACGAAGGCATCCTGGTACGCCTCCAGGATCTCGGCGTAGAGCACCCCGTAGACGTGCTCCTTGCTGGTGAAGTGGTGATAGAAGCTGCCGACGCTGACGCCGCTCTCCTGACGGAGACTGGCGAGCGTGGTGGCGGACACGCCGCTCTGGCTGAACCTGCGCAGGGCCCCCTCGATGATCCTGGCCCTGCCGTCCCGCCCGCTTCTCACGTTGTTCACAAAGTCAATGGTGAACCAACAGAACCTTGTTCTGCAAACGCGGGGGTGGCTTCGTTCAATTGTGACAGAGCGGAAGGGGTTTGTGCATACGATGCGTGACATGCGGCGTTATCGGGTGGACAACTGCTCCATCGAGCGAACCCTCGCCGTGCTCGGCGAGAAGTGGACGCTCCTGGTGCTGCGCGAGGCGTTCAACGGCGTCCGGCGGTTCGCCGATCTCCAGGCGCGTACGGGTGCGCCGCGGCAGGTGCTCAGCGCCCGGCTGTCCCGCCTCGTGGACGAGGGGCTGCTCCGCAAGGTGCCCTACCGGGAGCCCGGCCAGCGCCAGCGCGACGAGTACCGGCTCACCCAGAAGGGGCTCGACCTCTACCCGATCATGATCTCCCTGATGCACTGGGGCGACCGCTACCTCGCCGACTCCGCGGGGCCGCCGGTCGTGGTGACCCACCGCGACTGCGGCGCGCCGGTCGCGCTGCGCCTGCTGTGCGCCGACGGCCACGAGGTCGGCGGCCCACTGGAGGCGACCCCCCGCCCCGGTCCCGGCGCCCGGCTCGGCCTGACCCGTGCCTGATATCGCGTGCCTGACATACGGACCACCCGTGGGGCTGCCTAGGCTGGTCACGTGTACCGGTTCCTCCTCTCACGCCGCTGGGTCGGCCTGCACCTGCTCGTGCTCGCGCTGATCCCCGCCTTCTTCTTCCTGGGGAAGTGGCAGTGGGGGCGGTTCGAGGAGAACTCGGCCAGAAGCACCAGGATCACCGCCAACCTCGCCGCCGCGCCCGTGCCGATCGACCGGCTCGACCGGCCCGGCGGGGCCGTACCCGAGAAGGACGGGCATCGCCTCGTCACCGCGACAGGGCGGTACGACCCCGCGCACGAACTCGTGGTGCGCCGGCGCACCCTCCACTCCCGCGTCGGGTTCTACGTGGTCACCCCGCTCGTCACCCCCGGTGGCGCCGTGCTGGTGAACCGGGGGTGGGTCCCGGCGGGCGCGACCGCGGACGCGCCGCCGCGGGTGCCCGCGCCGCCCGCCGGAGAGGTGACGGTCACCGGGCGGCTGCGCCCGGCCGAGACCCGGGAGAACAGCGGGATCAGGGTCCGGGCCGGGCTGCCGCCCGGCCAGATCCTGCTGATCGACACGCCCGCGGTCGCCGGAGGCCTGCCATACCCGGTCTACGGCGGCTTCGTCGAGCTGACCGATCAGCGGCCGCCGGCCGGCGCCTCCCCCGAACTCCTGCCGCCGCCGGACGTGGGCGCCGGCGGCGGGCTCAACCTGGCGTACGCCGTGCAGTGGTGGTTGTTCATCGGCATCGCGGTGGGCGGCTGGGTCCTGCTCGTCCGCCGGGAGGCCCGCGATCTGCGGGAGGCCGGAGACGCCGTCCCCGAGGACGCGCCACGCGTCGTGATCACACCCAGTGACCGGGACACCGCAAGGTGAGCGAACGGATACCAACCGGAGACCTTGCAGCTTGTACCGTGTTATCCCTTGGCTTTACCGTTTACTCTCGTGACGACGCCGCTGCATCCCGACCCAGAGCCGAGGCGGCGGGACTACGTGATCATTTCGGTCGACGATCATCTGATCGAGCCGGCCGACCTCTTCGAGGGCCGTCTCCCGGAGAAGTACAAGGACCTCGCGCCCAAGGTCGTGGAGACCGAAGCGGGCCACCAGGTGTGGCGGTACGGCGGCGCCACCTATCCCTGCGCCGGGGTCGACGTGGGCGCGGGCCTGCCCAAGGAGCAGTGGACCCTCGACCCCGTACGCTTCGACGACATGCGGCCGGGCTGCCACGACATCGAGGCCCGCATCGGCGACATGGACCGTGCCGGGATCTGGGCGGCCCTCTGCTTCCCCGGGATGCTGGCGAGCCAGGCGGGCGTGGCCTTCGGCCGCACCCGTGACCGGGACCTCGGGCTCGCACTGGTGCGGGCGTGGAACGACTGGCACGTCGACGTGTGGGCGGGCAGCTACCCCGAGCGCATGATCGCGCTCCAGCTGCCCTGGCTGCCTGACCCCGAGGTCGCGGCCAAGGAGATCAGGGAGAACGCCGCCCGCGGCTTCAAGGCCGTCGTGTTCCCCGAGTTCCCCACCCGGCTGCGGCTGCCGTCCATCCACAGCCGCCACTGGGACCCGTTCTTCGCCGCGTGCGAGGAGACCGGGACGGTCGTCTGCCTGCACACCGGGGCGTCCTCCTGGGCGCCGGTGCCGTCGCCCGACACCCCGGTGGAGGCGATCACCACGCTGATCCCGGCCAGCGCGATGTTCGCCTGCGCCGACTGGCTCTGGTCCGGGGTCGCGCTGCGCTACCCCAAACTGCGCATCCTCATCGTGGAGGGCGGCGTGGGCTGGCTGCCCATGCTGGCCGAGCGGGCCGACTACGCGCTCGACCACCCGGTCGCGGGCGAGCCGGCGTGGGAGGGCGGCCTGAAGCCCAGCGAGGTGCTCAGGCGCAACTTCTTCTTCGGCACCCTCGACGACAGCGCGCTCAGTTCGGTGCGGCTGGCCGTCGGCATGGAGCACGTCCTGCTGGAGACCGGCTATCCGCGCGCCGAGTCGACCTGGCCGGACACCCAGCGCACGGTGGCCCGCAACCTCGGCAGCCTGCCCCCGGCCGACATCGCCCGGGTCTCGTACGGCAACGCCGCCCGGCTGTTCGGCCACCCCCTGCCGTCACGGGCCTGGCTGCGGATGGAACAGCTCTAACGCCGCGTCCGCCCTGTGCGCGTGTGCGCCTGCGGGTGCGCGGGCCGGGCGCCGTTCTCCCACTCGACGAACTGGCCGCTCTCGCCGAGCAGCGCGGTCGCCAGCCACAGCAGGACGCCGAAGTCGTCGACGATCCCGATGCCCAGGAGGAAGTCGGGGACCACGTCGATGGGGGACACGATGTACGCCACGGCCATGCCGAGCATGGCCAGCTTGCCCTTCGTCAGGCCGTGATACTCGCCCTTGACGGCGGCGCGGATCATCCGGGGCACGGCCTTGAGGCGCGAGCCCACGCCGGGCGAGCCCGGCCGGGACACCTCGCGGTAGGCGCGCCAGGTAGCCGCCGCACGTCCTGCCTTCACCATGAGGACACCTCCCGGGGGACAACACTGCCCGCCCTGTCCTCCCGTTAACGTACGGCCGCGCCCGCCCGGTTCCTGTCACGCCCGCAGCTCGTGCACCACCTCGATGACCTCCCTGGCCACACCCTTGATGCCGGGCAGGTGCGACAGGGCGACCAGCCGGTCGACGAGCGGGACGACCCGGTCGATCAGACGGTGGGTGCGCGCGCAGCCGGGCGAGGCGTCGTGCACCCAGAACAGCACGACGCCCATCCACAGCATCCACAGCAGCTCGGGCAGCTCCTCACGCAGCTCGTCGTCCATCCGCCCGGCCGACCCGTCGACGACCTCCCGGTAGAGCGCGATGGCCGACTCCCGTGCGGGCGCCGACTCGGCGCTGAACGGGCTGAGCGGATTGCTGGGCTCGGCGGCGTGCTTGAAGAACTTCACCGCGAACTCGTGGTACGGCTCGGAGATCCGCACCCACTCCCGCAGCACGCCGCCGAGCCGTCCCGCGAAGGACCTCTCTGCGGCGAACACCTCGCGGCAGGCCGCCTCGTGCGACGCCTGCGCCCGGTCGTAGTACGCCTGGACCAGCTGTTCCTTGGACGTGAAGTAGTAGTAGGCGTTGCCCACCGACACGCCCGCCTCCGCGGCGATGGCACGCATCGTGGTCGCCTCGTACCCCCGCTCCCGGAACAGCCGGAGGGCCGTCTCGACGATGAGCTCCCGTGTCTTCTCGGCCACGATCGTCACTGTACGGCGCGGCCGGGCAGGGAGCGGGGGTCAGGAGAACTCAGCAGAACTCAGGCGAACTCGGTGGCGACGAGCGCGGCGATCTCGGCGGTGTTCAGCGCGGCGCCCTTGCGGAGGTTGTCGCCGCACACGAACAGGTCGAGCGTGTTGGGGAAGTCGAGCGCCTGCCGGATCCGGCCGACGTAGGTCGGGTCGGTGCCCACGACGTCCGCCGGCGTGGGGAACACGCCGTTGGCCGGGTCGTCGAGCACCACGACGGTCGGCGCCGCGTCCAGGATCTCCCGGGCGCCCTCGACGGTCACCTCCCGCTCGAACGTCGCGTGGACGGCGAGCGAGTGGGTGGTCACCACGGGGACGCGCACACAGGTCGCGGAGACCCGCAGGTCCGGGATGCCGAGGATCTTGCGGGACTCGTTGCGGACCTTCAGCTCCTCCGACGTCCAGCCGCCGCCCCGGATCGAGCCCGCCAGCGGCACCACGTTGAGCGCCAGCGGAGCGGGGAACGGCGAGTCGGCCAGGTCGGGCACGGTCTTGCGCACGTCACCGGCGGCCGTGCCCATCGTCCGGTCGCCCGCGACGGCCTCGATCTCGGCGTACAACCGCTCGGGGCCGGCCACCCCGGCGCCGGAGACGGCCTGGTAGGAGGCGACGACCAGCTCACGCAGGCGGTACTCGCGGTGCAGCGCGCCCATCGCGGCCATCATCGACAGCGTCGTGCAGTTGGGGTTGGAGATGATCCCCTTGGGCCGGTTGCGGGCCTGCTCGGGGTTGCACTCGGGCACCACGAGCGGCACGTCCGGGTCCATCCGGAAGGCGCCGGAGTTGTCCACGGCCACCGCGCCGCGCTCGGCGGCGATCGGCGCCCACTCGGCGGACACCTCGTCCGGCACGTCGAACATCGCGATGTCGACGCCGTCGAAGGCCTCCGGCGACAACGCCTGGACCACGACGTCCTCGCCGCGCACGCTCAGCACCTTGCCCGCCGAACGCGGGGAGGCGATGAGCCGGATCTCGCCGTACGCGTCGGACAGGTCGCGGCGGTTGGTCAGGATGTCGAGCATGACCGTGCCGACGGCGCCGGTCGCGCCGACGACGGCCAAAACGGGCTTGCGGCTCATCGTCCGGTACCTCCATACACAACGGCCTCGACCTGGTCGGAGTCGAGGTCGAACGCGCGGTGGGCGGCGGCGACCGCGGTGTCCACCTCGTTCTGCCCCACGACGACGGAGATTCGGATCTCCGAGGTCGAGATCATCTCGATGTTCACTCCGGCGTCGGCCAGCGCGCCGAAGAACGTGGCGGTGACGCCGGGGTGCGAGCGCATGCCCGCGCCGACGAGCGACACCTTGCCGATCTGGTCGTCGTACAGCAGCGACTCGAACGCGACCTGACTCTGGATCTTCTTCAGCGCGGTGAGGGCCGTCTGGCTGTCGTTCACCGGCAGCGTGAAGGAGATGTCCGTACGCCCGGTCGCGGCGGCCGACACGTTCTGCACGATCATGTCGATGTTGATCTCCGCGTCCGCCAGCGTGCGGAAGATGGCGGCGGCCTCGCCGACCTTGTCGGGCACCCCGACCACAGTGATCTTGGCCTCGCTCCGGTCGTGCGCGACCCCGGAGATGATGGGCTGCTCCACTTCGGTCCCTTCGCTGTAGGGGTCGGAGACGACCCAGGTGCCTTCCCTCGTGCTGAACGAGCTTCTGACGTGGATGGGCAGGCCGAACCTGCGGGCGTACTCCACGCAGCGCAGGTGCAGGATCTTCGCCCCGCACGCCGCCATCTCCATGGCCTCGTCGTAGGAGATCCGCGGGATCTGCCGTGCCGAGCGGACGATGCGGGGATCGGCGGTGTAGATGCCGTCCACGTCGGTGTAGATCTCGCAGACGTCCGCGCCGAGCGCCGCCGCGAGAGCGACGGCCGTGGTGTCGGAGCCGCCCCGGCCCAGCGTCGTGATGTCCTTGCTGTCCTGGGAGACGCCCTGGAACCCGGCCACGATCGCGATCTGACCGGCGTCGACCGCCTCCCTGATTCGGCTCGGCGTGACGTCGATGATGCGCGCCTTGCCGTGCGTCGAGTCGGTGATCACGCCCGCCTGCGAACCGGTGAAGCTGCGCGCCTCGTGGCCGAGGTTGGCGATCGCCATCGCGAGCAGGGCCATCGAGATCCGCTCACCCGAGGTGAGCAGCATGTCGAGCTCGCGGCCGGGCGGTAGCGGCGACACCTGCCGGGCCAGGTCGAGCAGTTCGTCCGTGGTGTCGCCCATCGCGGAGACCACCACCACGACGTCGTTGCCCGCTTTTTTCGTCGCCACGATCCGCTGGGCGACCCGCTTGATGCAGGACGCGTCGGCTACGGAGGAACCACCGTACTTTTGCACAACGAGCGCCACTGGAATCTCCAACGAATCAGGACGTGGAGCTCACAGTGTACTTGTGCGTCCCAAACGCCCACCGTACGCGACCAGTATGTGGACGGTCAGACCACGATCAGACGGCGATCAGACGGTGGTGCCCTCTTCGACCACGTCGAGGCGGGCGTGCGCGACGAGCGACTGCAGGGCCCGCAGCGCCGCGCCGGCGTGGTTGCCCCAGGTGTTGAAGTAGGAGAACTGCCACCACCACAGCGCCTCAAGGGGACGGCCCGCGCCGTAGTGCCGCAGCCCGTGGATCAGGTCGGCCGCCACCGCCGCGAGGTCGTCGGACAGCCGGTACGGCGTGACCGCGTCGTCCTTGTAGGGGTCGAAGACCTCGGCGTAGTCGTCCACCGGCCCGAGCCGAGCGGCCAGCGCCGTGCGGAGGGGGTCGATGTCGGGGTCCTCGCTCAGCACGGGCTCGACGTTCCCCTGCAGGATCACGTCCTGCGCGGCCCCCAGCTGGGTGCCCGCGAGGCTGACCTGGGCCACCTCCACCAGAAGCAGCGGCAGCGTCGCGTCGCCGCCCTCGCCGCCGGCCAGGCGGGTCAGGCCGTCGATGTAGTTCTGCGCGTGTCCGGCGACGCGTGCGGCCAGGTCGTTCCACTCGTCAGACATCCAGCAGCCTCCGTCCTTCGAAAGCGCGGCCCAAGGTGACCTCGTCGGCGTACTCGAGATCACCGCCCACAGGCAGGCCGCTGGCAAGTCGGGTCACCTTCAGCCCCAGAGGCTTGACGAGCCGGGCCAGATAGGTGGCCGTCGCCTCACCTTCGAGGTTCGGGTCGGTAGCGAGGATCAGCTCGGTGATCTGGCCGTCGGCCAGCCGGACCATCAACTCGCGAATCTTCAGGTCGTCCGGCCCGACACCGTCGATCGGGCTGATCGCTCCTCCGAGCACGTGGTAGCGGCCGCGGAACTCGCGGGTCCTCTCGATCGCCACCACGTCCTTCGGTTCCTCGACCACGCAGATCACCTGCGGGTCACGCCGCTGGTCGCGGCAGATGCGGCATTCCTCTTCCGCTGCGACGTTGCCGCAAACCCGGCAGAAGCGCACCTTCTCCTTGACCTCCAGCAGCGCGTGCGCCAGCCGCTTGACGTCGGCCGGGTCGGCGGCGAGGAGGTGGAACGCGATCCGCTGCGCGCTCTTGGGACCGACGCCGGGCAGCAGCCCGAGCTCGTCGATCAGATTCTGGACGACCCCTTCGTACATGCTCTAGAACCCCGGCAGCTGACCGCCGCCGAAACCGCCTCCCAGACCCTGCGCGAGCGGGCCCAGCTTCTCCTGCTGCAGCTCGGCCGCGGCGCGTACGGCGTCCCGCACGGCGGCGAGGACCAGGTCCGCGATCGTCTGCGCGGTCTCCTCCGGGTCGCTCGTGTCGATGGCGACCGGGCTGATCTCGAGTTCCAGCAGCTCGCCGCTGCCGTTCACGGTGGCGCGGACGAGCCCGCCGCCGGCGGTCCCGTCGACCTCGGCGTCGCTGAGCTCCTGCTGCGCGGTGACGAGCTGCTGCTGCATCAGCTGAGCCTGCTCCAGCAACTGCTGGAGATTGACATCTCCTGGATTCACGATGGTGCGCTCCTCAGCGTCCAGCGACGTGTTCGTCGCGACGAGCCTACGGCGTCCGTCCCCGTTTCCGCACCGGAGCCGGTACGCGTGTTCCACCCGGGGCCGTCGGCGGACGGACACCGGTTACCCCACCAGTCTCCGTCCATGCGGCGTCCGTCTCCCGCGCGGGTGAGGCGTTCAGGAGTGGTCGATCTCCTCGATGATCCGGCCGCCGAGCTCGCGCTGGATCAGGGCCATGCCGGTCAGCTCGCTCACGTCCGCGCCCGCGTCGCCACGGCCCGGCACCGTCTCCGGCCAGGCCTGGCGTGATCCCGCCGGCGCGGCGGGCCGCCCGGCCGGCCGCGCGGTGGCGAAGGCGGACGACGCTCCCGACGGCGGGCCGGGCGACGGGCTGTCGAAGTCGTCCGACGGCGCGTCCGGCCAGGTCTCGTCGGTCGTCCCGCTGGGACCCGCTCCACCGCTTCCCGTCCCGTTGCTCACGGCGGGCGGGGCGGCCGGTGCGGCGGACGCCGGCGGTGACGGCGCGGACGCCGCGGGGACGCCGGCTGAAGTGGGCACCGTGGCCGGTGACGACCCTGTCGGCGCGACCGGCGCGGGCGGCGCCGCGGGCGCGGGCGGGCCGGACGGGCCGCGCGCGGCGGAGCCGGACGGGCCCGGGCCCGAGCCGCCGACGACCACCTCGACGCGCCAGACACCGCCGAGCACCTCGCCGAGGGCGGCGGCCACCAGCTCGTCGCGCTTGCCCTTGAGGAAGCCCTGCACGTCGCCCGGCTTCTCGAAGCCGATGGTCACCACGTTGCCCTCGACGCCGAGCAGCCTGCCCTGGGCGTTGAGGATGATCCAGGCCACCTTCTGCCGGCTCCTGATCGCCTCCAGCACCCGCGGCCAGGCCTGGTGCACCGGCCCGCCGCTCTGAACCACTCCCTGGCCGACGCCCGTCGCGGGCGCCTGGGCCTGCGCGGGCGGCGGAGCGGCCCCGGACCCGGGCCGTACGGGGGTGGGCCAGTCGTCGGCGTCCCCGGTCCTCGCCGGGGCGGCCGCCGGGGGCCGCGCGGCCGGGGCCGGCGCGCTCTCCGCGGGGGGCGCCGCAGGTGGGGCGGCCGGTGGGGCGACGGGTGGAGCCGCCGGCGGTGCCGTAGGAGGCGCGGCCGGTGGCGGGGCGGCGGCGACGGGGTGTGTCCCGGCCACGACGCCGCGCTCCAGCCGTTCGAGCCGGGTCAGCAACGCTGCCTCACCCTGGTCGGCCCCCGGGAGCAGCACGCGGGCGCACACGAGTTCCAGCAGCAGGCGGGGAGAGGTCGCGCCGCGCATCTCGGTCAGCCCGGCGTTGAAGACCTCCGCGGCCCGGGTCAGCTCGGCGGGGCCCATCGACGCCGCCTGCGCCTGGAGGCGCTCCAGCTCGTCGGCCGGACGGTCGAGCAGGCCACTGCCCGCGGCCTCGGGGACGTTCGAGAGGATCACCAGGTCGCGGAAGCGTTCGAGCAGGTCGGTGGCGAAGCGGCGGGGGTCGTGGCCGCCCTCGATCACCCGGTGCACCGCGTGGAACACGGCCGCGCCGTCCCTCTTGGCGAACGCGTCGACCACCTCGTCCAGCAGGTCGCCGTCGGTGTAGCCGAGCAGGGACACGGCCCGCGGGTAGGTGATGCCGGCCTCGTCCGCGCCCGCGAGAAGCTGGTCGAGGATCGACAGCGTGTCGCGGGCCGACCCGGCGCCCGCCCGGACGACCAGCGGTAACGCGGCCGGCTCGTACGGCACCGACTCGGATTCGAGGATCTCCTCCATGAGCCGGCGCAGCGTCGCGGGCGGCATCAGCCGGAACGGGTAGTGATGGGTGCGGGACTTGATCGTCCCGATGACCTTCTCCGGCTCGGTGGTGGCGAAGACGAACTTGAGGTGCGGCGGCGGCTCCTCCACCAGCTTCAGCAGCGCGTTGAAGCCCTCACGGGTGACCATGTGGGCCTCGTCGATGATGTAGATCTTGTATCTCGCCGAGACGGGGGCGAAGAAGGCCCGCTCGCGCAGGTCACGCGCGTCGTCCACGCCGCCGTGGGACGCCGCGTCGATCTCGATCACGTCGAGGTGGCCGGGCCCGGTGGGCGCCAGCGCCACGCAGGACTCGCACTCCCCGCAGGGGTCCGGCGTCGGGCCCTTCTCGCAGTTCAGGGAGCGGGCGAGGATGCGGGCGCTGGAGGTCTTGCCGCAGCCGCGCGGGCCGCTGAAGAGATAGGCGTGGTGGATCCGGCCGCTGCGCAACGCCTGGCGCAGCGGGTCGGTGACGTGTTCCTGCCCCTTGACCTCGGCGAACGTCCCGGGCCTGTACTTGCGGTACAGCGCAAGACTCATGCCGCCTCCTCGGGGGGTCGACCCGGCCGGCGTACCCGCTAACTGAGAGACCCCTCGCACACCCGCCAGAGCCCGCTTATCCTTGCTGCCTTCCGGCCCTGGGGAGGTTCACAGGATGACGCCGCGCGAGGGGTCCGCTGGACAGTCTAGCCACTAGGCGGGGGTGCGCGGGACGCTTGACCACACCTCGCCATCACCGTCGAAACCACACCCGAAGTGAGCTAAGCTGTCCGACGGAGGATTCGCCTAGTTGGCCTAGGGCGCACGCTTGGAAAGCGTGTTGGGGGCAACCCCTCAGGAGTTCGAATCTCCTATCCTCCGCGCTTGGTTGAGCAGCAAGAACGCGAAAGGCCCGGTCCATCCAGCCGGGCCTTTCGCGCGTCCGGGCCCTGCGTGTCTGGGTCCCGCACGTCCGGCGGAACACCATCGCTCCGACCAACCTCGAAGGGTGGCGGCTGAGGACGGCGTGACTCCTGCGGGGCCGGGCCGCCTTCGGGCCGCCCGGCCCCGCTTCGCGATCTGCCACTCCCACGGAACTGCCATGGCGTGGACGACCTCCGCCGGCGGGTGGTTGGTTGACGGGATGGACCTCATCGACTTCTCCGGCTCTCCCCGTCCGGGAGACCTCGGCGTCCGCTGGATCCACGGGTCCGAGTCGGCCAAGCACAACACCGATCCGGACATCCAGGTCCACCGGTACGACGAGCACACCGTCATCCTGCGGCAGAACAAGGCGATCAACTACGAGGCGCCGTTCATGTTCCTGCTGTTCGGGAACGACCGGGCCCTCCTGCTCGACACCGGCGCGACCGCGTCGCCCGCGTACTTCCCGCTACGCCGGACGGTGGACGCCCTCGTACGGGACTGGCTGGGCGAGCACCCGCGCGAGCGCTACGGGCTTCTCGTCGCCCACACCCACGGCCACGGCGACCACATCGCCGGGGACGGCCAGTTCGCCGGCCGCCCGGACACGGTGGTCGTGGACCCCGCGCCGGAGCGCGTGCGCGAGTTCTTCGGGCTCGGCGACGACCTGGACGTGCCCGCTCCCCTCGATCTCGGCGGCCGCGTCCTGGACGTGCTGGCGAGCCCCGGGCACCACAGGGCGGCGGTGACCTTCTACGACCGGTCCACGGGCCTGCTACTGACGGGCGACACGGTCTACCGCGGACGGCTGTACGTCGAGGACTGGCCGGAGTTCGGGCGGACCATCGACCGCCTGGTGAGGTTCGCCGCGGACCGGCCCGTCACCCATGTGCTCGGCTGCCACATCGAGATGACCGGCGTGCCGGGCGAGGACTACCCGATCCGCACCACCTATCAGCCGGACGAACCGCCGCTGCAGATGACGGCTGGGCACCTGCGGGAGATCCGCCACGCGGTGACCGAGATCGGGGGCCGGCCCGGCGTCCACGTCTATCCCGATTTCATCGTCCACGTCCGCTAAGCCGCGAAAATTTCAGCCCCGGTGTGACGTCTCGGCAGGCCGCCGCCGGAGGGCGGGCGCGGCGGTTGACACGGCCTGGCCCCTCGGGAGATTCCGGATTCGCGGACACCGCAGCCCGCAACGGCCGGCCGACGAGTCAGGAAAACACATGGTGATCTCCCGTACGACGGCGGCCCTCGCCGCGGTGCTCGCCCTCGCCCTGCCCGCACCCGCGGCCGCGGCCGCCGCTCCACCGGCGGACAGGCAAGTGGGCACTCCGGTGCGAACCGAGCCCCTGGCGCAGGAGCTGCGGCTCGCCGGAGCGGGGACCTCGCTGCTGCTCTGGTACCGCTCCACCGGCCACGACGGACGTCCTGCCGTGGTCAGCGGGACGCTGGCGGTGCCGTCCGGACGTCCTCCGGCGGGCGGCTGGCCGGTGGTGAGCTTCGGGCACGGCTTCGGCGGCATCGCCGACGCCTGCGCCCCCTCCCGCACCGGCCCGAGCCCCTGGGAGCGCGCGGTGCAGGAGACGCTGCTCGCCGCTGGGTACGCCGTGGCCGTCACCGACTACGAGGGGCTCGGCACCCCCGGGGACAGCCCGGGCATCGACGGGAGATCCGAGGCGTACAACGTGATCGACATCGTCCGCGCCGCCCGGCGCGTGGCTCCCGTCGGGCGTGACTGGGCGTCGGTCGGCTACTCGATGGGCGGGCACGCGGCCCTGTTCGCCGCCGCCCTCACCTCCTCGTACGCGCCTTCGCTGCGGCACAGGGGCACGATCGCGATGGCCCCGATCACCCAGTGGGGGCTGCAGACGAAGGACCCCGCGTTCTCCGACCCCGCGCGTCCCGTCAACCACACGGTCCCCTACAACGGCCGGACGATGCCGCTGACGACGCCCGGCTTCCGCGCGGCGGACTGGTTCACCCCGAAGGGGATGGAGCTGGTCGACCTGGCCGGGCGGGCCTGCATCGGCGACATGATCGCGGCGGTCGCCGGGCTCACCAACGGCGACGTGCTCAAGGACCCGGCCGCAGCCAACGCGGTGTTCGCCCGGTCGCTGGCCGACGACGAGATCCCCGTGTCGCGCTATCCGCGGCCGGTGTACGTCGTCCACGGCACCGACGACGTCATCCCGATCGCGCTCAGCCGTCTCACGGCCGGACAGCTCCGCGCGGCGGGCACCGACGTCACGTTCGTACCGGTGGAGGGCGCCGACCACATCACGCTGCTGCCGGCGATCGCCACGCGGGTGCGGGAGTGGACCGACCGGCTCTTCCGCCGCCGGTAGGAGCCGCCTAGACCCACCCGGGCAGCAGCATGCGGCTCAGCCAGGCGTCGTACGGCACGGGGACCGCGGTGAGGACCGGGGACAGCCACCAGAAGTCGGCCAGGGCCAGCAGGGCGAACGCGCCCACCAGCGCCGCGCCCGTGGAGCGCCGCACGGCCGAGGCGCCCGGCGGCCCGAGGACGAGCCCGCAGGCGAGCACGATCGCGAGGATCAGGAACGGCAGCGCGGGCAGCAGGTAGAACAGGAACGTCGTGCGCCGGTCGGCCAGCGCGAAGTAGCACCACGGCAGCCAGCCCGCGGCGTAGCCGAGCACCGCGGCCCCCGCCCGCCAGTCGCGCGTCGTCAGATGCCACACGACCATCGCGAGCAGCGCGAGCAGTCCGGCGTACCAGACGACCGGGGTGCCGGTCCCGAGGATCGCCTGGCTGCAGGAGCGCGCCCCGCAGGCGCCGGTGGACGAGCGGTAGTAGAAGAGGACCGGGCGTGCCAGCAGCGGCCAGCCCCAGGGGTCCGACTGGTAGTCGTGGTGAGCGCGCAGTCCCTGGTGGAAGCCCAGCACCTGGCTCTGGTAGTCGATCAGGGACCGCAGCGAGTCGACGACGAAGTAGGCCCAGCCGTTCGCGCTCGCGCGGTCCCAGTTGCGGCCGTAGCCGCCGGCCGAGGCCAGCCACCCGGCGAACGAGGCGACGTACGCGACGGCGGGGACGGCGCAGAGCCACGCGAGGACGAGCGGCAGGTCGAGGCGGACCGCCTGCCGTCCGGGGCGGCGCAGGCCGACCGCCCGCCTGGCGCCGCGGTCCCAGGCGAACGCCATGACCGCGAAGGCCACGACGAAGAGCACGCCGGTCCACTTCGTGGCCGTCGCCGCCCCGAGGCACAGCCCGGCGGCCAGCCGCCAGAGCCGGGGGCCGAGCCGGGGGCCGGGTTCCTCCAGGGCGGAGGTGCGGTGCCACTCCGCCAGGCGGGCGCGGGCGGCGTCTCGGTCGGCGACCAGGCAGGCGAAGCCCGCGAGCACCCAGAACATGAGGAAGACGTCGAGCAGCGCGGACCGCGACAGCACGAGGTGCAGGCCGTCCAGCGCCAGCAGCAGGCCCGCGAGGCAGCCGAGCAGCGTCGAACGGGTCATCCGGCGGGCGACCCGCGCCAGGACCAGCACGCTCAGGGTCCCGGCGAGCGCGGCGGCGAAGCGCCATCCGAAGGGCGTCAGGCCGAACAGCCACTCCCCCGCGCCGATGAGCCACTTGCCCAGCGGGGGATGCGCGACGTAGGCGGCGCAGTCCTCCGGCCGGGCGCAGGCGCGGAAGACGTCCCGGCCGCCGCGCAGGATCGTCTGCTCCGCGCCGTCGGCGAACTGCCGCTCGACCCCGTACGTGATCAGCGAGTAGGCGTCCTTGGCGTAGTACAGCTCGTCGAAGACGAAGGCGTGCGGGACGTCGAGACGATCGAACCGGAGGAACCCCCCGAACGCGGCCACGGCCAGCGGGCCGAGCCAGCCGAGCCCGCCCGGCATCGGCGGCACCAGCCGGTGTGCGGCGCTCCGAGGCACGCGCGCATCCTAACCCGCCCGGTTAAGGCATGATCACTCACATGCGGGGCAGTAGGCCCGGCGAGCAACGCAGTGACGGCAATGAGTGACGGCAACGCCATCGGGAGCGTCGCAGATGGATTTCGATGATCGAGCGCAACTCGACACCTCGCAGGTCGAGGACGTCGGCGGAGGTGGCGGATTCCGGGGCGGCGGCCTGGCCGTCGGCGGCGGCGCCGCCGGCATCATCGCCCTCATCGTGGCCCTGATCTTCGGCATCAACCCCGGGAACATCACGGGCGGCGGAGACGAGCCAACCGGGGTGCAGCCGAGCAGTGACCTGAGCGCCCAGTGCAAGAGCGGCGCCGACGCCGACCAGTCGGAGAAGTGCCGCGTCGTGGGCGTGGTCAACAGCATCCAGAAGTACTGGGGCGACCAGGTCCAGGGCTACACCAACGCGAAGACCACGCTGTTCTCGGGCGGGGTGCAGACCGGGTGCGGCGCGGCCGACTCGTCCGTCGGCCCCTTCTACTGCCCGAACGACAAGCACGTCTATCTGGACCTGTCGTTCTTCGACGAACTGCAGTCGCGGTTCGGGGCCAAGGGCGGCCCGTTCGCGCAGGCGTACGTGATCGCCCACGAGTACGGCCACCACGTGCAGGACCTGCTCGGCACGATGAACAAGGTCGGCCAGGAGCAGGGCGCGGAGAGCGGCTCCGTACGGCTCGAACTGCAGGCGGACTGCTACGCGGGCGTGTGGGCGAAGAACGCGGTGAGCACGGGCTTCTACGCCTCGGAGTTCACCGACACCGACATCAAGGAGGCGATCGACGCCGCCGCGGCGGTCGGCGACGACCACATCCAGGAGCAGGCGCAGGGCCGGGTCAACCCGGACGCGTTCACCCACGGCACGTCGGCCCAGCGGACCAAGTGGTTCAAGAACGGCTACGGGTCGGGCGACCCCGCACGCTGCGACACCTTCTCCGGAAGCATCTGAGGCCGATGTGAGGGCCGCCGGACAGCCTGCGGCGGCTCCGGACACCGGCCGTTTGCCACGTCTCCTAAACTACATAGCGTGATCTTTAAGTTGGTCGGCGACGGACGGCCCTACCCGGAACACGGACTGTCCTCCCGAGAGTGGGCCCAGATCCCGCCCCGGCAGGTCCGGCTCGACACGCTGATCACCACGAAGGCGGTGCTGGACCTGCACTCGTTGCTCAGCAAGGACTCGACCTTCTACGGCGACCTGTTCCCGCACGTGGTGCAGTGGCAGGGCGAGCTGTACCTGGAGGACGGCCTGCACCGCGCGCTGCGCTCCGCGCTGCACCAGCGCTCCGTGCTGCACGCCCGCGTGCTGGAGCTGCAGGACTGACGCCGGACCGGCATACGAGAAGAGCCGCCGACCTGGACGACCAGGTCGGCGGCTCTTTTCCGTGTCCTAGGACAGTGGCGGTGGAGGTGGGATTTGAACCCACGGTAGGTTGCCCTACACACGCTTTCGAGGCGTGCGCCCTCGGCCACTAGGCGACTCCACCGCGCAGCAGCTTACCGGACGAACACCACTGCCCGCGCACCCGTTTCCGGCGCGCACCCCGCGATCAGGCGCGGCGGCCGGAGAAGAACCCGCTCAGCACCGCCGCGCACTCGTCGGCCAGCACGCCCATGACGACCTCGGGCCGGTGGTTGAGCCTCCGGTCCCGCAGGACGTCCCACAGGGAGCCGGCGGCGCCCGCCTTCTCGTCCACCGCGCCGTACACGACCCGGTCGACCCGGGCGAGGACGGCGGCGCCGGCGCACATCGTGCAGGGCTCCAGCGTGACGACCAGGGTGCAGCCGGTCAGCCGCCAGTCGCCCCGGGCGGCCGCGGCGGCCCGGAGGGCGAGCACCTCGGCGTGCGCGGTCGGGTCGCCGCTCGCCTCGCGGTCGTTGCCCGCCGCCGCGAGCACGCGACCGAGTTCCGGATCACCGGCCTCCGAACGACCGGCCGCCGCGGGGCCGAGCAGCACGGCGCCGACCGGCACCTCCCCGCGCTCACCCGCACGTACGGCCTCCGCCAGCGCCAGCCGCATGGCGGCCTCGTACGGCCCCGGCGGCGAGCCGGTCACCGCAGGCGTTCGAGCTCGTCGGCGAACCCGAGCCGTTCGGCGATGAGGGAGAGGATGTCGGCGGGCAGCACACCCTCCTCCATGCTGAGCTCCAGCAGTTCCTCCGCGCTCAGCGAGAAGTCGGCGAGCAGTTCGAGGTCGCCCACCGGGCGGATACCGAGATCGGGGGTGTCCTTGTCCACCACCACACCGGCGAGCTCGGCGAAGATCTCCCCGAGCGGGTCGTGCTGCGCCGCGTGCGCGTCCGAGATGAACACGCGCGGATCGAGATCGTCCTCATAGCGGATGATCGCGAACCACTCGTCCTCGACCTCAACGCAGAGCAGGGCCAGCTCGTCGCCGTTGAGCCCGAGCGCCTCCTGCAGGGCGTCGCCCAGGTCGTCGGCGATCTCGGCCTCGCCGAGGTCGACCTCGGCGCCGGCCCAGCGGCCGTCGATGCGGGCGAAACCGGCGGAGAAGAGGTTGGATCTGGAGGGCATTGCCGTCTCCCCAGGTCAGCCGATGGCGGCGTCGACGGCGCGTTCGAAGGGCTGGGAGAAGCCCAGCCGCGCGGCGATGCTCGACAGCACCTCGTCGGGCAGCAGGTCGAGGTCGCCGGACAGGGCGCCCAGCTCCATCTCGTCGAGCCCGAGGTCGGCGAAGATGGACAGGTCGCCGGCCGGAAGGACGCTGTCGAGCTCCTCCTCCTCGGGCACCGGCACCTCGAGGTACTCGAGGGCCTGCTGCGCCAGCGGCCACTCCCAGGCGGCCGTGACATCCGAGAGGAAGACGTCGACCTGCTCGCCGAAGACCCGCAACGCCACGAAGAAGTCATCCCCTACGGCGACCATGCCAATCGTGGTCCCCATGCTCGGCGTCTGCCGCAGCGCGTGGATGAGCCCGTCCAGGTCGGAGGTGAGGGCCACCGGAAGCATCTCGGCCTCCCAGCGGTCCTCTTCCCGATACACAACGATGGCGAAGTCAAGAGTGTCCACGTCTGTCATCGTCTTCCCCACCGCACGGTCCTCACGCACGGAATCGTCGCAGAATCGGGCTCCCGCCGTACGGTGCTCACGCCAAATCGTGATCAAAGAGTCAGGCGGCGCCGAGGCACGAGGTCGGAGACGGTAACTTTTGTTCCCATGCAGACCCTCGTCGTCGACCACCCGCTCGTCGCCCACAAGCTCACGACGCTGCGCGATGTGCGGACCGACTCGCCGACGTTCCGCCGCCTGGCCGACGAACTGGTCACGCTCCTCGCCTACGAGGCGACCCGCGACGTGCGGGTGACCGACGTCACCGTCGCCACGCCGCTCGCCCCCGCCCATGGCGTACGGCTCGCCCGTCCCGTGCCGCTCGTCGTGCCCATCCTGCGGGCCGGGCTGGGGATGCTCGACGGGATGACCCGGCTGCTGCCGACCGCCGAGGTCGGCTTCCTCGGAATGATCCGCGACGAGTCCACGCTCAAGGCCCAGACGTACGCCACCCGGCTGCCCGAGGACCTCTCCGGGCGTCAGTGCTACGTGCTGGACCCGATGCTGGCGACCGGCGGCACGCTCGCCGCGGCGATCGAGTTCCTGTTCGCCCGCGGCGCGCGGGACGTCACCGCGATCTGCCTGCTCGCCGCCCCCGAGGGCATCGCGTACCTGGACGAGGCGTTCCAGGGCGGCGACCGGCCCATCAGGGTGGTGACCGCCGCGCTCGACGAGCGGCTCAACGAGAACGGCTACATCGTGCCCGGCCTCGGCGACGCCGGCGACCGCCTATACGGCGTGGTCTGATTTCCCTCTCCTTCCGCACGCTCCGCGGCCCTTCTCTCCCTGGTTACGCTCCGCTCCCGCTAGGGTACGCAGTGTGATGACGACGTCACCTCGCGCTCACGCGAGCGGGGCGCCACAGGGAGAGCGATTGAGCCAGCATCCGGGCGGCGAGCACTACGAGCAGCTCGAAGCCCTGCTCAGGGACGAGTTCGCGGGAGTGCATCCCCCCGCGACGGTGACCCGGTGCGTGCAGGCCGCCCACCACGGCGCCGTCGAGGTCATCGGCCACGCGCCCGCCGGGCTCGTGGAGCGGATCGCCCGTAAACACCTGCGGGTGCTCGCGACCGCCGCCGAGGGGCGGGGCTGACACCGTCACGATCACTGATCCCGTTCGCGGTTCGCCGCTTTACCAAACGGGGTGACTGGGTAATGTATTGGTCATGGGAGTGGTGACGGCGGTGCAGGGGAAGAAGATCCTCAAGTGGACGGTCATTGTCGTGGTGGCCTTCTACTTGCTCACGAGGCCGACTGACGCGGCCCACACGGTCCACGGAGCCCTCAACGGAATGATCAACGCGGCCGACTCGATGGCGCAGTTCTTCGCCTCCCTGACATGAGACTTGTGACCCACGGGGACTCCGCCCCGTCGTCGGTCAACCGTTACCTCCTCCCCCACGAACAACAGGTCATCATGGTGCGGCGGCACCCTGCCGTGCTCCTGCGCCCGGTCGCCGAGATCTTCGGAGGGCTCATCCTCGCCGGAGTTCTCAGCAAGTTCCTGAGCGACGGCGGCGCCGCGCAGGCCCTGGCCATCGTCTGGTGGGCCTGGCTGCTGCTGCTCGTCCGCTTCGTATGGAAGGTGGCGGAGTGGTCGGTCGACTACTTCGTCGTCACCTCCCAGCGCATGCTTCTCACCACCGGCCTCATCACGCGCAAGGTCGCGATGATGCCCCTGGGCAAGGTCACCGACATGAGCTTCCAGCGCTCGCTCCTCGGCCGCATGCTCGGCTACGGCGAGTTCGTACTGGAGTCGGCCGGCCAGGATCAGGCCTTCCGCACCGTTCCCCACATCCCGTATCCGGAGACCCTGTATCTAGAGGTCTGTCAGATGATCTTCCCCGGCAAGGACGGGGACGACGACTGACGGCCTCCGGCCGTCCGTTATCTCGACACCGTGATCGAACCTTCACCGTCGTGATTCTTGACGGAGGGTTACACGAATCGGTCGCTTCGTGCCATTATGGCGACACTATTGACCCTTCCCCCGCCCTGAGAGATCAGATGCCGAGTCAGGGAACCATCGGTGACCGCGTCCGCGGACTGCGGTTGAGCAGGCGAATGTCGCAGGCCCAGTTGGCCGGACCCGACCTATCCGACAGTTATGTCTCACTCATCGAGTCCGGAAAGCGGACGCCAACGCCGGTCGTCGCCCGGCTGCTCGCCGAGCGTCTCGGTTGCACCACCGAGTTCCTGCTTCACGGGATAGAGCCTCGGCAGCGCATCGACACCGAGCTCGGCCTCCGGCACGCCGAGCTGGAGCTGTACCACGGCGACCCCGCCGTGGCCGCCGACCGCTTCGGCGAGATCGCCAAGGCGGCGGGCGAGGACAACGCGATGCTGGCCGCGCACGCGCGGCTCGGCGTGGCGCGGGCCCTGGAGGCCCAGGGCCGCGTCGGCCGGGCCGTCGAGGCGTACGAGCGGCTACGCCGTGAGGCCACCGCGCATCCCGAGCGCCTCGCCGACCTCCCGCTGACCGTCGCGCTGTGCCGCTGCTACCAGCGGGCCGGCGACCGGTTGCGCGCCCGCGACCTCGGCGCCCACGCGCTCGGCCAGGTCGACCGGCTCGGCGTGATCGAGGGCGACCTCGCCGTCGAGCTCGCGCTGGCGCTGGTGGAGGCCGAGACCGGCCTGCCGTACGTCGAGCGGGTGCTGGACAGCGCGGGCCTGCCGCAGGCCGCCGACCGCAGCGGAGAGATCCTCGCGTTGTGGCAGGCGAGCGTGACGGCGGGTGAAGGCGAGGACTCGGCGCTGGCCGTGCAGCTCGCCGAGGACGCCCTCGCGGCCGGCCGCCCGGCCCGGATCGCCCTCCGGTGCGCCCGCATCGCGATGCACTGGGCCCGGATCACAGCGGCGGATCCCGAAGGTGCGGATTTGGATCGAGCCAACAAGCTGGCGGCGTCCGCCGTGGGGGTTTTCGCCCGATTCCCGGCCGAGCGACGGGAGCACGCGAGGGGCCTCGTGGTGCTGAGTTCGGTACGGCTGCGGACAGGAGACACGGAATCCGCACTCGAACTCGCCGACGAGGCACTGGTTCGGCTGGGCGACGCCCGGGGGACCACGGCGGCCACCGCGAACATGGTGCTCGCCGAGATCGCTTTGGCACGGTCCGAAGACCCGGCGCCCGCGCTCACCCGGGCCCATGACCTGCTGGGCGGCGAGACGCCGGACCGGGACACCGCCCGGGCCTGGCGGACGCTCGGCGACCTGTGGGGCCAGGCCGGTGCTCTCAACCAGCAGACGGAGGCATATCGTAGAGCCCTGGAAGCCGTGGGGATCCGCGTGAACATACCGGGCTCCACCACCGCGGCGGCGCTCGCTCGGTAGCCTCCCTGGAGCTCCGGATTTGTTCCGGAAGCTCTGGAATAATTAGGGTCGACCACTCATTCCATCATCGGATGATTGGCTACCCAAAGGAGGCTGACTGTGAGCCTGCGGACGGCGCAGCGGGCGTCTCTCGTGGACCAGGTGATCGACCAGCTCAAGGAGCAGATCACCTCCGGCTCCTGGCAGATGCATGCCAAGATTCCCACCGAGACCGTGCTCGCCGAGCATCTCGGAGTCGGCCGGAACACCGTCCGCGAAGCGGTGCGGGCACTGACGCACGCCGGGCTGCTGGAGTGCCGCCAGGGCGACGGCACGTACGTGCGGGCCACAAGTGAGCTCTCGGGCGCGATGGCCCGGCGGCTGCGGGCGGCCGAGCAGCTGGAGATCCTTGAGGTGCGTCGCGCCCTGGAGGTCGAGGCGGCCCGGCTCGCCGCGACGCGGCGCACCGACCAGGACATCGCGTCCATCGAGGCCGCGCTGGCCGCGCGGGAGAAGGCGTGGGCGGACGGCGACGCGGAGGCGTTCGTCGAGTCCGACCTCGCCTTCCACGTCGCGGTCGTCGAAGCCACGCACAACACGGTGCTGATCGACCTGTACGTCGACTTCTCGGCGGCGCTCCGGGCGAGCATCGCCGCTGCCGGCGGCTCGCTGGAGCAGAACTACATCCCCCACGACGCCATCGTCCGCGCGATCGTCGCCGGTGACGCCACCGCGGCGGAGCGGGCGGGTCACGCGTGCATGGAGCACATCCTCATCGCCCTCACCGAGTCGGCGACGCTGACCTCCTGAGCCGCCCCCGGCTCCCAGAACCGGGACCGGGAGCTCAGCCGAGCCGCAGGGACATCACCAGGTAGCGGTAGCCGGGGTCGTCGCCCTCGTCCGTGACCAGGGCGGGCCGGGTCGGCGAGTCCAGGTGGACGCGCGCCCGCTCGGTCCCGACGCCCGCGAGACCGTCGAGCAGGAAGTGGGGCTGGAAGGCGATCTGGATGTCCGGACCTTCCAGCTCGGCCTCGACGACCTCCGCGCCCCTGCCGATGTCGCCGCCGCCGGCCTGGATCAGCACCTGTCCCGGGGAGAACGACAGCCGGACCGCGGTGTTGCGCTCGGCGACCAGCGTCACCCGCTTGACGGCCTCCACGAACGGCCCCACCGGGACGTCGGCGTGGATCGGCCACTGCTCGGTCAGCCGGGCCCGGTAGTCGATGAACTGCTCGTCGAGCAGCCGGACGGTGGTGGTGCGGCCCTGGCTCTCGAATCCGGCCACGTTGTCGCCGAGCCCGACCGCCACCTCGCCCCCGCGCAGCGAGCGCGCCACCTCGACCAGCACCCGCGCCGGCACGACCACACCGTGCCGCTCCTCCTGCCGCTCCGGGTGCCACAGGAACTCGCTCGCCGCGATGCGGTAGCGGTCGGTGGCGGCCAGGGAGACGCGAACGTCCTCGATGTCCATCCGGATGCCCGTGAGCATGGGCAGCGTGTCGTCGCGGCTCGCGGCGGGCGCGACCTGGTTGACGGCGGTGGCGAAGACGCCCCCGCCCACGGCGCCGACCCTCGGCGGCATCGGCGGCATCGCGGGGAAGTCCTCGTCCGGCATGGTCAGGAGGCCGAACTCGGCGCTGCCGCAGGTGAGCACGGCCTCCGAGCCGCTGGTGGCGATCTCGACGGGGCGCGCCGGAAGGCTGCGGGTGACCTCCGCCAGGACCTTCCCCGGGATCAGCACCCGCCCCGGCTCCGCCACCTCGGCCTCGACGTCGGCCCGCGCCGACACGTCGTAGTCGAAGGCGGACACCCGCAGGTCGTCCCCCGCCTCCAGCAGCAGCCCCGCGAGGACGGGCACCGCGGGCCTGGCCGGGAGCACCCGGGCCGCCCACGCCACCGCTTCGGCGAGAACGTCGCGGTTCACCTGGAATTTCATCCCGACCTCCTGCCTGTGCCACCTGCCTGTGCCACGACTCGATTCCCCAAGGTAGCGCCCCGCACCGACATTCCAGGGGCCGGTTGCGCGGCTCAGCTGGGCCTGCTGCCGAGGAAGGCCAGCACCGCGAGCACCCGGCGGTTGTCGTCGTCGGAGGGCGCCAGGCCGAGCTTGGCGAAGATGTTCGCGGTGTGCTTGCCCACCGCGCTGTCGCTGAGGAACAGCCGCTGCCCGATGGCGGCGTTCGACCTGCCCTCCGCCATCAGTTCCAGCACCTCCCGCTCCCGGGGGGTGAGCCGGCCGAGCGGCTCGTTGCGCGAGTTGCTGGCCAGGAGCCTCGCGATGACCTCGGGGTCCATCGCCGTGCCGCCCGCCGCGACGCGGCGTACGGCGTCGACGAACTGCTCGCCGTTGAACACCCGGTCCTTCAGCAGGTAGCCGACCCCGCCCGAGCCGTCGGCCAGCAGCTCCCTGGCGTACAGCTGCTCGACGTGCTGGGACAGCACGAGCACCGGCAGCCCCGGCACCCGCCGCCGCGCGGCGAGCGCGGCCTGCAGCCCCTCGTCGGTGAACGTCGGCGGCAGCCGTACGTCGACCACGGCCACGTCCGGACGCTCGCCGACCAGCGCGGCGAGCAGCTCCGGGCCGGACTCGACCGCGGCGACGACCTCGAAGCCGTGCGCGCGCAGCAGGTGGACCAGGCCCTCCCGCAGCAGGTGCAGATCCTCCGCCAGGACTACCCGCACCCGCTCTCCTTCTCCCGCATGGCCCGTGCCGTCGTGGTCAGCGCGACGGTCAGCAGGCCGCCGCCGAGCAGCATCATGCCGACGATGACCGGCCACTGGAAGGGCTCGGGCATGTACAGCCCCACGAACCAGGACCTCACCGGCGAACCGGCCAGTTTGAGCACCATCGCCACCAGCCCCTGCGGGAACAGCGCGATCGGCCACAGCGCCCAGCAGACGCCGCCGAGCATGCGCCACGGGGACCGGGGCGCCACCCGCAGCGGGAAGGCCCGCGGCAGCTCGACGACCGCCGTGGTCGGGCCGCCCGCCGGGCTGCTCAGCGCGAACACGCCGTCGAACGCCCCGAGCCTGCGCTCGATGCCGCGCAGGCCGGTGCCACGCCCGGGGTCCGCGCCGCCGCGGCCGTCGTCGGTCACCGTGACCCGCAGCGCGGGACCCCGCGTGCTCACGTCCACCCACGCCTCGGTCGCGTCGCCGTGCCGGGCGGCGTTGGCCAGCAGCTCGCTGACCGCGAAGTACGCCGCGGACTCCAGCGGCGCGGACGCGCGCTCCGGCACGTCGACGGTCACATGGACGCGCAGCGGGCTGTCCAGGGCCAGCGCGCGTACGGCGTCGCCGAGGCCGCGTTCGGCGAGCACGGGGGGATGGATGCCCCGCACCAGCCGCCGGATGTCCTGCAGCGCGGCCGCCGAGGCGTCCCGCGCCTTGTCCAGCAGCGCCCGGGCGGCCCGCGGGTCGGTCTCCAGCAGCTGCTCGGCCGCGCCGATCGTCATCCCGATCGCGACGAGACGGGCCTGGGCGCCGTCGTGCAGGTCACGTTCGATCCGCCGCAGCTCGGCGGCCTGCGAGTCGACGACCTCGGTGCGCGCCGCGTCCAGGTGGCTGACCCGCCGGGCCAGCCGCGTCTTCTCCGTGGGCCCGAGAAGCACGGCGGCGACGCCGCCGTGGACGCGCAGGGCCCACGGCGCGTACCAGTACGCGACGCCCGCCGCGAGCAGGATCCACACCACACCCAGGGGGTCGCCCCCGGCCAGCCGCAGCACGCCGTACGCGGCCGTGAGCAGCGGCGCGGCGGCCACGAGTCCGCAGGTCACCGGCGCGGCGAGCAGATAGGCGAGATCGCGCCAGGTCGCCGGGTCCTTGATCATCCAGTTCCACCGCTTGTTGAAGGCGGGGATCGTGGGCTTCTTGTACAGGGTGCGGCCGTCGCGGTACCAGCCGTCCGCCTGCGGCACCGGCGGGGACGGCACCGGCAGGTAGGGGTCGTCCACCGGCACGCCCGACCAGCGCCCGGACAGATCGCGCGCCAGCCCGGTCACAGCCCGCGTGAGCCGTACGGCCGGGGGCAGGGCGAAGACCAGGCCGAGCAGGAAGGTGAGGAGCGCCGCCGTCAGCATCACCAGGGCGGCGGCCAGGCCCAGCAGGGCGAGGCCGGCGAGGGCTGCGCCTCTGCCGAGTGCGACGAGGGTGCGGCGAGCTGCGGTCATGCGTCCAGTCTGCGAGTTCCGGGCGGTTCCGCACAGTGGCCCCGGGCCCCCGGCGGGGGTGGGGAAAAGTGCACCCCCGCCGGGTCCGCAGCCGCATTCCGGGCGGCCCGCCCGATTCCTAGCGTCGTCGGCATGGCAATCATCACCGTGGACCACCTCCGCAAGACGTACGGGGCACGCGTGGCGGTCGAGGACGTGTCGTTCTCCGTGGAGGAGGGCGAGGTCTTCGGCATCGTCGGCCGCAACGGGGCCGGCAAGACGACGACGGTCGAGTGCGTCGCCGGGCTGCGCACCCCCACGGCGGGCACGATCGATCTGGACGTCGGCCCGGACGGCGGCGCAGGCGCGGACCTGAAGGAACAGGTCGGCGTGCAGCTCCAGGAGTGCTCGCTGCCCGACAAGATCCGGGTCGGGGAGGCGCTGTCGCTCTACGCGTCGTTCTACCGCCGTCCCGCCGACTGGCGGGCGCTGGCCGCCGACGCCGGGCTCGACCTCCGCGCGTCGTTCGCCACCCTCTCCGGCGGGCAGCGCCAGCGGCTGTCGGTCGCGCTCGCGCTGGTGGGCAGCCCGCGCGTCGCGATCCTCGACGAGCTCACCACCGGCCTCGATCCGCAGGCCCGGCGGGAGACCTGGGAACTGGTCACCCGGATCAGGGACCGGGGCGTGACGGTCCTGCTCGTCACCCACTTCATGGAGGAGGTGGAGCGGCTGTGCGACCGCGTCGCGGTCATCTCGCGCGGCCGGGTGCGCGCGGTCGACACGCCCGCCGGGCTCGTCGCCCGCGCCGGCGGCGAGCAGCGCCTGGTCTTCCGTACGGAGAGGCCGCTGACAGCTGAGCAGGTCACGGGCCTGCGTGCGCTGCCCGAGGTGACGTCGGCCACTGTGGAGGGCGGGGATGACGCTGGGGAGGTCACCATCGCCGGCACCGGCGACCTGCTGAGCGCGGTGACGGCGGTGCTGCCCGCGTCCCTGATGCGTGGCCTCCGCATGGAGCGGACCACCCTCGACGACGCGTTCCTCGCCCTCACCGACCCCTCGTACGGACCCTCTCACGCGCCCTCCCAGGAGGAGTCATGACCACCGCCCGTACACGGGTTCTCGTCCGGATCGCGGCCGTGGAGGCCCGGCTCTTCCTCCGTGAGCCCGCCGCCGTGTTCTTCGCGGTCGTGCTGCCGGTCGCGCTGCTGCTGACCCTCGGCGCCACGATTCCCGGCTTCCGCGACGCGGACCCGTCCCTGGGCGGGCAGCGCTTCGTGGACGCGCCCTTCACCTCGATGATGGTGCTGCTGTCGGTCGTGACGCTCGGGCTCAGTGCGCTGCCGGCGGTCCTGGTGACCTACCGCGAGCGCGGCGTGCTGCGGCGGCTGTCCACGACGCCGGTACGGCCCGGGGCCCTGCTGTCCGCGCAACTGCTGATCAATGTGGGCGTGGCCGTGGTCGCGACGGCGCTGACGCTGGGGCTGGGGCACCTGTTCCTCGGGGTGCCGCCGCCCCGCTCGCCCTGGGCGTTCGCCGGGGTTTTCGTCCTCGGCTCGACCGCCATGCTCGCCATCGGGCTCCTCCTCGCCGCCGTGGCGCCGAACTCCAAGGTCGTCCAGGGCGCGGGGGCCGCGCTCATGTTCCCGCTGCTGTTCCTGGCCGGGATGTGGCTGCCCAGGCCGCTCATGCCGGAGCTGCTGCGCCGGATCAGCGACTTCACGCCCACCGGGGCCTTCGGGCAGGCGCTCACCGACGCGCTGGGCGGCGGTGGTCCCCAGGCCGTCCACCTCGCCGTACTGGCGGGCTGGGCGCTGGCCGCCGGGCTCGCCGCGGCCCGGCTGTTCCGCTGGCAGTGAGACCGGTGCGGTGAGAGCCGTGCGGTGAAAGGCGGCCCGCTCCGTGCCCGTCGCGGGGGCGGGGGCACGGAACGGGCCGCGACCGGTCACGTGGGCCCGGTGGTTACCCAGGGGGTAATCGCCGGGCCGCGCGGACGGGGATAGCGTCGGGGCGTGACCGTCGCCCAGATCCACCAGCGGCCGTTCGGTGAGCTCCTGCGCCAGTGGCGCGAGCACCGGCGGCTCAGCCAGCTCGACCTCTCCAACCGCGCCGAGATCTCCACTCGGCACATCAGCTTCCTGGAGACCGGCCGCTCCACGCCGAGCCGCGACATGGTGCTCCACCTCTCCGAACACCTGGATCTCCCGCTGCGCGAGCGCAACCACCTGCTGCTGGCCGCCGGGTACGCCCCGGTCTACGCCGCGTCGCCGCTCGGCTCGCCGGGGATGGCGGCGGTGTGCGAGGCGATCCGGCGGCTGTTGTCGGCCCACGACCCCTATCCGGCCGTGGTGGTGGACCGGGCCTGGGACCTCGTCGACGCCAACGAGGGGATCGCGCTGCTCGCCGAGGGCGTCGATTCCGACCTGATGGGCAACGTGCTGCGGGCGAGCCTGCATCCGGAGGGTCTCGCGCCGCACATCCTGAACCTCGGCGAGTGGCGGGCGCACCTGCTCGGACGGCTGCGGCGGCAGATCACGCACACCGCCGACCCCCGGCTCACCGAGCTGTACGCCGAACTGCGCGACTACCCCTGCGACCAGCCCGAGCCCGAGGTGGAGCTGCCCGGGCCGGGAGACATCCTGGTGCCGCTCCGGGTGCGGCGGGCCGGGCGGGAGCTGTCGTTCTTCAGCATCGTGGCCACCTTCGGCACGCCGCTCGACATCACGGTCTCCGAGCTGGCCATCGAGTCGTTCTATCCGGCGGACGCCGCGACCGCCGCCTTCCTGCGCGACACGTCTTCGTGATCGTCCGGAGATCATCCGGCGTCCGGCGTTCTGTCACACTTCGTGCATCGACACGTGCCTTGGCCGTGCCTGAGCAGAAGGAGGCGGGAATGCCCACACGAGTACTGGTCAACACGTTCCACGTGGACGCCGCTCCGGAGAAGGTCTTCGCGCATCTCACGACGCCCGAGAGTTACGTCGGCCTGTCACCGCTCGTGGTCGCCGTACGCGACGTCGACCGGTCCGAGCCGGGGGTGGTGCGGTACACCTCCGTCGAGCGGTTCCGCTTCCTCGGTCTCAGGTACGACAACCCCATCGCCGTGACACTCCTCACCGAGGGCCTGTCCGTACGCGGACAGGTGCGCAGCCCCGGCGGAGTCCGGCTCGGCTACCGGTTCGATCTGTCCCCCGAGGGGCCCGGAACCCGGGTGGCCGACCGGCTCGACGTGAGCGCGGCCTGGTTCCTGCTGGGCTTCGCGGCGGGCCAGGCACGGAAGGTGCAGCTGGCCCGGGCCGGTATCCTCGCCCGACGGCTGTCGGAGGGTTCCGCCCGGATGTCCTGACGGAAGCGGTTTCACGGCGTACGGTGCGGTCGCGGGCGGCGCTCGCGAGCGGCGGCCCGCCGGCGGCGGCTCGCGGGATGTGCACGCGGGCGGCGGCTTCCGGGGCGGCGCCTCGTGATCATGTCCGCCGCGCTCTCACGTGAGAAGCTGTAGCCCCCATCCATGGCCGGAGGTATCACATGCTCGTGCTGGCGCACGTCAGCGACATCCACATCGACGGAAGCGAGCGGAACACCTCGCGCGCCGCACGCGCGCTCACCTACGCGAGGTCGCTGCGGCCCGACGCGATCGTGCTCACCGGTGACCTGGCGGACCACGGCGCGATGGAGGAGTACGAGATCGTCCGTGAGCTCGTCTCCGGTGACGACGTGCCGCTCGTGCTGTGCCCAGGCAACCACGACACGCGCGCCCACCTCCGCAAGGTCCTGCTGGAGCAGGACGGCGACCACCCGGTGAACCAGGCGCTCAACCTCGACCACGCGACGATCGCGCTGTGCGACTCCAGCGTTCCCGGGCGGCCCGAGGGTGAGCTCAGCGACGACACGCTGGCCTGGCTCGACTCGGTGCTCGCCGCGACCCCCGGGGTTCCGGCCTTCGTCGGCATGCACCACCCGCCGGTCGCGCTCGGCATCCCGTACGTGGACGGCATCCGGCTGGAGCGGCCGGAGGGGCTGGCGGAGGTCCTCGGCCGTCACCCGCACGCCATCGCGGTGCTGGCCGGGCACGCGCACACCGCGGCGGCCACGACGTTCGCCGGGCTGCCGCTGCTGGTCGCGCCGGGAGTGGTGAGCACGGGGCTGCTGCCGTCCGAGACCTCCGCGCACCCGCCGGTCGACCACGACCTGCCTCCGGCCGTCGCCCTGCACGTACTCGACGACGGCCGGGTCACCACCCACTTCCGGCCCGTCCCGTAGGCCGCGGCGCCACTCGGCCGTACGGCCCGCGCCGGATCCTCCCGCGCGGGCCGTACGGGCGACGACGGCCTCAGGCGTCGGGGATCCACGAGCCGTGGAACCCGGCGGGCACCCGCCGCGGCAGCCGTACCGACGCGACCTGGGACAGGTCCGACGCGTCGAGCACGAGCAGCTCGGCGCCGTCGTCGGTGCCGGCGATCGACAGCAGCCAGCCCGCGTCCTCGTCACCGGAGCCGCCCGTGCCGCCCGCGCCGTCTGTGGCGGCGGGCACGAACACGGCCTCACCGGGCGTGCGGTCTCCCGTCTCGTGGGCCACGCTCGTGCCGGCGCCCGTGTCGTACTTCACGATCGCGTCCTTGGTGACCGCGTAGAGGTAGCGGCTGCGCAGGCCGGTCAGCGTCTCGTTGACCGTGGGGAACTCGACGTCCCGATCGTCGAGGGCCTCGTCTTTCGACACGCCGGTCGCGGGGTCGAGCACCCAGCGGTGCAGCGCCGCGCCGCCGGTGTGCGCGGCGGGGCTGGCCGTGCCGCCGATGGTCGGCCAGAAGGCCTGGAACGCCCCCGGTGCGTAACGCACGGCGTCGACGACGATCCGCCCCTGCTCGTCCTCGCTCGCGTTCCCCACATGGAAGACGTAGCAGGGGTCGATCTCGAACCACCGGACCTGCCCCGTGCGCCGGCTCATCACGCCGAGCCGGGCGCCGTACAGGTCGTCCCACCGGTACGGCATGCTCCGGCCCACCAGGTTCACGTCGAAGACGACCGGCAGGTCGAGCCAGACGACGTGGTTCGCGGTGATCGCGAAGTCGTGCGCCATCGTGGGTCCGGGCACCTCGACCTCACGGGTCTCCACCAGCTCACCGGCGGCGGACAGGCGGTGGTAGGTGAGGTAGGGCGGCGCCCAGCCGTACCCGAAGAAGTGCAGCTCCCCGGTGACCGGGTCCTCCTTGGGGTGCGCGGTCATCGCGGTGGCGAGCCGGCCGCCGAAGTCGCAGGGGCCGACCGTGTCGAGCTCCGGCGTCATCTCGTACGGCAGGCCGTTCTCGACCAGCGCGAAGATCTTGTCGGCGTGCGAGACGACGTGGGTGTTCGCGGGGACGGCGGCCAGGTCGACGCCCTTGTCGCCGAGGTAGGGCGCGCCGTCGAGGCGGGTGGTGCGCACCCACCGGTTGCGGTACCACTCGGCACGCCCCTCGCGTAACCGGATGCCGTGGATCATCCCGTGGCCGACGAACCAGTGGCCGGGCTCTTCGCCGGGGCGGGGGTTGGGCCCGTTGCGGAAGTAGCGGCCGGTCAGCTCGGGCGGCAGCGTGCCCTCCACGGGCAGGTCGAGCGCGTCGATCTCGTCGGGTACGGGGGCGAGGCGGCCGGAGAGGTAGGAAGCGGTCATGTCTCGTGGCTCCTTTCAGAACGGCTTTCCAGACGGCTTTCAGGCGGCTTCAGGCGGCGTTGTAACGGGCGCGGACGATCCGGGGGTAGCGGACCGTGAACAGGGCGGGCAGTGCGAGACCACAGACCTTCACGGTGACGAGGGCGGCGGTGGCCTGCGGCTCGAAGGCGAGCAGCAGGGCGAGCGCGACGGCGGTGAGCGTGAACGCGGCGGCCCAGACGGTGGTGATGACGGCGTTGACCTGGTAAAAGATCTCGGTCGCGTGCACCTCGGGGGCCGTGGAACGGCGGGCCATGCCCAGCGTGAACGGCCTGCGGACCGCCAGCGACCCCCAGGCGGTGAGCGCCAGCCAGCCGACCGACACGGCCGGTCCGTACTCGCCGAGCGGCGCCGGGGTGACCGTGAAGGCGACGAGCGCGAGGGCCGCGAAGAAGACGCCCGAGCTGAGCTCCAGGACGATCTCGTCCCAGCCGCGCCCCGCGCGGCGGTCGACGGCCAGCAGAACGATCGCCACGAGGAGACCGGCCCCGGCTCCGTACCTCGCCTCGCCGTTGGTGCTGAGCACGGAGAAGACAATCCAGGGGAGGAAGGTGAGGACGTAACGGAGCACGGCGGGTTCCTTCGGATGACGTTCCAGTTGTGACATGTCAAAAGTAGAAGCTCCAGAGATGACATGTCAACACAGGAATGTAGGATCTGGCGCATGAGTCTTCGTCACGCACTGCTGGGGCTCCTGTCGGCCGGCCCGGCCAGCGGGTACGACCTGCTGAAGACGTTCGAGATATCGCTGGCCAACGTCTGGCCGGCCACCCAGAGCCAGCTCTACTCGGAGCTGACGCGCCTGGATCGCGAGGGTCTGATCGAGGTCGCCGCCGAGGGCCCGCGCGGACGCAAGGAGTATCGGATCACCGGAGAGGGCCTCGCCGAGCTGCGCCACTGGCTGGTGGAGGAGCCGCCCACGCAGAGCCGGCGCAGCGACATGCTGCTGCGGGTGTTCTTCCTCGACACGGTCACGCCGGACCAGGCCCACGGCTACCTGGAGAGGCTCGCCGTACAGGCCCGCAAGGAGCACGCCGCGCTCCGCGGCGTGCGCGAACAGATCATCGGCCAGGGCGAGGACGCGCTGCGGCTGTACGGAGACCTCGCGTTGGAGTGGGGTCTGCGCCTGACCGCCGCCCAGCGTGACTGGGCCGAGTGGGCGGCCGCCCGGATCGCGGCCCTGCCCCACCAGAGCACCGTGCCCACCGAGACGCTCACCGAGACGCTCACCGCGCCCGCCGAGACCGCCGAAGCCATCGAGCCCGCCGCGGCCGAGTGAGGCTCCCGGCCCCGGCGCGGCCTCCCGACGGACGGCCGCCCGGGGCCGCGGCCCACCCGGTCAGTGCGTGAGTCGCCTAATGGGTGGCCATGTCGACGAAACGGCTGTAGTGGCCCTGGAAGGCGACGGTGACCGTGGCCGTGGGGCCGTTTCGGTGCTTGGCCACGATCAGGTCCGCCTCGCCCGCGCGCGGCGACTCCCGCTCGTACGCGTCCTCCCGGTGCAGCAGGATGACCATGTCGGCGTCCTGCTCGATAGATCCAGACTCACGTAGGTCCGACACCTGCGGGCGTTTGTCCGTACGCTGCTCGGGGCCACGGTTGAGCTGGGAGATGGCGATGACCGGCACCTCCAGCTCCTTGGCCAGCAGCTTGAGCGCCCGGGACAGCTCTGAGACCTCCTGCTGCCGGCTCTCGGTCTTCTTCGGCGAGCTCATGAGCTGCAGATAGTCGACGATCACGAAGCGCAGGTCGTGCCGCTGCTTCAGGCGGCGGCACTTCGCCCGGATCTCCATCATCGACATGTTCGGGGAGTCGTCGATGAACAGCGGCGCCTCGGCGACCTCCCCCATCCGGCGGGCCATCCGGGTCCAGTCGTCGTCGCTCATCGTGCCCGAGCGCATCGTGTGCAGCGGGACCCGCGCCTCCGCCGACAGCAGGCGCATCGTGATCTCGTTGCGCGACATCTCCAGCGAGAAGATGACCGTGGTCATCCCATGCCTGATCGCTGCAGACCGGGCGAAATCCAGACCTAGGGTGCTTTTTCCGATCGCGGGGCGGGCGGCCACGACGATCATCTGGCCGGGGTGGAGGCCGTTGGTGAGGACGTCGAGGTCCTGGAAGCCGGTCGGAACGCCGACCATCTGGCCGCTGCGGCTGCCGATGGCCTCGATCTCGTCCAGGGCGCCGGGCATGATGTCCGACAGCGGGAGGTAGTCCTCGGAGGTGCGGCGCTCGGTGACCTTGTAGATCTCGGCCTGGGCGCGGTCGACCAGGTCGTCGACCTCCTCGCCCTGACCGCCGTAGCCGTAGGAGACGATGCGGGTGCCCGCCTCGATGAGGCGCCGCAGGACGGCCTGCTCCCGCACGATCTTCGCGTAGTAGCCGGCGTTCGCGGCGGTGGGCACGATCGCGGTCAGGGTGTGCAGGTAGGCGCCGCCGCCGACGCGGGCGACCTCGCCCCGCTTCTGCAGTTCGTCGAAGACGGTCACCGAGTCGGCGGGCTCGCCCCGGCCGTAGAGATCGGTGATCACGTCGAAGACGATCTGGTGGGCCGGCCGGTAGAAGTCGTCGGCGCGCAGCACCTCGATGACGTCGGCGATGGCGTCCTTGGACAGCAGCATGCCGCCCAGCACCGACTGCTCGGCCTCGATGTTGTGCGGCGGCGTCCGCTCGAACGTCGATTCGGAGCCTCCCGGGCCTCCCGGGAAGTCGAGCACGCTCACCTCACACCCCCTGCCCAGCGGTCACAGCATCCCCAACCCGGTGCGACAGTCTCCCCAACCTCGGGGCGGGGCGGCAACCCGGCCGGTGGACAAGCCTGTGGACAACGTGTGCAGGCACGCCCGTGACATGTGGGAAGCCTGGGGACGAGCCTGTGGACAGCCGCGCGGCCGCATCGGGGGAATCCATCGTCACCTGCGGTTTCACTGTCCACCGCCTGTGGAGGAAAGAAAGTCGCAGAGGGATTCCCGATACTGATCGAGCATGACCCCGTAAGCCGCAAAATAGGCGTATGTCCCTTACCTCCAGAACAGGACGCGGACGTGCCCACGACAGGGAGATCCTGAGGCTCGCGATCCCGGCATTCGGGGCACTCGTGGCCGAGCCGCTCTTCCTGCTCACCGACTCGGTCATCGTCGGCCACCTCCCCGATCCAGCGCTCGGCGCGCTCGGTGTGGCCAGCGCGGCCCTGTCGGCTCTCGTCGGGCTGTGCGTGTTCCTCGCGTACGCCACCACGGCCGCGGTCGCGCGGAGGCTTGGGGCGGGGGACGTCAGGCAGGCGATGCGCCAGGGGATGGACGGCCTGTGGCTGGCCGCGATCATCGGCCTGGCCGTCGGTGTGGCGTGCTGGCCTCTTGCTCCGTTTATCGTACACCTGTTCGGAGCGGTGGGCCAGCTCGCCACGGAGGCCGTCACCTACCTGCGCATCAGCCTCATCGGCATCCCCGCGATGCTGCTGGTCCTCGCCGGCACCGGCGTGCTGCGGGGAATGCAGGACACGCGGACGCCGCTCGTGGTCTCCGTGGCGTCGTTCGCGCTGAACGGGCTGCTCAACGCCTGGTTCGTGCTCGGGCTCGGCTGGGGGCTCGCCGGGTCGGCCTGGGGCACGGTCCTCGCCCAGGCCCTCGCGGCGGCGGCCTATCTCGTGATGGTCGTGCGCGCCGCCCGCGCGCACGGCGCCTCGCTGCTGCCCGACCTCGCGGGGCTGCGCGCCGCCGGAGCGGCCGGGCTGGCCCTGGTCGTCCGTACGGCGTGCCTGCAGGCGGTGCTGCTCGTCGCCGCGGGGATCGCCACCCGCATGGGCGACGAGCAGATCGCCGCGCACACGATCGCCACCCGGATCTGGACCTTCCTCGCCTTCGCCCTCGACGCGATCGCCATCGCCGGTCAGGCCATCACCGGCCGCGCGCTGGGCGCGGGAGACACCTCGGGCACCCGCACGGCGACCCGGCGCATGCTGATCTGGGGCGTCGCCTGCGGCGTGGTGTTCGGCGCGCTCGTGCTGGCCGCCCGGCCGCTGGTCCCGGCCCTGTTCGACGCGCGGGGCGAGGCCGCCGCCGAACTGCTGGCCGTGCTGTGGCCGGTGGCCCTCCTCCAGCCCGTCGCGGGTGTCGTGTTCGTGCTGGACGGGGTGCTCATCGGCGCCGGCGACCAGCGCTACCTCGCCCACGCCGGGCTGTGGACGACGCTGGCCTTCCTGCCGTTCGCCGCGGTGGCGGGCACCCTGGTCGCCCTGTGGCTCGCGCTCGGCGCGTGGATGGCCGCCCGGCTGGTCACGCTCGGCGTCCGAGCGTACGGCACCGCCTGGATGGTGACCGGCACCTCGCGGACGGCGACCTGACTCACATGCGGCGGGCCTCCAGCACGCGCTGGAGGAACGCGCGGGTGCGGGGATGCCGGGGCTCGGAGAAGATCTGCCCGGGCGGACCGCTCTCCAGCAGCACGCCGCCTTCGAGGAAGCAGACCTGGTCGGCGATGTCACGGGCGAAGCCCATCTCATGGGTGGCCAGGATCATGGTCATCCCGGTGTCCTTGAGCTCGCGGATGATCCCCAGCACCTCGGTGACCAGCGTCGGGTCGAGCGCGGAGGTCACCTCGTCGAGCAGCAGCAGGCGCGGCGTGGTCGCGACCGCGCGGATCACGGCGACGCGCTGCTGCTGTCCGCCGGACAGCCGGTCGGGATACTCGTCCGCCTTGCCGGCCAGCCCGAACCGGTCCAGCAGCTCACGCGCCCGCGCCTCGGCCTCCTCCGCCCGTACGCCGTGGACCCTGCGCGGCGCGAGCGTGATGTTGTCCAGCACGGTCATGTGCGGGAACAGGTTGTAGGCCTGGAACACCATGCCGATGCGGCGGCGCACGTCGTCCGGGTCGGCCCGCGGGTCCGTGATCTCCGTCCCGTCCAGGTGGATCGCGCCGTCGTCGATCGTCTCCAGCAGGTTGACGCAGCGCAGCAGCGTCGACTTGCCCGAGCCGGACGCGCCGATCAGGCAGACCACCTCGTGCGGGGCGACCTCCAGGTCGACGCCGCGCAGCACGCTCTGCCGGTGGTAGTGCTTCCAGACACCCTCGACCTTAAGCAGGCTCATGCGTCCCCGCCTCCCGTACGGCGCCGGGCCGCCCGCGCGGCGAGATGGTCGGTGAGCCGGGCCATCGGCACGGTCAGCGCGATGAACAGCAGCGCGGCGGCGAGATAGGGCGTGTAGTTGAAGTCGGAGGATGCGTGGATGGACGCCTGCCGCAGCGCCTCCAGCGGACCGAGCACGGCCACCAGGGCGGTGTCCTTCTGCAGCGACACGAAGTCGTTGAGCAGCGGCGGGACCACCCGGCGGACGGCCTGGGGCAGCACCACGTAGCGCATGGTCTGGCCGTGGGTGAGGGCCAGCGACCGGGCCGCCGCCCGCTGGCTGGGGTGCACCGACTCGATCCCCGAGCGGAACACCTCCGCGACGTACGCGCCGTAGGACAGCACGAGGGCGATGATGCCGAGTGTGACCGGGTCGCTCGGCGCGCCCTGCAACTGGAGCGCCGGAACGCCGAACCCGACCAGGTAGATCAGCAGGATCGTGGGGACGCCGCGGAAGATGTCCGTGTAGAGCACGGCGAGCGCGCGCAGCGGGAAGAACACCGGCGAGCGCAGGCCGCGCACCAGCGCGACGAGAAGGCCCACCACCAGGATGAACGCCTCGGCGATGAGGAAGATCTTGATGTTGAGCAGGAACCCGCGCAGCACGTCGGGCAGCGCGGCGACGAACGCCTCGGGGCTGAGGAAGGTCTCCTGGACGCGCGGCCACCCCGGCGACTTGGTGATCCCGACGACCAGGGCGACCACCACGACGATGGTGGAGGCGGTGGCGATGGACACCGACCGCCGCCCGCGGGCGCGCAGCTCCGCCTCCCGGCGAAGCTGCCGCTCGCTCTTCACCCACTCCGGCGGATCGCCCGGCCCGTCCGGACCGCGATCGGGATCGTCCTCCCGGCCGGGCAGCCCGTACGGCGCCGCCGCGTGCCCGTCGGTCACTTGAGCTCCGGCGCGCCCGCGGCGGCGGTCAGCCACTCGCCTTCGATCTTCGCCAGCTCACCGGAGCTCCGCAGCTCGCCAAGCGCCTTGTCGACGCAGCTCACCAGGGAGCTGCCCTTCTGGAACAGCAGGCCGAACTCCTCCGGCTCGCCGCCGGTCGCGGCGAACTGGCCGACGATCTTCGAGCCCTTCACCTGCGCGGCCGTGACGTAGAAGGCGGTGGGCAGGTCGACGACGATGGCGTCGATCTGCTTGTTCTTCAGCGCGGTGATCGCGTCGACCTGCTGGTTGAACACGCTCGGGTCCTTGGCCGGCTGGATGACCGACCGTACGGCCTGCAGCGCGGTGGTGGCCGCCTGCACACCGATCTTGGCGTCCTTGAGATCGGCGAGGCTGGTGGCGGAGGCGTACTCGCCGCCCTCCAGGGCGACCACGCCCTGCTTGACGGTGTAGTAGCCCTGGCTGAAGTCGACGGCCTTGGCCCGCTCGGGGGTGATGGAGATCTGGTTGACGTCGAAGTCGAACTGCTTGGGCCCGGGGGCGAACGACGAGTCGAACGGCACGACCGTCCAGGCGACCTCGTCCCTGGTGAAGCCCAACTGCCCGGCCACCGCGTAGGCGACGGCGCTCTCGAACCCCTGACCGCTGGAGGGGTCGTCGTTCTTGAACCACGGCTCGTACGCCGGTTTGTCCGTGCCGATGGTGAGCTTGCCGGGGGTGGTGAGCTTCAGGCTCTCCTTGGCACACGTGTCGGCGCCCGTGGAGGCACCCGCCGACGTGCCCGCCGAGGAGCTCGCGGTGGTGGAGGCGTCGTTCGCCGGGGCGCAGGCGGCGGCCGCCAGCGTGAGGGCACCGGACGCCAGCAGCAGAGAGGGACGGCGCATCACAGCCTCCATCAGGGGGTCTTTCCACGAAATCCGTCAAAACGGATGGGATGATACTAGCGTTCCGTAGAACCCCCCTTTACCTGGGGAGATCTCGGAATTCCGCTCGCCCACACGGCTCGGACGACGAAGGGCCCCTCTCCGCGGACGGAGAAGGGCCCTCGACGGACTGCGGCGGGTGTCAGCCCGCGACCACCTCGACATCGAGGGTGGCGGCGACCTCCGGGTGCAGCCGGACGCTGACCTTGTGGGTGCCGACGCTCTTGATCGCGTTGCCGATCTCGATCCGGCGGCGGTCGAGCTGGGGACCGCCGGCGGCCTTGACGGCGTCGGCGATGTCACCGGTCGTGACCGAGCCGAACAGCCGGCCGGACTCGCCGGCGCGGGTCTTCAGCTTGACCTTGAGCGCGCCGAGCTGGCCGGCGACCTCCTTGGCGGAGCCGAGGTCGCGGATCTCGCGGGAGGCGCGGGCCTTCTTCAGCGAGGCGACCTGCGACTCGGCGCCGCGGGTCCAGCGGATGGCGAAGCCACGGGGAATAAGGTAGTTGCGGCCGTAGCCGTCCTTGACCTCGACAACGTCGCCGGGAGCGCCGAGCCCGGAGACCTCAGTGGTGAGAATGAGCTTCATGTCCTGGGTCTCCCTTCTCAGCGCGCGGTGCTCGTGTACGGCAGCAGGGCCATCTCACGAGCGTTCTTGATAGCGGTGGCCACGTCGCGCTGGTGCTGGGTGCAGTTGCCCGTCACCCGGCGAGCACGGATCTTGCCGCGGTCGGAAATGAACTTCCGCAGCAGCGCCGTGTCCTTGTAGTCGACGTAGGAGATCTTGTCGTGACAGAAGAGGCAAACCTTCTTCTTGGGCTTGCGCACTGCCGGCTTCGCCATCGTGGTGCTCCTTTCAGAGCCCCGCGTTTCGCGGGAATGGTCGCTCGGTTGTGTTTACAGTTGGTGGGACCGGAAGGCCCGGGACCGGGTCGTTCCCGAAGGTCGTTTCCCTAGAAGGGCGGTTCGTCGCTGAAGTCGCCGCCGAAGCCGCCACCACCCTGGGGAGCGCCGCCGAAGCCGCCGCCACCCCCTCCGCCGGAGCCGTAGCCACCCTGCGGAGCGGGAGCCGCGGACGCCCACGGGTCGTTGGCCGGGCCGCCGCCGAAGCCGCCGCCTCCGCCCTGGCGCGAGGTCTTGTTGACCTTCGCCGTCGCGTTGCGCAGCGAAGGACCGACCTCGTCGACCTCGACCTCGTAGACCGTGCGCTTCTCGCCTTCCTTGGTCTCGTACGAACGCTGGCGCAGCCGTCCCTGCACGATCACCCGCATGCCGCGCTGGAGGCTCTCGGCGACGTTCTCCGCCGCCTGCCGCCAGACGTTGCAGGTGAGGAACAGGCCCTCGCCGTCTTTCCACTCGTTGGTCTGCTTGTCCAGGAACCTCGGAGTGGACGCGATGCGGAACCGGGCCACGGCCTGCCCCGTCGGGGTGAAGCGCAGCTCCGGGTCGTCGACAAGATTGCCGACAATGGTGATCTGTGTGTCGCCTGCTGCCATCGGTCGCTTTCGCCTTCCTATCCCGTCAGCTGAGCCGTCAGGGGCTCAGAGTACGGCTCGGGCCCGACAAACCGCCGGGCTTCGGAGCCGTCTAGTGCAGCTCGGGGCGGATGACCTTGGTGCGGAGAATGCCCTCGTTCAGGTTGAGCTGGCGGTCCAGCTCCTTCACGGTGGCGGGCTCGGCGGTCAGGTCGACCACCGCGTAGATGCCCTCGGACTTCTTCTCGATGTCGTAGGACAGGCGGCGACGGCCCCAGACGTCGACCTTCTCCACGCTTCCGCCGTCATTGCGGACGACGGCGAGGAACTGGTCGAGCGACGGCTGCACGGTGCGCTCGTCGAGGGACGGGTCGAGGATGACCATCATCTCGTAGCGACGCATGTGTTATCCAACCTCCTCTGGACTCTTGCGGTCACGACGCCTTGCCGTGACAGGAGGACCTGCGCGATGCCGGGCGGCCAAGCCGCCCCAGCTGTGTCACACGCAGTCGAACCAGGCTACCAGCCCCTTGGCCGTACGCCGGACGGAGAGCGAAACTGGAGGTCGGAGAGGGGGGAGGCGCGATGCCACGTGTCATCGGCCGGAGAAGGAGGCGCCCCGGTCACCTGACGCTGAACACCGACGGGCGTCCGCACCCGCGGGAGAACGCGTTGACGATCGCCACGCTCGCGTGTGGTCTGGTGGCGTTCGTCACGGGGTTCGTCGTGCAGGCGCACATGGTCGCGTCCTGGGTCGGCGCGATCGGGTTCTGGGGCGGCCTCTACGCACAGTTCGTCTCGTCGACCAGCAGGCAACGGGCACTGATCATCGTGGGGATCGTGGGGTCGTTCGTCGGCGCGGCGCTGGGGATCGCGCACGGCGGCTTCTTCCCCCGCGGGTTCACCCTGCGCAACTGACTCGTCCACGGCGCCGCTCCGACCGGAGGCGGCTCAGCCGCCGATGTGCAGGTCGACGCCGAGGAGCACGAGGAACCACAGGAAGACGGCGATCAGGGCCTGGGCGACCTGCTTGATGAGGGTGGGGGTGATGTAGTGGTGGATCCAGGCCACGTAGAGGCCGACGAGGATGTAGATGAGAAGGATGAAGCTGCCTAAGCGGTATCTCATGCTCGTCTCCCTGACGAAGTAGGATCGGCGCGCGGGTCTCAGGGCGCGTGACACGCGACTTCCCTGGTGCGCTCTTTTGAAACAGCGCACCCTCTTGAAACGCTCTTGGAGAGCGCCTACAGTTCGCCCTCCGCGTCCGGCAGCCGCTCACCAGGCACGCACGTGTTGGAGGACCTCCATGGACAGCCACAGCGCCGGCCCGCGGATCGGGGCCCACGTCGACCAGGACGACCCGCTGGCGCACGCGGCGGCCCGCGACGCCGAGGTGGTGCAGTTCTTCCTCGGCGACCCGCAGGGATGGAAGAGCCCGGTGCTCCCGGCCACGGCCGACGCCCTGCGCGCCTCGGACGTCGACGTCTACGTGCACGCGCCGTACGTCATCAACGTGGCGACCGCGAACAACCGCATCCGCATCCCGAGCCGCAAGCTCCTGGACGCGCACCTCAAGGCGGCGGCGTCGATCGGCGCCAAGGGGCTGGTCGTCCACGGCGGGCACGTCAACGCGGGCGACGACCCGCAGACCGGGTTCGACAACTGGCGCAAGGTCTTCGAGCGCACCGAGTGCCCGATTCCCGTCCTGATCGAGAACACCGCGGGCGGCGGCAACGCGATGGCGCGCAGGCTGGAGCGGATCGCCCGGCTGTGGGACGCCGCGACGGCGGGCGCGCCGGACCCCTCGATGGTCGGCTTCTGCCTCGACACCTGTCACTTCCACGCGGGTGGCGAGGAGCTCGCCGGGCTGGTGGAGCGGGTGAAGGCGATCACCGGCCGGATCGACCTCGTGCACTGCAACGACTCGCGGGACGCGTTCGACTCGGGCGCCGACCGGCACGCCAACCTCGGCGCCGGCCAGATCGACCCCGAGTCGATCCTCGCGGTCTGCCGCGCGGCCGGGGCGCCGATCGTGGTCGAGACGCCGTTCGAGGGTCAGGCCGAGGACATCGCGTTCCTGCGCAAGCATCTGTGACACAGGGCCGTCCACAGCCTGTGGATAAATCTGCGGATTGCGAACCTCAGGAAACGGGTAGGGCTTCCGGAACGTCCTGCTCGTCCTTCGCCTTCTTCGGCCTGCGCGTGGCCCGCCACAGCTGCACGTACGACGTGACCGCCGCGGCCAGGAAGACCAGGTTCCGGAGGGTCAGCACCACGGTGCCGGGCAGCGCGCCCTCCCAGCTGTAGTCCTGCTCCACCCAGGGGTACATGATCCCGGTGAGCAGGGCGGCGACCATGACGAGCCAGGCGGCCGGCCGCTGCGTCGGCCCCGGCTCCGCGCGCCGCACCGCGAGGATGACGGCGGCGACGCCGATCACCCAGACGAAGTACTGCGGCGACAGCACCCGGCTGGTGACGACCAGGAACAGCACGGTGGTGAGCGCGGCGTCGTAGTAGGACCGCGGGCTGGGAGCCGCGCGCAGCCACCACACCCCGATCAGCACGAGCGCCACGGGCGTGGCCGCCAGGCTCACCCCGGTCGCGGTGTCCACGCCGGCGCCCACGGCCTCCATCGAGCCGTGCTGGTAGGAGGTGAAGCCGTCCCACCACCCGAGGGCCCGGGCGAGCGCGAACGGCGTCGCGGCGAGCGACTCGATCTGCAGCCCCCGCTCCTGCTGCGCGGTCAGGAAGTCGAGCGCGTGCGGCAGGGTCAGCGCGGCCATGCCGCAGCCGGCCACCGCGACGACGAGCGTGGAGCCCGTGGCGGTCAGCAGTTCACGCCACCGCCGCAGGCCGGTGAGCAGCGCGACCGGCCACACCTTGACGACGAGCCCGACGCCGATCAGCGCTCCGCGCACCACCGGGTTCGCCGAGGCCGTCAGCGCCAGCACCGCCACCAGCGTGACCATCAGGTCGTACCGGCCGAGGAGCACCGGTCCGAGCAGGGCCGCGCCGATGGTCCACGCCCACGGGCCGGTGCGGCCTCCGCCGCGCGGGGAGCGCGAGAACCGCCACACCAGGAACAGGATCGCGAGGTCGCACAGCAGGGACAGCAGGTAGAAGGCGACGTGATACTCGAACGGCAGCAGCCGGGGGACGAGCATCGGCAGCGCCGCGAACGGCGGATACTGCCACTTGTCGTCCCCGGCGGGGAACTCCCCGCGCGCCAGGACGTCCGACCAGCCCTGGTAGAGGGAGACGTCGTTGCTGAAGGAGTCGCCGTGGCCGGTCGGGATGGCCTGGGTCGCGACGAGGAACAGCCCCGCCCTGGTCACCGTCCACACGAGCAGCAGAAGCCATGGCGGCCTCCGGCGCATCACCGTCTCCTCCCCGTTCGCCGCACGCTTGCGAGCGACGTTACGCGAAGCCCGCGCGCACGTCTCGCGGAGACATCCGGCGAGGGTGCGCGCGGGCCGTGAAATCCGATGAAAGATTCATGCCTCAGACCGGTTCCGGCTGCTCCTGTCCGCCCCGCTCCTCCGGTCCGTCACGCTCCTCGGAGCCGCCCCGGGCGAGGACCGCGCGGCGCAGCACGAAACGATCCTCGGCCTGGTCGAACGGGCCACCGGACGGGTCGTCCACATCCCCCTGGCGTACGACGTCGTGCTCGGGGCGCAGGATCTCCCAGACGACCAGCGCCATGAGGACGACGATCGTCAGCAGCCGGGCCCAGACCGACAGGAAGTACGGGTCGTCGCCGATGCCGAGCGAGGCCTGGTCGGGGATCTGGGTGATCAGGTAGAGCCAGATCGAGAAGAAGTACCAGCACTCGGCCACCTGCCAGGCGGCGAGGGCCCCCCACCTCGGCCTGGCCAGCACCGCGAACGGCACCAGCCACAGGACGTACTGCGGCGACCAGACCTTGTTGGTGATCATGAAGGCGGCCAGGGCCAGGAAGCACAGCTGCATCAGGCGAGGCCGGCGGGGCGCGGTAAGCGCGAGCACGGCCACGCCCAGCAGCAGCACCGCCAGGGCCGCCATGGCCATCGTGTTCAGCTTCTCGCCGTCGCCGAGGAAGGCCAGGAACTCGGGCCTGTCGTGGCCGAACCACTGCGTCTTCTGGAAGAAGAACCACAGGCCGCCCCAGTCGGCGCCGCGCTCGCTGCTGAAGGCGTAGAACCGCTGCCAGCCCTCAAAGTTGATCATCATGATCGGCACGTTGACCAGCAGCCAGGCGCCGGCCGCCCCCGCGACGGTCTTCAGGAACGGCATCCATTTGGCCGTACGCAGGGTGAGCAGGAACAACGCGCCGAAGAACATCAGCGGGTAGAACTTCGTGGCCACGGACAGGGCCAGCAGCACACCGGCCAGCCACGGCCGGTGCCGGGCCCAGGCCAGCAGGCCGCCGAGCGCGAGCGCGCCCGCGGCGAGGTCCCAGTTGATGTACGCGCAGAGGATGACGGCCGGGCCGACGGCGTACCAGAGGGCGTCCCAGGGGCGGCGGCCCGCGAGCGCGGCCGTCAGCAGCACGCCCACGACCAGCGCGATGCCCATCAGGACCACGGTGACGTCGTAGAACACGACCCCGTCACCGCCGGCGAGGCGCCGGGCGAACTCCATGATCCCGCCGATGCCGACCGGATACTCGACCGGGTAGTCGACGTACGGGACCTTGCCCTCGTTGAGCTTCTCCGCCCAGAACAGCGGATAGATGTCCGTGTAGCAGAAGTGCGTGTACTGCCCGATTCCGCCGTCCCAGGCGCCGCCGAACCGGCACGGATACTTCCACAGGTAGGCGAGGACGGCGCCGAGTCCCGCGAGAAGCCCGAGAGGCAGGTACGGCACAGCCCGCGCGGCGACCCCGGGCAGCGGGGCGGAGTCGTTCGTGGTCCGGGTCGTCATGGTGGGTATTGCACCATCGAACCCCGTGAGTTGGCGACTCAGACGGTTCGAGGGGGCCCGCGGCGCGCCGCCGCTGGCCCCCTCGTCACGGTCTCACGAAGTTTCGGTCCGGACTCAGGGACTGGTTCCGGACTGCTGCGCGACGGGTGCCGACGCGGGGGCGCCGGTGCCGTCCGCCGGGGCGTTCTGTCCCCCTGGTCCCCCCTGGCCGCCCGGGCCCCCCTGTCCCCCGGGGCCGTTGTCGCCGAGATCGAGACCCACGCCGTCATCGCCACCGCCGACGCTGCCGTCACAGGACAGGTCGCCGGGGAGACAGGAACCGTCGCCGCCGTCACCGCCGCCGTTCGGGAAGTCGGTCGGCATGTCGTTGGGGAACCCGCCGCCGCCGTCCTCCGGGCTGGGGGACGGGGTGGGCGTCGGGCTCGGCACGAGGTTCTCCGGGCTGCCCATGCCGGCCTTCGCCGGGAACTGCTCGACGGGCTTGCCCTCGTGCGCCGCGACCATGAAGTCGTGCCAGATGTGCGTCGGCGAGTCGGCGCCTTCGAAGCCCAGCGACACCTCCTTGACGCGGGTGTACGGGTTGTTCCCGTTGTACTTCGGGTGCTCCTTGCCGTTCGGCGTGATCGGGCAGTTGGAGTAGCGCGGCTGCACGATCTTGCCGCTCTTGGTCACACACTGCTCGCGGTACATGCCCACCGCGGTCACCAGCTGCGGCGTGTAGCCGACGAACCAGGCTTCCTTCTCGTCGTTGTTGGTGCCGGTCTTGCCGGCGGCGGGGCGCCCGATGGGGCCCCAGCGGCTGGCGGTACCGGACTTGATGACCTGCTCCATGGCGTAGGTCGCGTCGGCCGCCGCCTCCGGCGAGATCACCTGCTTGACCTCGCGGGCCTCGGTCAGCACGACGGTCTTGTCCTGCTTGACCTCTTTGATCACGTGGTAGTCGACGTGCTTGCCCGCGTTGGCGAAGATCGAGTAGCCGGCCGCCTGCTCCACGGGCGTCACGCCGACGCTGCCGATCGCGAGCTGGTAGCCGTGACCGCTCTGGCCGTTGATGCCGTTCTTGTCCTCCTCCAGCGCCCGCTTGCTGATGCCGGCCGCCTCGGCGAGCGACCGCAGGTCGTCCAGCTGGCCGGGCAGCTTGAACGCCATCGAGGCGAACGCCGTGTTGATCGAGTGCGCGGTCGCGTAGATCACGTCGATCGACGCGGGCACGGAGTGCCCGTTGGTGATCGGAGTGGTGCCGGGCAGCTCCTTCGGCATCGTCTCCTTGCCGGGGACGTAGCTGTTGAGGCTGTAGCCCGCGTCGAGCCAGGCGGCCAGCACGTACGGCTTGAACGCCGAGGCCGCCTGCTTCCTGGAGTCGAAGGGCTCGTTCCAGGTCTCGTTGAGGTAGTTGCTGCCGCCGTAGAACGCGATCACCCGGCCGTTCGTCGGGTCCACGGCCGCGAGGCCGGTGTGGAACTCCTTCGACATCGACGACGTGGTGTTCAGGACCGCCTTCTTCGCGGCCTGCATGAGCTTCTTGTCGAAGGTGGTGTAGATCTTGTAGCCGCCGCTCTCGATCTGCTCGCGGCTGAGCTTGCGGCCCTCCAGCTCGTGCAGCGCCTGGCTGAGCATGTAGCCCTTGAGCCCGCTGAACTCCTGCGAGGCCTTCTTCGGCTTCGGCTTGGGGAACTTCGCGGTGGCCGCGATGTTCGGATACTTGGGCTTGCCGTCCTTGTCCGTCATCAGGGACATGCCGTTGAGGACGTACTTGAAGCGCTCCTCGGTGCCCGCGTAGTTGCCGTCGGCCTCGGCGTTGTCGAAGTTGCTGGGCTGCTGGATGCGCCCGGCCAGGTAGGCCCCCTGCGCGACGGTGAGCTTCTTGGCGGGCACGTTGAAGAACTCACGCGCCGCCGCCTCGATGCCGTAGGTGTTGCGGCCGAAGGGCACCGTGTTCAGGTAGTACTCCAGGACCTTGTTCTTCGACCAGTCCTTGTCGAGCCGGACCGCGATGAAGATCTCCTTCACCTTGCGCTTGATGGTCTGCTCGGTGCTGAGGCCGTTGAAGTAGTTGCGGGCCATCTGCTGGGTGATGGTCGACCCGCCCTGCGTCTGCTGGCCCGTGGCGGTCATCCAGACCGACCGGGTGAGGCCGGCGATGTCGATGCCGCCGTCCTCCCAGAACGAGCGGTTCTCCGCCGCCACCACCGCGTCCTGGACGTGCTGGGGCACCTGGTCGATGGTGACCGCCACCCGCTTGGTGCCGAGGCGGGCCAGCACCGAGCCGTCGCGGTAGTAGAAGGTGCTGCCCTGGGCCTTGGCCGCCTCCTGCGCGTCGTGCTCGGAGGGCAGCTCCGTGTTCGCGTAGGCGACCGCGATCATGCCGAAGAGGCCGGCGCACAGCACGGTGAGGCTGGCGAGGAGGATCTTCCAGCTCGGCACGAACCGCTTCCAGCCCGTACGGCGGGGCTTGGCGTTCTCCTCGAAGTCGTCGTCGTCGAAGTCGCGCGGGTCACGCGGACCACGCCCGCCCGGGCCACCTGGCCCACCCGGTCCCCCCGGACCACCGGGACCCCCCGGACCACCGGGACCGCCGGGGCCGCGTCCGCCGCGGCCGGTCGGCCTGCGGCGGCGACCGCCGGTCTGCCCACCGGTCTGCATCGACTCGGTGGGCTGTCCCTCGGCGTCGCGGCGGGGACCGCCCGCCGGCATGCCCAGCGCCTGCGTGCGCTCGTCGGCGCCCGGCACCCCCGGCCGCCCCGGACCGCCGGGGCCACCGGGACCGCCAGGGCCCTGCGGGCCGTAGCGCGGGTCGTGCCCCCCTGGCGGGCGGCCGCCGCCCATCGGCCCCCGCGGGCCCGGTCCCTGACCCTGCGGCGGACCCTGCATCGGGCCGCCTGGCGGCACCGCGCCCATGGCCGCCGTGTCCTCGAAGGCCGCCTCACGGCGGCGGGGGTCCGGTCCGGGAGGGGGCGGCTGCGGCGCGCGACCCCGGCCGGGTTGCCGCGGCGGAGCGGGATCGCCGTACTCGCCGTACGCGTCGTACTCGTCGGACTCCCGGGGCGAGCGACGACGGCGCCCAGGGCGGGATGATCCACCGGAGCCCGAGGCGTCCTCGGGGCGGCCGGACGATTCCGGTCCGTAGCTGCTGTAAGTCACACGTCCTCGTCAGATGTCTTCGGGAAACTGATCGACGTCGGCCGGCAGGCCGGGAGGGTTCCTCCTGGGAAGGTGGAGGGTCGCCCTACAGGGAAGGGCCCGGGGGATCGGCTGTTCCGTGGACGAACGACACCGCCAGGTGGTTCCAGGTACAACCTTGGCAGACCTCCCCCACGCAGACCCGGGATTCGCCGTATTCCCGGGCCGTCGCGGCGCGCTCCGTCCTCCCCCCGGTCCGTTCCGCCGCTCGTCCCCGTTCGCCTCCGTGCACAGGTGTGACGTTGGTCACGTTCCTTCGCCCGCGCGTGGGGCAGATGCGAGACGTGGGCTCAGCGTGAGGCCGGGCCGCACGTGGGAGGAGAGGGCGGGCGTCCCAGACGTCCCGCGCCCGCGTGCGATCGGCGCGGAAGGACCGTACGGCCGCCCGCCTGGCGAAGCCTCGGGCCTCGACCGATCGCTGTGAGCACATGTGGCCAGATTACGACCCTTTGCCAAATCTTGCCCAACTGTTGACCCGTTGCCAGATATGACACCCCGACGTATCCTGCAGATGTATCGAGTCGATACATCAGTCGGACACAGGAGGTGGTTCCAGTGACGGGCTCTCGTGGAGGTGTGCTGGAACTCGCCGTCCTGGGGTCGCTGCACGAAACACCTCTGCACGGATACGAGCTGCGCAAACGGCTCAACACGCTGCTCGGCATGTTCCGTGCGTTCTCCTATGGCTCGCTGTATCCCTGCCTCAGGGGCCTGCTCAACGACGGGCTCATCGTCGAGGAGGAGCCCCCGCAGGACACGGTTCTCGGCCGCAGGTCGAAGATCGTCTATCGGCTCACGGCGGAAGGTAAGGAGCGGTTGCAGGAGCTGCTCAACCAATCGGGCCCGTCCTCCTGGGAGGACGAGAGCTTCGGCATCCGCTTCGCCTTCTTCCGCCACACGGAAGCCGAAGTGCGGCTGCGCATCCTGGAGGGCCGCCGCAGCCGCCTGGAAGAACGCCTCGACCGCGTCCGTGAGGCTCTGTCCCGCACGAGGGAGCGACTGGACAGCTACACGCTGGAGCTCCAGCGCCACGGGCTGGAGTCGGTCGAGCGCGAGGTTCGCTGGCTGAACGAGCTGATCGACTCGGAACGACGGAGCCGGTCGGCTCCCGGCGAGGGGGATCACCCCCCGGGTCCCGCGCAGGCCGTACAGGAAGAGACCCAGAGGGCGGACACGCCCGAGGCAGATAGGTAAAGGAGCGAGTGCTATGGGTTCGGTGCGCGTAGCCATCGTCGGTGTGGGCAACTGCGCCTCATCGCTGGTGCAGGGCGTCCACTACTACAGGGACGCGGATCCGGGCAGCCGTGTGCCGGGCCTCATGCACGTGCGGTTCGGTGAGTACCACGTCGGCGACGTGGAGTTCGTCGCGGCTTTCGACGTGGACGCCAAGAAGGTCGGCCGCGACCTGTCGGAGGCCATCGTCGCCTCCGAGAACAACACGATCAAGATCTGCGACGTGCCGCCGCTCGGCGTCACCGTGCAGCGTGGTCCCACCTTCGACGGGCTGGGCACGTACTACCGCGAGATCATCGAGGAGTCCGACGAGCAGCCGGTCGACGTCGTCCAGGCGCTCAAGGACGCCCGGGTGGACGTGCTCGTCTCCTACCTGCCGGTGGGCTCGGAGGAGGCCGACCGCTTCTACGCGCAGTGCGCGATCGACGCCAAGGTGGCCTTCGTCAACGCGCTTCCGGTCTTCATCGCCTCCGACCCCGAGTGGGCCGCGAAGTTCACCGAGGCCGGCGTGCCGATCGTGGGCGACGACATCAAGTCGCAGGTCGGCGCCACGATCACGCACCGTGTGCTGGCCAAGCTGTTCGAGGACCGCGGAGTGGAGCTGCTGCGCACCTACCAGCTCAACTTCGGCGGGAACATGGACTTCATGAACATGCTGGAGCGCACCCGCCTCCAGTCCAAGAAGATCTCCAAGACCCAGTCGGTCACCTCGCAGATCCCGCACGAGATGGGGAAGGCCGACGTCCACATCGGCCCGTCGGACCACGTGCCGTGGCTGGACGACCGCAAGTGGGCCTACGTCCGCCTGGAGGGCAGGTCGTTCGGCGACACCCCGCTGAACCTGGAGTACAAGCTCGAGGTCTGGGACTCGCCCAACTCGGCCGGCATCATCATCGACGCGGTCCGCGCGGCCAAGATCGCCCTGGACCGGGGCATCGGCGGCCCGCTGCTGTCGCCCTCGTCGTACTTTATGAAGTCGCCGCCGGAGCAGTACTCCGACGACGTCGCCCGCGAGGCCGTCGAGAAGTTCATCCGGGGCGAGAACGAGCGCTGACGGACTCTTCTCCGCGTGTCCCGCCCCGGTTCCGTGACGGACCGGGGCGGTTTCACATGCTCATGGGTGGCCCGGAGGCGGCGGCTCAGGCGAGAGGGAGCGCGGCCGGCGGCAGGGCCGCCGGGTCGGCCACCGGCCAGGCCAGCGGGTCCGGGCCGAGCGCGACGAGCTGCGGCACCTGCTCCCGCGCCCAGGGCGAGATGTCCAGCTCTCCGCTCGTCACCCCGGCGGCGAAGCTCGCCCAGGGCTCCCAGCGGACCTCGCCGACCTCCTCGGCGTTGGGCGCGGCCTCCTCTCCCGTCACCACCGCCCGGTAGACCGGGCACAGCTCGTGCTCGACCATCCCGTTGTCCATGACCGCGCGGTAGGCGAAGCGCGGCAGGATCAGGTCGACGGACTCGACGATCAGCCCCAGCTCGAACTCCAGGCGGCGGACCACCGCCGCCGACAGCGGCTCCCCGGGCAGCGGATGGCCGCAGCAGCTGTTGGTCCACGCGTCGGGCCAGGTCAGCTTGTGACCCGCCCGCCGCGACAGCAGCACCCGGCCCTGCCGGTCGAAGACATAACTGGAGAACGCCAGGTGCAGCGGAGTGTCCGCGCCGTGGACGGTGGACTTGGGAGCGGTGCCGATCGGGTTGCCCTCGACGTCGACCAGCACGACATGTTCCGGTGAGGTCACCGTCAGAGACTACGGTGTCACGCCGTCGCCGGTCAGTGGCAGGGGGTTTTATCGGGGTTGATCCTGATGCCACCCGGAGATCGTCCGCGTAGGCTGTCGCCGTGTCCTACGTCTCCGATCTGCGGGTGGTCCTGCGGGGTCGCAACTTCCGGCGGCTCTTCGCCACGAGGCTCGTCTCGCAGTTCTCGGACGGGATCTTCCAGCTCGCCGTCGGCGGGTACGCGTTCTTCAGCCCGGAACGGCAGGCCAGCGCCGCCGACATCGCGGCGGGCCTCGCCGTGCTGCTCCTGCCGTACAGCGTGCTCGGGCCCTTCGTCGGGGTGTTCATCGACCGCTGGTCGCGGCGGCAGATCCTCGTGATCGCGCCGTTCGTGCGCGGGACGCTGCTGGTGCTGGCCGCCTGCCTCGTCCTGGCGGGAACCTCCGACGTCGTCTTCTACGTGGCGGCGCTCGGCGTGCTCGCGGTCAACCGCTTCTTCCTGGCGGCCCTGGGCGCGTCGCTGCCCCACGTCGTGCCGGGCGACCAGCTCATGATGGCCAACGCGGTGACCCCCACCTCCGGCACGGTGGCGACGTTCCTCGGGATGGGCGCGGCCATGGTGCTCCGCACGATCGCCGGATCGGACGACCGGGGCGTGGCGGTGCTGCTGGTCTGCTCCGGCGTCGTCTTCGGGCTGAGCGCGCTGATCGCCCGGACGATGGAGCGCTCCCTGCTCGGCCCCGCGTACGACCCGGACCGGCCGCAGGCCCGCGAGGCCGTACGGCACGTGCTGACCGGGCTGGTGGACGGCGCGCGGCACGTCGCGCACCGGCGCTCGGCGGCGGCCGCCCTCACCGGCATGGCCGCCCACCGCCTCATGTTCGGCATCTCGACGGCGGCGGTGGTCCTCATTTACCGTTACTCCTTCACCAGCGACCCCGACGACGCGCTGAAGGGCATCGCGCTCGTGCTGGGCGCCGTCGGCGCCGGGAGCTTCGCCGCGGTGCTGGTCACCCCGTGGGCCACCGAACGGATCCGCATCGAGACCTGGGTCCCGGCCATGCTGATCACCTGCGGGATCCTGGAGTTCGCGCTGTGCGTGACGTTCCGCGAGTGGGGCTTCCTCGGCGCCGGGCTCGTGATCGGCGTCGCGGGACAGAGCGTGAAGATCTGCGCCGACACCGTCGTGCAGCGCGACGTCGAGGACGCCTACCTCGGCCGCGCCTTCTCCGTGTACGACATGCTGTTCAACGGCATGACGGTCCTCGGCGCGGTGCTGGCGGCGGCGCTGCTGCCCCACGACGGCAGGTCCTACCCCGCGCTCGCCGTGATCGCCGTCGGCTACCTGCTCGGCGCGGTGGTCTACCGCCTGGTCCTCCCCTCCCCCACCACCCGCCACCCCGCCGTCGCCTCCGATCGACCCGAGTAAGGGCCGGGCGTGATCAGGTGATGTGCCCCTGACATATCCATGACGGCGCCCTGACGGATCATCGGAGAGCTACTATTCCGGCAGTTCCCGGTCCTCTCATCACTGAACAGGCCGTTGTGATGTCCTCCCCGACCCCCTCGACCGCAGGAGACGACTCCGACAGGCCGCCAGGGAACGCACCGGGGGAGGCGACGCCCCCGGAGCGGCCCCCGAAGGTGGCGGCGGCGCGGGAGACGCTCGTCACGACGCTCGCCGCGGCCGCGGCGAACAGCATCTGGACGGAATACCACGCCTTCCTGGAGCACCTGCCGGTCCCGACGTACGTCGGAGTGCTGGCGACCGGCGTGCTCGGCGGTTTCTTCCTGTCGGGCCGGGGGCCGGCGGGTGTGCTCGCCCGACTGACCGGATGGCTCGGCCCGCCCGCCGCGAGGATCCGGGACTGGATCCTGGCCCCCCTCTCCCAGCGGACGCGGACGGCGAAGACGCTGCGGACGCTGCGCCGCGCCCTGCCCGTGCTCGTGATCGCCTATCTGTCCGTGGCGTCCGGTGTGGTCGTCGTCCTGGGCGTCTGGGGCGCGTCGATGCTGGTGCGGTGGGCGTCGTCACCCTCCTGCGCGGATCCGCGGGAGTTGTTCGTGATCACGGCGCCGGAGAACGTCGACGAGCTGCGCGATGCCGTCGCGGCCTATGCCGGCGATTCGGACGACTGCCCGCCGTACCGGATCTCGGTCGGCCCCGCGCCGTCGGCGGCCGACATCGCCAAGGGCTTCACCCTCGGCTGGTGCCGGGGAGACGAGTCGTTCCCGAGGCTCTTCGGGAGGCGCCCTGACGCCTGGATCGCCACCAGCACCGCCGAGGTGGAGCACGTTCTCCGGCTCCAGAGCACCAGCAGCCCTTCGGGACAGCCCTGCGACAGGATGGCCGGCGGAACGGCGACGCTGCGCCCGGGCCCGAGTGTGGCCGGCGAGCAGCTGGTCGTCGCGATGCTCGCCGAGCGCGCCGACGACCTGGAGAGACTGCCTCCGGAGCGGAGAGGCGACAGAGCGCTGGCGGACGTCATGCGGACGGTCCGCACCGATCTGGGCATGCGCCTGGTCTACCCGCAACCCGGTCTCTCCTCGGCCGGTCTGCTGGCGGCCGCACGCCTGGTCGGCCTGGAACGCCCTGAGGACACCGTGCGGAGCATGGTCTCCGACGACAGCGTCAACGCGCTCCTGTGCCGCTTCAAACGGATGACGAGGGCCGAGAAGAATGAGCATGCCCTGCTCATCCCGGCCCACAGCGTGCGGGAGTACAACGCCGGGGAGCTCACGGACGAGGGCTGCCGGGGCATGGGCGAGGACGAGCCCAGACTCACGGAGGAACGGCCGCCCGGTCTGCCCCTCCTCGACTATCCGTTCGTCGCCGTCGACTGGCCGGACGAGGGCGCCCCGGCCTCCCGGGACGAGACGGCCGAAAGCCGCCTCGCTCTCGATCGCTTCGCCGCCTGGCTCACGCACGAGCACCCGCTCTTCGGCCGCCCGGCACCGCCTGCCAAGCAGAGCGGCGATGACGTGCTGGACCAGGCGCAGAAGGAGATCTCCCGGCGGCTGCACCCCGTCGACCTGCAGTTCCTGCTCGACGTCTCCGGATCGATGTCCCGATCGCTCCTTCCCGCGAGTGAGGCGCTCCCCGAGATCAGGCAGGCGCTCGTCGAGACCGACCGCCTGTCGCTCAGCACATTCTGGCGGGAGAAGGACGAAGGTCCCGTAAGGGTCAGCGATCCCACCGACAAGGACGAGCCGAGCCGTCTGGACAGGTTCGTCGGGCGTTTCCGGCTGGAGCGGAGCCGGGGACGGGACGCACCGCTGTGGACGGCGATAGAGGAGTTGGGAAGGAAGTTCGGCCCCCCGGCCCGTTCGGTGGTGGTCATCACGGACGGAGGACCGTTCGGGACCGGAAGGGATCCCCGACCTGCGGAGCAGGACGTCGTGCGGGCCCTGAGTCGCAGCCCCTCGATACGCAACCTCTACGTCCTCGTCCTCGGGCACAACGGGTGTGGGGGCAGGTTCCCGCAGCCGGAGCGGGTGCACGGGCCGGGGGCGAAGCCGGGGTCGGAGCAGCGCGTGATCTGCGCTGAGATCGGAGGAGGGCAGCCCTCCCGGACAGGGACGCAGGCGGTGGCGGGCGTGCTGCGCAACGCGATCTTCACACTACGGGAGTGGTCTCGATGACCCGGCGACCGGAGCTGTGGTGGTCACGGCTTCCCCCCTTCCGGAGGCGGCTCGCCGCCGGAGGGTTCGCGGTGGGCGTCCTCCTCGGGAGTCTGCAACTCCTGCACACCGGGAGGGACACGGCCTGCCACTCCGACGGGCGGATCACGATCGCGGCGAACAGCGACGTCAGCGCCGGAGGCTTCCGCAGGGACCTCGTCCGGCAGTGGAACGCGAAGTCGAAACGCACCGACGATCTCGTCGAGATCTCCGACTCCACCGACGAGGCCAGGGCCGAGATGGCCGCCGCGGCCCAGTCGCACCGCTGCACCTACGACATCTTCCTCCTGGACGTCGTCTACATCCCCGAGTTCGCGAGGAACGGCTACCTGAGCGAGCTCACCCCGAAGGAGTTCGGCGCGGCGTGGCCGCACGTCACGAAGGAGGTGCTGCGGGCGGCACAGGTGGACCGCAGACAGTACGCCGAGCCCCTGGCCACAGACGCGCCGCTGTTGTTCCGCAAGGCCGGCCTGCCGCTCCCCGCCACATGGGCGGATCTCGTCGGAGACGGCAGCCGGACCGGCTACGCCGGCACGTACGGCTACGTCGGGCAGTTCGACGACTACGAGGGGGGAACCGTCAACCTCATGGAGGCGGTGCTCTCCTCCGGCGCCGAGATCACCAAGGGCGACAAGGTCGTGCTCGACCAGTACGCCGAGAAGACGCAGAACGCGCTCGCCCACCTGCGCGGGCTCCTCGACGGCCTCGCGGGGGACGGGAGCCGGCCACCCGGCTCGGGCGGCCCCTCCTCCAGCCCGGCGCCCTCCCCCGGCGCCGAGGCCCGGTGCCAGGACCGCCTCGGCCGCGGCTGTCTGTTCCGGTACCGGGAGGAGAGCAGCCTGCAGGCTTTCCGGGACGGGGACGTGGGGTACATGCGGAACTGGCCGTTCGCCTTCCCCCGTCTGGCGCTCGACCCGTCGATGCGGGCCGGAGACGGGTCTCCGCTGTTCGAGGTGTCCCACCTGCCCGGCAAGGGGATCACGGGGGGCTACGCCCTCGCGATCAGCGCGACCATGCCCGAGGAGGAACGTCCGGACGCGGTACGGCTCATCCGCTTCCTCACGTCGGCCGAGGCCCAGAAGCAGCTGTTCGCGTGCGGCGGCTACCCGCCCGTCATCAAGGAGGTCTACGACTTCTACATGTCGCAGAAGAAGGGCCCCCGAACGTGCAGCGAGCTCCAGGATCGGGAGGATCCGTCCCCCGAACCCGGATCGGAGATGACGGCCCCCGAGCTCGGCGACTTCGCGACGGCGATCCACGACGCGCTGGGCCGGGCCGAGTCACGTCCGGTCTGGCCCCACTACGCCACGTTCAGCGACACGTTCAGATCCTGCGCGAGAAAAGCGGTGACCGGCGAGATCGAGGCGCGGGAGATCGACGTCGACAGCTTCGCCGAGGCCCTGCGGACGGCCGGGGACGGCAGGCGGCCGGACGATCCCTGCCCCGGCTGACCGGCCGTCACAGGGCGGTGGCCGCGGCCGTCATCGCCCTGGTGATCATATCGATCTCCTCGGGCGCGCAGGCGTATGGCGGCATCGTGTAGATGAGGCGCCCGAACGGGCGCAGCCACACGCCGTGGCCCATCACGATGTCCTGAATTTTCGCGACATCGACGGGGTGGTCGGTCTCGATCACGCCGATGGCGCCCAGTACCCGCACGTCCCGTACGCCCGGGGCGTGGACGGCCGGGGCGAGGCCGTCGAGCAGCCCGGCCTCGATGCGGGCGACCTCCTCCCGCCACGGGCGCTCGGCCAGCAGGTCGAGCGAGGCGCCGGCCACCGCGCAGGCGAGCGGGTTGCCCATGTAGGTGGGGCCGTGCATCAGCACTCCGAGGCGGTCGGCCACCCGCTCGGTGCACAGGGTCGCCGCGAGCGTCACGTATCCGCCGGTCAGGGCCTTGCCGACGCACATGATGTCCGGCCTGATCCCGGCGTGGTCGCAGCCGAACATCTCCCCCGTACGGCCGAAGCCGGTGGCGATCTCGTCGGCGATCAGCAGGACGCCGTGCTCGTCGGCGAGGTCGCGCAGCCGCCGAAGGTAGGCCGGGTGGTAGAAGCGCATGCCCCCGGCGCCCTGCACGACCGGCTCCACGATGATCGCAGCCAGCTCCGCCGCACGCGCCTCGACGGTATCGGTGAGCTCCCTCAGGTACGCCTCGTCGGGTTCCGGAGCCGTCCGGACCGGGCGGCGGCCGTAGTCGTCCGGCGGCGCGGGCGCGAAGACGTGCCGCGGCAGCATGCCGGTGAACAGGTGGTGCATGCCGCTCACCGGGTCGCAGACCGACATCGCGCCGAGCGTGTCGCCGTGGTAGCCGCCGCGCACGGTCATCAGCGTCGAGCGTCCGCTGTACTGGATCGCCATCTTGATCGCGACCTCGACCGCCACCGAGCCCGAGTCGGCGAGGAAGACCCGGCCGAGCCCGGTCATCCCGGCCAGCCGCTCCGCGAGCCGCACGGCGGGCTCGTGGGTGAGGCCGCCGAACATGACATGCGCCATGTCCTCGATCTGTTCGCGTACGGCCCGGTTGAGCCGGGGGTGGTTGTGGCCGTGCACGGCCGCCCACCAGGAGGCCATGCCGTCGAGCAGCGCACGGCCGTCGTCGAGGACGATCCGCACGCCGTCGGCACGCCTGACCACGTGGACGGGCACCCCGGACGACACCGCCGAGTACGGATGCCACACGTGCGCGCGGTCCAGCCGGAGAACCTCGTCCGCGTCCACCTACGACAGCAGGCCGTTGTCGCGAGCCCAGGTGAGCAGGGCCTCCCCGGCCGCCTCCTTGCCGATCAGTCCGTGGTCCATGCGGATCTCCAGCAGGTGCTTGTAGGCCCGGCCGACGACCGGGCCGGGCGGCACCCCGAGGATCTCCTGGATCTCGTTGCCGTCCAGCTCGGGCCGGATCTTGGCGAGCTCCTCCTCCTCGGCCAGCCGGGCGATGCGCTCCTCCAGCTGGTCGTAGGTGCGCGACAGGGCCTGCGCCTTACGCCTGTTGCGGGTGGTGCAGTCGGCCCTGGTCAGCTTGTGCAGGCTGCTCAGCAGATGCCCGGCGTCGCGGACGTAGCGGCGGACGGCGCTGTCGGTCCACTCTCCCGTGCCGTAGCCGTGGAAACGCAGGTGCAGCTCCACGAGCTTGGACACGTCGGAGATCACGTCCTTGGGGAACCTGAGCTCGGTCAGCCGCTTCTTCGTCATCTGCGCCCCGACCACCTCGTGGTGGTGGAACGACACCCGGCCGCCCGGCTCGTTGCGCCGGGTCTTCGGCTTTCCGATGTCGTGCAGCAGGGCGGCCCACCGCAGCACCCGGTCCGGTCCGGCGGTCTCCAGCCCGATCGCCTGCTCCAGCACGATCAGCGTGTGCTCGTAGACGTCCTTGTGCCGGTGGTGCTCGTCGATCTCCAGCCGCAGTTTCGGCAGCTCGGGCAGCACGTGGGCGGCCAGCCCGGTGTCCACGAGCAGCGAGAGGCCGGCCCTCGGGTGCGTGCCGCAGACCAGCTTGTCGAGCTCGTCGCGGATGCGCTCGGCCGAGACGATCTCGATGCGGCCGGCCATCGCGGTCATGGCCTCGACCACCTCGGGGGCGACCGCGAACCCCAGCTGCGCGGCGAACCGCGCGGCGCGCAGCATCCGCAGCGGGTCGTCGTCGAACGACCGCTCGGGGGGGCCGGGCGTGCGCAGCACCTTGGCGGCGAGGTCGGGCAGCCCGCCGTACGGGTCGGCGAACTCGTGGCCGGGCAGGCGGACGGCCATCGCGTTGACCGCGAAGTCGCGGCGGGCGAGGTCGCCGTCGAGGGAGTCGCCGTACATCACGTCCGGCTTGCGGGAGGCCGGGTCGTACGACTCGCTGCGGTAGGTGGTGATCTCCAGGAGCCAGCCGCCCTTACGCACGCCGACCGTGCCGAACTCGATCCCGATCGTCCAGACGGCGTCCGCCCAGTCCTTGACGATCTCCAGCACCCGGTCGGGCCTGGCGTCCGTCGTCAGGTCGAGGTCCTTGCCCACGCGGCCCAGGAAGACGTCGCGGACGGATCCGCCGACCAGGGCCAGCTCGTGTCCCCGGGCCGCGAACAGCTCGCCGAGCTCGTCGGCGACAGGGGCGATGCGGCGGAACAGTTCGTTCACGGCGTGCTGCTGGCTGTCGCTCAGATTTGAAACGGACAAGGCTGGGTAGGTCCTTCGGTCACGGAACAGAAACTCTCCCCCGATGGCCCAGGGGTCGGGTGTCACCCAGGGGAGACACGCCTAGCGATCACAAGGCCACGGACGGTTCGGGGGCGCTGGACGACGCAAGGAGCACAAGAGATGAAAGACGCTCTCGCGATTCACCGCTGGCTCCTCGCCCACCAGATCCACCATGAGATCGTACGTCTTCCGCGCCCGTTGACATGCTCCGACGAGCTTCCCGAGGTCCTCGGGGTGGCCCCCGAGACCTGCCTGTGCGTGTCGCTTTTCGAGGTGACCGCGCGATCGGGCACCCAGGCGGTGGCCGTGGTGAGCACGGTCGGCCGGTCTCCCGGGCCCGCGGCGGTGGCCTCACTCCTGCGTACCCCCAGGGTACGCCCCGCCTCCGCCAACACGGTGAACTCGGCGACCGACTACGCCGACGGGCTGGTCTGCCCGCTGCTGCTGCCCGACGAGCTGACCGTGCTGGTGGACCAGCGGCTGCGGGACCGCCTCGATCCCGACGACGTCGTCCACACCGCGACCGGCGAGCGCCGCACCGCGTTGCGACTGCGCGCGATCCACCTGTTCGACCTGGTCGCGGCCAAGGCCGTGGACATCAGGACGATCCCCCGGAGAGGCGCGGCGAGCCTCGCGAGTCCTATGCGGACCGCTTAGGCCATAGCATTCTGGGCGTGCGCCGTTCCTCACCGCTGGCCCGCACATGATTCGCAAGGCCGCACTGCTGACCCTGCTGACCGCCCTGCTCGCGTCCCCCGCGGGCATGGCCGGTACGGCTGCCGCCGTACCGGCGGGTCGCGCCGCGGCCGCCGCCGCTCCCGCCGATCCGCTGGTCGTGAACGAGATCACGCCGGAGGTCGTACGCGACGCCGCCGCCCCCGTGACGATCTCGGGGACCGCCGTGGGCGCCCAGGGAACCTCCGTACGGGTGGTCGTCCGCTACGCGCCGAACCGGCCGCTGACCTCGCGCGGCGAGATGGCGGCCTACCTGTCCGAACAGGGATACGTCCCCTCCAACTGGAGCACCAGGGTCCAGGCCACGCCGCTCGACCAGGCGGGCAAGCTGCCCTTCCGGTTCACCGTGACGCCCCAGGAGCTGGGGATGTCCCGGCCGGGCGTCTACCCGCTCGCGATCGAGGTGACCGACGCGGCGACCGGCCAGCGGATCGCGATCGAGCGCACCTTCCTGACGTACGCCCCGAAGGGCGAGCAGATCCCCAAGGTGAAGCTGGCGCTCGCCCTTCCCCTGGTGGACCGGCCGCACCGCGCCGACGACGCGACGTTCATGGACGACGACCTGTCCGCGTCGCTCGCGTCCGGCCGCCTGGCGGCGCTGCTCCAGACCGCCCAGGACACCGGGGACAAGGTCACCTGGTTCGTCGACCCCGCCCTGCTCGACGACGTCCGCGTCCTGTCCTCCGGCGCGCGGATCGTACGCGGCGTGCGCAAGGAGGCCGACCCGGCCGCGGGCCAGTGGCTGAACGGCCTGCGCGGCGCACTGACCGGCAAACCCGTCGTGGCCACGCCGTACGCCGATCCGGACATGACCGCGCTGGTCCACCACGGCCTCGACAAGCAGGCCGCGGCGTCGGTCCAGCGCGGGGCCGCGCTCGCGAGCGAGGTGCTCGGCCGGGAGATCCACGGCACCACGGCCTGGCCGGCCGGTGGCCGGATCGACCGGGACACCCTTGACGAACTGGCCATCTCGGGCGTGACATCCGTCCTGTTGTCCGCGGACGCGCTGCCGGTCAGGGCCGCGGCGCAGGACGACCCGGCGGCGATCACCCCCACGCCGCTCACCCCCGACGGCGCGGCCACGCTCTACTCCGTGGCGGACAAGCCGCTGACCGCGCTGCTCGCCGATCCCACACTGAGCGAGGTCCTCGGCGGGAACGTCTCGGCTCCCGGCGCTGCGCTGCTGGCGCGGCAGCGGTTCCTCGCCGAGACCGCGATGATCGCCTTCGAGTGGCAGAACGGGCAGCCCGCCCAGCCGGGCCGGTCGGGCCAACCGAACAGGACAGGACAGGACGGGCCGGACGGATCGGCGAAGACGCCGTCGCCCACCGTGGTCGCGGTGCCCGGCTCGCACCTGTGGACGCCCGACCCCGCGTTCGTCTCCGGCCTCCTCCAGGCCGCCTCCTCCGCCCCCTGGCTGAGCATGACCTCACTCGACTCGGTGAAGCCGGGACGGGACGGGGCGACGCGGGGCGACCTGGCCTACACCGAGCGCGACCGCCAGGCGGAGCTGGGCCGCTCCCACCTCGCGACCGTCCGGAAGCTGGAGCGCAAGGCCGAGGCCGTGGCCACCGTCACGGCGGAGCACACCGACGTCTTCCACGCGGCGATACTCCGGCTGACCTCGGCCTCCTGGCGGGGTGACGCCAAGCGGGCCGCCTCCTTCGCACAGCGGGTCAAGGAGACGATCGACCAGCGCATCACCGGCGTGTCCGTGCTCGACAGCCCGCGCTCGGTGGCGGGGAGCAACGGCCAGGTGCCCGTCAGCGTGGCCAACAACCTGGACCAGGACATCGAAATCAGGATCCGGGTCACGTCGGGCAGCAAGTCCCGCCTCGCGATCGACGCGGACGACGGGACCTACGTGACCCAGCCGACCCGGGTCCTCGCCGGCCGGAGCCAGCTCGTCAACGTGCCGGTGATCGTACGAGGCGGAGGCGGCGAGGCGAGCATCTCGGTGCAGCTTCTCACCGACGGCGACGTGGAGTACGGCAACGCCGTACGGGTCGTGGTGCGCGCGACCGGCTACACCGGCATCGCCGTCGTCATCGTGGGGGCGGCCCTGGTCATCATGCTCGCGGCCGTGGTGATGCGGGTCCTGCGCCGCAGGTCGAGGAGGGCCTTCCCGTTCGACGGCACGACCGCCGGCGAGGGCCCGCCGGAGGACCGGCCGGACGCCGTACCGGCCGAGCGGACGCAGTCACCGTAGGCGGACCCCGACCCGGCCCACCCCGAGCGAGGCGGCCCCGCGAACGCGGCCGTCGTGACCCGAAGGACACCCATGAGCAGGATGCTGCGAGCCAGCGCGATCATGGCGGCCGGGACGATGGTCTCGCGGCTCACCGGCTTCGCGCGGACGGCGATGCTCGCCGCGGCCATCGGCACCTTCGCCCTCGGCGACGCCTACAACGCGGCCTACATGATTCCCTACATCCTCCTCGACCTGTTGCTCCAGGGCGTGCTGAGCAGCGTGGTCGTGCCGGTGATCGTACGGGCGCAGCAGCGCGACCCGGACGGGGGCCAGGCGTTCGAACAGCGGCTGATGACGCTGGCGGTGGTGGTGCTGACGGCCGTCGCGCTGCTCGGCGTGCTGCTGGCCAAGCCGATCATGGAGCTCTACACCGCCTCGAACTGGACCGAGGACAAGGTGGAGGTCGCCGCGACGCTGGCCAGGTACATGCTGCCGCAGATCGCGTTCTTCGGGGTCGGCTCGCTGGCGGGGGCGATCCTCAACACGCGGGACAGGTTCGCCGCCCCGATGTGGGCGCCGGTGCTGAACAACATCGTGGTCATGGGCGTCCTGGCCGCCTACTACGCCGTCGGGTCGTCCGACATCGAGAAGGTGAGCGAGCGCGACCTCACGCTCCTCGGCCTCGGCACCACGGCCGGCATCGTCGCCCAGGCGATCGTGCTGGTGATCGCGTTGCACCGGGCCGGGTTCCGGTTCCGCCCCCGCTTCGGCGTCCGCGGCACCGGGCTCGGGGAGGCGGCCAGGGCCGCCGTGTGGACGTTCGGCTACACCGGCATCACCCAGATCGGGTTCTGGGTCACCACCAAGCTCGCCACCGGCGCGGGCTACCGGGCGCCGGGCGCCGGCAACAGCGCCTGGGCGTACGCCTTCCAGCTCTTCCAGCTCCCGTACGGGATCATCGCGGTGTCGGTGATCACCGCGATGCTGCCGAAGATGAGCCGGTCCGTCGCCGAGGGCAGGCTGGACGAGGTGCGCACGGAGTTCGCCTCGGCGGTGCGGCTGGTCTCGTCCGTCATCGTCCCGGCGGGCCTGCTGCTGATGGTGCTCGGGCCGGCGGTCACCACACTGATCTTCTCGTGGGGCCACATGACGACGGCGAACGCGATCTATATCGGCCATGTCCTGCAGGTGTTCGGCGTCGCGCTCGTGCCGTTCTCGATCTTCCAGCTCCTGCTGCGGGTCTTCTACAGCTTCGGTGACACCCGCACCCCCGCGATCATGGCGGCGGTGAACGTGGCCATCAACGCGACGCTCAGCCTGGTCGCGTACTTCACGCTGCCCGACCGGTACGTGGTCATCGGCATGGCCTTCGCCTACCTGGCCACGTACGTCGTGCTCTGCGGCGTCGCGTGGTCGCTGGCCAGCCGGAAGATCGGCGGGCTCGGCGGCCGGGAGGTCACCGCCGGCCTGGGCCGGATGTACGCGGCGGCGATCCCCTCGGCCGCACTCGCGCTGGCGGTGCTGTGGCTGGCCCGGGAGCTCACCACGATCACGCCGGTGAGCTCGGCGGTCGTGCTCGCCGTGGGCGGCGGAGCCGGCCTGATCCTCTACCTGCTGGCCGCGCACCGGCTGCGGGTTCCCGAGGTCCGCTCCATCATTGGACTCGTGGCGGGCAGGGTAGGACGGTAGGAGTTCTCACGACCAAGCGGCAACTCGAAGGTAACCCAGAAGTCCGATTCGGACGTCTTCCATCGGGAAGGCGGGCACAAGCGGCACGGCACTAGCATGGTGCGCCAGGGAGTGTTGAGGAAGCGGCGCCCGTTGCGAGCGGGAATCCGGTGGGATTCGGCGCGGCAGGGCATCACTTTTGATACACCTTCCAGCGAAACGTCCCGCGGATCTTGCCCTACCGGAGGAATCCGGCCCGGCGGTGCTCCGTCCGGTGCCGCGGCAGGCACGAGATCTCGGGGGCGCGACCTGGAGTTGTGATCGGCGAGCGGAAGCGGGAAGGCGTGGGCGGAACCACCCGGCATCGGCTGATGCATGCCGACGGGCCGCGGAGCGGGGCGGCCGCATGAGCATGTCCACGGTCGAACCGGGGACCCGGCTGGCGGACCGGTTCCGCCTGGAGGACCGGGTCCACGAGTCCGCGGGCGCGACCCTGTGGAAGGCGCTGGACGAGATCCTCGCCCGCCCGGTCGCCGTCCACACGTTCGCGCCGGACTTCCCCCGGGTCGCGGAGGTCGTCACGGCCGCCCGCCTGGCGAGCCGGCTGACCGACCCGCGCCTCACCCAGGTCTTCGACGCGGCCGACGAGGACGGCACGGCGTACGTCGTGAGCGAGTGGGTCAGCGGCGACTCGCTGCTCGACCTGCTGGAGAGCGGCCCGGTCGAGGCCGAGCGCGGCGCCGCCCTGGTGGCCGAGGCCGCCGAGGCGCTGGCGCACGCCCACGCGGCGGGCCTCACCCACCTGCATCTCACCCCCGGCCGCCTGGTCTGGACGAGCGGGGGCACGGTCAAGCTCCTGGGTCTCGCCGTCGACGCCGCGATCCTCGACCTCCACAGCGAGGAACCCGCCCGGGAGGACGCCGAAGGGCTGGGCCGTCTGCTGTACGCCGCGCTGACCGGGCACTGGCCGGGCGACTCCGACTGCGGCCTGCCCTCCGCGCCCCTCGACGACGGCAAGGTCTGCACCCCCCGGCAGGTCACCGCCGGCGTGCCCGGTTATCTCGACGCCATCACCTGCCGCGCCCTGCTGCAGGAGCCGAGGCGGGGACAGCCTCCGCTGGCCACCCCGGCCGAGGTGGCGGAAGCCCTCTCCGAGGTGCCGCGTCCCACGCCCGTCCCGGTCACCACCGCCCCGCCCGCGCTGAACCTGCGCTCCGAGGCGCCCGACGGCCTGGGCCTGGGCGTGACCACGAGGCCGCCGCAGAAGCCGATGGCGCATCCGCCGCCGCCGCGTCCGCAGACCGGAGCGGCGAGCAAGATCCTGCTGACCGTCATCGTGCTGCTCGTGATGGCGGCCGTCGGGGTCGGCGCCTGGACGGTGGGGAAGAACCTCGGCAACGCCCCGCGGGTCACGCAGCCGGACGTCGCCGATTCGCCGTCGCCCACGGCCAAGCCGGTCGCCGTCAAACCGGTGAGCGCGACCGGGTTCGACCCCCTGGGCTCCGACCGCGCGGAGAAGCCGGAGATCGCCGGGCTCGCCGTCGACGGCAAGCCGTCCACGGAGTGGCACACCGACAGCTACCTCGGCGCGGACCTGGGCGGGCTCAAGGACGGGGTGGGGCTCATCCTCGACATGGGCAAGCCGGTCCCGATCGCCGACGTGGCCGTCTCCCTGGGCGACGCCGCCGGCGCGACCGTGCAGCTCAAGGTGGGCGACGCGGCGGATCTCGGCTCGCTGAGGACGCTCGCCGAGGCGAAGGGCGCCTCTGGCACGGTCACGCTCACGCCGAGCAAGGCCACCACAGGTCAGTACGTTTTGATCTGGTTCACCCGGCTTCCGCCCTATGCCGGGAAGTATCGTGGCACCATCTACGAAGTAACGGTGCACTCCCCCGGACCGGCATAGCAGGGACCTGTGAACTCCCCACCAGACACACCCCCGACGGCTGAGCACGCGCAACGCGCCGTGTCCGACGCCGATCTGCTGACGCGCCATCTGGGCGGCGATCCGCACGCGTTCAGTGAGATCGTCAGGCGGCACCGCGACCGGATGTGGGCGGTCGCCCTGCGTACGCTGGGCGATCCCGACGAGGCCGCCGACGCGGTGCAGGACGCCTTCGTCTCGGCGTACCGGAAGGCGGACAGCTTCCGCGGCGAGGCGGCGGTCACGACGTGGCTGCACCGCATCGTGGTGAACGCCTGCCTCGACCGCATGCGCCGCAAGTCGGTGCGGCCCGTCGCCGACGACGAACTCATCGAGGCCGCCGAGCGGGAGTCTCCGGCCACCGACCAGTCGGGCGAGCGGGAGGTGTCCCTGGAGGTGACGGCGGCGCTCAAGCTGCTGCCGCCCGACCAGCGGGCCGCCCTCGTGCTCGTCGACATGATGGGCTACGCGGTGGACGACGCCGCCGCGGTGCTGGGCGTCCCGCCCGGAACGGTGAAAAGCCGCTGCGCCCGGGGCCGCGCCAAACTCGCCCCGATTCTTTCGCATCTACGGAACCGATCAGACCTGACTCGCGTCTCATCCGGGAAGGGAGCAGAACTTCGTGACGGGTGACACGCACTACGACCTGGAGATTCTCGCCGAACTGGCGGAGGGTCTCCTCGACGAAACCACGGCACGGCGGGTCCGCGAGCACCTCGCGGTCTGCGACCCCTGCGGGGAGAGCCTCGCCGACCTGGCCGCGGTCCGCGAGGTCCTGGCGGCCGTGCCGGTGCCGGCGATGCCTCTGGGCGTCGCCAAGCGCATCGACCGCGCGCTCGCCGCCGAGGCCCCGGACTGGGACCGCGTCATGCGGGACTCCCCCTGGGAGAACGCGCCGTGGGAGACCGTCGAGACTCCGGTCGAATCCATCGTCCCTGCCGGGGCGCCGCAGCCGGGGCTCGTACCCGCGCCGGAGCCTGCGCCGGAGCCGGAACCCGAGCTCGCGCCGGTCGCCGCGGCGACCGGTCCGCTGGGCGTCGTGTCCGGCGACGGGACGATCACGCCGGCCGGGCGCCGCAACGGGACGCGTACGGGGGGCCGTAAGTCCGCCAGACGGCGCGCGTGGGCGATGCCCGCGGTGGCCGCCGCCGCGGCGATCGCGGTCGTCGGGAGCGGGGTCGCCGCCACCGGCCTGCTCTGGTCCGGCGGCGCGCAGCCCCAGTCGGCGCTGAGCCAGGGCGACGCGAGCCAGAGCCCGGAGAAGACCCGTGCGCAGGCGCTGACCTACTCGACCTACGCCAGCGGCCACAACTACACCAGCCGGGAGCTGCGCGGGCCGCTGCTGGGCTACTTCGGCGTCGGCCCCGGCGTGGACGGCGCGTCCACGAGTGACGAGGGTCTCGACAGCTGCGTCAAGCAGTTCTCCACCGAGCTCGACCGCACGCCGATCGGGGTCGACAAGGCCCTGTACAACGGCAACGAGGCCACGATCATGGCGTTCTGGGAGGACAAGAACATCAACGCCGTACGGGTGGTCGTCGTGGACTCCGAGTGCCGCCGCCTGCGGCCGGAGGGCCTGGCCAGCTGGAGGTGACCTGACGCCGCTCCGGGGCTCACCCGGCGGCGTACGGAGTACGGCGCGAGCCGTACCATCGGCAGTGACGAAGCCCCCCGCGACCTCCGGGGGGCTTCGCGATGTCCGGGTGCCCCAGACGCGTCAGGAGTCCTCGGGTGCCGGGGGTCGGCCGCGGGAATCGCCGGGGCCTAGGATCTGTTGACGCGACTGCACATCACACCGGGATCGGAAGGCGAGTCCGTTGAGCGACGTCCGTAACGTGATCATCATCGGATCGGGCCCCGCCGGCTACACGGCTGCCGTGTATGCCGCGCGGGCGGACCTGCGGCCGCTCGTCTTCGAGGGCTCGGTCACCGCGGGTGGTGCGTTGATGAACACCACCGACGTGGAGAACTTCCCCGGGTTCCCCGACGGGATCATGGGTCCGGACCTGATGGACAACTTCCGCAAGCAGGCCGAGCGCTTCGGCGCCGAGCTGGTGGCGGACGACGTCGTCGAGGTCGACCTGGAGGCCGACCCCAAGGTCGTCAAGACCTACACCGACACCTACCTGGCCAAGTCCGTGATCATCGCCACCGGCTCGCGCTACCGGGAGCTGGGCCTGGAGAACGAGAAGCGGCTGTCCGGCCGGGGCGTGTCCTGGTGTGCGACCTGTGACGGGTTCTTCTTCCGCGACCAGGAGATCGTGGTCGTCGGCGGCGGCGACACGGCGATGGAGGAGGCCATCTTCCTGACCCGGTTCGCCCGTACCGTCACCGTGATCCACCGCAGGGACACGCTGCGCGCCAGCAAGATCATGCAGGACCGGGCGTTCGCCAACGACAAGATCCGCTTCGTCTGGGACAGCGAGGTCGTCGACGTGCTCGGTGAGGACCGGATCTCCGGCGTGCGCGTGCGCAACCTCAAGACCGGCGAGGAGACCGATCTGCCGGTCGGGGGGCTGTTCATCGCCATCGGACACGAGCCGCGCACGGAACTGCTGAAGGGCCAGATCGATCTCGACGACGAGGGCTACGTCCTCGTGCAGTCGCCCACGACCAGGACCAACCTCGACGGGGTGTTCGCGGCGGGCGACGTCGTCGACCACATCTACCGCCAGGCGATCACGGCCTCCGGGACCGGATGCGCCGCGGCGCTCGACGCCGAGCGCTGGCTGACGCTGAACGCCTGAGACCGTTTCCGGGCGGCCGCGGGAATGCGGTGACCGTTCCCGCGGTTGCACCCACCACACCAGACACAAGGGGAGAGTTACCTTGGGCGCCATCAAGAGCGTGACGGACGCGAGCTTCGAGGCCGAGGTCCTCAAGAGCGACAAGCCGGTTCTCGTCGACTTCTGGGCCGAGTGGTGCGGTCCGTGCCGCCAGGTCGGGCCCATCCTCGAGGAGATCGCCACCGAGAACGCGGACAGGCTGACCATCGTCAAGCTGAACATCGACGAGAACCCGGTCACGCCGCGCGACTACGGCGTGCTGCAGATCCCGACGATGAACGTCTACAAGGGCGGCGAGGTCGTCAAGCAGATCATCGGCGCCAAGCCGAAGGCCATGCTGCTGCGCGAGCTGGAGGGCGTGCTCTGACGCGCCCCGATCGAGCCGGACAGGAGCCCCCCGCGCGAACGCACGGGGGGCTCCGCTGTGTCATGAGATCGCTCGGGCACTCGCGTGGACACTGAGATCGCGTGGACACTGAGATCGCCTGGAGCCTGAGATCGTGTGGGGCCCTGAGATCGCCTCAGACGGGCCGCAGCGCCCGCTCTGGGGACATCGAGCCGAGTAGGCGCTCCAGCGCCACCTCGACGTCCTCACGCCACGAGACGGCGGTCTTGAGCTCCAGGCGGAGCCGTGGGAAGCGCAGGTGCGGGCGTACGGTCTTGAATCCGACCGACAGCAGATAGTCCGCCGGCAGCAGGCAGCCGGGCTGCTCCCACTTGAGGTCGCCGAAGGCTTCTATCGCTCGTACGCCGCGGCGGGTCAGGTCCTTCGCGACGCCCTGCACGAGCATCCGGCCGAGCCCGCCTCCGGAGAACTCCGGCACGATGTGCGCGGTCATCAGCAGCACCGCGTCGGAGCTGACCGGAGAGGTCGGGAACGCCACCGATCGGGGGACGTACAGCGGCGGGGCGTAGAGCACGAAGCCGGCCGCCACGCCGTCGACGTAGGCGATCTTCCCGCAGCTCCCCCATTCGAGGAGGGTCGCGGAGATCCACGCCTCCTTCTCCAGCCCCGGGTCGCCCGCCTCCACCGCTCGCTCCCCGCTCACGGGGTCGAGCTCCCAGAACACACACCGCCGGCACCGGCGCGGCAGGTCGTCAAGGTTGTCGAGGGTGACATTGACCAGCCGACGCGACACGTGATGCCCCAATCCCCGCTAGCGGTCCCGCCAGAAAAGCGCGCGAATACGGCGTCTACTGCACGCATCGTAACTCAGCGGCAGGGCCGGAGCGCGTACGCCACAAGAGCCACAGCCGACCGTTTACGTCGCCCTCACGGTGAAACCAATGAGGCAGGAATGCAGGAAAAGGGGTCTGTGATGGTCAATACCCTGTTGTGAGCAGCGTGGCGCGTTACCGTACTCTGGATTTCTCGGCTATGTGATCGGAGGTGGACCGTGACGCATGAGCTTGATCACGGTCGGACGAACGCGGCCCACGGGTCGCGCATTGACGCCTACGTCGACAGGTACGCCGCCCGGGCCGCCGGGATGGTCGCCTCCGAGATCCGAGCTCTCTTCGCCGTCGCCTCGAGGCCTGAGGTGGTCTCGCTCGGCAGCGGCATGCCGTACATCACGGCCCTTCCTCTCGACGTGGTGGGCGATCTCGTCGCCGATCTCGTCGCCACCCGCGGTTCCGTCGCTCTGCAGTACGGCGGCGGCCAGGGCGACCCCGCCCTGCGGGAGCAGATCTGCGAGGTCATGCGCCTTGAGGGTATCGAAGCCGGTCCCGACGACATCATGGTCACCGTCGGCTCCCAGCAGGCGCTCGACCTCATCACCCGCATCTTCATCGACCCCGGTGACGTCGTGCTCGCCGAAGGGCCGTCCTATGCCGGGGCGCTCGGCACGTTCGCGGCCTACCAGGCGAAGGTCGTCCACATCGCGATGGACGACCAGGGCCTGATTCCCGAGGCGCTCGCGCAGACCATCTACGCACTCCAGGCGGCGGGGAACCGGATCAAGTTCCTCTACACGATCCCGACCTTCCAGAATCCCGCCGGTGTGACGCTGAACGAGGTGCGCCGCCGCCAGGTGCTGGAGGTCTGCCGCCGGACCGGCGTGCTCGTCGTCGAGGACAACCCGTACGGCCTGCTCGGGTTCGACGGGGAGCCGATGCGGGCGCTGCGGGCCGACGATCCCGACGGTGTCGTCTACCTCGGCTCGTTCTCCAAGACCCTGGCCCCGGGCTTCCGCGTCGGCTGGGCCGTCGCGCCGCACGCGATCCGCGACAAGCTGGTCCTCGCCATGGAGTCGGCGGTGCTGTCGCACTCCACGTTCACCCAGCTCGCCGTGGGGCAGTACCTCACGACCCAGCCGTGGCGGGAGCAGATCAAGACGTTCCGGGAGCTGTACCGCGAGCGGCGCGACGCGATGCTCAACGCGCTCGAGGTGTTCATGCCGCCCGGTTGCACGTGGACCCGCCCGGCCGGCGGGTTCTTCGTCTGGATGACGCTGCCCGAAGGGCTCAACTCGAAGGCTCTCCTCCCCCGGGCCATCGCCGAACGGGTCGCCTTCGTGCCCGGCACCGGTTTCTACTCCGACGGCGGCGGCACGCGGAACATGCGGCTGTCGTTCTGCTACCCGGAGCCGGACCGCATCAAGGAGGGCGTACGCCGTCTCGCCGGGGTCATCGAGCAGGAGCTCAGGATGCGGGACACGTTCGGCACCGGTTCCATACCGCGGCAGGGAGGCGTGGACACCCCCGGCCCGGACCTCGCCTAGGAAGTGTCTGGCCCGCCTCGCTCAGGTGTGGGTACGGCCCACGCCTGAACCGGCGTAGCCTCTCCTACTGGGACGTCGCAGCCTCCCGCCCCTCCCCTCGTGGTCGGGCCTGGACGACGACCGCCAGGAGGGGCACTAGCCTGTTCAGGCTGGCCGTACCGACTCCTCGACGCGAGAAAGGCCCTCTTCGTGAGCGAGCGAACGATGACCGCAGGATCGCCCCCCGCACCTCCGCGGAGGGGAACGCGCCCCGGGCCGGGCAACGCCGATCACCGGTGGATCGGGGGTCGTACCTCCGAGAGCCGCACGGCGGCCACGGCCGGCCCTGCTGAAGGGCTCGGCCCGCGTGCGCGGGGAAACGACCAGCCCCAGCCCAGCGGCGGGTTCGCCCGCATCGGTGGTGAGACGGCATGAGCGATCTGAGTCATGTGCTCGTCCTCGCCGGAGGTCTCTCCTACGAGCGTGAGGTCTCCCTGCGCTCCGGTCGCCGGGTGGCGGAGGTGCTGCGGGCCGCCGGTGTGGACGTGGAGACGCGCGACACCGACGCCACCCTCGTGCCCGCCGTGTTGTCGGACCCGCCGGACGCGGTGTTCGTCACCCTGCACGGCGGCGCCGGGGAGGACGGGGCGATCCGGTCCGTCCTGGAACTGCTCGACGTGCCCTACGTCGGGGCGACGCCGGACGCCTGCCGGGTCGCCTTCGACAAGCCCACCGCCAAGGCGGTCGTCCGATCCTGGGGGCTCAACACCCCCGACTCGGTGGCGCTTCCCAAGGAGACGTTCCACGACCTCGGTGCCACGGCGGTGCTCGCCCGTATCGTCGACCGCCTCGGACTGCCGCTGTTCGTGAAGCCCTCACGTGGAGGGTCCGCGCTCGGCGCGTCGATCGTCCGCAGCGCCGAGGAGTTGCCCGCGGCGATGGTCGGCTGCTTCGCGTACGGGGACACCGCGTTGATCGAGCAGTACGTGCAGGGCGTGGAGGTCGCCGTCTCCGTCGTGGATATGGGTGACGGACCGGTCGCCCTGCCTCCGGTGGAGATCGTGCCCGACCGCGGCGTCTACGACTACGCCGCCCGGTACACGGCCGGCCAGACGGAGTTCTTCGCACCTGCCCGGCTCTCTCCGGAGGCCACCGAGGCGTGCGCGGGGATGGCCGTGGCCGCTCACACGGCACTGGGCCTGCGTGACGTCTCCCGCACCGACCTCATCGTCGACGCCACCGGCAAGCCGTACTTCCTTGAGGTGAACGTCGCCCCCGGCATGACGGAGACCTCCCTGCTGCCGATGGCCGCCGAAGCGGCCCACCGGGATCTGGGCACCCTCTGCAAGGGACTCCTGGAGCTCGCCGCGGCTCGCCGCTGAGCCCTCCGGTTTCGCTGAGCCCCGCCTGTTTCACGTGAAACAGGCGAGAGAACGTCGCTGCGGCATGCGTGCCTGTGAGCACGCATGCCGTGTGGGGCGACGAGGTCAGCCGAACCAGCTGTCGTAGGCGCTGCGCAAGGTGTCATGGGGCGGATCCGGGAGCACCTTGAAGAACTTCCACGCGTAGCCGTAGGGATCGAGGACCTCGGCGTACCGCTCCCCCCACGGGGCGTCGGCCGTCTCAGTGGTGACCTCGCAACCGGCCGATCGGCAGTAGTCCACGGTCGCTCCGACATCGTCTACCGCGATGCCGATGACCACGCCCAACCCTCGCGGACCGGCCAGCGTGCCCCGTTCACGCTCATTGTCGGGAAACGGCATGCCGGTCAGGGCGTCGACGAGTAGTTGGAGCTCGCCGCGTCGCAGGATCGCCATGACTGTCCGGCCATCGGGACTGGAGATCCTGCCGGTCCGCTCGAATCCCAGCCCCTCGTAGAACGCGGCCGCCGCACTCACGTCGTAGGCCCGAAGCCCTACCCGAAAGGGAGCCTCGTCGTTCATCGCGCCTCCATCGCTCGCCCATCGCTCGCCCATCGGCCGTCCTGAGCACCGTGCCTGAGACTGTGCCTGAGCACGATGCATCAGTGCGAGAAGCGACGTCCAGTGCGACAGCGTGGCCGACGGTGGCGATGTTTCACGTGAAACAGCGACTACCCAGCGACTACTCGGTGGCGATCCCCGCGCTGCGCATCGCGTTGGCGGCGTCCGGAGCCATCGTGTCGATGATCCGCTCCAGGTCGTCGATGGTGGAGAACTCGACCACGATGCGGCCCTTCCTGCTGCCGAGATCGACCTTCACCTTCGTCTCGAAATGGTCGGAGAGCCGGTCGGCCAGATCCCGCAGTGCCGGAGCCGTCGGTTTCTTCGCCCGCGGCTTGCGGGGAGCCGGACCCGCGGTCGCCTCCCCCAGCGCCACGATCTCCTCGACGGTCCGGACCGACAGCCCTTCCGCCACGATGCGGCTCGCCAGGCGTTCCTGGGCGGCCGGGTCGCTGAGCGTCAGCAGCGCCCGCGCATGCCCGGCGCTGATGACCCCGGCCGCCAGCCTGCGCTGCACCTCCGGCGGGAGGTTCAGCAGCCGCAAGGTGTTGCTGATGTGCGAGCGGGAGCGCCCCACCTTCTTCGCGAGCACCTCATGGGTGGCGCCAAAATCGTCGAGAAGCTGCTGGTAGGCCGCCGCCTCCTCCAGTGCGTTCAGTTGCTCGCGCTGGAGGTTCTCGATGAGCGCCTCGCGGAGCATCTCGTCGTCCTGCGTGCTGCGGACGATCGCGGGGATGTGGTCGAGCCCGGCGAGCTGGGACGCCCGCCACCTCCGCTCCCCCATGATGAGCTCGAAGCGGCCGTCCGGCAACGCCCGTACGACGACCGGCTGCAGCAGGCCGACCTCCTTGATGGAGGCTGACAGTTCTTCGAGACGATCCTCGTCGAACACCTCCCGGGGCTGGCGGGGGTTGGGAGAGATCGACCCGACCTCGATCTCCTGGAAGTACGCGCCTTCCACCGGGCGCAGGCCCGTTCCGCCGTCACCCGCAACCCCACCGCCTGCCACACCGCCACTCGATGCGAATGCCGGCAGACCGGCAGTGGACGGCACGCTCGCCAGAGGCGACGGATCGACGATCGGTCCTGTGGGGATCAGAGCCCCAAGACCCTTGCCAAGTCCTCGACGCTGCTGGCTCACCGCTGCTCCTTCATACCCGCACCCGCAAAGAAGGCGGTGCCCAGCGACTCGGAGTCACTGGGCACCGGCACGCACACACCAGGAGAGAGTACCGCTGCGACGCCTCCGCACGAGTCCTCAGACATCGACCTGTGCACAACCCATCGACGCTGAGAGCCCACACCGCCCGTGCCCAGGAAACGCCCGACGCCTTTCCAGCGCCAGCTCTCGGCGGTCGGCACTCAGTGGCCAGTTCTCAGTGGCCGGTTCTCAGCGATCGGTTCTCAGGCATCGGCGAGCGCCGCCGCGCGATAGGCGATCTCCTTGGCGGCCCCCATGTACGCGAGCGCGCCACTGGATCCCGGGTCGTACGTCATGACCGACTGGCCGTAGCTGGGCGCCTCGGAGACACGGACGCTCCTGGGGATGACCGCGTCGAGCACCGTGTCCCCGAAGTGGGACCGCACTTCTTCCGCCACCTGAGACGCCAGGCGGGTACGGCCGTCGTACATGGTGAGGAGGATGGTCGAGACCGCAAGCGTCTGGTTGAGGTGCGCACGGACCAGTTCGACGTTCTGCATGAGCTGGGTGAGCCCCTCCAACGCGTAGTACTCGCACTGAATGGGGATCAGGACCTCCTGGGCCGCCGCCATGGCGTTCACGGTCAGCAGGCCCAGCGACGGCGGGCAGTCGATGAGGATGTAGTCGAACTCCATGGCGTCAAAGGCCGCCAGCGCCCTCCGCAGACGAGACTCGCGGCCCACCATCGGGACGAGCTCGATCTCCGCTCCCGCAAGGTCGAGGGTGGCGGGGGCGCAGTAGAGGTTCGGCATGTCGGGGACGGGGTTCACGATCTGCGACAGCGGCATGTCGTCCACCAGGACCTGGTAGACCGACGGCATCCCCGACCGGTGCTCGGTCGCGAGGGCGGTCGACGCGTTTCCCTGTGGGTCCAGGTCGACCACGAGAACGCGCTGATCATGCATGGACAGTGCCGCCGCCAGGTTGACGGCCGTGGTGGTCTTACCCACGCCGCCCTTCTGGTTGGCCACCGTCATCACCCGGCAGCGAGGAGGCCGGGGCCAGCTCCCCTCGTCACGCGTCGAGTAACCGACGGAAGGCGCAGCCGCCTGCGCAGGCGCGGCTGTTTCACGTGAAACCACAGAACTCAGTGCCTCTCGTACCAGCGGCGAATCGCCAGGGCTTAGGGGGGTCTGGGGCACGGTCGTCGTCCTTTCGACCGGCGAAGCAGGGGGACGAGGCCAGCCAACCCCGGAGGACCGGCCTGCTGTCGCGATCTCCCAGGGTAGGGGGAGCCGGGTCTCCGGCCAACCCAGTCCCGCTTTCACATCGCCTGATCCGGCGTCCGCCACGCGGCTCACCTCTTCCGTCGCCTCCGCGTGTCCGCTCGCGGGGGTCGTCCTGCGACGACGCGAACAAGGGTCGCGGGCGGCTCGACCCTACCGCGCCCCACTGTCACGAGCTCGACGTGCCTCACCCCGTACGACTGGAGGTGAGGGCGGGCGGCCTCCAGTTCCTCCTGTGCCCGCTCTCCCTTCATCGCCAGAAGTTCGCCGTCCTCCCGTAGCAGCGGCATCGACCATGAGAGCAGGCGGTCGAGCGGCGCCACCGCCCGTGCGGTCGCGACATCGAAGAGCCTCTTGTAAGCGATCTCCTCGGCGCGTCCGCGCAGCACCTCCACGTTGTCGAGCTTGAGCGCCTCGGCACACTCGGAGAGGAAGACCGTGCGGCGGAGCAGTGGTTCCAGCAATGTCACCGTCACGTCGGGCCGGACGATCGCGAGCACCAGGCCGGGCAGGCCGGCGCCGGAACCGATGTCGACGACGGTCGAGTCCGGCGGGATCGCCTCCTCCACCACGGCACAGTTGAGCAGATGGCGGTCCCAGATCCGGGGGACCTCTCTCGGCCCCAGCAGCCCTCGCACCACTCCGGGACCGGCGAGTAACTCGGCGAACACCCGGGCCCGCTCCAGCGCCTCACCGGTGAAGATCTCACGCGCCACCGGGGGCGCCTCGGGCAGGTCGTTGCTCTCCGTCATCACTCACTCATCCAGGAACGCTCTGGGGCCAAGGGTAGTCGTCATTCCCCGGCCGGGAATGGTCAGCCGTGGATACGGGCGCCGGGTCCGCACTCCCCCGGCCGTGCGGGGAAGCGTGCCGCTCATCCCGCGGTGTGGCAGGACTTCAGCAGGACGCAGCAGGACGCCAGGACGGGAAAAGCCGCCGGCCCCGAAGATCGGGACCGACGGCTTCCCACGTCGGAGTTTGCGGAACCCCGGCGTTTCCGGCACCACAGCTGAGAGCCGTACGGGCTCGAAAGCGGAGCCGGAACCGCGAGGAACGGTCAGGCGGGCAGGACCACCACGAAACGGCGGGGCTCCTCGCCCTCCGACTCGCTGCGCAGGCCCGCCGCCGCGACGGCGTCGTGCACGATCTTCCGCTCGAAGGGCGTCATCGGGGTGAGCGCCTTGGGCTCGCCCGTGCGCTTGACGTCCGCGGCCGCCGAGGAGCCCACCTTCGTCAGCTCGGCGCGGCGCCGCTCCCGGTAGCCGCCCACGTCGAGCATCAGCCGGGAACGCTCCCCCGTCTGGCGGTGCACGGCGAGACGCGTCAGCTCCTGCAGCGCCTCCAGCACCTCCCCGCCGGAGCCCACGAGATCGTCACCCTTGATCCCGACGATCGACACCACGGCGCGGTCCCCCTCCACGTCCATGTCGATGTCGCCGTCCAGGTCGGCGATGTCGAGCAGGCCCTCCAGGTAGTCCGCCGCGATCTCGCCCTCCTGTTCCAGGGCGTCGACGTCGGGAGCAGGCTTGAGGGTCTCCCCAGCTTCGGTCACGTCCGGACTCTCCTTCTCCTACGACTTCTTGCTGCCGGTGCGCTTGCTGCGGGGCTGGCGCGCCGGCTGCTGACGGACGATCTTGGGGGCGGGTTCCGGCTCTGCCTCCGGGGCCTTCGTGGTCTTGGGCTTACCCACCAGCTTCGTGAAGACGCCGTTCGACGGCTCGGGGGTGGTGATGTTGCCCTTCTCGTCCACGACCGGCATGGGGTGGCGGCTGTAGAACCAGTGCTGCTGGCCGAGCGTCCACAGGTTCGTGGTCACCCAGTAGAGGATCAGACCGAGCTGGAAGTTCAGGCTGAAGACGGCGAACAGCGGCGAGATGTACATGAGGATCTTCTGCTGCTGCGCCATGGGGTTGTCCGGCATCTGCGCCATCGAGCGCGTCACGCTCTGCCGGACGGTGAGGAAGGTGGTGCACGAGCTGACCGCGACGAAGAGGCCGAGCACGATCTTCGTGACCACCGGGTCGGCGCTGAACTTCTCGATGTCCGCCGCGCTCGTGAAGAAGGTCGCCGGCAGCGGAGCACCGAAGACGTGCGCGTGCCGGGCGCTCTCCACGAGATCCTTGGACATCCCGAAGACGGCCCGGTCCTCGGCGATGGCCCGCAGCACGGTGAACATCGAGATGAAGATCGGGAACTGCGCGACGATCGGGAGGCAGCCACCCAGAGGGTTGGTGCCAGCCTCCTGGTACAGCTTCATGACCTCTTGGTTCATGCGCTGCTTGTCGTTCTTGTACTTCTTGCGCAGCTCCTGCACCTTGGGCGCGAGTTCCTGCATCTTCCGCGACGAGCGCATCTGCTTCATGAAGAGCGGGAAGATCAGCAGACGCATCAGCACGGTCAGGGTGATGATGGTCAGCGCCCAGTTGAGACCGCTACTGGCGGGGATAAAGGTGCTGTAACCGCCGTGGATCCAGGTGATCACCTGGGCCACCGCCGTATACAGCCATTTCAGGAATGGCAGCTCCACCGAGCTAGCTCCCTTGCGTTTCGTCGTGAGACCGGACTCGGCGTGGGGGCACCGGGTCGAAACCTCCAGGATGGAACGGATGGCACCGTCCAATACGCCTGACGGTCAGCCATACCCCGCGCGCCGCTCCGTGAACGGCGACGGCCTCGAGACCATAGGCACTACAGGACGGCTCGAACCGGCACCTCGGCCCCAGCAACGGGCTGATGAATGCGCGGTAGAACCGGATGAGCGCGAGCAGCACGCGGGCGACCAGCCCTTCCGCGAGCCGGTCGGCCTCCCCGGGCGCCTCGGCCGGGGTCGGATGCTGCGCTGTCATGACCGTCCATCCGTCGGGGTCCGGGCGTCGGACCCGCGCCGCCGGAGTAAACGACTCAGCGCGACGTCGAGTTCGGCGGCCAGGTGCTCGCTGCGCGCGGACGCGGCCGGTGGATTGGCGCGTACCACCAAGAGGCTACCTCTCGGCAGCATCGGCAGGCGGCTCCGCATGAGGTGTCTCAACCTGCGCCTGACCTGGTTCCGCACCACGGCGCCACCGACCGCCCTGCTCACGACGAAGCCGACCAGCGGTGGCTCGTCGGCGTCGCGCAGGTTCAGATGTGCGACCAGGGCGGGACGCCCGGCGCGTCGCCCACGGCGGATCGCGTCGGCGAACTCGTCACCCCGACGCATGCGGGACGCGGACGGCAGCACCGGGCCTTCCTCGACGTACGGCCGCCCGCTCCACCGGCGCCGTGAGGGGCACCGGGTGCGAGCGGGCGGCGACTGGTCGTCAGACCGTCAGCTCGGCGCGGCCCTTGCGGCGGCGCGCGGCCAGGATGGCGCGGCCGGCCCGGGTGCGCATGCGCAGCCGGAAGCCGTGGGTCTTCGCGCGGCGACGGTTGTTCGGCTGGTAAGTACGCTTGCTCACGAGTGGGCTCCAGGCTTCAGGTACGCCCGCGGGCTGCGGACGCGGCACAATCCAATGTCACGCGGCTTGTCATATGCGCGGGCATGCGAAATAGCCGTCGCGTGATTAGCCGACCGGGACACGTTACGGGGCCACCATACGTCAGGTCAAACCGACGCCCGTGCCGCCAACCGAGTACGGCGGGCGACCATGGCCCACTAGGCTGTGGACAACGCCTTGAACGCGAGTGTGCACACCGCTACTGTCGGCCGTCCGGCCCTTCCCCTCATCAGCGTGGATGTGCCTGGGGAGAATACGCGGCCTGTGTACATCGTGTGGATCACATGTGGACCAGGCATCCGGAAGAGGGCCGGTGCCGTGAGGCGTACCGGACTGGACACGGCACGGATCGCGGCGGCGGACGGGGCCGCGCAAAGGGAGGAGGGGCCGAGCCATGGAAGGCGTCGATCTCAACGCTGTATGGGCTCGGGCGCTCCGGACCCTCTTCGACGAGGGCGTCTCCGGACAGCAGCGTGCGTTCCTCCAGATGACGCAGCCCTCCGGCCTCATCAACGACACCATCCTCCTGGCCGCCCCGAACGACTTCGCCAAAGAGGTCATCGAGGTGCGGCTGCGTCCGCTGATCGTGCACGCGCTGTCGCAGGAGCTCGGCAGGCCGGTGCGGATCGCGGTGATGGTGGATCCCGGCGCGGGGCTGCCGGCCGCTCCGGACCCCGTGGGCCAGGGGCCGGCCGACCGTCATCCACAGCAGTCGTCCACAGATTATCCACAGCCTCACCCCCAGGCTCCGCGCTTCCCCTTAAATGAGGACGGACCCTCCCGGCGCGAGCCCGAATCGCACGCCCCACCGAGCATCCACAGCCCCCTACACGGCCAGTCGCACGGTCCGTCGCACGGCCAGCCGCACGGTCCTTCCCACGGCCGCCCGCAGGGGTCGCAGCAGGTCCACGGGGGCCCGCGGTATCCACAGGACCCGCAGTATCCACAGCCCGCCCAGCAGGTCTCCCCGCCCGACCGCATGCAGCGGCCGGGCGGCTACTCGCCCGAGCCTCCCCCGGCGCCGAAGCCGGAGCCGGCGCAGAACCGCTGGGACGCGCGGGGCGGCCGCCCGAGCGGCGAGTCGGCGCGGCTCAACGCCAAGTACACGTTCGAGACGTTCGTCATCGGCGCGAGCAACCGCTTCGCCCACGCCGCCGCCGTCGCGGTGGCCGAGGCCCCCGCCAAGGCGTACAACCCGCTGTTCATCTACGGCGACTCCGGGCTGGGGAAGACACACCTGCTGCACGCGATCGGCCACTACGCGCAGAGCCTCTACGACGGCGCCAGGGTCCGGTACGTGAGCTCTGAGGAGTTCACCAACGACTTCATCAACTCCATCCGCGACCACAAGGCGGACGGGTTCCGGGCCCGCTACCGCGCGGTCGACATCCTCCTTGTGGACGACATCCAGTTCCTGGAGGGCAAGGAGCAGACGCAGGAGGAGTTCTTCCACACGTTCAACACCCTCCACAACGCCAGCAAGCAGATCGTCATCTCCAGCGACCGGGCCCCCAAGCAGCTCGTCACGCTGGAGGACCGGCTGCGCAACCGGTTCGAGTGGGGCCTGATCACCGACGTCCAGCCGCCGGAGCTGGAGACCCGCATCGCGATCCTGCGGAAGAAGGCGATCCAGGAGGGCCTCGCCGCGCCGCCCGACGTCCTGGAGTACATCGCCAGCCGCATCGCCACCAACATCCGCGAGCTGGAGGGGGCGCTGATCCGGGTCACCGCGTTCGCCAGCCTCAACCGCCAGTCCGTGGACCTCCAGCTCGCCGAGATCGTCCTCAAGGACCTGATCAGTGAGGACGCGAGCCCGGAGATCACCATCTCCCTCATCATGTCCACAACCGCGGAGTACTTCGGCGTCTCGCTCGACGACCTGTGCGGTAGCTCACGGTCGCGGGCTCTGGTCACCGCCCGGCAGATCGCGATGTATCTGGCCCGCGAACTCACAGACCTGTCGCTGCCGAAGATCGGCCAGCAGTTCGGCGGCCGGGACCACACCACCGTCATGCACGCGGAGCGTAAGATCCGCTCGCTCATGGCCGAGCGGCACTCGATGTACAACCAGGTCAACGAGCTGACCACCCGGATCAAGCAGCGCGCACGCAACTCTTAGTGCACAGGCTGTGGATAACTCTGTGGATCAGGGATGCCGCCTCATCGCGGCCCGAATCGCGTTACCCCCACCCTCTCCGGACCGCCGGCAGGCCGTCCCCACTTGGGGACAACTTTGGGGAGAAGCTGGGGACAGCTTGGGGAATACCTGTGGGCAGGCTGGGGACGCCCTGTGCGTACTCGTCACAGGCACATCGGCTGTCCCTTTTACCCCGTGGACAACCGGTGGAAACCTGGTGGATTACTCGTGGACAGAGGTGCCCGAACCTGGGGACGGGCTGTGGGGACAGCGCGGCCACCCACAGTCCACAGGGGGTCCGTCCACCTTTCCCCCACAGCACCAGTGGATGAAGCATCTCCGCTGAGCTGCGAAAATGCTCCTCATCCACATATCCACACTCCCTAATACGAGGACCTGTATCTCTCTCTAAGGAACTCAAGAACCATAGAAGGGGTTCTGGAGGCACACAGGTGCGGGAGAGTGAAGACTTGACGATGCAGCGACACCCAGGAGGCTGATCCACGTGATGTTCCGGATCGATCGCGATGTGCTCGCCGAGGCCGTGGCGTGGACGGCACGGAGCCTTCCGGCCCGTCCCTCGGTGCCGGTGCTCGCCGGCATGCGGCTTGAGGTGACCGACGACCAGAGGCTGAAGCTCTCCGGCTTCGACTACGAGGTCTCCGCCGAGGTGACCCTCGACCTGCAGACCGGGGAGGCGGGCGTGGTGCTCGTCTCCGGCAAGCTGCTCGCCGAGATCACGCGCGCCCTCCCCGCACAGCCGGTCGAACTGGTCGTGGACGGGGCGAAGGCCGTCGTCACCTGTGGAAGCGCGCGGTTCACCCTGCTCACCATGCCTGTGGAGGACTACCCGTCCCTTCCGGCGATGCCGCCCGCCGCCGGACGGGTCGGCAGCGACGTGTTCGCCTCCGCCGTCGGCCAGGTGGCCGTGGCCGCGGGCAAGGACGACACGCTCCCGATGCTCACCGGCGTCCGGATGGAGATCGACGGCGACACGGTGACCCTCGCCGCGACCGACCGCTACCGGCTCGCCGTACGCGAACTGAAGTGGCAGCCGGAGCAGCCCGGCTTCCAGGCCGTGGCGATGATTCCCGGCCGTACGCTCGCCGACACGGCCAAGGCGCTCGGCGGCAGCGGTGCGGAGGTCGAGATCGCGCTCAGCTCCGCCGGCGGCACCGGCGAGGGCATGATCGGGTTCTCCAGCTCCGGGCGGCGGACGACGACCCGGCTGCTCGACCCCGAGTTCCCCAAGTACCGCTCTCTGCTGCCCACCGAGTTCTCCGCCCGCGCCGACTTGTCCACAGGCTCGTTCGTCGAGGCCGTCAAGCGCGTCGCGCTCGTCGCCGAGCGAAACACCCCCGTACGGCTGGCCTTCCGCGGCGGCGAGGTCGTCCTGGAGGCCGGCAGCGGCGACGAGGCCCAGGCGGTGGAGGCGCTCCCGGTCGACTTCGACGGCGACGAGATCAACATCGCGTTCAACCACCAGTTCCTGCTGGAAGGCCTGGGGGCGATCGACTCCGACATCGCCCGGCTGCAGTTCACCACGCCGACCAAGCCGGCCATCCTCACCGCGGGCAAGCCTGTGGACGAAGGCGCGAACGAGGACTACCGCTACCTGATCATGCCCATCCGCCTGTCCAGCTGATCTCGCCGTGACGCCCCGGGCGTACGCTTTGGCCGTGGCATGGACACCCGATGCATGGGTACGCGTGCCTCGGTGGACGACGCGGACGTCAAGGGGTGGCTCAGATGCAGATCGGCATGATCGGGCTCGGCAGGATGGGCGGGAACATGGCCGAGCGGCTGCGGCGCGGCGGCCATGAGGTCGTCGGCTACGACCGCGATCCCGCCCTCAGCGACGTCGGCAGCCTGAAGGACCTCGTCGAGAGGCTTCAGGCGCCGCGCGCGGTCTGGGTGATGGTCCCCGCCGGAGCGCCGACCCGGGCCACCGTCGAGCAACTGCGCGACCTGCTGTCGGAGGGCGACGTCGTGATCGACGGCGGCAACTCCCACTACCTGGACGACCAGCGGCACGCGGCGGACCTCGGCACACGCGGCATCGGCTTCGTCGACGTGGGCGTCAGCGGCGGCGTGTGGGGCCTGCAGAACGGCTACGCGCTGATGGTCGGGGGCGAGGACGAGCACGTCGGGCGGCTCATGCCCGCCTTCGACACGCTCAAGCCCGAGGGCGAGGACGGCTTCGTGCACGCGGGCGGCGTCGGCGCGGGCCACTTCGCGAAGATGGTCCACAACGGCATCGAGTACGGCATGATGCAGTCCTTCGCCGAGGGCTGGGAACTGCTGGAGGCCAGCGACGTCGTCACCAACGTCCCCGACACGTTCCGGAGCTGGCGGCACGGCACGGTCATCCAGTCCTGGCTGCTCGACCTGCTGGTGCGGGCCCTGCGGGAGGATCCCGACCTCGCCGACCTGAAGGGCTACGCGGAGGACTCCGGCGAGGGCCGGTGGACCGTGCAGGCCGCCGTCGACCACGCCGTGCCCCTGCCGGCCATCACGGCCGCGCTGTACGCCAGGTTCGCCTCGCGCCAGGCCGACTCCCCGGCGATGAAGATGGTCGCGGCGCTGCGCAACCAGTTCGGCGGCCACGCGGTCGCGTCGGCCGAGGGCCAGACCGCCAGGGGCGCCGACTCCCCTGGCGCCGACGTGGCTCCGCCCCCCGAAGCCGACCGGTGACCACCCCGGGCGGCCGGCGGGCACTAGCCTTGCGGGCGTGCACGTGGCGAGCCTGTCCCTCACCGACTTCCGGTCCTACCCGGAGGTCGAGCTGGCGCTCGAACCGGGCGCGACGGCCTTCGTGGGGCCGAACGGGCAGGGCAAGACCAACCTGGTCGAGGCGCTCGGCTACCTCGCGACCCATTCGAGCCACCGCGTGGCCACCGACGCCCCGCTCGTACGGCACGGCGCGCAGCGGGCGGTCGTACGGGCCGTGGTGGTCAGGGACGACCGCCGCGCCCTCGTCGAGGTGGAGATCAACCCGGGCCGGGCCAACCGCGCCCGGGTGAACCGCTCGCCGGTGCCGCGGCCGCGCGACGCGCTCGGCCTGCTGCGCACGGTCCTGTTCGCCCCCGAGGACCTCGCGCTAGTCAAGGGCGACCCGTCCGAGCGCCGCCGGTTCATGGACGAGCTGCTCGTCGCCCGCGCCCCCAGGTTCGCGGCCGTACGCGCCGACTACGAGCGCGTGCTCAAGCAGCGCAACACCCTCCTGCGTACGGCCGCCGCGTCCCGGGCGGGGCGGCGGCGCGGCCCCCGAAGGCAGGACGACGACGCGGCGTTCGCCGCCGCGGGCGCCGGGGACGTGCTGAGCACGCTGGAGATCTGGGACACCCACCTGGTGCGCTTCGGCGCCGAACTGCTGGCGGCCCGGCTGCACCTGGTGGACCTGCTGCGCCCGCTCGCCGCCAAGGCGTACGCGACGCTCGCCCCGTCGTCCGGGCTCGCCGATCTGGAGTACCGGGCGTCAGGGTTATCCACAGATATCCCCACCCTGGGGACAAACCGGGAACTTCTCGCCGAAGGCCTGCGGGCGGGCCTCGCCGAGGCGCGTCAGGCCGAGCTCGAACGCGGCGTGACCCTCGTCGGCCCGCACCGCGACGACCTGCTGCTGCGGCTGGGCGAGCTGCCGGCCCGCGGCTACGCCAGCCACGGCGAGTCGTGGTCGTTCGCGCTCGCGCTGCGGCTCGCGGCCTACGACCTGCTGAGAACCGACGGCGGCGACCCCGTGCTGATCCTCGACGACGTCTTCGCCGAGCTGGACGGGCAGCGGCGCAGGCGGCTCACCGAGATCGTCGCCCCGGCCGAGCAGGTGCTCATCACCGCCGCGGTGCCGGACGACGTGCCGCCGGAGCTGACCGGCGCCCGGTTCGACGTGACCGAAGGGAGCGTGACCCGTGTCCGATGAGATATCCACAGGCGGTGGACAATCCCCGAAGGGCTCGGTCGCCCGGGGCGCCGCGCTGGCGCGGGAGAAGCTGGCCCAGGCCAAGTCCGACGCGCTCAAGCGGGGGCAGCTGCCGCGCAGCGAGCCCCGCCGCCGCTCCGGCTCGGGCGCCCCGCGGCGCGACTCCGGCGATCCGCTGCCGTTCGGCCGGGCGATCCGCGACCTGCTCGCCGCCCGGGGCTGGGAGCAGCCGGTCGCGGTGGGCGGGGTGTTCGGCCGCTGGCCGGAGATCGTCGGGCCGGACCTCGCCGCCCACACCCGGCCGGAGAGCTTCGAGGACGGCGAGGTGCTGGTCGCCGCCGACTCCACCGCCTGGGCGACCCAGGTGCGCCTGCTCGCCGCCACGCTGGTCAAGCGGCTGAACGAGGAACTCGGCGACGGCACGGTGACCAGGGTGAAGGTGCGCGGCCCGGGCGCGGGCCCGCGGCCGGAGGGCGGTCTCCGGGTGCGCGGCAGCCGGGGGCCGGGGGACACCTACGGGTGAACGGGCCCGTCCAGTGGGCAGGGGGGAGTCTCCGGAAGCCCGAACCGGCCCAAAATCGCGTCTGAGGCCATGACCCCCGTCCCCCGTAGGGGATGCTCGGAAACATGATCATCAAGCGACAGGGCACCACAGCCCCCGTGGATGCCACCGGTTGTCGGTCGGACCGGTAGAATGTAGGAGGACTCAAGGACACGTCCGGTTTGCGTCACCCCCGGTCCTGCGGGCCGGTTTCCCTGGGCGGGCGCATCGGGGCACTCACGACGGTGACGGGCACGGCAGGGGCAGCCATTCCACGGTGTCGCCCGCCGCGTGTCCGCGGCAGGAGGATTTCGCACTTGTCCTACGACGCTAGCTCTATCACCGTTCTCGAAGGGCTGGAAGCGGTCCGCAAGCGGCCCGGCATGTACATCGGCTCGACCGGTGAGCGCGGGCTCCACCACCTGGTGCAGGAGATCGTCGACAACGCGGTCGACGAGGCGCTGGCCGGCTACAACGACCTGATCGAGGTCACCCTGCTCGCCGACGGCGGCGTGCGCGTGATGGACCACGGACGCGGCATTCCCGTGGGCATCGTCGCTGCCGAGGGCAGACCCGCCGTCGAGGTCGTCTTCACCGTGCTGCACGCCGGCGGCAAGTTCGACAGCAAGTCGTACGCCGTCTCGGGCGGCCTGCACGGCGTCGGCGCCTCGGTCGTCAACGCCCTGTCGACCCGCCTTGAGGTCGAGGTCCGGACCGACGGCCACGTGTGGCGCCAGAAGTACGTGACGGCCAAGCCGACCGGGCCGCTGCAGAAGGGCGAGCCCACCGAGGACCACGGCACGACGATCAGCTTCTGGCCCGACGCGGAGATCTTCGAGACCGTCACCTGGAACTTCGAGACGCTGGCGCGCCGGTTCCAGGAGATGGCCTTCCTCAACAAGGGCCTCACGATCAGGCTCACCGACGAGCGGCCCGACCACATCATCGAGGGCGAATCCAAGGTCGTCACGTACCACTACGAGGGCGGCCTGTCCGACTTCGTCACCCACCTGAACTCGAAGAAGGACCCGATCCACAACTCGGTCATCGACTTCGAGGAGCACGGCGACGGCATCTCGGTCGAGATCGCCATGCAGTGGAACGCCTCCTACAGCGAGTCGGTCTACACGTTCGCCAACACGATCAACACCGCCGAGGGCGGCACCCACGAGGAGGGCTTCCGCGCCGCGCTGACGACCATCGTCAACCGGTACGCGCGCGAGCAGAAGTTCCTCAAGGAGGGCAAGGACGACAACCTCAGCGGCGACGACGTCCGCGAGGGGCTCGCCGCGATCATCTCGGTGAAGCTGGCCGACCCGCAGTTCGAGGGCCAGACCAAGACCAAGCTGGGCAACACCGAGGCCAAGTCGTTCGTCCAGAAGGCCTGCAACGACCACCTGCGCGACTGGTTCGAGCGCAACCCGGGCGAGGCCAAGGAGATCATCAACAAGTCGCTGCAGGCCTCCCGGGCCCGCATCGCGGCCCGCCAGGCGCGCGACCTCACCCGCCGCAAGTCTCTGCTGGAGAGCGGCAGCGGGCTCCCCGGCAAGCTGGCCGACTGCCAGTGGTCGGAGCCGGAGAAGTGCGAGCTGTTCATCGTCGAGGGCGACTCGGCCGGCGGCTCGGCCAAGGGCGGGCGCGACCCCAAGTTCCAGGCGATCCTCCCGCTGCGCGGCAAGATCCTGAACGTCGAGAAGGCCCGGATCGACAAGGTCCTCAAGAACAACGAGGTCCAGGCGCTGATCACCGCCCTCGGCACCGGCGTGCACGACGAGTTCGACATCTCGAAGCTGCGCTACCACAAGCTGATCCTCATGGCGGACGCCGACGTGGACGGCCAGCACATCACCACGCTGCTGCTGACGCTGCTGTTCCGCTTCATGCGGCCGCTGATCGAGGCGGGCCACGTCTACCTGTCCCAGCCTCCGCTGTACAAGATCAAGTGGGACCGCAAGGGCGAGGACGCGTCGTACGCGTACTCCGACCGGGAGCGGGACGCGATCATCGAGGAGGGCGTCGGCCGCGGCCGGCGCGACCCCCGGCTCCACGACGGCGTGCAGCGGTTCAAGGGTCTGGGCGAGATGAACGCCTCCCAGCTGTGGGAGACCACCATGAACCCCGACACGCGGGTGCTCCGCCAGGTCACCCTCGACGACGCCGCCCAGGCCGACAACCTGTTCAGCGTGCTGATGGGCGAGGACGTCGAGGCGCGCAGGAACTTCATCATCACCAATGCCCGTGACGTCCGCTTCCTTGACGTCTGAGCAGCGCGGCTAACCAGAAGGACTTTTCGTGACGGAAGTGAACACGCCGCCTGGGCCCCCCGCCGATCGGATCGAGCCGGTCGACATCCAGGCCGAGATGCAGCGCAGCTACATGGACTACGCGATGTCCGTCATCGTGTCCCGCGCGTTGCCGGACGTCCGCGACGGCCTCAAGCCCGTGCACCGCCGCGTGCTGTACGCGATGTTCGACGGCGGCTACCGGCCCGACCGCGGCTACTTCAAGTGCTCCCGGGTCGTCGGCGACGTCATGGGCTCCTACCACCCCCACGGTGACACGTCGATCTACGACACCGTCGTACGGCTCGCGCAGCCGTGGTCGCTGCGCTACCCGCTCGTCGACGGGCAGGGCAACTTCGGCTCGCCGGGCAACGACCCGGCCGCCGCGATGCGGTACACCGAGTGCCGCCTCGCGCCGATCGCCATGGAGATGCTCCGGGACATCGACAAGGAGACCGTCGACTTCCAGCCCAACTACGACGGGCGGTCGCAGGAGCCGATCGTCCTTCCGTCGCGGTTCCCGAACCTGCTGGTGAACGGGTCGGCCGGAATCGCGGTCGGCATGGCGACCAACATCCCGCCGCACAACCTCCGTGAGGTCGGCGGAGCTGTCATCTGGGCGCTCGACAACCCCGAGGCGTCCGACGAGGAACTGCTCGAGGGGCTGCTCACCCGGGTCAAGGGTCCCGACTTCCCGACCGGCGCGCTGATCGTCGGCCGCCGCGGCATCGAGGACGCCTACCGCACCGGCCGCGGCTCGATCATCATGAGGGCCGTCGTCGAGGTCGAGGAGGACCCCAAGGGACGGCAGTGCCTGGTGGTCACGGCCCTGCCGTACCAGGTGAACCCGGACAACCTGGCGCTCACGATCGCCGAGCTGGTCCGCGACGGGAAGGTCACCGGTATCGCGGACGTCCGCGACGAGACCTCTTCGCGCACCGGCCAGCGGCTGGTGATCGTGCTCAAGCGCGACGCGGTCGCCAAGGTGGTGCTGAACAACCTCTACAAGCACACCCAGCTCCAGACCACGTTCGGCGCGAACATGATCGCGCTGGTCGACGGGGTGCCGCGGACGCTGCGGCTCGACCAGTTCGTCCGGCACTACATCACGCACCAGATCGAGGTCGTCGTCCGACGGACCCGGTTCCTGCTGCGCAAGGCCGAGGAGCGGGCGCACATCCTGCGCGGCCTGCTCAAGGCCCTCGACCGGCTCGACGACGTCATCGCCCTGATCAGGCGGTCGCCGTCGGCGGCCGAGGCCCAGGGCGGCCTGATGACGCTGCTGGACATCGACCAGGTCCAGGCGCAGGCCATCCTGGACATGCAGCTGCGCAAGCTGGCCGCGCTGGAGCGGCAGCAGATCCAGGACGAGTACGACGGCCTGATGGCGCAGATCGCCGACTACCAGGACATCCTGGCCTCCGAGCCCCGGCAGCGCCGGCTCGTGTCGGACGAGCTCGGGGAGATCGTCGCCAAGTACGGCGACGAGCGGAAGACCGAGATCATCGCGTACGAGGGCGACATGTCCATCGAGGACCTGATCGCCGAGGAGGACGTGGTCGTCACGATCACGCGCGGCGGGTACGCCAAGCGGACGAGCACCGACCTCTACCGGGCGCAGAAGCGCGGCGGCAAGGGCGTCAGGGGCGCCCAGCTCCGCCAGGACGACATCGTCGAGCACTTCTTCGTGACCACGACGCATCACTGGCTGCTGGCGTTCACGAACAAGGGCCGGGTCTACCGGGTCAAGGCGTACGAACTGCCGGAGTCGGGCCGGGACGCGCGGGGCCAGCACCTGGCCAACCTGCTCGCCATGCAGCCCGACGAGCACGTGATGGAGATCCTCGACCTGCGGGACTACGACGTCGCGCCGTATCTGGTGCTGGCGACCCGCAGCGGCCTGGTGAAGAAAACGCGCCTTTCCGAATACGATTCGCCGCGTTCCGGTGGCCTGATCGCGATCAACCTGCGCGAGGATGACGAGGTGATCGCCGCCCGTCTCGTGTCCGAGGGTGACGACCTGCTGCTCGTCTCCAAGAACGCGCAGTCGATCAGGTTCACCGCCTCGGACGACGCGCTGCGCCCGATGGGCCGCGCGACCAGCGGTGTGATCGGCATGCGGTTCGTGGACGGTGACGAGCTTCTCGCGATGAACGTCATGGGCGACGGCGACGACGTGTTGATCGCGACCGAGGGCGGGTATGCGAAGCGGACACCCGCCGACCAGTACCCGGTGCAGGGCCGGGGCGGCAAGGGCGTCCTGACGGCGAAGATCGTCAGTGCTCGTGGCAAGCTGGTCGGTGCCGTCATGGTGCGTCCCGAGGACGAGGTCTTCGCGATCACCTCCGCCGGCGGGGTGATCCGTACCAGCGCAGGCGAGATCAAGCAGTCGGGCCGCCAGACCATGGGCGTCCGCCTGATGAATCTGGCCGAGGGTGACAGCGTCGTCGCCCTCGCTCGCAACGCCGAGGCGTTGGTGACCGAGGAGAACGGGGCAGGAGACGAGGCATGAGCGACAGCGGTGGGGCACGGACCCCCGGCAGCGCCAGGCAGAAACCGGCGGGCGCCCGTCCGGCGTCGTCCTCCAACGGCGTTACCGCGCGGGCACAGGATGGCGGTAGCGTCCCCAGGGTGGGTTCCGAAGGAGATGACGTGACCGCCGCCGACAAGGCGAAGGCCGAAGACACCATGCGCATCCGGACCACGGCCGCCGACCAGCCGTGGAAGCGGCAGGCGACCGCGGACGGCGCCACCGACAAGGGCAGGCCCGAGAACGGCAGGCCCACCGGCGGCGGGTCCGACGGCGGCGCCACGGCGCAGTATCCCCGGCCCGCCGGGGTGGCCGCGGCCGCTCCCGTTGTGGACGGCGCTCGGGCGCCTGTGGACAACGGCGCTCCCAAGATGGACGGCGGCTCCGTACGCGGGCTCACGTTCGGCCCCGGAGGCACGGACCGCCCCGAGGCCGCCAAGGGCAAGGACAAGAAGCCCGGCGTCGGCGTCCGCCCGCCGCGCAAGGCCCACCTGGTGCTGCGCCGGGTCGAGCCGTGGTCGGCGATGAAGTTCAGCTTCGTCGTCTCGCTGGTCTGCTTCGTCGTGCTGTTCGTGGCCGTCGCGGTGCTGTACGGCGTGCTCTCGGCGCTCGGCGTCTTCTCCTCGATCACCGACACCGTCATGCAGCTCACCACGAGCGGCGGCGTCGCGGGCAAGGGCGTCGGCACCATCGACATCCGCGGCTGGTTCGAGCCGGTCCGCATCCTCGGATACGCGGCACTGCTCGGCGCGCTGAACGTCGTGCTCATCACCGCGCTGTCCACCCTCGGTGCCGTGATCTACAACATCTCCGCGGACCTCGTCGGCGGCGTCGAGGTCACCTTCAGCGAAGCCGAGTGACCCCTCCGTACGGCGGGCCGCCCCGAGCGGCCGGCCGTACGAGGCGGGCACCCGCGCTTCGCGGCACGACCACCGGGCCGGACACGGTAAGCTTTTCCTCGTCCGGAAGCGGATTCGCCACCGGAAACCGGATGCGGTAACGTTCGTTGCGCATCGCGGGGCTATAGCTCAGACGGTTAGAGCGCTTCCCTGATAAGGAAGAGGTCCCAGGTTCAAGTCCTGGTAGCCCCACCAAGAAGCACCAGCTCAGAGGCCAGCTCCCAAGATCCGGGACCTGGCCTTTTGATCGTTTGTTAGTCACTCGTTAGTGGGACCGGCCCCGACCAGGTGACAGAGATCGATCCACATCGACAGGCGCTAGCAGCTGATCTCTTTCTACGCGCGGATGGGATTGAACGCCCCGTGCGGTCATGAACCGCGATTTCCGCGGTCTGCAGGCACACGCCCGGGCGAGAGCAGGTACGACGTTCTCTCCTGGGGGTACGGCATTCCGAGATCGTCACCCAGCATGATCAGCAGCACCGGCAGCTGAACGCCGGAAGATCACAGAATCTGTGCCAGAGCCCGGTCTCGAGCGTCGTTGACAAAGTTGTCAGCCCATCCCGTCGCGCATGCTTCTGTGGCATGGTTTCGTGGCAGTAGCAGTGTCCTTTCGGAGGGGCGACCATGCACTGGCAGCAAGCCCTACTCCTGGGTGCGACCGGCGGGCTGATCGTCGAGACCATTGCCATGTGGGCGAATCTGACCGCATGGCAACGTGATCGCCACCACACCCGCGCCCACAGCCGAAAACGCGCACTGCCGCCGCTGACGAAGTACGTCGATCCGCCTGCTGACGCTCTGGTTGCGCTTACCCGACTGCTCATGGGCGCGGGGGCCGGATACCTGATGCACGATCAGGTCACCGGCACCATGGCCGCGATCGCAGTAGGAGCGGCTGCCCCAGCCTTATTGCGACAACTCGGTACCGCTCGCACAATCCAACATCTCCTGCGGGCGGGCGAAAGCCCACCGGTGCTCGGTCCCTCCGACAACGTTGCCACGGCTCCAAAGGACCTGAAAGATCTGACTGCCCCGGACCGTGTGAAGCATCCGCAGACAGAGGGGGCAGCCGAATGACCAACCCTACTCGGTCTGCAATGTGGCCACCGAACCTTCGTCAGCGCTACTGGGAGAGGCTGACAGGCGCATCCGGCAGCGAACAGCCGGCGGGCGAGCGAGGGCGTGCGGGTTACAGCCTGCTGTACCGCTATGTCGCTGCCCTGCTGGACGTACGCTTGCCGCAGCGCGACCCGCCGCTGCAGGGGAAAACCTCGATTCAGCAGGTCGCCCCTGCACGGAGAACCGTCTCGGCAAGCCCGCCAGACAACGCTACTAAGAGCAGCTCCGGAGCTCCTGCCGATCACGAGGATCAGGACGTCACTTCATCTACCAGGATCGAATCGCTGCTTAGTCCCGAGCATCCGGATGCTCTGGCTACACGATCAAGCCTTGCCCGTTGGACAGGTGAGGCAGGAGATGCAGCTGCAGCCCGTGACCAGTACGCCGCTCTGCTACCCATCATCGAGCGGGTACATGGTCCTGAGCATCCGGATGCTCTGGCTACACGATCAAGCCTTGCCCGTTGGACAGGTGAGGCAGGAGATGCAGCTGCAGCCCGTGACCAGTACGCCGCTCTGCTACCCATCATCGAGCGGGTACAGCGAGCTAGCCACACCCCGTCAGGGCCGGATCGCACCCGCGCCCTAACTTCCAGGGAACTCGCTATAGCTAGTCTGGTCGTTTCGGGTATGAGCAGTCGGGCGATCGCAAAGCAACTGACGCTAAGCCTACGGACGGTGGAAATCCACCTCTCTCACATCTACGACAAGCTGGGCGTGACTTCTCGCGAAGGGCTCGCTGCCAGGCTGCTAGCCAGCGAACGAAGTCAGCCCGACGCAAAGCCGAGGTAATTTCCAAGGCTGGCGATCAGCGCCCGCGAACAACGCGAGCTGCCGGATCCTGGACGCTGGTGGCGGCGACCAGGATCGCGAGCAGCACGCCGCCGCGCTGCGTGGGGACAAGCACTGACCCTTCCAGCACGCGATGACTGTCGGCGGATCCTGGAAAACGGGCTCTGGCACTGATTCTGTGATCTTCCGGCGTTCAACTGCCGGTGCTGCTGATCATGCTGGATGACGGTCATGGAAATGCTCTCGGTTCTCTTCCCTCACCTGGCCTGCCTGTAGATTGACGGCGTGGCGGTCGAGGACATCGGTGCGGATCCGGATCAGAGCCCGCACCACGCAGGCGGCATGCCCACGATGCGAAGCGGTGTCTCCCCTCAGCTTCTGCACAGCAGCCAGAGCGGCGGGCCTGTGCGACACCGCCGTTGGCGGCCAGGAGATTTCACCCGCGGGTACGGCGGTTTCGGTACGGCAACGACGATTGCAGCAGGAGACCCTTCACCGAGCAGGTGCCCGGGCTGACCGTCCTCTACCGCCGCTGCAGCGCCCTGCTCCGCACACTCCTGCAAACGATCGCATTGGCCCTGGGCAGCCGTGCCGGCACGCGACTCACGCACCGCCTGGGCCCTGCGGTGAACCGGATGATGCTGATTTGGCTGATCCGATCCTCAACCGGGCGGCCGACCCCAGGTGTTAACCAGACGGCCGGTCGACGTGCTGCCCGAGCGCAGCCGACGCACCGGCCGCCCGGTTGAGCAGGCATCCCGACGTCGAGATCATCTACCGGGACAGCTCAGCCGGAGTCCGATCATCGATCCAGTGTTGGAGCGCCGCCGTCAGCTCGGCATCATGACGACGTCTAGCCCCGCTCTCCGCGCCCGCAGGGACTGTCCCGTGTCGTTTGTCATGAAGATGACGGAGCGGCCAGCCAGGTCCTGTACCGTCACCGCCCTGTCGATGATCTCCTCGTCCATACTAGGCAGTCGCATATGGCCGGGATCATCGAACAAGACCTCGACCGTGATGGCTCCTCTAGGGTTTGTGTCGGTCTTGTCATATGGCGTGAAGCCGGCCTCCCGGAGCGTCCCAATGTCTCGGGGGTCCTTCAGCGCATTGGCTATGGTGCGCAGGCTCGTACGGGCGCGAGTCCGGGCCTTGTCCTGGCCACGATCTTTGAGGATGTCGAGTTCGTCGACAACTGCGAGGGGGATCACGAGGTGGATGTCTTCACCACCAACGTTCAATAGCTGAGCGAGGTCCCAGTGATCTAGCGTCCATGTGTAATTCATGATCATGCTGGTCTCTGGAACTACGAAGTGCTCGATGCCCTGCCACCGCTGCATCAGACCGTTTAGCTCGTCGCACTCGTCCTTGATGTCCTCTATCCGCTCGATGAGCTCCATCTCTACAAGGTCGAGAGTTGGCTGGGAAGCGGGATGGGAGGAGGCTTGGATGGCTGAGTAGCGGCGGGTGAAGACCAACCGATCGATATCTTCGGCTCGTAGGCGGTGACGCAGCAGCCGAGCGGACTCGTGAGTCCATTTCATATAGCGGTTGTAAAAGTCGATTCCAGGCCCGTACCGGGCGGCACGCGCGTTGAGAGCGGCAGTGTGAACTATCCGGAGTGTCTCGAGGGCATCGGTTCGGCTGGCGCCTGGATAGAGTCGCAGCATCTGAATATCTTGCCACTTTGACTCGGAGCGGGCGTCCAGGGCAGGTGCATCGAATGAACCTGCCGCCGTTCGGGGAATTCACGTTTCGTTGATCAATGACAGTCGCCGAACAGGGGCGGATGGCTCGCACATGATCTTACCGGTCCGGTTGCACGCGAGGCGGGCCTCCTCCTGACTCTTGGTACTCGTCACGTGGCTTAGTTGACAGCCCAATGACAGCCGTGGGGTGGCCTCCAGCACCACTTTCGGCTGGTGGCCACCCTTGGCTCGTAAGAGGTAATGATGTAGCAGGCTTGGCCCGAGGCGAGCGGTGCGCGGCCTGGGTTGAGGCGTCCGTGTCATCCCTGGCCTAAAAGCTGATGACGTTCGTTACGAGCGAGTCGGCCTGCTCCTGCAGGAATGGCTAGCGAGGAATGGAAGCGTCACTTCCAAGAAGCCGAAGGAGATCGGTGGAGAAGACGCGGTAGAGGTCCCCGATGCGAATGGTTCGTACCGGGAACTCGTCCTTCTTGGCGAGCTCGTAGGCCTTGGTGCGGCCGATGCCGAGGATCCTTGCGGCGGTCATGAGGTCCAGCGTCGGCGGGAGGTCCTGCAGGTCGCGGAGGGTGATGTCTTTCATTCGATGCCTCCAGCCTTTGCCGATGCCTCACGGATCCGCGCTACCGCGAGCTTGCAGTAGTCCGCGTTGAGTTCGATGCCGATGAACTGCCGGTCGAGTTGCCGGGCGGCAAGGGCGGTCGTTGCCGCTCCGGAAAAGGGGTCCAGGACGGTGCCGCTGGGGCGGCAGCCGGCGGCAATGGCGCGGAGTGGGATGTCGATCGGGAACGGGGCGAAGTGGGCGCCCCGGTAGGGCCTGGTGGAGATGGTCCAGACGTCGCCGGGGTTGCGGCCGTCCGGGTTGGCCGCATCGCTGGCGCGGCCGTTCGGGCGGTTGGCGGTGCCGGGCGATGTGCCGGCTGACTCCGGTGTACCGGTCGGTGGCCAGGGTGTCTGGATGGCGTTGGCCTTGATTCCGCCGCGTCGTGCCCGGCGGGACAGGGAGCGGTCGCCGGTGTACTGCTCGCGGATGGCGTTGAGGTCGAACCAGTAGAAGCGCTGTTTGACGAGCAGGAAGATCAGCTCGTAGCGGGTGGAGAGCCGGTCCAGGGCCGGCTGCGGCATGGCGTTGGGCTTGGACCAGACGATCGCGTTGCGCAGGATCCAGCCGTCGCGCTGGAGGGCGAAGGCGACTCGCCAGGGCATGCCGAGCAGGGTCTTGGGCGGCACGGTACGACGGGAGCGTGGCCGTACGGCTGGCTGGTGCTGGTTGTAGGTGGTGCCGCGGGCGGAGCCGTCGGAGTTGGCGGCGTAGACGTCGCCGAGGTTGAGCCAGCAGGTGCCGTCGTTGGCGAGCACCCGCCGGGCCTCGGCCAAGGCGGAGCGGAGGTTTTCCTTGTAGTCGTCGGGTGTGGGCTCCTGGCCGTACTGTCCGGGGCCGTAGTCCCGAAGTCCGTAGTAGGGCGGGCTGGTCACCAGGCAGTCCACGGAGCGGTCGGGCATCTCAGAGAGCACTTCGCGTGCGTCGCCGAGGTGCAGGGTGGTGTGGTCGTCTCGCCAGTACGGGACCCTCATCGCGCCTCCCCCTGCAGGGAGAAGGCCCTTACGCAAGGACCGGCCGAGGCCGGCTGGTGAGGGACCTGTCGCCAGGTCGTGCTCGTTACCTTCATTTCTGTTCCGGGGCGGAACTCAGATACGCGCTCTGAGTGCAGCAGCGGTCTCCGGCGCCGCTCCGGCGTGAGCCGTCAGCCCTGGTGAGAGCACCTGCGTACCTTTGGCGTCGCTCTGGCGGACGCCTCTCGAAGTGCCGCACCGCCAAACGCCAGAGGCGTGCCAGAAGTAGCCGGGGATTGGTGCCGGAGCCGTGCCAGAGGCCCCTCCTACAACCGGGTTCGACGAAGCGAAATCCCTCTCGCCGTGGAGAACCCGATGAGCACGAACCCATCTGAGATGGCCGGCCCGGACCGGTCGCCCTTGGACATCGCCGAGCGTGCCTTCCGAATGCTTGCCTGCGCGCCCAGCAGCCTCGCCGTCGACGGCCGACAGGTCGGGCACGGCCTGCCCCGCCGGCGAATGCTGCTGATCGAGCTGCGGGATGTGCTGATCCACCCCTCCTGCTCGAACGCCGCCCGCGACGCGGTTATGGCGGTTGCTGGTGAGGCGGGCCCGGCAGAACGGGCCGCAGTGGATGGTGGGTGCCGTCGGGGTTGCCGTTCCGGCACTGCGCGGCATCAGCGGCAGGATGTGCCGCGGCTACGTCGCCGGAGATGCGGAAGACATCGACACCGAGGTCCTGACCGCGTTCATCGAGGCGATCCGTACGGTGAACCTCGGCACCCCGAACGTCTTTCCCCGCATGTGCGCGGTGGCCAAGCGCGCCGGCGAGCGCGCGGGAGAACGCGGAGGCCGGAGTCGCCCGGCGCTTTCCGCTCCGGGAATCCGCGCCCCCTGCCGTTCCATGGGGGCATCCGGACCTCGTCCTCCTGGACGCCGTCGCCAAGGGCGTCATCAGCGAGGTCGACGCCGAACTGATCGGCATGACCCGCCTGGAGAAGCGCACCCTGGCCGACGCCGCCCGGCAGCTCGGCCTGACCACCGAGGCCGCCAAGAAGCGCCGCCAGCGCTGCGAGCCGATCCTCGTCGACGCCATTCTGAGCGGCGAAGTCGAGGCCGCCACGTCCCTGACGATCTCCTCCGGCCCTTCTAGAGGGGTGGAGGAGGACGTCTCCATGATTTCCGTGCGGAGCCGGAGCTCGGATACGCAACCCGAGACCACCACGAGGAAAGGAGGCCGGGGCAGCCTCACCGGCTCCGCGCGGATTCCTCACCTGCCGGCGTCGCGGAAGCCGCGGCGGCGCGTCGTCCGCGTGCTGGTCGTCGTCGGCATCGCGGCGGCAGTGGTTGCCGCGGCTGTGGCCGACGGCGGCAACGCGACTGCCACGGTTCACGCGGCTGCTCCGCCGACTCGGCCGGACCAGCTCGAGAAGGTCTTCACCAACCTGCGGAACTGGATCGTCGGGCTGCTCGCCACGCTGGCGACGCTCATGTTCACCATCGGAGGCCTGCGCTACCTGGTCGCCGGCGGGGACCCCGGGGAGGTCCAGAAAGCCAAGGTCGCTTTCAAGGCCGCCGCCCTGGGTTACGCCCTGGCCGTGCTGGCGCCGTTGTTCGTCAACGTGCTCAAGCACGTCGTCGGCGGGTGACGGCAGTGGCCATCGAGATTTTTATCCACATCCTGTGGACAAATGCCTCGCCCGCTCCGAAGACGACGCCTGAACTGCCACCGCTCCCGAGCGGCACCACCGGGATCAGCTTCGGCATCGGCGACTGAATCACCAACCAGATCAACGCCTGGTTCGCCGACCTCGTCGGATCCGCGATCAAGCCGCTGCTGGAGGCCCTGGCCGCCACCCTCCTGGCCACGCCGAGCATCGACGGTCAGACACGGATCGAGGACCTGTGGCACGTGACCCTGGTCATCGCGAACGGATCCTTCATCCTGTTCGCCACCGTCGGCGGGATCCTCGCCATGAGCTACGAGACCGTCCAGACCAGGTACGCGATTAAAGAGATCCTGCCCCGGCTCGTCGTAGCCTTCCTGGCCACCAACGCCAGCTGCCGCCGGGCCCGCCGGGCTCAATCAGATGTACCGGCTGCGGAGCGCGGGAACCAGTTCACCGCCTCCCCCACGCCAGACGGTCGTCCCTCCGACGGCACCCGTACGACCGGTGCAGCCGATCGTGCCCCCGGACGCTCCCATCCCGGGCTCCGTGGACTGGCCCGAGAACCCCGGACGACGTAAGCCGCCACCTCGTCGCCGTACGCGCGGGCAGCGAGGAGGTGACGGACGATGAGCTGGAGCGACGTCGTCCGTATCCCCGCCGATGTGGAACAGCCCGACCGGATCGTCTGAGGGCTCACCGCTCGGCAGATGGCCATCCTCGCCGTCACCGGTGTGGCTCTCTACCTCGGCTACTCGATGCTCGGAGAGCGGCTCCCCCTCGCCGTCTTCGCGGCGATCGCCCTGCCGGTGGCGGTGCTGGGAATCCTGCTGGCCGTCGCCACCCACGACGGCGGCAGCCTCGACCGGTCCAGGTAATCACACGTCGGACACGGCACCTCGTGGTGCGCCCGCAGCATCTGCGTCTCGATCGACTCAGGCACGGACCCATCATGCCTGCCACCACCGACATTCTTTGACGCCGCCCCTTTCGACCGATCAGTAGCAAATGAGGGCGGTGGCGATGGCGACGAAGGAGGTGAGACGGTCGGCCTGGCCTATGGCGGCGAGGACAAAGCACGATGCCGACCCTGTTCGGGACAGTGGGAGGATTGCGAGGGTGACGGCTAGAACCAGTGACATCGAGAAGGCGGCCGGTGTGTTGCGCGCCGGGGGTCTGGTCGCCTTCCCGACCGAAACCGTCTACGGCCTGGGCGCCAACGCCGAGGACCCTGCCGCTGTCGCGCGTGTCTTCCAGGTCAAGGGGCGCCCACCCTCCCATCCGCTGATCGTCCATATCGGCGGCGCGGAGCACCTGGGCGACTGGGCCGAGGACGTGCCCGCGGCGGCGCGCCTGCTGGCCGAACGCTTCTGGCCGGGGCCGCTCACGCTGGTTCTGCGGCGCGGTCGGCGGGTGCCCCTCGAAGCGACTGGTGGCCTGGAAACGGTCGCCGTGCGCGTGCCCGATCACCCCGTCGCACTCGCGCTGCTGTCGGCCTTCGGCGGCGGCGTCGCCGCCCCGTCCGCCAACCGCTTCGGCTCGGTCAGCCCCACGACGGCGAACCACGTCCGCGCGGAGCTCGGCGATGCCGTCGACTTCGTGCTAGACGGTGGCGGCTGTCAGGTCGGCGTCGAGTCGACGATTGTCGACGCCACGGGCGACACCCCGAGCATCCTTCGGCCCGGCGGGGTGACGCAGGAGGACCTCGAAGCGGTGCTGGGGTTCCCGCTCGCGGTTCACTCGACGAGCCGCGTTCGTGTACCGGGGCAGCATCCGTCACACTACGCGCCGCGTGCGCAGGTCGTCCTGGTCGAGCCCGGGAAGGTCGTGGCCGAAGCGGAGCTCGCGCAGGAGCTGGGGCGCCAGGTGGGCGTCTTTCTTCCCCCCTCCTTCGCCGACGCCCCGGTGAAGGCGCACGCCGTGGTGGCGGTCCCGGCTTCGATGGCCGACTACGCGCGCGGGTTGTACGGGTTCCTGCGCGAGCTCGACCAGTTGGGGTGCGACCTCATCGTCGCGTCCTTGCCGGCGGAGGAGGGGCTGGGCCTGGCGATCGCCAACCGGCTCCGCCGCGCCGCGGGGCCCCGGCCCTCCGAGTGACCGGCAACGCCAATGGTCAGGGATACGGCTCGCCGCTGGTGGCATCCCCTCGCAGTCCGCCGCGAGTGCCCGAGCCGTAGCCCAGTTCCTGCGGCGGGCGCTCCCAGCCGATGCCGGTGTGCAGTGCAGGACGAACAAGATGCCTTGCAGTACCAGGCGGTCATCCAGCCGCTTGTGCCCCGGCTAGCGGGTCCGGCGCTGGTGCCTGGGCAGCAATGGCTCGATGACCGCCCATAACTCGTCGCTGACCTTCCACGGCCTTCAGCGCGCCACCTGCCACCCCTCTCGCTGACTACCGCGAGAGATCAAACCACGTCGGGAACGATGAGCCCGCGCTGGTAGGCGCGGACCAGTCGGCGGGGCACCAGGAGTTCGCGTCCGTCCACGGTGATCGGCACCAGGTCGGGTGGGGTTGCCTTCCACTGGCTGCGGCGGTGGCGCGTGTTGCTGCGCGAGGTTCTGCGCTTGGGAACGGCCACGATCACCAGCTCGCTTTCGTCACGCCCGGCAGCTCGCCCCGATGGGCCATCTGACGGAACCGGATCCGGGAGAGCCCGAACGTGCGGAGATACCCTCGCGGGCGGCCGTCGACGGAGTCCCGGTTGCGCACACGCGTCGCGCTCGCGTCACGCGGCTGGCGCGCCAGCTCGCGTACAGCCGACGCCCGCTCTTCTGGAGTGCCGGTGCGTACGACCTTCTTCAGCTCCGCACGCCGTTGGGCGTAGCGGGCGACCACGGCCTCGCGCCTCTCGTTGGCGGCGATCTTGCTCTTCTTGGCCATCAGATCCTCTCTCCCCGGGCGCGGATCCGGGTGACGGCGGCCTCGATGCCGATCTTGTCGACGGTCCTGATCGCCCGGGCGCTGAGCGTGAGCCGGACATGGCGGTTCTCGCTGGGCAGCCAGTAGCGGCGGCGCTGAATATTGGGGTTCCAGCGCCGGCGGGTGCGCCGGTGGGAGTGGGAGACGCGGTTGCCGAAGACCGGCGCAGTTCCCATGAGCTGGCAGTGCGCGGACATCAGGCTCTCCCGTAGCGCTGGTTGAACCGCTCGACTCGGCCGGCGGTGTCGAGCACCCGGCCGCGCCCGGTGTAGAAGGGGTGGCTCGCCGAGGAGACGTCGACGTCCACCACGGGATAGGTGTTGCCGTCCTCCCACTCGATGGTCTTGTGGCTGGTGATGGTCGAGCGGGTAAGGAAGGCGAACCCGGCGCCCGGGTCGCGGAACACGACCGGGTGGTAGTCGGGGTGGATGTCCTTCTTCATCGTTCCTCCCGGAAGGCGACGTGCCTGCGGATGATCGGGTCGTACTTGCGGAGCGTGAGCCGGTCGGGGTTGTTACGGCGGTTCTTGCGGGTCACGTAGATGTAGCCGGTCCCCGCCTCGATCGCAGCTTGAACACGGGGCGTAGCTCGTTTCTGGCCATGGGCCCTTCCTCTCTCGCCATCATCCTGTGCAATGATAACGATAATCATTTCCATCTCCGCAACTCGGAGGCCCTCCATGTCCACCCCCGTCGTCCTGGTCGCGGGCCTGCACGCCTCTGCTCGCACGGCCGTCGTCGATCGCCTCCTGCGCGACCACCCCGGCTCCGTCGCCGTCCACCACGACCTGCGGGAGGTGACCGCCGGCCGGGTGGAGCGCGTGGTCCGCGACGCCTCCACCGTGCTCGACCTGGCCGACATACGGCTCGCGCACGGCTGTGTCACCTGCACCGTCCGCGAGGACCTTCTCCCTCAGCTGGTGCGGCACGCCGCCATCGCGTCGCTGCTCGTGGTCGACCTGTGGGACTCGGTCGAGCCGCGCTCGGTCGCCGAGGCTGTCGATTGCGAGGAGGCCCACGACATCCTGCGGCTGACCTGCGTGCTGACCGCGTTGCACGCCGAGCACATGCCCGTCGACATCACCCGCGGTGACCGCCTCAGCGAGACCGGCCAGCGGGCCGCGGCCGGCGACCAGCGCTATCTCTCCGAAGTCCTGACCCGGCAGATCGAGTACGCCACCGCCCTGACCCTGCACGGCGGCGATGAAGAGGACGCGGAGCTCTCCCGCGCCGTGCTCGCCCACCTCGCGCCCTGCACCCCGGTCTTCGCCGAGTCGCTGCCGGGCGTGACCGGCGCCCGGCTGTGCTCACGGGAACTGGCCGAACGCGTCGACCCCGCCACCGCCCAGCTGCCCTGCGACGCGCAGACCGACGAGATCACCACAGTCGTGTGGCGCCGGCTGCGCCCGCTGCACCCCGGTCGCCTGTTCGAGGCCTTGGACGAGCTGGTCACCCAATCGGTGCGCTCCCGCGGGCGGTTCTGGCTGGCCAGCCGGCCAGATCGGTTGCTCGCCTGGGACGCGGTCGCCGGCGTCGTGTCGGTCGAGGATGCCGGGCCCTGGCTGGCCGCGTTGCCGGAGGCCGCCTGGGACATGGTCTCCCCCGGCCGCCGCACGGCCGCCGACCTCGACTGGGACCACATCACCGGCGACCGCGTCCAGCACCTGGTGTTCACCGGGCCCGACCTCGCCCGAGAGCGCCTCCACGCTCTGCTCGATGCCTGCCTGCTCACCGAGGAGGAGGCCCTGGCGGGCTCCGACGTGTGGGCCGGCTACGACGACCCCTTCGCCCACATCCTCGACCTCAAGGAGCTCGCATGAAGCCCCGCCGCACCCTCCGCAAGAAGAGCAACCCGCTGCAGGGCGTGCGCTACATCGACTACAAGGAGACCGACCTGCTGCGCAAGTTCATCTCCGACCGCGGCAAGATCCGCAGCCGTCGCGTCACCGGCGTCACGGTGCAGCAACAACGCCAGATCGCCCGCGCTGTCAAGAACGCCCGTGAGATGGCCCTGCTCTCCTACGCCTCCCGGCCGCGTTCGTGATCGACACAGCGGACGGCGCCGTCGGACGTGGTCCGGCGCCCGGCGACGTCCTCTGACCGGTAGACCGTCGGCCCGTTCGGATCCGCGGCCATAGACCCACAGTGTGCTGCGGCCGCGGATCGAGCTGGCAAGAAGGAGCAGACCGGCTGGGACATAGGCGTGGATCCGCCCCGGGGCCGACATCATGCCGGCGAAGACATGTCTCCGGACCGGAGTTCGGCTCAGTCTGCCGCCGGGTCCGGCCGTCGCAGTTCCACAAGCCCATGCCCGAGTTCCCGGGCGACGAGTCCTGCAGCCGCCGCTTCCAAACCACGGTTGCATGGCTCACAGGGAACATCGTGAAACGCCCGCTGCGATCGTCCAGGGTTTCTCCGTGTCGAGAACGGCACGACAGGTCATGGTCCATGCCCTCGAGGCCGGTGACCTTGACCGCGTCCTTCACCGGCTTCCTGCTGCGGTCGGCTTCCATGTCGAGGAGATCTACGGCGTGTGCACATCGTGCTGGACGGACGAGACGGAGCCCTCGAAGGCCATGCGGTGACCTTCTGTGCCTCCTGCCCCATTGCGGCCGATCCAGGTGGCGATGCTAGATTAAAATGAAAACCGTTGTCATTTCCGACAAGGATCGACATGAACACCTCCCCCCTGCGTCGTCCCTCCGTGCTCGTCCTCGCGGGCCTGACTTCTGTGCTGCTGACCGGTTGCGGCGGCTCATCTTCTCCCGCGACATCTCCCGAGTTGGCCATGAGCGCGTCCATCGGCCCGGGCACGGTCGCCGTGGTGACCTCCACGAACGTGTACGGCGACATCGTCCGGCAGATCGGCGGCGACAAGGTCGCGGTGACCTCGTTCATCGCCAGCCCTGACCAGGACCCGCACTCCTTCGAGGCCAATCCGCAGAACCAGCTGGCTCTGTCCAAGGCCAAGGTGATCATTGAGAACGGCGGCGGCTACGACGACTTCATGGACACGATGCGCGATGCCGCCGGCAACACCTCGGCCCAGGTGCTGAACGCGGTCGAGATTTCTGGGAAGACCGCGGCGGACGGAGAGGAGCTCAACGAGCACGTCTGGTACGACTTCCCGTCCGTCGCGCGGCTGGCCGACTCGATCGCCGCCGCGCTTGGCAAGGCCGACCCCTCCGCAGCCGCCGCCTTCACCGCTGGAGCCGAGACATTCAAGCAGAAGCTCAAGCCGCTGGAGGAGCAGGAGGCGGCCATGGCGGAGACGGCGAAGGGGACCGCCGTGGCGATCACCGAGCCGGTCCCGCGTTACATGATCGAGGCCTGTGGCCTGACCAACGCCACCCCCGAGGAGTTCAGCGAGTCCATCGAGGAAGGCAACGACGTCTCCCCCCGCGTCCTGCGGGACACCCTCGCCCTGTTCACCGGCAAGAAGGTCCAGGTCCTCGTCTACAACTCCCAGACCGCCGGCCCGGAGACCGAGAAGGTCCGCGAGGCGGCGACCGGCAACGGCATCCCCCTCGTCCCGGTCACCGAGACCCTGCCCTCCGGTGAGGACTACATCGGCTGGATGACCGCCAACCTCGCCGCGCTCGGCAAGGCCCTGGGGCGATGACCGAACAGTCGGGCGCCATCGCACCGCAGGCCACCTTCACCAGCGGAACACCCGTCGTCCTCAGCCTGACCGATGCGGAACTGCGCCGTGGCGAGCGCGTGCTGTGGTCCGGGCTGGATCTGGAGCTGCGCCGCGGCGAGTTCATCGCCGTATTGGGCCCCAACGGATCGGGCAAGACCAGCCTGCTGCACGCCATCCTGGGCCGGTTACCTCTCTCTGCCGGGACCCTGCTGATCGACGGCCGCCCGCCCCGGCGAGGCAGCGATCTGATCGGCTACATCCCCCAGCAGCGCGCCGTCGCCCCGCACATGCCGCTGCGCGCCCGCGACCTCGTGCGGCTCGGCGTCGACGGCCACCGCTGGGGTCTGCCCCTCGGCAGCAGAGGGCTGCGGCGTCGCATCGACGAGCTGCTGACCGAGGTGGGCGCGCACGCGTACGCGGACATGCCCCTCGGCCTGCTGTCCGGCGGCGAGCAGCAGCGGGTGCGCGTTGCGCAGGCCCTGGCCACCGATCCAGCGCTTCTGCTGTGCGACGAGCCTCTCCTCTCGCTCGACCCGCACCACCAGCACGCGATCGTCGACCTGCTCGACCGGCGGCGGCGCGCTCATGGCGCCGCAGTACTCTTCGTCACCCACGAGCTCAATCCGGTCCTGCCACTGGTCGACCGGGTGCTGTACCTGGCCGGGGGCCGATTCCGCGTCGGCACGCCCGACGAGGTGATGACGTCTTCCGTTCTGTCCGACCTGTACGGTGGCCCGGTCGAGGTGGTCCGGGCCCACGGCCGCTACCTGATCGCCGGTGCCCCCATCCCGCACCACCCCGACCACGCTGAAGGCGTCCAGTCATGAGCACCGACACCTGGCACCAGATCTTCAACTACGACGACTACGGGCAACTGCTGGCCCTCGTCGCCAACTCGATCCTCGCCGCGGCCGTGCTGGGTGTGGTCGGCGGCCTGATCAGTACGTTCGTGATGATGCGGGATCTGGCCTTCGCCGTACACGGGATCGCCGAGCTGTCCTTCGCCGGCGCTGCGGCCGCGCTCCTGCTCGGGGTGAACGTGGTGGCAGGATCCCTCCTCGGATCGGTCCTGGCCGCCGCGGTGATCGGTGCCATGGGGGTGCGCGTCCGGGACCGCAACTCCGCCATCGGCGTCCTGATGCCGTTCGGACTGGGACTCGGCGTGTTGTTCCTGTCGCTGTACAAAGGCCGCGCCGCCAACAAGTTCGGGCTGCTCACCGGGCAGATCGTGGCCGTGGACACCCCGCAGACAGCCTGGCTGATCGGAGTGTCGGTCGTCGTCCTGCTCGTCCTGGCAGTCATCTGGCGTCCGCTGACCTTCGCCAGCCTCGATCCCGACGTCGCCGCCGCCCGCGGCGTGCCCGTTCGGGCTCTGTCCCCCGTATTCACCCTGGTGCTGGGTCTCGCCGTGGCCACGACCATCCAGATCGTCGGCGCTCTGCTGGTGCTTGCCCTGGTGGTCACCCCTGCGGCCGCCGCCATCCGGGTGACGGCCTCCCCTCGCCTGATCCCTCTGCTCAGCGTCCTGTTCGCCGTCGCGTCTGTGGTCGGCGGCATCCTCATCGCGTTGGGCAGCAGCATCCCGATCAGTCCGTATGTCACCACCATCGCCTTCGTCATCTACCTGGCCTGCCGCGCTGTGGGCGCCGTACGCACCCGTGGCGGCTGGGCGCGCAGACCCCCGGCTGTGGTCCCCGGCTGAGGCGATGGTGAGCTCCGTTCCTCCCCCGCCCGGTTCACGCGACTGCCATACGGAACTTTGACGGGGTCGCGTAGTGCCGATCCCAGGATCACCGCTGAAAAGTTCTGCCAGGATGAGGCGCATGCCGGACCGGGTTGTGGTGGAGTCCTCGACAGAGGTACCGCCCCCGGATTGGGGCCGTAGGTCGGCCGCACCTCCGGTGACGCCCTGGCTGTTCGCGCTCCTCGCCACGCTTCTCGTCATCGGCCGCCTGGTGCTGACACCCCTGCTCACGGCCCCGGTGCTGCAGACCTGGGCGACCGTTTTCGTGGCGATTTGCGTTCAGGCGTTGCCCTTCCTCGTCTTGGGCGTGCTGCTGTCGGCGGCCATCGCGGCCTTCGTCCCGCCGTCGTTCTGGACGAAGGCCCTGCCCCGCAACCCCTACGCCGCGGTCCCCGTGGCGGGGGCGGCCGGAGCGGTCCTGCCCGGCTGCGAGTGCGCCTCGGTCCCCGTGGCCTCGGGCCTGATCTCGCGCGGGGTCACCCCGGCGGCCGCGCTGGCGTTCCTGCTGTCGTCGCCCGCCATCAACCCCGTGGTCGTGGTCGCCACGGCCGTGGCGTTCCCCGGACAGCCGATGATGGCCGTGGCCCGGTTCGCCGCCTCGCTCCTGGTGGCGGTCGCGGCCGGCTGGCTGTGGCTGCGCTTCGGCCGGGCCTCGTGGCTGCGGGTGCCGTCCCGTACGGCCCCCGCCGGCTCGAAGTGGGCAGAGTTCCGCGACGCCATGCGGCACGACCTCCTCCACGCGGGCGGATTCCTGGTGATCGGCGGGATCACGGCGGCCACACTGAACGTGGTAGTGCCCCGCGCATGGCTGACCTCGGTGGCGGACGTCCCCGTGCTGTCGGCGGCCGTGCTCGCGCTTCTCGCGGTCGTCCTGTCGATCTGCTCGGAGGCCGACGCGTTCGTCGCCGCCTCACTCACCGCGTTCTCCCCTACGGCGAAGCTGGCCTTCCTGGTCGTCGGGCCGATGGTCGATCTGAAGCTCATCGCCTTGCAGGCGGGGACCTTCGGCCGGGCCTTCGCGATGCGGTTCGTTCCAATGACGTTCTTGCTCGCGGTCGTGGTCAGCTCGGCGATCGGAGGAGTCCTCCTGTGAGCCGCCTGTCCCAGAGTCTCGTGCTGACCCTGCTCGGCGGCGTCGTGCTCTGGATAACCGCCCTGACGACGTCATACCTCAACTACGTGAAACCCGGCTTCCGTCCTTTCCTGCTCGCCGCGGGGGTGGTCGTCCTCGCTCTCGGAGTCGTCGGCCTCGTCCAGGAGTGGCGGCGTCCGTACGCGAACGCTCACGACGAACACGTCCACGAAGGGACGGGGAAGCAGGCCGAGGGTCACGACCATTCACGGGCGCCGCAGGTGGGCTGGCTGCTGTCCCTGCCCGTCTTCGCGATCGTCCTGATCGCGCCCCCCGCGTTGGGTGCCTTCGCCGCTCGTGGTGAGGACGCGCCCATCCGGCCGCCGGCGACGACCGGCTCCTACGTCCCGCTCTCCGCGGAGAAGATCACTCCGATGGCGGTGGGCGAGTTCATCGGCCGGGCCTGGGACTTCCGCGAGCGCACCCTCACCGGCAAGAGGGTCCGGCTGACCGGCTTCGTCGTACGGTCGAGGAAGAAGGACCGCTGGTACGTCACCCGCATGCAGATGAGCTGCTGCGCGGCCGACGCCATCGCCCTCAAGGTGGCTGTGCGCGGCGCCGCTCCGCCGCCCGACGACACCTGGGTCGAGGTGACCGGCACCTGGGTCTCGCCAAGGTCCCGCAAGATCCCGAACGGAACCGTGCCACCGGAGATGACCGCCATCCAGGTGACGGAGATCCCAGAACCAAGCGAGCCGTACGAGTAAGCCGACACCACGCCCATGCCGAAATGCGGCCGGCCCTCATAGAGCAGCATGAGGGCCGGTCGACTTCCCCAGTGACGCAGTTCCGCGTCCGACCGAGGGTTCTCGTACCCGGTCGCGGTGACGAGCGCGTTTCGAAGGTGCCGAAGTGTGTTGTGCACGTCCTTGCCGGTGTCCTCGGGCCACAGGGCTGTGGTGAGCTGGTCGCGAGTGACTCCTGCGGGATGGAGAGCGAGGTACACGAGGGCGTTGAGCTGCAACCAGCCCAGCTCAAGGGGAGCGGACCGCCTGCGTACGTAGACGGTGGTGTGGCCGTCTCGGTGGCCGCGGGGGTGAGTCGCCGCCATGCTCTGAGGTGTCCACGGTTCATGAGTCGGCGGGCTCGTCGAGGTCGGACAGGTCGAGCACGAAGCGGTAGCGGACGTCGCCGCGGCCGAGGCGGTCGAGCGCCTCCTGGACGCGCGCCGAGGGCAGCACCTCGACGTCGGCCGTGATGGCGTGGTCGGCGCAGAAGTCCAGCAGTTCGGCGGTGTGGCGGCGGCCGCCGGTGCCCGAGGAGGTCAGCTTCTTGCGGCCCTGGACCAGGTCGAGGATCCGGACCGCCTGCTCCAGGGGGTAGCCGAGCAGGGCGAGGGTGCCGTCCAGGGCCGCCATGCGCAGCAGCGGGGACAGGTCGTGCGCGGCGGGGATGGTGTCCAGGATGAGGTCGAACCTGCCGCGTGCCCGCTGGGTCTGCTGGTCGTCGCCGATCATCAGGGTGTCGACCGCTCCGAGCTTGTGGGCGTCGCCGGCTTTGCCGGGTGTGCGGCTGAGGACGGTGACCTCGGCGCCCAGCTCGGCGGCCAGCTTCACCCCCAGGTGCCCCAGCCCGCCGAGGCCGGCCACGGCGACCCGGCTCCCGGGCCCGATCCCGGCCGTGCGCAGGGGCTCCCAGACGGTGACCCCGGCGCACATCAGCGGGGCGGCGGCGGCCTGGTCGAGCCCGTCCGGCAGGTGGTAGGCGAACCGGTCGCGCACCACGTACTCGCGGCTGTAGCCGCCCTGGGTCCTGGTGCCGTCGACGCGGTCGGTCCCGCCGTAGGTGGTGACGGGGCCCTCGTAGCAGAAGTTCTCCTGTCCGATCCGGCACATCTCGCAGACCCCGCACGAGTCGACGACGGTCCCGACCGCGACCCGGTCGCCCACCGAGAACGCGGTCACCGCGGCGCCGACGGCGGTGACCGTGCCGGTGAACTCGTGGCCGGGGACCAGAGCGCCCTCGCCGAGAAGGCCGCCGATCCGGTGCAGGTCGCTGTGGCACACGCCGCAGTAGTCGACGCGGACCGCAAGGTCGTCGTCGCGCAGGTCGCGGCGCTCGATGCGGACGCGCCGCAGCGCGGTGGTGCCCTCGGTGCTCATCCAGCCGATGGTGGTACGCATGAATCCTCGAAACAGACTATTCGGTCTGTTCTTGAGCGTAGGTCACACTCGGTCGAAAAGCAAACCAACCAGTCTGTCTGTTAAGCTGAGGTCATGCCCGAGCTGCCGACCACGCCGAAGGGCGCCGCGACCAGGCGCCGGATTCTGGACGCGGCCGCCGAGGAGTTCGCACAGCTAGGCATCGCCGGCGCCAGGATCGACCGCATCACCGCCACCGCGCGCACCAACAAAGCCCAGGTGTACGGCTACTTCGGCAGTAAGGACGGCTTGTTCGACGCGGTGATCGCCGACCACGCCGACCGGCTCATGAGCGCCGTCGCCTTCGATGCCGAGGACCTGCCCGGCTGGGCCGTGGGAATGTACGACGAGAACCTGCGGCATCCCGAACTGGTCCGCCTCATGGCCTGGCTGCGGCTGGAACGACGCCCGGCAGGACGCCTCACCGACACCCCCGACGACGAGCCGAAAGTCACCGCTATCGCCGCCGCCCAGGCCGCCGGACGGCTCCGCCAGGGTGACCCCCTCGACCTGATCGCCCTGGTCATCGCCATGGCCTGTGCCTGGTCCCCGGCCAGCGGCTTCTACACCGCCACCGCGGATGAGCCCGCCACCGACCACGACCGCCGCAGGGCCCTCCTGCGCGAGTGCGTCGCTCGCGCTATCGCCCCCTGACCGAGCATCCACCTGCCGTCCGGGACGGGCAGGCGCCGTCGGACATCGATTTCGGGGCGGTCGCCACTGTCGGTCACGTCGCCGGATACGACAACTCCATAGGACGGTGGGAAAATAGTTCATTGATTGATCAATGAACCGTTGTCGCTGAATCACGTGAGACACGTCCCCACCGAGCCTCGCACCCTGTGGTCGGTCGGTGGCTTCAAGGGAGGCCGAATGGCGACCAGCCCCATCGGGGCGGGGAGGCCGAAGACCCGCGGCATCGTGCTCAACAGGATCCGGAAGGCACGCACCATCAGCCGGGTCGAGCTCGCCGCCGACACCGGAGTCACGGCGGCGACCATCACCCAGGTCGTTCGTGAGCTCATGGACCTCGGGCTGGTCGTCGAGGTCGGGCGCGGCGCGTCGACCGGAGGCAAGCGTCCGACGCTGCTGCAGATCAACCAACACGCCCGGTACGCCGTGGGAGTGCTGTTCGAACGCAACATCTGCATCATCGTCATCGTCGATCTGACCGGCCGGCAGGTGGCCAGGACCGCGTTCCCCGGAACGGCGCTGCTGCCTCCCGAGCAGGCACTCTCGCTGGTGGCCTCGCGTGTGGACGCCCTGATCGAGACCGCCGGAGTCGATCGCGGCAAAGTGCTCGGCGTGGGGCTGGCGACCTACGGACCACAGGACCGGCAGGCGGGCGTGCTGCTGACCCACCAGCCGACCGCCGAGTGGTTCCGATATCCCGTCGCGCCGCGCCTGTCCGAACTCCTGGGCCTGCCGGTGCTGCTCGACAACGACGCGGCGGCCGCGGCGATCGGCGAGTACTGGCTGGGGGCGGTGGAGTCCGGTACATACGGGTGCCTCTACATGGCCAGTGGCCTCGGCGGGGGCGTCGTCATCGACGGCGAGGTGTACCGCGGCGTCTCTTCCAACGCCGTCGAGATCGGCCACATCACCATCGACCTCAATGGAGGACCGTGCGATTGCGGCAACTACGGCTGCCTTGGAAACTACGTGGAACCCGCCGCCGTGATAAGGCAGGCGCTGAAGGAATCAAGCCTCGGTCAACGGCTTGAACTCGACCCTGCGGATACCGACGTCATGACCGGGTTCGCCCGCATCGCGACCGCCGCCGTCGCCGGAGACCCAGCGGCACGGACCTTGATCGAGCGCTCCGCCCGCCATCTGGGTACCGCCGCCGTCACGATGACGAGCCTGTTCGACCTCGACCTGATCGTGCTCGCCGGCCCCAGTTTCACCACCGCAGCGTCGATCTACCAGTCGGTGATCGAGGAGGAGGTGCAACGGCGTACCTTCGCCCGGCGGGCGCACCCGGTCCGGGTGGTCACCTCGGTCAGCAGCTCGGACGCGGCGGCGATCGGCGGCGCCGTGCTTGTCCTGCAGGGCGAGCTGGCCCTCCTCGAGCTGGACGTACGAGCCTGACGTCCCCGGCGCCGTCACACGGCGGAGTCGGGCACACGTGTCGTCTGGATGACGGCGGCGCCGAGGGGAGCCAATGTGATCTCCTCGGTTGCCGCGGCGCCCGTCAGCAGGTCGACTCCCGAGCGGTCCAGGGGAACGGCGACGTCCACGTCGGGGCTGTGGTTGAGCAGGAAGAGGTACTCGTTCCGCCCGCCCTCCCGTACCGTGCACTCGACGTGAGCGGGCAGGCCCGGGAAGGGATCCGTGACCCCGGCCATCCGGATCTGGTCCAGAAGGACGGCATGGAAGGCGGCGTCGTCCAGGAGAGTCGAGAAGTAGACGACCCGGCCGGAGCCGTAGGCGTTCGCGACGATCGCGGCGCGCCCCGCCAGCGGCCCGTCAGCGTATCTCGCCAGCGCGGTGCCGGTTTCCAGATGAATGTCCTCCCGCCACCAGCTCGCGGTGGCGGTGCGCCCGTCGGCGAACCGGACCGCGAACCGCTCTCCGGGACGCGCCGGCCAGTACTCGTCGATCTTCGCCCCGATGAGGTGACGGAATGCCCCCGGATAGCCGTCGGGGCGGACGCGGTCGCACTCGTCCACGACGCCTGAGAAGAAGGACATGACGACGGTGCCACCGGCGCGGGCGAACTCGGTGACGGCCGCGACGCCCTCGTCGTCGATCAGGTACGCGTTGGGGATGATCAGGACCTTGTACGGCGCCAGGTCGCTTCTGGGAGACACCACGTCGATCGTGTGGTGGTGTTTCCACAGTGGCCGATGGTGGCGCAGCACGATTTCGCCATAGTCGAAGTCGTCACGGGGCAGCCATCCGGTGTCCTCCAGCCCCCACCGGCCATTCCAGTCGAACAGGATCGCGACGTCGGCGCACCGCATCGTCGTACCCGCCACCGGGGCGAGGAGGCTCAGCTCGTGTCCCAGGTCGGCGATCTCCCGGAAGGTCCGCGAGTCCGGCCCGGAGTGAGGAACCATCGCGGAGTGGAAGCGCTCCACCCCGCCCCGGGCGGCCCGCCACTGGAAGAACATCACCGAGTCGGATCCATGTGCCAGCGCCTGCAGCGAGCCGAGCCGCATTCGCCCAGGTTCCTTGGCCAGGTTGACGTCTCTCCAGTTGACGGCGCTCGCGGCCTGCTCCATGACCATCCACGGCTGACCGTTCTTCAGTGAGCGGAACATGTCGTAGTGGAATGCGGTCGATATGTGCGATTCGGAATCGCCGGGGTCGGGGTAGACGTCGAGGGCGGCGACGTCCTGTTCCGGCGCCCATCTCCAGTAGTCCGCGTGCGGGTAGAAGGACATCAGGTTGGTCATGACGGGGATGTCGTCGCGGAAGGAGCGGAGGATGTCACGCTCGGCGAGGTAGCACTCGAGCAGGGAGTCGGAGGTGAAGCGCCGGAAGTCGAGGCGGCGAGCGGGGTTCATCCAGACGCCCATGACGTTGGCCACCTCGATCTGGTTCCAGTCCGTGTAGACCTGGCCCCAGAAGCTAGTGGTCCAGGCGGCGTTGAGGGTGTCGAGGTCGCCGTACCTGCGCCGGAGCCAGCGGCGGAAGCCGTCGGCGGCGGCCTCACTGTACGACGTGGGGCCGTACTCGTTGTTGACATGCCACATCGCGAGAGCCGGGTGGAAGGAGTAGCGCTCGGCGAGCCGGGTGACGATGTTCGCGGCGTACTCACGGTAGACAGGGGAGGCATGGTCGAAGTGCTGACGGCTGCCCAAGCCGAGAGGCCGGCCGTCCTCCATGATGGGGAAGACCTCCGGGTGCAGTTGGGTGAGCCAGGCGGGCGGCACGGCGGTGGGGGTGGCCAGGTTGACGCTGACGCCGCCCTCGTGCAGGAGGTCCATGACCTCATCGAGCCAGCCGAACTCGTACTCCCCGGGCTCTGGTTCGATCGCGACCCAGGCGAAGATCCCCAGCGAGACCAGGTTCACCCCGGCCTCACGCATCAGCCGGACGTCCTCCCGCCAGGTGGCGCGGTCCCACTGCTCAGGGTTGTAGTCGCCTCCGTAGGCCAGGCCGCCCAGGCGGCTCCTGAAGGCGTGCATACGAGGGTTGGTCATGTGACGCTCCTTGGCGAGCCGTTACGGGCCCAGCCACCGCGGTCCGATGGCTGGGCCCGGCACTGTCACCTGCGGTCAGGACAGGTGATCACGCGTACGGGTTCTGGGTGAGCAGGTGCGCCTTGTAGCCCTCGCCGATGCCGGGCTCGGGCGTGCCGGCGTAGTCCTTGATGAGCACCGCGCCCGTGCTGCAGCCCCACGGGCTCCAGGTCCAGGCGAGGTACGACACGCCGTTCTTGTCCGCCCACTTCGTGAGCTGGTCCATGTAGTCGTAGCCGCAGTTGTCCGCGCCGAACTCACCGGTCACCACGGGGACCTTCGCGGCGAGCGGAGCGATCTGGCTGTCCCAGCAGGACGCCGTGGCGCAGGCGTTGAAGCTGTAGGAGTGCCAGGATGCGGCGATGTTGTTCAGCGGGTCGTTCGGCTTGTACGCCAGCCACTCCCGCATGTCGTTGGCCCACTCCAGGCCGCCCACCATGAGGAGGTTGGTCGCGCCGGTCGCCCGGACCGCGTCGACGAGGTCCTGCATGCCGGCCACCTCATAGGGAATGCCGGTGCAGGTGCCGCCGTCACGCAGGCACTGCCAGCCCAAGGTCTTGTTCCAGTCGCTGCCGACCTCCGGGTACGGCTCGTTGAACAGATCGAAGACCACCGCGTCGTTGCCCTTGAAGGTCTTCGCGACGCCGGTCCAGAACTGGGGAGCGTACTGCGCGTCCGGCATCGGCTTCTGGCACGTCGCGGTGGCGTCCTTGCAGTGCCAGTCCGGTCCGTTGCTGTAGGCGCCCGAGGTCCAGTGCAGGTCGAGGATCGGCGTGATGCCGTTGGCGACCAGCAGGTCCGCGTACTTCTTGACCTCCTGCTGGTAGGCGGCGCCGCTGGGCGAGCCGTTGAGGCCGAGCCAGCACTCCTCGTTGAGCGGGATGCGGACGGCGTGGATGTTCCAGCTCTTCATCGCGTCGACCGACGCCTGGTCCACCGGGCCGGAGTCCCACATCCCCTTGCCCTGGACGCAGGCGAACTCGCCGCTGGAACGGGAGACGCCCAGCAGCCGGTACGGCTTCCCGGCCGCCGTCACGATCTTGTTGCCGGAGACGTGCAGCTGCGGTGCGGGGCCACCGGGATCAGTGCTGGGACTCGCGCTGGGACTCGCGCTGGGACTTGAGCTGGGGCTCGCGCTGGGGCTCGCGCTGGGACTTGAGCTGGGGCTCGCGCTGGGACTTGAGCTGGGACTTGCGCTGGGGCTGGGGGACTGGCCGGTGCAGGCGACACCATTGACCTTGAACGCGGTGGGAACCGGGTTGCTCCCGCTCCATTTGCCGATGAAGCCGATCGACACCGAGGCGCCGGTGGCCACCTTGGCGTTCCAGCTCAAGCTCTTGGCGGTGACGTGGGCGCCGGTCTGCGACCAGTCGGCGCTCCAGCCGTTGTTCACACCCTGACCGGCACTGGGGAAATCGAACTCCAGCGTCCAGCTGGTCAGCGGGTCGCCCAGATTGGTGATCGAGACGTCACCCTGGAAGCCGCCCGACCACTCACCTGCGACCTTGTATTTCACTGAGCAGCCGCCGGCGGCGGCCGAGGCCGGTGCATTCACGAGCGCGGCGCCCGCGGCCACGAGGCCGACGGCCGCCGTCACTAACGCGACGCGGTGTTTCATTGGGCTTTCCTCTTTCTCCTTTGCGGATCCGGAGATCTGCCGCCTCACGACTGGATCCGATGGTCGTAGGCGGGAGCCTCGCCGGCGGCCACGACAGCCGCCGCATCGATGTCGAACGAACGGCCACGCGCCTCCGGGTCCGGCGAGGCGGCGGCCAGGAGCCGGGTATAGGGGTGCCGCGGGGCGAGGATGACCTCGTCGGCCGGGCCGCGCTCCACGACCCGGCCTCGGTAGAGCACGAGGATGTCGTCGGAGAAGTGCCGTGCGGTGGCCAGGTCGTGGGTGATGTAGAGGACGGCGAGGTTCTCCTCGCGCTGCAGGCGCGCCAGCAGGTTCAGCACGCCCAGCCGGATGGAGACGTCCAGCATGGACACGGGCTCGTCGGCCACGATCACCTTCGCCCCCGGCGCGAGCGCGCGGGCGATGGCGACCCGCTGCCGCTGGCCGCCGGACAGCTCGTGCGGGCGGCGGTGGACGATGTCGCGTGCCGGTAGGTTGACCCGTTCCAGCAGGTAACCGGCCTTCTCCCGGGCCTCGGCCCCGGTACGGGCCTGCCCGTGCAGCAGCAGCGGGCGGATCAGATGGTGCTCCACGGTGTGGAAGGGGTTCAGTGAGGAGAACGGGTCCTGGAACACCATCTGCACGTGGTCGCGGTACGCCCGATCGGACACCCGGCCGCCGTCGTCGTCCTTCAGGACGACCTGTCCGGCGGTGGGCCGTTCCAGCCGGGCGATGATCCTGGCGATCGTGGACTTGCCCGAACCCGACTCCCCGACCAGGGCGACCGTACGGCCGGGCGAAAGCGTGAACGAGACGTGGTCCACGGCCCGCAGCCGCCGTCCGCGCAGACCGGTCCGGATGCGGAAGTCCTTGACGAGGTCCTGCACGTCGAGCGTGGTCACCGTGCACCTCCGGTGGCCTCACCGGTGCGGACGAACGCGCCGCGCTCACCCGTGAGGCTGGGGAACGATTCGAGCAGGCGCCGGGTATAGGGATGGCGGGGTCTGGCGAGGATTTCCTCAGCCGCCGCGCACTCGACGATCTCCCCGCCCAGCATCACGGCGATGCGGTCGCTCACCTCGAGCAGAAGGGGAAGGTCGTGGGTGATGAGCACGATCCCGAATCCCAGCTCGTCGCGCAGGCGCAGGATCTCGCGGAGGATGCCTCGTTGCACCACCACGTCCAGGGCGCTGGTCGGCTCGTCCATGATCATGACTTGCGGGTCGAGCAGCATGGCCATCGCGATCATGACGCGCTGTCGCATGCCTCCGGACAGCTCGTGGGGGTAGGAGCGCAGCCGCGCGGGGTCCACGCCCACCAGCTCCAACGCCCTGGCGCAGCGCGCCCGGCGATCGCTCCGCGAGAGCTGGGGGCGATGCGTGGTGAGTACGTCCTCCAGTTGCGCCCGGATCGTCATGACAGGGTTCAGCGAGTTCATCGCTCCCTGGAACACCACCGACATCTGCGACCACCGGAAGGCCCGCAGCTCGCCGGACGGCAGGGCGAGCATGTCGGTGTCCCCGCCGTCCCGGTGATGAAAGGTGACCGATCCGGCGGTGACCTCCGCCGGCGGCCGGTGCAGGCGGTTGATCGCGTACGCGAGCGTCGTCTTCCCGCTGCCCGACTCGCCGGCCAGGCCCAGAATCTCGCCCCGCCGTACCTCCAGCGACACGTCCTTGACTGCCCGTACCGTGTTTCCGTAGGTCACCGACAGGTTCCGCACACTCACCACGACATCCTGCGAGGGCCGCCCGACCGGCGCCGGCTCGCGCCGCGGGCGCCGGATCCGGCGTGGTACGGCGCGCAGCTTGGGGTTGGTGATCTCGTCGATGCTGAAGTTGATCAGTGCGAGGCCGCATCCGAACAGCGCGATGATCAGGCCCGGTGGCGCGAACCACCACCACGCGCCGCGTTGCAGCGCGAAGCCGTTCTGGGCGTAGTAGAGCATCGTGCCGAGGGTGGAGGAGTTCGAAGCACCAAGCCCGAGGAACGACAGACCGGCCTCTGACAGGATCGCCGCGATCACCGAGAAGACGAACTGGGAGGCCAGCAGCGGCAGGAGGTTCGGCAGGATCTCGACGGTGATGATCCGCCATGCCGGCTCCCCCGCCACGCGGGCGGCCAGGACGTACTCCCGGTTGCGCAACGTCAGCGTCTGCGCGCGAAGCACCCGGGCCGACCCGGCCCAGCCGGTGATCGCGAGCACCACCGCGATGGTCCACGCCCCCCGCTGCTCGGGCGGTACGAACGCGGAGATGACGATGACCAGTGGGAGGCCGGGTATCACCAGCATCACGTTGGAGAACAGGGAGAACGCCTCGTCCACAACGCCGCCGGCATAGCTGCCCACGATGCCGAACAGCGCCGACAGGACCGTGGCCATCACGCCGACTAGCACGCCGATGTAAAGCGATCCCCTGGTCGCGTACGCGATCTGGGCCAGCACGTCCTGGCCCAGCTGCGTGGTGCCGAGGACGTGGCCTCCGCCGGGTGAAGTGAGTCCGATGTCGTTGATCGCGTCCGGATCGCCGGCGAAGAGCGGGCCGGTGACGCCGAACAGGATGATCGCGGTGATCAGGGCGAGCCCGGTGACCAGTTTGGGCGACGACCAGGGCAGCACGGCGCGCCGGGGCGCCGGGGAATCCGGACCGGGATCGGTCATACGTTCCCTCCCGCGCGGGTTCGGGGGTCGATGACGCCGTAGAGCAGGTCGACCACCAGATTGGCTCCGAGCACCGCCACGGTCGTGACCAGGAAGATGCCCTGCATGAGCGCGTAGTCGTTGTTCTGCACGGCCTCGAGCAGCTTGGAGCCGATGCCGGGGTAGGAGAACACCTGTTCGGTGACGATGGAGCCGGCCACCACGAACCCGAGGGAGATGGCGAACCCGGCGATCGACGGCAGTGCCGCGTTGCGTGCGGCGTACCAGATCATCACGCGCCTGTTCGGCAGCCCCTTCGCGGTGGCGGTGAGCACGTAGTCCTCGGACAACGTGGACACCATCATGTTGCGTAGTCCCAGCAGCCAGCCGCCCACCGAAGAGATCACGATCGTCAGCGCGGGCAGGATGCCGTGGTGGACGGCCGAGCCGAGGAAGTCGAGGTTCCACCCGGGGGTGAAGTCGACGTCGTAGCCGCCGATGAGCGGGAACCAGCCCAGCGCGGACCCGAAGACGGCGACGAGGACGAGCGCCAGCCAGAAGTACGGCACCGCCGCCAGCACCGTGGTCGCGGGCACCAGCGAGTCGAGCCAGGTGCCCCGCCGCCAACCCACCACCATTCCCAGCCCGGCGCCGACCAGGACCGACAGCACCGTCGCGATGCCCACCAGGACGACCGTCCAGGGCAGGGAGGTCGCGATGACCTCCGAGACGGGCACCGGGTAGGCGCTGACCGAGATTCCGAAGTCGCCGTGCAGCATGTTGCCGAGATAGGACAGATACTGCTTGGTCAACGGCTCGCCCGTGTCGGTGCCGAGCAGCAGTTCGTAGGCTCTGCGAGCCTCGGGGTTCACCGAGCCGCCCCGCTGCTGCAGCTTCGCCATCAGGATGCTCACGGGGTCGCCCGGCATCATCCGGGGGATGAAGAAGTTCAGTGTGACCGCCGCCCACAGGGCGGCCAGGTAGAAACCGAACTTGCGGAGGTAGTACCGCATCGGCTCACTTGCCCGTGGGCCTGAGCCGTAGATAGATCTCCGAGGCGTCCGGGGCCTGCCAGGCCGCCGGGAAGGCGTACAGGTCCTCCTTGGTCGGCCAGCCGGTGAACTTCCTGGCGTTGTAGATGTTGATCGTCCCCTGGGTGAGCAGCGGGACATAGGGCATCGACTGCTCGACGCGGGTCTGGATCGTGTCGAAGTACGGCTGCCGCGCCGCGGTGTCCGAGACGTTGATCTTCTTCAGTTCGGCGATGGCCCTGTCCACGTCAGGATCGGAGAAGCGGCTGATGTTCGCGCCGGGCGTCCCGCCGACCTTGTCGGTACTGTCGGTGCTGTAGAAGTAGCTGTAGACGTAGAACGGGTCGGCGGCCGGGCCCTGGTACAACGAGTCGAGCATCAGCTCGAAGTCGCCACGCCCCCGCGCGTCGGCCCATTCGTTGTACGACAGCTGTTGCACGGTCACCTTGATGCCGGCCTTCGCCAGCTGCTGACCCAGTGTGTCGGCCGCGGTGATGTAGTCGGTCCATCCTGCGACCGTCTTGAGTGTCAGCTTGACGGGCTTGCCGTCCTTGACGTAGATCCCGTCGGCGCCCTTCGCGTAGCCCGCGCTCTCGAGGATCTGCTGCGCCCTCGCCGCGTCCGGTTGCATCGGCGCGACCTTGTTCTGCAGCCGGCCGGAGATGACCGCCTGGTCCCGCTGCAGCAGGGCCATGCTCGGCGAGATCTCGGCGCTGGTGTTCTCGAAGGCCAGCGCGTTCAACTGGGTCCGGTTGACGGCATGGTAGATCGCCTGGCGGACGGCAGGGTCGGTCTGCGGGCCCTTGCACCCCAGCTCGGCATTGGCGCAGGTGTCCAGCACCATCTGGTTCACCGGAGTGGTGATCAGCTTGTACCCGGGATAGCTCTGCTCCACGTTCGCGATGTCCGGCACCGGTCCGGTCTGCCAGTCGATCTGGCCGGCCTTGAGCGCGGTGGCGCCGGACTGGTTGCCCGAAAGCGAGGGGAAACGGATCTTCTTCACGGCGGGCTCGCCACCCCAGTAGTCCGGGTTCGCCTTCAACGTGAACGCCTGGGGCTTGAGCTCATCCACCACGTAGGGCCCGGTGCCGACGGGCTCGCGCAGCTGTTCCTTCGTGGGGTCGGGAATGTCCTTCCACTTGTGCTCGGGCACGATCCAGATCCGGCCGAGCACCTGCGGGCCGTCCACGAAGGCCGGCTCGTCGAACTTGATCACAACGTGGGTGGCGTCGGTGGCGGTCGCCTTACCCTGGTAGCCCGTGCCGTTCATGGCCTTGTGCTCCGTGATCATTTTCAACGTGAACACGACATCGTCAGCGGTGAACGGCCGGCCGTCGGACCACTTGACGCCGCTGCGCAGCGAGATCGACAGCTCCGTACCGTCGTCGTTCCAGGAGAAGCTCTCGCCGAGCCGGGGCCTGGGTGCGCCCTCGCTGCGCACGGTGTTGTAGAAGAACAACGGCTCGAAGATCGTTCCCCCGCCGCCGAGGGCCCCCGGCAGGTACGGGTTGAAGATGGGCTGGATGTCACCTGATCCGCCGGTGTACACGACCAGAGGCTCGGAGGAGGCCGCCGAGCCGCCTGCCCCGGACGTCGCTCCGGCCGCCTGCCCCGGCGAGCCTCCGGACGAGGAGCATCCGGCGACCAGTATCAACGCAGCGAGTCCAGCCGCCGCGCGGGGTGTCTTGATGGACATAGCGCGAAGTCCTCTCGAACGATGCTGAGCATTGTTAATTTGCCGACTTAAGTAAGTCAACGGGTCGTGAAAATTTCAGAGCAGGCGGCTCCGGCGTAGTGTGCGGCTCTATGGGGTCTCGGAGCGGGCTTGCAGCTCGCCGCAGGCCGACGGGATTCAGGCCAAGGCGGGGTGGCAGTGAGCGCAGGAGCAAGGGCGAAGCCGCACGCGAGCAGCAAGGCCGCCGTCCTGGACGCGATCAGGGCCGCGGGCACGATCAGCCGCGTCGGGCTGGCCACCGCCACCGGCTTCACCGGGCCCACGATCTCGGCGCTGGTCCGCCGGCTCATCGAGGAGGGCCTGGTGGTGGAGACCGGCCGCGCCGAGTCGACGGGTGGCAAGCGGCGGATCCTGCTCCAGCTCAACCACACCGCCCGCTACGCGGTGGGCGTGCATCTCGACCACGGCGCCATGACGTACGTCCTGACCGATCTCGCCGGAACCGTGGTGGCCCGAATTGTGCGGCGCGGCGCCGGCGCGGAGGAGCCGGACACCGTCGTGTCGCGGACGGCCGAGGAGATCTCCAGGCTGATCGAGAGCATCGGCGTGCAGCGCGGACGCGTGCTCGGCGTCGGCCTGGTCTCTCCTGGTCCGCGCAGCTCCGCTCCTGGGGTGGGCCTCGCTCCGCCGACCATGCGGCACTGGGAGGGGTTCCCGCTGGGCGAAGCGCTGGAGCGAGCGACGGGCCTGCCGGTGGTGCTCGACAACGACGCCACCGCCGCGGCGCTGGGTGAGCACTGGTCGGGCGGCTTCGGCGGCGCCACATCGGCGGCGGTCGTCCATCTCGGTACGGGGATCGGCGCCGGCCTGGTCATCAACGGCATCACCTACCGCGGCCCTAATGGCAACGCGGGCGAATTCGGGCACATCTGCGTCGACATGGACGGCCCTGAGTGCTGGTGCGGAGCCCGGGGTTGCGCGGAGGTGATGGCCGGCACAGCCGCGGTGGTGACGGCCGTGCAGGCGGACGCCGCGCTGGCCGAGGCGGTCGGCCTGGGGACCCGCCGGAGGCGCGTCTCGACCGTCGCCGACTTCGCCGCGATCAGCCGGGCGGCCTCCAGGGGCGAGCCGGGAGCCCTGGCGCTGCTGGAGAGGTCGGCCCGCTACATCGCGGCGGCGGCCCGCAGCCTGGCCAACATCATGGACCTCGAAGTCCTCGTGCTGACCGGGCCGGGCTTCGCGATCGCGGGCTCGGTCTACCTCCCCGTCGTCCAGCAGGAGCTTCAGCGGACGGCCTTCTCGCGCGCCGCGCAGCCTGTGGACGTACGGCTCTCACGCTCGGCCGCCACCGCTTCCGCCGTCGGCGCCGCCGCGCTGGTGCTGGAGTCGGAACTGGTGCCCCTCAGCCAGGCCGCCCGTCTGCCGGAGAGGCTGGACGCCGAGCCCGTCGCGCTTCCCTATTCCCTCGTCGCTTCAGAGGTTGACTAACTTCAATAGATTAAGTAAGCAAGTACTCGCAGATGCGCTACTCGGCACCCGAGGGAAGAGGGCACATGATCCGCGAGATGTTGCACGACGGGTGGCGTCTGCGGGTGGCCGGAGGACCCGTCCCGGAGGCGGTCGCCGACTGCGACATCCCGGCGCGGGTGCCGGGCGGCTCTCACCTCGATCTCATGGCGGCGGGTCTCATCCCGGACCCGTACCTGGACCGGAACGAAGCGGAACTGGTGTGGATGCACCGCGCCGACTGGAGGTACGCGACGACCTTCCAGACGTCGGCCGCGCGGCCTGGCGAGCGAGTGGACCTGGTGTTCGACGGCATCGACACGGTCGCGATGGTGCACCTCAACGGACGGCTTCTGGGCCATACCGCGAACATGCACCGCGGATATCGCTTCGACGTGGGCGAGATCCTGCAGGACGGCGCGAACGAACTCGTGGTGACGATCCGCTCCGCCCTGAACCACGCCGAGGAGTTCGAGGAGAAACTGGGCTCGCGCATGCGCGCCTACCCTCATCCCTACAACGCCGTCCGCAAGATGGCCTGTTCATTCGGCTGGGACTGGGGCCCCGACCTGCAGACAGCCGGCATCTGGAAGCCGGTGGGGCTGGAGCGTTGGGACAGCGCCCGGCTCTCCCGCGTACGCCCGCTGGTGACTGTGGACGCCGATGGCACCGGCCGCGTCGAGGTACACGTGGAACTCGACCGCGTCCGCGACGGCCGTTACGGCATCAGGGCCGATGTGGGAGGCCGTTCCGAGCAGGTGCCCGTGTCCGGAGGCGCGGCGACAGTCACCGTGCTGGTACCGCAGGTGAGACTGTGGTGGCCGGTCGGCTACGGCGACCAGCCGTTGTACGACCTGACGGTCACGCTGCTGGAGGACGACCAGCCGGTGGACATCGCCCAGCGACGTGTCGGCTTCCGCACGATCGCCCTCGACACCGAACCCGACTCGACAGGCAGCCCGTTCACCTTCGTCGTCAACGGCAGGCCCGTCTTCGCCAAGGGCGCCAACTGGATTCCCGACGACCACTTCCTCACCCGAGTCGATCGTGAGCGGATCGCCCGGAGAGTCGACCAGGCCGTAGCCGCGAACATGAACATGCTGCGGGTCTGGGGCGGCGGCATCTACGAGAGCGACGACTTCTACGACGTCTGCGACGAGCGGGGGGTGCTCGTATGGCAGGACTTCCCCTTCGCCTGCGCCTTCTACGCCGAGGAGGAGCCGCTGCGGAGCGAGGTCGAGGCCGAGGCGCGGGAGAACGTCACCCGCCTGGTCTCCCGCCCCTCGCTGGCACTGTGGAACGGCAACAACGAGAACCTGGAGGCTTTCGCGGAGTGGCCCGGCTGGCGCGACACACTTCAGGGACGCACCTGGGGCCTCGGCTACTACACGGAACTGCTGCCGAGGATCGTGGCGGAGCTCGACCCCACCCGGCCCTACACGCCCGGTAGCCCCTACAGCCCCGGCAACTCACGGCCGAACGAGGACGACCACGGCACCCGGCACGAATGGGCCGTCTGGAACAAGGTCGACTACACCCACTACCGTGACCACATCCCGCGCTTCTGCGCCGAGTTCGGCTTCCAGGCACCGCCTACCTGGCGCACCTTGACCAGGTGGATCCACGACGAGCCGATGACGCCGAACTCACCGGGGTTCCTGCTCCATCAGAAGGCCGAGAACGGCGACGTCAAGCTCGACCGGGGGATGGAGCCGCACCTTTCCGTGCCCGCCGCCTTCGAGGACTGGCACTGGGCGGCACAGCTCAACCAGGCCCGCGCCGTCGCGTTCGGCGTCGAGCACTTCCGCTCCTGGTGGCCGCGCACGGCCGGGGCGCTGGTGTGGCAGCTCAACGACTGCTGGCCGGTCACATCCTGGGCGGCGGTGGACGGCGACGGACGGCCCAAGCCCCTCTACTACGCACTCAAGCACGCCTTCGCGCCTCGGCTGCTCACCGTTCAGCCGAGGGACGGCCGGACGGTCCTGATCGCCGTCAACGACCACGACGAGGCCTGGACGGGGACGGTTGCCGCGCTCCGGCAGACGCTCGCCGGCAACGTACTGGCCGGCGCCGACCTTACCCTCGTTGTGCCGCCCCGGTCGGTGGGTACCGTCGAACTGCCCGGCGACCTGCTCGAGCCTGCCGACGTGAAGCGGGAGGTGCTGGTGATGACCGTCGGTGACGTCCGCGTCTGTCACGTGTTCGCGGAGGATCGGGACCTGGTGTACGAGCCCGCGCCGCTCGTCACGGCCGTCAACAGGCTGCCCGGCGGCTACGAGGTCGAGGTGCGAGCCGTCTCCTTCACCCGCGACATCGCGCTGCTGGCCGACAAGGTCGCCGCCGACGCCTTGGTGGACGACATGCTGGTTTCACTGCCTGCCGGACAGTCGCACACCTTTCTCGTGCGAACCTCCGAGGTGCTGGACGACCCGTCCGCCCTGACCGCTCCCGGCGTGCTGTGCAGCGCCAACGCTCTGACGGCGGTCGCGACGTGAGCGCGGGTACCCCTGTCGGCCTGGTGCTCGCCAGGCCACCACGCCTGCTCGGTGCGGAACCGTTCTTCCTGGAGTTCATCGCGGGTATCGAGGAGTTGCTCGCCGAGCACGACCGTTCCGTGCTGTTGCATGTCGTCAACACACACGAGGCCGAGATCGCCGCGTACCGCCGGTGGGCGGACAACCGCATGGTCGACGCCGTGGTGCTGGTTAACCGTACGGCCGAGGACGTCAGACCCGCGGTCCTTCGCGAGATCGGACTGCCGGCCGTGGTGGCGGGCGAGCCGGAAGGAGACACCCCGGCCGTCCGCACGGACGACGTCGGCGCGGTGCGGGAAGCGGTCGCCCACCTCAGCAGGCTCGGGCACCGTCGCATCGCACGGGTCAGCGGTCCCACCGCCTTGATCCATACCCGGATCCGCACCCGAGCCCTGCTCGACAGCATGAGGTCGGCCAGCATCGAGCCGGTCATGCTGGAGGGGGACTACTCGGAGGAATCGGGGGCGAAACTCACCGCCAAGTTACTGGAGCGGCCCGACCCTCCCACGGCGATCATCTACGACAACGACCTCATGGGGGTCGCGGGCCTGGCCGCGGCCAAGGATCTGGGTTGTGATGTTCCCCGCGACCTCAGCCTGATCGCCTGGGACGACTCCAGCATGTGCCGCCTGGCATCGCCTCCGCTCACCACCATGAGTCTCGACGTGCACCTGTTCGGACAGTTGGTCGCCGCGTCTCTGCTGGAACTCGTCGAGGGAGGCCCGGTCGCGGAACGCCGGTGCCCGACCGCCACGCTCATCCCCCGAGGGACCACCGCACCGGCGAGCGCCGGATGAGGAGTGCGTCACCCCACCCACCTGCCGGCGCAGGTTCTCCGGGGCCATGCCCACCCGACACCCCTGGCTTGGAGCTTTGGTGATCGCTTTGTCCGCGGACGGCGTCGGCGTCGTCCTCGAACTCGCCGGACCGCGCCCGCCGCGGGTGTTGTACTGGGGTGCCTGCCCAGGACCGCTCACCGGGCTTCCGCCGGTGCCCGGCCAGGATGTGGTGCCCAGCCAAGGCGACGGCTGGTTCGGCCGACCGGTGCTGTCCGGGCGTCACGACAGCGGCTGGCGTCCGTCCCGGTTCACCTTGGCCGAGGCCGTCACCGTGGACGGAAGCCGTGTCGAGGCGCTTGCCAAGGACCCTGACTGTGGCCTCGACCTGACCTCCGAGATCGAGCTGACGCCTCAGGGTGTGCTGCGGATGCGCCACACGCTCCTCAACACCGCCACCTCGCCGTACACGCTGGACCGCCTGGCCTGCCTGATGCCGCTGCCCACGCAGGCCGGCGAGGTGCTCGACTTCGCCGGCCGCTGGGCCAGGGAGCGGTCCCCGCAGCGGGCGCCGCTGCGCCAAGGCGCCTGGTCGCGAGAGAACCGCCGTGGCCGGACCTGGTTCGACGCCGGCCCGCTCGTCGTCGGCACTCCGGGGTTCGGGTTCCGGACCGGCGAAGTGTGGGGGGTGCACATCGCCTGGAGCGGCAACCAGGTCCAGTACGTCGAGCGGCTCCCGGAGGGGGACAGCGTGCTCGCCGCCGGCGAGCTGCTCGAACCAGGCGAGGTACGGCTCGGCCAGGGGGAGTCGTACAGTACGCCGTGGGTGTACTTCGCGGCCTCCGACGCCGGTCTGGACGGGTTGAGCCGCAGGTTCCACGCCATGCTGCGCGCCCGGGCGACTCATCCCGGATCGGCGCGCCCGGTGACGATGAACACCTGGGAGGCGGTCTACTTCGACCACCGCGAGGACCGCCTGCTCGCGCTCGCCGACGCCGCGGCGGAGGTGGGCGCCGAGCGGTTCGTCGTCGACGACGGCTGGTTCCGCCACCGTAGGAGCGACGACGCGGGCCTGGGCGACTGGTACGTGGACGAGACCGTCTGGCCCGACGGCCTGCACAAACTGGTCCGGCGGGTGCGCGAGCACGGCATGCAGTTCGGGCTGTGGTTCGAACCCGAGATGGCCAACCTCGACTCCGATCTGGTTCGTGCCCACCCGGACTGGCTGCTGGCCGACCCGCAGCGGTGGCCGCTACCCCGACGCAACCAGCACGTTCTGGACCTGGCGCATCCCGAGGTGTACGCCTACCTGCTGGAACGGATCAGCAGCATGGTGGCCGAGTACGACATCGACTACATCAAGTGGGATCACAACCGTGACCTGGCCGAGCCCGTGCATGAAGGCGTGCCCGGTACTCATGCGCAGACCGAGGCCGTCTACCGGCTGCTGGACGGGCTGCGCGCCCGGTTCCCCACGCTGGAAATCGAGTCGTGCTCCTCCGGGGGCGCCCGGGCCGATCTCGGCATTCTGGAGCGCACCGACCGTGTCTGGGGCTCGGACAACATCGACCCCATCGAACGCCAGCACATCCAGCGGTGGACCAGCCTGCTGCTGCCGTACGAGCTGATCGGCTCACACGTCGGCTCCTCCCCATCCCACCTCACAGGGCGCGTCACCACGCTCGGTTTCCGGGCTGCCACCGCTTTGTTCGGACATGCCGGTATCGAGGCCGACATCACCGCATGGGCGCTCACCGAGCGGGCTGCGCTGGCCGAGTGGATCGCCCTGTACAAGGAGCTACGCCCACTGCTGCACACCGGCGAGGTGGTGCGGGCCGACCACCCCGACCCTGCCGCATGGGTCCACGGCATCGTGGCCCTCGACCGGAGCCGGGCCGTGTACTCCTATGTGCAGCTGGAGACCGGCGTCGTGGAGCGGACGGCGCCGATGCGACTACCGGGGCTCGACCCCGACGCCGAGTACGTCGTCGAGGCCATCCCCGGCGAGGTGTCCGGCCCTCTCGACCGTCATCCCGACTGGGCGTCGAGCCATGTGCGGCTCACCGGCCGCGCCCTCGCCGCCATCGGCCTTCCCGCCCCACGGTTCGCCGACAGACCAGGCACCGCCTTCCTGTTTCTCTGCCTCCGGGTCTGAGCGGCAGCAGTGAATGGCGCGAAATGAAGTACGGTCCAGCGCCATGGCTTCCAATACATAGAAAGCGTCGATAAGGCATCCGCCGATCGCTGCGGTCAACGGGCAGAAATGGGACGGCGAATGAATCTTTCACGATATTGTCGCTGTTTGCCCAGTTCGGAGTGCCTGTGCGTGACGCAATGGTGCAGTCGGTTTTTTTTCACCCGAGAATTGGCGGGACGGTAGAACTCCTGGCGATAAGAGTCGTCTCCCGGCGACCGTCGCCAGGTTCCCTTCACCTCAGTCTCGAGGGAGAAAGCGCAAATGCGGTTACCTGTGCTCGAATTTCTGCGTCGCCCGGCCACCATGTCCACTGGGGGCGGCTTGATCCGGCGTCTGTCCGTCGCCGTGGCGGCCGCGCTCCTGGTCAGCCCTGTGCTGGCGTCACCCGCCGCGGCGCACGGTGCGGTCAGCGACCCGCCCGCCCGCCAGTACGGCTGCTACACCCGTTGGGCGAGTGAATGGCAGTCGCCGCGGATGGCGACGGAGGACCCGATGTGCTACAAGGCCTGGCAGGCCGACCCCTCCGCCATGTGGAACTGGAACGGGCTGCTGCGCGACGGCGTCGGCGGCGACTACCAGACCGCCGTCCCCGACGGGCAGCTGTGCAGCGGCGGCCTGACCTTCAACGGCCGGTACGCCGCGATGGACGAACCGGGTCCGTGGAAGACGGTGGACAAGCCGAACCGGTTCACCCTCAACCTGCTGGACGGATCGTCCCACGGCGCTGACTTCATCCGTGTGTACGTGACCAAGCAGGGGTTCGACCCGCTGACTCAGCGGCTGAAGTGGAGCGACCTGGAACTGGTCACCGAGACGGGCAGGATGCCTACCGGGACCACCACGCCGGTGCAGGTGTACGCGCCCGGCCGCACCGGCCACCACATCGTCTTCACGCTCTGGCAGGCCAGTCACCTCGACCAGTCGTACTACTTCTGCAGTGACGTCAACTTCACCGGCGGTGGGAACCCCTCGCCGAGCCCGTCACCAAGCCCCAGCCCGTCGGCGTCGCCGAGCCCCAGCCCGTCGCCGTCGCCGTCGCCGTCGCCGAGCCCGTCACCAAGCTCCAGCCCGTCGCCGAGCCCCAGCCCCAGCCAGTCCCCGAGCAGTGACCCTGGGCTCGGCTGCTCGGCCACCTACCGAGTCGTCTCGCAATGGCCCGGCGGCTTCCAGGCGGAGGTGCGTGTGGTGGCCGGATCAAGGGCGATCAACGGTTGGAAGGTCGGCTGGACCTTCGCCGGAGACGAGAAGGTCAGCTCGGCGTGGAACGCCACCCTGATGACGAGCGGATCAACCGTCGACGCCCGCAACCTCGGATACAACGGCGCACTCGGCGCGGGAACCGGCACCACCTTCGGCCTCCTCGGTACCGGAACCAGCGGCACACCCACCCTCACCTGCACGGCATCCTGATCCATGCCCGGCGGTCCCCTGAGGGGGGTCGCGGCTGAACCGGGTTGGCCGTCTTCGGCGAACCTGACGCCGAGCTGCGGTTCGGCCCAGATGCCGAGCGGGTAGCGTCCGCCTCGCCCTCGGTCACCGAGGGCGAGGCGGGAACCCCAGCACCGCCCGTGCCGAGCCGGTCGGCTCCAGGGGAAGCATCACGCCCGCTGGATGAGATTCCGTTCGCCGGTCGCGTTCCGGTCGAGGAGCGGCAGCCGGAGGACGAACCGCGCGCCGCGCGGGGAGTCCTCGATGCGCAGGCTTCCCCGATGGGCGTTGGCGATGTCGCGAGAGATGGCGAGCCCCAGCCCGGTGCCGCCGGCGTCCCGGCGCCGTCCCTCGTCCAGTCGGGTGAATCGCTCGAAGACCCGCTCACGGTCAGCGGGGGCGATGCCGTTCCCGTCGTCGGTCACCGAGAGGACCGCCTGGCCGTCGGCGGATCCGACGCAGACCGTGACGCCGGTCGCCGCGTGCCGCCGCGCGTTGCTCAGCAGGTTGCCGACCAGCCGGATCAGCTGGATCCTCGAGCCGTGCGCCCACACGTCCCCGGCGGCGTAGAGCTCCACCGGCGTGCCGCCGAAGTGGGCGTCCACCTCCTCGGTGACCAGCGCCACGAGGTCGATCGGCTCGTGCGGCGCCGGCTGTCCTCCGCGTAGTCTGGCCATCGTCAGCAGGTCCTGTACGATCGCCTCCAGCCGGCCGGTGGCCGACAGTGCCCCCCGGATGGTGTCGCGGGGGTCGACGTGATCGGGGTGGAGCAGTGCTTCCTCCAGTTGCACCCGCAGCCCGGCGATCGGTGTCCTGAGCTCGTGGGAGGCGACGGAGGCGAGCTGGCGCTGCTGCTCGGCCGGGCGCAGCGCCCGGCCGATGATCCACCACATGAGGCGGCCGCCCAGCAGGATGACGAGGAGCGCGGCCCCAGCGATGAGGTATTCGAGTCGGTGCGTCGCGATAAGGGGTCGCTCGACCGTGCCGGCGTAGACGACGGGAGATTCGGGGGCCGGCGACACGCGGTTGGCCATGAGCAGGAGGCACGGCTCGCCCGGGTGGCACTCGACCCGCCGCTGGAGCCGGTTGTCGGGTGCGGGCCGGAACGTGCTCAGCCGTGGCCGCTCCGTCGCGCCCGGGCTGGCCTCCACAACCCTGCCGCGTGCGTCCACCAGTTGGACCAGGTCGACGGTGCCGGAGACGGAGTCGGGATTCGGCAGCACGCCGCCGCGCACCTGCGCGCTCCACTGGGCGGCGACCTGCTCGGCGTCAAAGAACACCTGGTCTTCGACCTTGTAGCGGATCGCCAGGTCCAGGCTCACGCCGCCCAGGACCGTGAGCAGGAGCACCAGCATCGTCGCCGTTGTCGTGTAGTACGTCTGCATCGAGTGCAGAGACGGCATCTGCCTCACCATTCTCCTGCCGCACCCGGTGGACCACCACCATGGGCAAATTGGACGATTTCGTCCACCTTGGGGTCAGTTGTCCGCTTGTGTCAAGCTGGCGACAGGGGTCTTGACCTGGGCTTTTATGTGGTCCAGTGCCATGTCGAGGGCGACGACGAGGGGTCGTTCGTCCTGCATGGTCTCGGCGAGCAGGTAGCCGCCCTGCATGGCGGCGATGAAGGCGACGGCGAGTTTCGCGGGGTCCGCGCCGGGGTCGAGCTCGCCGCTCTCCCGCATGCGGGAGAGGCCGTTCGCGAGCAGTTCCTGCCACCTGGCGAAGACGGCCGCCAGGGACTGGCGGGCGTCGTCGTAGCGGCAGGCGAGTTCGGTGGCCAGGGAGCCGATGGGGCATCTGTAGGGCACTTCGCGCTCCCAATGGCTCGTCACGATGGAGTCACGCCATCTCTCGAGATCCCGCATCGAGCGCACTTGGTCGAGTTGCGGCTTCTGAGAGGAGACCATGTGGTTCTCCCGCATCGCGATCACCTCGGTGATCAGCGCTTCCTTGTCCGGGAAGTAGTGATAGAGCTGCGACTTGCTGACGCCGCAGGCGTCCACCACCTGATCGAGGGTCGTCGCCGTCACCCCCTGCCGGAACATGAGGTTCGCGGCGGTCGTGACGATGCGCGCGCGAGTGGCCGCCCCGCGGGCGGTGAGCCGCGGAGAATCATTCCCTGGCCTTCGAACGGCCATGTGGCAACCCCACCTTCCGGCGCGCCGGCCCGCTGGAGCCATGCCGGAGGAACGGCCTTGACAATTACTGACATACCACCACAAACTAGACGAAATCGTCCAGTCCGTCGCCGGGATCGTCCGACGGTCACCCGTTGTCAGGACCACTTTCTGTGAGCGGGTCTCCTCCTCCACCACATCAGCAGTGCCCCGGCTCCGGCGAGTGCCACCCCTGCCATGGCAACCCATGTCCAGCCGGGGAGGCCGCCCTGCTCGTCCGTCTCGGCCATCGCGCTCACGGGCGTACGTGACGGTGCCGGAGCGCTGGACACGGGGGCGCTGGACACGGGGGCAGTCTGCAGTGGAGCCGTCGATGACCGCACGGTGAACGGGATCTCGCCTTCGAGGGGGCGGCCATCGGCGGAGACGACGCGCCAGACGACGGTGTAGCTGCCGGAGGGAAGCGGCTCGTCGACGTCCACGAACACCTTGGCGCCGCGAACCCGGGGTGTGCCGGACGGGAAGCGCTGCCCGGCCGCGTCGTGCAGGAGCACGACGGGATAGCGCACGTTGTTGTTGAACTCCAGCTCGACGAGGTCGAGGCCGGAGACCACGGCGTTGCTGACGGGTGTGCTCGATCGCAGGGTGTCGGTGTGCCAGCGCCGGTGCGGCGAACACTCCCAGAACGGCGCATAGAAGGCCGAGGAGCAGAAACGCTCTGGCTGGTTTCCCTGTCACTCGCCCTCACCGTTCTCGTGACCCGACGGGCGGTCCTCCGAGTTGCCCGGGAGAGGTGGCGTCGCCGGTCTCCCGCCCCGCGCCACCAGGACGGCGGCCGCTCCGAGAACCGCGACCGCGGCCACGACCGCCCAGATCCAGCCCGGTGTGCCGGTCTCCTGATCCGGGCGGTCCGCTCCGGTCGCCGGGATGGCGGGCGCAGCCCCTCGGGCCGATGCCGCCGACGAGGATCCGACGACGAACGGTATCTCCCCTTGGATCGGGTGGCCGTCGGAGGAGACCACCCGCCAGGCGCTCCAGGCATACGGGTAGGCCGTGGCCCGGCGGGTGACGGCGGGCAGTGGTGTCATCGGGGATCTCCAGTCATCGTGTGCGAACACCTGCGGGCGCGCGGGCCGTACGGACCGGCATGAGCGGTCCGCGGGGCGTCGAGGCGTGCCGCTTCCGCGGGCAGGCGTGACGCCGAGCGGGCAGGCCGCGCGCAGGAACCCTCAGAAGGGCTCGGAGAGAATCACAGGAACACGAGAACCGGCGGTCCGCGCCGGATGACGGCGTGTCGCAGGACAGCCCCGCGCCGGGGCTCTCGGTCGAGGTCGTACGACGCGAGCCGGGGGCGGGGGCGTAGGCGGGCAAAGAGCTGAAACACCGCGAGCACGGCCCGGAGCCAGCGGAGCGCTCCTGTACCGATCCTGCGCAGGATCGACCACAGCGCCGCCTCGCCCCGCGACAGCCACCACCCCGTGACCACCGCCGCGGTGACATGCGCGGTGAGCATCCCGGCGCCCACCCCCAGCCGGTGCGAGTGCGCCACGGCCGTCGTCTCCACCGACGGCGAGAGGGACGCGAGGAGTTCGTGCAGGAAGACCTGGGCTGCCAGGAGCATGCCGATGACGACCCATGGCGACCGCTCCCGGCCCGCCATCGCCGTGGCGGTGGTCATGACGGCCGCTCCGCCCACGAGAAGGGCACGGAGAGTCGGGGTGGCCCCGCCGGCGAACCAGTGCGCGCTTGCGGCGAGGAGCACGCAGACGACCGTGAAGGCGGCCGACCGCGCGAGTCGCAGGGGTAAGGCGGCGCGCATGATGAAAACGACTATCGCACAGAGGCTGGTCAGCCCCAATACCACGCCGTCTGCTCGTTCATGACGGGCTCGGGCCACTGCACGAGGGCGGAATCGCGGTGCCGGGCGACAGGCCCTTTCGTTCTCACCGGCGCTCGCGCTCTTTCAGGAAGTATTCGACCCGGTCGCGGCGTATGTCACCGTACGCACTGGGGGGCGGGGAGGCGTTGTGCGATGATTGCGGCGCCATGAGAGCCACCATGCCCTTCCGTGCCGTACGGGCCGCCGCGTTCGCCGCGGTCTCGGTGGCGCTCGGCGTCGGGGCGCATGCTGTCGGCGGCGGATCGGTCTCCGCGCTCGCCGTTCTCGTGGCCCTGCTCATCGCCTTCCTGCCCGCACACGCCCTCGCCCGGCGTGAGCGGACGCTGGCCGTGATCCTGCCGGCCCTGGCGGCCTCACAGGCGGCGCTCCACCTGCTGTTCTCGTTCGCGCACACCCTGGAGCCGGTCACCGCCGGCTCCGCGATGAGCGGGGGGCATATCCACTCCGGGCTGATGCCCGGCCTGGGCATGCTGATCATGCACGGCTGGGCGGTCGCACTGACGGCGGCGTGGCTGGCGCGTGGCGAGGCCCTGCTCTGGGCGCTGCTGCGCCGGCTGGCCGTCCGGCTGCGCATCGTGCTCGCCGTCTTCCCGGACCCGGCGTACGGCGCGGTCGTCGTCCCGGTGATCGAGCGCCGGGTGGTCGCTCGGCCGGTCGTGCTCGGCCATTCGGTGGGCCGGCGCGGCCCTCCTGGCACCGTTCGCACTGTTCCTGCCTGACCGTCACCTGGTCGGCGGGCTCTCTCTGATGTGACCGGCACCCCCCCTCAGCGGCGGGTGCGTCCGACGTGCGCTCGCGTACGCCGAAATCGTTCAGTGCAGCGGTACCAGTCACCGGCTCAGCCGGGTGAAGGGATCTTCATGTTCTCCCGTGTCATGCTCGTCGTTCTCAGCCTGGGCGCAGTGACGGCCACGGCGGCCTGCGGTTCCGAGGAGCCGTCCTCCGCCTCGGCGGCGTCGCCGTCGGTGGTGGCGGCCTCTCCGTCATCCGCCCCAGCCGCGCTCAGCATCACCGACCCCTGGGTCAAGACCGCCAAGAAGGGGATGACCGCCGCCTTCGGCACGCTGGTCAACAACTCCGATTCGGACGTCACCGTCATCGCCGGCAGCACGCCCGCGGCACCCATGGTGGAGTTGCACGAGGTCGTGGAGTCCAAGGGCAAGATGGTGATGCGGCCGAAGAAGGGCGGTTTCGTGGTCCCCGCCCACGGCTCCCACGTCCTGCAGCCCGGCGGCGACCACATCATGGTCATGGACGTGCCCTCCGAGATCAAGCCGGGGTCCGAGGTGCCGTTCACGCTGGAGCTCAAGGGGGGCGGCACCTACACCTTCACGGCTCTGGGCAAGGACTTCGCCGGCGCCAAGGAGAACTACCAGCCGGGCGCCGACATGGGCGGCATGGATGAGTGAGCGGCATGATGAGGCGGAGCGTCTCTCCCGCCCGCGCCTGAGCCGCAGGGCGCTGCTGTCCGGCGGCGCCGTAGTGGCCGCCGCCGCGACGAGCGGGGCCGTCGTGGCGCGGGCGAGCGCCGACGACACGAGTACGGCCGGCCGTACCGTCGATCCGGAGGGGAACTCGCCCCGGGCGACGGCGGTGGAGCCGTTCTACGGAGCCCACCAGGCCGGTGTCGCGACGGCGCCGCAGGCGCACGCCGCGTTCGTGGCGTTCGACCTGCGGTCGGGCTCGGACCGGGAGAGTGTGGCGCGGCTGATGCGCGTGCTCACCGACGACGCCCGGCGCATCACCCAGGGACAGCCCGCGCTCGCCGACACCGAGCCCCATCTGGCCGTGCTGCCCGCCCGGCTGACCGTCACCTTCGGCTTCGGACCGGGTCTGTTCGCGGCCACCAAGACGTCCGATCAGCGGCCGGAGTCCGTCGCTCCCCTCCCCGCGTTCGGCATCGACCGGCTGAAGGAGCGGTGGACGGGCGGTGACCTGCTCGTCCAGATCTGCGCGGACGACCCGCTCACCGTCACCCACGCGCTGCGGGTGCTCGTCAAGGACGCCCGGTCGTTCGCGAAGGTCCGCTGGACCCAGCGGGGCTTCCGGCGGGCCGCGCACTCCCAGCAGCCCCACACCACCCAGCGCAACGTGATGGGACAGCTCGACGGGACCGTCAACCCCGTCGCCGGCACACCCGACTTCGATCGGGCGGTCTGGTTCGCCGGGGAGCAGGAGTGGCTGCGGGGCGGGACCACCCTGGTCCTGCGGCGCATCCGCGCCGAGATGGAGACCTGGGACGCCGCCGACACCGTCGCCAAGGAGTTCACGATCGGCCGCCGCCTCACCGACGGCGCTCCGCTCACCGGCGCCCGCGAGCACGACGAACCGGACCTCGCGCGCCTCACCCCCGCCGGGCTGCCGGTCATCTCCGAGTACGCCCATATCCGCCGGGCGCATGTCGCGGACCCCGGCGCGCGTATCCTCCGTCGCGTCTACAACTACGACGAGGGCGTCTCCGCCGACGGCACCGCCGACACCGGGCTGTTGTTCGCCTCTTACCAGGCCGACATCGCCCGGCAGTTCATCCCGATCCAGCAGCGACTGGCCGAGGCGGACCTGCTGAACGAGTGGACGACGCCGATCGGCTCCGCCGTGTTCGCCGTTCCTCCCGGCTGCGGCCCCAAGGGATGGATCGGAGAGACCTTGCTGTCCTGACGCCGCCGGCCGCTCGCGCTCGGCCGGTGAGCGGTCACCGGCAGGGTGGATCCGGACCCGTTCCGGATCCACCCGCCCCAGGCGGCATCACGATCCCGCTGCGCGGGCGGTGACTCGGAGGCCGTGCGGCTCTGCGGGAGGAAGGGACCGCGACACGAAAGCAAGATGAAGGCACTAGGCGTGATCGTGTGATCACATTCAGTAGCATCGCCATGTATTCGATCTTGAACCTGTACCCATGACAGATCGGAAGTTCCATGGTGATCTCACAGCGGCCCAGGTCCGCGCTCGTCACGCTCGCCTGTGCCCTGACCGCGCTGCTGGCCGCATCGGGAACGGCGGCGATGGCCGGCACCGATATGCACGCCGGCACCACGACGCGGCAGGCCGCCGCCTCACCCTGCATTCGGCAGGGACAGGCGACCTACCCCGTCGAGTACTACTGGAAGAACATCATCGGCTGGAACCTGGGCACCGGGTCGGTCTCGGTCGTCACCTCCCCGTCCCTGTGGGGAGGGCAGATAGCCCCGGGTGGGACCTTCACCCTCACGCTGTCGCACCGCACGAACCGATGGCCGCCGACGGTCACCCGCTACACCACCAACTGGGACCTGTAGTCCCTGCTGGCATACGCCGACATCGTCGGCCAGTCGGGGACCGGCACCATCAACGGCACCACCCTGTCGATCACCTCACCGGGCACCAAGACCGACCCACCCGCCAAAGTCATCACCTTCCAGGTCCGCCAGGGGACGGTCGGAGGGAGCATGACCATCCGGCCTACCGGGATCAGCAGCGTCATCGCCCTGCCGGGCCAACTGGGTAACAACACACCCGCCCCGCCGATCCAGATCGTCAACGGCCAGTCGATCTCGCCCACCCAGGCCGTCAACGACACCGCCACCACCCAGGGCAAACCAGTCAGCGTGCCCGTCCTGGCCAACGACACCGCCACCGCACCGGTGATCAGCAACGTCACCGCACCCGCGAACGGCACCGCGGTCGTCTCGGGCAACACCGTCGTCTACACGCCCAAGCCCGGCTTCGTCGGCACCGACCGCTTCACCTACACCGTCACCACCGCCTGCGGAAGCGCCACCGCCACGGTGACCGTCGCCGTCCCATGCACCGACACGCCCGTCGCCTTGGCCAACGGCAGCTTCGAGGAGCCACCCATAACCGGGTTCCAGATGCTCCCCGACGCCTCGACCAACCCGAGTATCGGCTGGCGCACCACCGCCACCGACAACCTGGTGGAGTTCTGGCGTAACGGCTACGGCGGGGTTCCGGCAGCCGACGGGCAGCAGTTCGCCGAACTCAACGCCAACATGTTCTCCACGTTGTACCAGGACGTTCCCACCATTCCGGGGACCGTCATGACCTGGTCGCTGTATCACCGAGGCGTCGCGGGCACCGACACCATGCACGTGCTCATCGGCGCACCCGGCGCGACCCTGGTCCAGACCCCCGCCGGAGCCTCCTCGCCCGACATCACCGACGGCAACACCGCCTGGCGCCGCTACACCGGGACGTACGTCGTCCCGCCGGGGCAGACCGTCACCCGGTTCTCCTTCCAGTCGGTGACGACCGCGGGGGGTAACCCGGCGACCGGCAACCTTCTGGACGGCGTCGTCTTCGAGACCCCGCGCTGCCCGAGCACAGCCCAGGCAAGTGTTCGATCATGAGGCCGAGGATGCGCGCGATCTGCTCCGCCTGACGGCGTGGTCTACCCACAGACCCGGCGGAAGCTCGCAGTGAGGTCTCCGGTGCGGGGTTCATCCACCAGGAAGAACCTGAACACCGGAGACCTCGTCGGCCACCAAGGCCTTGACGCACGTCCAGGGAATCCCTCGGTATGGGTGCGCGGCCACGTGCCCTAATCCAGGGAAAGCGGAACCGCCTCGTCGGAACCACGCCACAGATACGCCGTCAGCCGGCGGCCGGTGGAGTGCTCGGCGGCGGCGTCCTCCGGCGGGGACCAGCGCAGCTGGCGGTAGAGGGCGGTCCGATGCAGGTCGAAGGCCGCCTCCTGCAGGTCGCCGAGCTCGATCACACATCGGACGGCGCCCCGATACGAGAGCCAGGCCGCCAGCACGCCGGCCGGGGCCGCCCACCACGCCATCGGTGTCCAGGCGACGAACGCCACACTCCAGAGCCAGGCGGTGACCTGGGCCTCCAGCCGCCCACGCGCCCTGGCCAGCTCCTGCCGGGTGTCTTCGGGCATCACCAGCCACAGCCGGGACCAGCATCGCACCGGGTCCAACCCGTATTTCTCCCTGGGCCATCGCTCCGCGGCGGCCAGCGCGTTGCCCAGGCGGGTCGGCAGGCACCGCTGTGGGTCGATCGGCATGGTGCGCAGCCACGCGTCCAACGTCACGAACTCCTGCTCCTCCGCCCAGGCGCGGCTACAAGAGGCGAGCACCTGCCAGCGCGCCTCGCGCCGGGCGACGCGACGGGCCCACCTGCGCGCCATCGGGCGCGTCACCCAGCCCAGTCGGGGAAGCCACCGGCCGGAGAGAAGGGTGAGCGCCGGATCCGTCAGGCGTCTGGCCAGCAGCCCTGACAGCAGCACCACCACCAGGACGGACGCAGTCCACCACGGAGTCGTGTGCTGCGTGATCCATCGCTCGGCCGCCTGGGGTCCCCAACCGTTGTGGAAAAGCCAGACCAGCCCGCTTCCCAGCCAGAACAGCGCCGCCGGCAGGAGGACGACGTTCGCCCACCGCTCCGCGATCCTGTCCGTCAGGCCCTTCCACAGACCGTCCACCACCTATGTCTCCGAATCCGGCGTACGGACGAGAGGCTTGCCGTGTTCCGGGCACGCGGGAACGGCCTGCCCCACGGCTCGGCGGCGCCATCGATGATCGCAATCCGGGCAGACGTAGGTCTCGGAGTGCACAACGCCCCCGGTGCCGGTCAGCGGGTAGTACGCGGCACCGGGATCGCGCAGGCCGCCGTCGTGTGTCTGCCCCAGGTAGGAATACGCCCACTCGCGGGTGGCGGGCCACCGCTGCAGCAGGGTCAGGATCTCCTGCTCGACCTCCGTGCTCCGAGCGAGCAACCGGCCGAGGGCGGTGTCCACCTCCTCGGCCTCCGCACCGAGCAGCGCCGGCAGTTCCGGCCTGATGGCCTTCGCCAGGTCGACGACCGAGCGCGCGTGGCCGGCCATCACGCGCCCATGTAGGTGAAGGCGGCCCAGTACGCGGGGTGGGCGAAGTCTCGCCCGGTCCCCCACACTTCCCGCAGCGGCTCCGGAATCGGGGCGTACCTGTCCATGATCTCGGGATAGGCCGACCGCAGCTCGCGGTTGGTGGCGTCGCGCAGCCAGCGCTGTGCCGTACGCAGCGCCTCGGCCGGATGGGCCCCGTCCCGCCACAGAATGTAGAACCGGCTGAGCAGCAGCGCGGTGCTGACATCCGGCACTCGCCACATCGACCCGATGACCCCGGCGGCGCCGCCCTGCAGGAAGCCGGTGGCGATACCGACCACCTCGTCGGCGAGTTCCACGTGCGGCAGCGACGTCTCACACGCGGACAGGACCACGAGCCGGCGTGTCCCGGCCGGCCTGGCGAGCAGGTCGCGCAGGGTCAGGCGCTCATCGTGGGCGAGCAACAGGTAGCTGTCCAGGACCTGCCCCCAGTCCGCGTAGCCGTGGCAGGCGAAGTGCTGCACCGTGTGGCCGTCCAGCGCGGCCAGCACCGCCTCCCGGGAGGCCTCCTCCCCCGTCAGGCGACTGCCCTCCGGAAATCTCGCGCAGCCGGCGTCGATCTCGTACCGCGAGTAACGCAGCGGGGCGGCGGCCACCGGTTGCGGGTCCTCGACGGCGAGAAGTGCGGCAGGCGCCGAGACGGCCGTCGAAGCGGCTCGGTCCGCGGCGGCACGGGCCTTGGCGCTCGGGGCGAAGACGAGGGGCAGGTGGTCGAGCGCGAAACGGCGGCCGGTCGCCGTGCCGGCGTCGGGGGTCCAGGCGACGTGCAGCGGCAGCGAGGCGATCATCCCCGTCGGGATCAGCGTCAGTTCGGCGCAGTCGGGCACGAGGTCGAGCAGCGGCTCCATGATCGCTTCCCACATCCAGGCGGTGGTGTCGTCGAGGGCCCTGTGCCAGCGGTGAAGGTCGGTGGCCGCACGTTCGTAATCCTGGAAGTACCGTGTCATGCGCGGGCGGAGCTCAGCCCAGGTCAGCGCGGGCAGGGCATGAACGCGCACGGATTCGCCGATCACCAGCAACGCGAAGCCGGCCTCGACGCCGGGAACCACGTACAGCAACGGGCCGAGCCGTGCCGCGTTCGAGACGTCCCGGCCGGCGTCGGGCAGGCGGAAGCGCTCGAATCCGGGCATGGATCTGATGCGCAGCAGCACCTCCTCGCGTTGCCGCCTCGCCTCGGCGAACGCGTGCGCCGGCGGCCGGTTGTCCCCGGGCATGGGCTCCAGGCTCAGGCTCTGCATTCCGCGCAGCGTCGCGGCCGCCGAGCGGTACGCCTCCGCGAGTGCCGGGTGTGCCCGCGCGAGCCGGTCGGTTTCCGCGGCATCCTCACCGAGGGCGTCGGCGAGCAGCCGGGTTCTGCCGCGTTCCAGTGCGACGACGGCACTCCACGGGTCACCGGCGCGCACATGCGCTGCGGCCGCCGCGGCGGCCAGCCCTTCGGCCTGCCTCAGCCATTGCTGCTTGTGCTCCCGCACGGAACTCTCGTCGACGAGCCGGTCCAGCGCGTCGAGGGCGTAGCCGTACGTCTCCGCCGCTTCGTCCCAGCGACCCCGATGGGACGACTGGTCCCCCCAGCCCCGCGCCAGACGCATGACGGCGAGCGGATACTGGTCGACGCCCGCGGCACTGGCCTCCCGCAGCAGCCCGAGTCCGCGGGCCAGGGCGGCGGGATCCGCGGTGAGTTCGTAGAGTTTGGCGTAACCCATGGCGAGGTTGATCCGGTATGCCGCGCCGTTGGCGGCCTCGACCGGGCACAGCGCGCACGCCTCCTCCATGAGTCCCACAAGCCGGCGCATGCCGGGTTCGGACTTCTCGTGGCCGGAGCGCTGCATGATGCACTGGGCGAGGTTGACCAGATGACGGGCCCTGTCGAGACCCTTGCTCCGGCTGACCGCCTCTGCCAGGAGTCGCTCGGCGCGGTCGAGGAGATCCTCGCCGTGTGTCTCCGGTTCGTGTACGTGCCGCAGGATCAGGGCTGCCGCGAGGTTTCCGAGCCGGACCTCGCGGTCAGGGGAGTTCTCCGGCGTGTGCGCCAGCAGTTCCTCCAGGATCCGGATCGCCTCCGCACCGACCGCAGAGTCGCCGAAAGCCTGATATTTGTCCATGAGGCACGAACCCAGGGTGAACAGCGCCGTGTCATTCCCGGTGGACGACCGTCGCCCCGCGGTGGCCTCACGCAGGAGGTCGATCGCCTCCTCCAGCGTCGCGACGTCCCCCGTGCTCATGTACAACTGCCGCAGGTCGATGCCGAGGTTGCAGACCATCGACACCCGCCCCGGGCCGGTCTCGTACGCCAGGCCCTCGCGGTGCAGCGCCACGGCCTGGCGGAGGTCGCCGATGCGACCCTTCGCCTGGTACAGCACGCGAAGGGTGTGGCCATACCCTTCCAGTGCGGTCGGGTAGATGGGATCGCCGGGCCGGACCAGCTCCAGCATCTCCTCGTGGGCTCGCGAGCAGAGGGTGAGATCCTCAGGGGTGTCGCGCGCGGCGTACCGCCGGCGCAGGGCCACGCCGAGACCATGCAGGTGGTAAGGGCGGATCTCGGCGTCCGGCGCCACCCGGTCGAGGGCATCCCGGTGTATGTCGATCGCCCGATCGAGGTCCGCGGGGTCACCGACCTCGTCGTAGCGAACGCGCAGGCACACGGCCAGCCCGTTGCGCCTCGACCCCCACTCCGCCGACTCCGTGGGCACTTGCGCGGATTCGGCCATGGAAACGGCCTTGGACAAGTCGTCCGGGTCGCGAGAGAGCCGATGCCGGTTGCGGAGAATCTGGACCATCGCGCTCGCCGCGCCGCCAGGCTCTTCCGGATCCGGGTAGACCCCCTCGTGCAGCAGCCGAAAAGCGGTGAGGCTCAGGTCGATCGCTTCCAGGGACGACTCGATCTCGCCCACTTCGTGGGCGCTGACCCCGACATCGTGCAGCGCCGCGCCCCCCAGCGCGGCGGTGCCGGGGTCCGCCCGCACCGCCTCCGCCACCAGCGCCACGGCCTCCCGCAGCCCGGCCAGGTCATGCTCCGGGGCCAGCGCCTGGGCCAGACCGATCATGAACGCCGACCGGTACGCCGAGGAGGCGGGCAGGAGCCGGATGGCGGTCCGGATCACGGCGGCAGCCCTCGCCGCCTGGCCGGGCATGCGCCTCAAGGCACCGCCCATGTTGTACTGAGCCACCGCGCGCAACAGAAGGTGGTCTCGGCGGACCGCCGGGTCCTCCGCGACCCTCGCCCACAGGGCGACCAGTTCTTCCAGGGCCGTATGGTCACCCGCCGAGTACCGCTGCTCCAGTTCAGCCGCCCGCCGTACGAGGGGCTGCATCGATTCGGGGGCGGTGACCAGGGTGCCGCCTGCGGCCTCGACCGCGTTGACGATGCCGAATTCTCTGCATATCTGCAGGAAATCACGCCACAGCGGTAACTTTTTCGCGAATTCGTGATAGCCCATCGACTCCGAGTGCTTGATCAACTCGGCGAACCATATATCGACTTCTGGGTCATACAAGATGTGATTCTTCTGAACGGTCGCCGCGGCTTCGTCCCAGCCACGACTGGACACAAGCTGGGTGATCGTCTCGATCAGGCGCTCTTGCTCCTCGGGTTCCTGCAGACGGCCGACGTTCTCGGGAGCCACGAAACCTCCACGGTGACCGGGCCGCGCTTGCCGATACCGGGCGCAGGCCTGATGGCATTATGGGCGCTGCGGACCCGGTCAGGGAAGGCTCGTTTCCCGGCCGCTTTATACCTTATGTCCCACTTAATCGCCGGTCGCCGCTCGCCTGCGCACGGTGTGAAATCCGGCGCGGCGGAGCGGGCACGGCACCGTGGAAGGTGCCATGCCCGCCTGTACGCGCTGGTCGTGCTCGTGATGTCGCGCGGGCTCAGCCGCAGTGGAGGAACGCGGTCGTGGTGCCCGCGGTGGTGACGAGGCCCGCCTTCACGTCGAGGACCACGATGGTTGCCGGCCCCGTCTGGTAGCTGCGGCACCAGACGTCCGCGACGTACTGCCATCCCGGCAGGTTGCCGGAGGCGTCGGCGGTCCGCGTACCCAGTGAGTACGGCCCGGTCGTGCCGATCCCGACCGCGTAGAACCATATTGTGCCGTTGGGCGTGAGCCCGCTGCCGTTGGCGTACAGGCGGCCACCGGTCTGGTTGAGCGAGGTGGAGATGGTGACCCCGCCGTGCGGCGTCCCGCCCGGGTCCGCCAGTCGCAGGACGGCGTTGGAGTTGTCGCTGTAGGCCTGGTCGCGGCTCGCCGGCGGCACGCAGACGTGGTCCGAGGGCCGCGTCTCACGCCAGACGTAGCCCTGCTTGCAGGTGTCGGGCCCGTAGGGGCCGCCGTTCGGCTCCCGGCGGGACGGGCCCAGTGCGTTCTCCGTCGCGGTCTGGGTGCGGATCGCCGGCGTCACGCAGACCTGGTCGCCCGCGTAGGCCTCCCGCCACACGTACCCGCTCGCACAGGTGTACGGCCCGTACGGCTGGCCGGCCGCCGCCGGTGAACTGGTCACCACCAGGCTGGTCAGCAGTGCGACCACGGCGGTCAGCCACGCCGGCACGCGCCACAGGGCGCCGGAGCCGGCTTTCCCGGTGACCCTTCTTTCGTCACGCATCTTTCCTCCTCGGTTATCCGGGTCGAAACGGCCGGCCAAAACGGCCGCGACGCCTCGGAAAGTGACGCGAATCAACGCCATCGTGGTCCGAGTTCGGCAGGGAGATTTGCGCCCTTCCTGTGTTCCACATACAGGTATCTCGCAGTGAATATGCGTGTCAAAGGCGGCGTATTGCGAGTAATGCGATACGTGGCAAGGTGATTCGTGAGAGGACTGAGTCGCCGTGGTAGCGCGCAGGTTCCGTGCCGGAGTGGGTCGCGTCCCGGTCCGATCCGACGCTGAAATTTCAGACCGGCACCCCGGCCGCCACAGGGCCGGGGCGCCGGCTCTCGTGGGAGGCGGAAGGAACGCGTCCGTTCCTCGTCATCCCGGGGAGGAGGCGAGCGCGCGGTAGCGGCCGGAGTGGAAGAGCAGCGGCTCCCCTCCTGACCGCTGGTGGTGCTCCACCTCGCCGACGAAGATGTGGTGGTCGCCGCCGGCGTGGACGGACACCGTACGGCAGGAGAAGGTGGCCAGGGTCCCGGCGAGCATGGGCAGCCCGGTGGGGGTGGCGAGCACGTCCACGCCGGCGAACTTGTCCGGCGCCGGTGTCGCGAACCGCCGCGACAGCTCGTCCTGGCCGGCGGCCAGGATGTTGACCGCGAAACGCCCCGCGCGCAGGAAGACGGGCGCGCTGGGAGCGCGGTCCGACAGGCACCACAGCACCAGCGGCGGATCGAGCGAGACCGAGCTGAAGGAGTTCACCGTCACCCCTGCCCGTTCCCCGCTCGGGGTCGCGGTGGTGACCACCGCGACCCCGGTGGCGAACTGCCCCAAGGCATCGCGCAGCGATCTCATGACGCGACCCGGTCGAGATAGGCCTGTGCCTTGTCGGCGTCCATGAACCACTCGGCGTAGTCGGCGGGGTCGTCGAAGCCGTTGACGAAGCGGGAGGCGATCTCCGGCACCTGGCCGGCGGCGCCCAGGAGCGCCAGGTGGTGCGGTTCGGCCGGGGCCAGCAGCGCGTTGGTCCAGCGGGTGACGTGCTGGGCCTGCGCCCAGAAGCGATCGAACGTCTGCCGCATCCAGGCCGCGTCGAACGGCTGCTCGCCGCGCTCCAGGATGGCCTGGAGGTAGGCGGCGGCGCACTTGGCGGCGTTGTTGCTGCCCTGCCCGGTGATCGGGTCGTTGAGCACCACCACGTCGGCGACCCCGAGCACCGGGGCGCCCGACGGCAGGACGGCGACCGGGCGGCGCACGGTGGGACTGAAGCGCCCGGTCAGCACCCCGTTGGCGTCGGTGAGCTCGATCCCGGAGCAGCGTGCCGCCTCCCAGGGGAAGAAGGTCTCCAGGATCTCGCGGCTGCGCGCCAGGTGCTCGGCGGGGCCGCGCACATCGCCCCAGCAGTCCATCGGCCCGCCCGGCACACCCTCGAACACCATGATGTCGCACGGGCCGCCGTGCGTCAGAGCGGGGAAGACGAAGTACTCGCCGACGCCGGGGAGCAGGTTGAAGCAGACCGCGGAGTGCTCGGGCCGGGGGGTGAGACCGTTGACGTAGGTGACCGCCAGCGCCCGCTGCGGGGTGCTGTACGTCGAGCGCTCCGCGTCCCGCTCGAACAGGGAGGCGATCTCCCCCTTCCCCGCGGCGACCAGGACCAGGTCGTACTGGGCCGCGTAGGTCTCCAGATCCTCCGGAGTGGCGTCGTGGACGACGAGCTTGCCGCCGAGCCGTTCGACCTCGTCCAGCCAGGCCGGCATCTTCACCCGCTGGTCGACCGAGAGGGCGGGAGTCCTCAGCCGGGACGCCCAGCCGAGAGCCTTGCCACCCGCGGGGCTCGGGACGGATAACTCGATGCCCTCGATGGGCGGGCAGACGTCCGCCCACCAGTCCAGGCCGAGCGCGCGCTCATGTGCCCGGGCGGTGCCGAACATGCACTGGCCCGACATCACCCGGCCGTCGCGGATCGACTCCGGGGTGCGGTTGGAGACCACGGTGACGTCGTAGCCGTTCTGCAGCAGGCCGATGGCCAGGTGCAGACCCGCCTGACCGGCACCGACGACGAGGATTCTGCGCATGAGGGTGTTTCCTTCCGCTGAAAGTAGGGGTTTCAGCAGAAACTACGGGCGAGGCGGCCCGGCGAACCATCCACTCAGCGCGGATTCCGTCCAGCCGGCGCGGAGTTCGCCTCAGCCCCGTCCTCAGCCCCGTCCTCAGCCCCGTCTCAGGGTCTCCGACGGGTGCCGGCCGTACTTCTGGCGATAGAGCGCGGCGAACCGGCCCTGGTGGAGGAATCCCCAGCGGGCGGCGACGCTCGTGACGGTGTGGCGGGCCGGATCCCCGGCGGCCAGCTCCTCGTGCACCTTGGTCAGCCGTACCTCTCTGAGCTGCGCCATCGGAGTGCGGCCCACGTGGACGCGGAAGCCCTCCTGGAGCGAGCGGCCGCTGACCGCCACCGCCCGCGCGACGTCCTCGGTGGTGATCGGGAGGTGGGCGTGCTGCTCGATGAACTCCAGCGCCCGGCGCACCACCTTGGGAAGCACGGGCGGCCGAGGCGCCGCCAGCCGTTCCCGGTAGTTGGAGGGCTGCATCGTGAGCAGGGAGGTGAGCAGCGCGTTCTCCAGGTGGGCGACGGCCAGCGGCTGCGTGGTCAGCCCGTCGTCGTGCTCGGCCTCGTGGACGATCAGGTCGGCCATCGCCCGCCAGGCGCGCGTCCATCCCGCGGTCAGGTCCATGCCCAGGTCGAAGACGACCGGCCGGTCGAGCGGCTCGCCGAGCATCTGCTCCAGCGAACGCTCGACCGCCGTGCGCTCGAACTTGACGATCAGCTTGGGGGTGCCCGCCGCCCACCGCATGTCGAGATGCTGCGTCGGAGAGGGGAGGGCGGCCGTCGCCGGGGTCGAGACGACTTCCTGGCTCCCGCTGCGGATCAGGCTGCGCCCGGCCAGCGGGATCAGCACCAGGAAGAAGGTGCCGAGGTCGCCGGGTTCGATGCGGACGTCGGCCCCGTAGTCGAGGTAACTGATCCGGACCGAGCCGAGCCGGATGGAGTTGAACCGCGCCGACAGCAGGGACGCCGCGCCGGTCAGGTCCAGCCGATGCGGGCAGAAGATCCTCGCCACCTCGTCACGGACCTCGTCGAGATCGGTGCTGGCGAAGACGGGCCTGTTGCCGAGCAGCACTTCCATCGATCCCCCACTCCGACGACCTGTCAATCGGATAATCGCGGGAAGCTTGTCGGCGTTCCAGGCAAAAGGACGCAGTCCACAGGATTGTCCCTATTAAGACCAGGGGGCGTACCTTTTTCGGTCGCGCTTTTTCGTTCGCTCGGCGGGACCGGCTTCGCGGGGGAGTACTGCTTGCGCCTGTCCCCCGTGCGAGCTACCCGCGAGTGTCCACTGCGCGGGGACGATTCCCGGCCGTCGAATCCCTAGCGTTTCCCGACGTAGCGGCGGCTCTCCGTCGCGGAGTCCCCCCACTTCAGGGAGTCGTCATGCGGTTGTTGAAACAGCTCGTGCCCGTCGCGTTGGTCGCGTTCGCCGGCGGCGCGATCGTGGGCGCGGTGCAGGGGAGCCCGTTCCTCGTCCTGGTTCTCGGTGTCGCGACAGCCGCGCTCGCGGTGTTCGTGTACGCCCGGGTGGTGCGGTGGTCCGAGCGCCGCGCGCCGGTGGAGGTGGCTGGGGAAGGTGCCGTCGCCGCCGTCGGCCGGGGGCTGCTGATCGGGGTCGGGATGTTCGCGGCAGTCATCGTGAACATCGCCTTCCTGGGTGGGTACCGGGTCGACGGCCTCGGCTCGGTGACGGGCGCGGTCGGGCAGGTCGGATTCATGGCCGCCGCCGCCGTGACGGAGGAGCTGATCTTTCGCGGCATCCTGTTCCGGATCGTCGAGGGGCGGACCGGCACCTGGATCGCGCTGGTGCTGACCGGCCTGGTGTTCGGCCTGATGCACCTGACGAACGAGCACGCCAGCCTGTGGGGCGCGATCGCCATCGCGATCGAGGCGGGCGGCATGCTCGCCGCCGCCTACGCCGCCACCCGCACCCTGTGGGTGCCGATCGGCGTGCACTTCGGCTGGAACTTCGCCGCGGCCGGCATCTTCGGCACCGAGGTCTCGGGCAACGGCGCGACGCAGGGGCTGTTGCACGGCGTGACGTCGGGCCCCGCCCTGCTCACGGGCGGCGACTTCGGGCCGGAGGCGAGCCCGTACGCGGTGGTGTTCGGCCTGCTGCTGACGCTCGTGTTCATGTGGCTGGCCCACCGCCGCGGCAACGTGGTCCCGCTCCGGCGCGGCGCGACCGCTACGCTCGCCCAGTGATCGATCTACGGCGGGTCACGGATCTGTGGCGGCGGTGCGACGTCGTGGTCCGGGATCTGCCGTTCGGGCTGCTGCTGGCCGTCGCGTCGTTCCTGCCGGCGCTTCACGGCAAGGGGACGCAGGTCGGCGACCTGCCGACCCGTCCCTTCGACGCGCTGGCGTACGTGGTGATCGCCCTGGAGTGCCTTCCGCTCGCCGTGCGCCGGCGTTGGCCGGCGGTGTGCCTGGCTCTGGTGTCGCTCGGCTTCGTCCTGGACCAGATCCGCGCCTACCACGTGCTCGCGAGCAACGCGATGCCCATCGTGCTCATCAGCACGGGCATCCATCTGCAGCGCCACCGGCGCGTCGCCGTGGTCCTCCTCTCCGCGGCGTACGTGCCCCTGGCGTACGCGCTCGGGCGGATCGGCGCGACCGAGAAGGTGGAGGGTTACGCGGTGTTCTACCTGGCGCTGGCCCTCGCGTGGGGCAGCGGGGCCTGGCTGCGCTCCGCCCGGGCCGCCGAGGAGGAACGCCGCCGCCATGTCGCCGAGACCACCCGTGCCGCGGAGCGCACCCGGATCGCCCGCGAGCTGCACGACGTCGTGACCCACCATGTGACGGCGATGGTCGTGCAGGCCGAGGCCGCGCGTTACCTGACCGCGGCGCCCGATCGCCTCGACGCGGCGCTGAGCGCGGTCACCGATACGGGCCGGCGGGCCATCGCCGACCTGCGGCACCTGCTCGATCTGCTCAACCCCGACCACACCGACGTCAGGATGCCGTCCGTCGGCGAGCTCCACACGCTGGTGGAGCAGACGCGCCGGGCCGGGCAGCCGGTGGAGTTCGCCGAGGACGGCAGGCGGGCGGAGTCGGCCGGCAGCGCCGAGTTCGTGGCTTACAGGGTCGTGCAGGAGTCCCTGACGAACGCACTCAAGCACGCCCACGGCAGCCCCACGGCGGTCCGCGTGCGCTATGGCGAGGAGGAGATTCTCGTGGAGGTCAGTACCGGCGGTTCCGCCTCCCGGGCCGGCTCGCCCGGCGGAAGCGGGCGGGGCCTGGCCGGGCTCCGCGAGCGGGTCGACGCCCTGGGCGGCGAGTTCAGCGCCGGTCGGCGGACGGACGGCGGCTTCGTCGTGCGGGCGCGAATCCCCGCGGGGAGCCCGTCGTGACCGCGCCGATCCGGGTCCTGGTCTGCGACGACCAGGCGCTGATCCGCACCGGGTTCGCGACGATCATCGATGCCCAGCCCGACCTGGAGGTGGTGGGCGAGTGCGGCGACGGTCGCGCCGCGGTCGATCTGGCTCGCCGGCTGAGCCCGGACATCGTGGTGATGGACGTACGGATGCCGGTGCTCGACGGCATCGGGGCGACCCGCCTGCTCGCCGGCGCCGGGGTGGCGGACCCCGTCAAGGTGCTCGTGGTGACGACGTTCAACCTGGACGAGTACGTCTACGAGGCGCTGCGCGCGGGGGCGAGCGGCTTCCTGCTCAAGGACGCCCCGCCGGCGCAGCTCCTGCACGGCATCCGCACCGTCGCGACCGGTGCCGCGCTGCTGGCTCCCGAGGTGACGCGTCAGCTCGTCGGCAGATACGCGGCGCGCATCCGTCCCGCCGCGGGCACACCGGACGACGTCGCGCTGACCCCGCGTGAGCTGGAGGTGCTGCGCCTCATCGCGGACGGCCGGTCCAACAGTGAGATCGCCGCGGCACTGGTGATCAGCCAGGAGACCGTCAAGACGTACGTGTCCCGCATTCTCACCAAGCTCGACCTGCGCGACCGCGTGCAGGCGGTGGTCTACGCCTACCGCAGAGGCCTGGTGACCTGAACCGGACGGGCACTGGCCGGGGACGGTCCGACCGTCCACCGGGTCCGGGGCCGGCGGGCGCGCGGCCCACTGGAGGTCGTCCTGGGCGTCCGGGCCGACTACCTGGGCCACTGCACCCGCTACCCGGAGCTCGTCGGGGCGATCGAGCGGCCGGTGGTGGTCACGCCGATGACGCGCGACGACCTGCTGCGGGTCATCAGGGGTCCGGCGCGACTGGCCGGCCTGACCCTTGAGGAGGGCCTGGCCGAGCTGCTGCTCGAGGATCTGTACAGCGACCGCGACTTGCCGATGCCGTCGGAGTGCTGCCACTGCTGTCGCACGTGCTGCGCCAGACGTGGACGCACCGGCACCCGCCGCCGAGCACGGTGTGAACAGCGCGAACGAGGGCGCCGCCCCATAGCCGTCCGGTCCTTCTGGCCGGACGGGCGGAAGGGCTCGCACTGTGGGCATCGACCCCAGACTCTCCCTGTCGTGACGGCGGCGAGGGCCACCGCGCACGCAAGAGTCGTGGTGATCAGGCGAGCGGGCATGAACGCCTCCGGAGTGAAGTAGAACGAACAGCTCGACACCGTGCAGCCGCTCCACCGGGCCGCGGCGGAGGCGGCGGTCGCGGATGCGGTGCGGGCGGGCGCTCCTTCTGCCGGTGATCGTCATCAGGGGCACTGTCACCGGGCCACCGCCACGCATGTGGCGTCGGTGGTGACGCTACTTTTCGGGATCTTCGGGCTTGTTATGGCGTCAATGTGATGTCATGATGACGTCATGGACCTTGCACCTTATGTCGATCACCTGCGGCGTGAGCTAGCGATGGTCGCCGGGGCGGGCGGCGAGGACGTCCGTGCGCTCGCCGAGCGCCTCGCCGCGACGCTCGAATCGGCCACCCGGCTCGCGCTGCTGGAGGCTCTGTCGGCCGCCGCCGACGAGATCACCCAGGACCTCGCGCCGGGCTCGGTCGAGGTGCGGCTACGCGGGCGCGACCCCGGTTTCGTCGTGACGCCACCACCGCAGAGCCCTCGCCCGTACGAGGGAGGAGGCGAGACCGGGCAGGCCGAGAGGCCGCCCGCACCGCCGCCCCCCTCGGACGCCGACGAGGGCGGGACGTCCCGGATCTCGCTCCGGGTCCCCGAGCACCTCAAGCCGCGCATCGAGGAGGCGGCCGCACGAGAGGGGCTGTCGGTCAACGCCTGGCTGGTCCGCGCCGTCGCCGCCGCGCTCGACCCCGGCACCGCCGACCGCCGCTCCGGCCGAAGCCAGGCGCAACGGACCGGCAACCGCTACAGCGGCTGGGTGCGCTGATGAGCGCCGACAAGAAGGCCGGGACGCGGACCTTCGACACCCCGCAGCCCGTCCTCGCCGTCCTCGACATCGCGACAGCCACCGTCCGGATCAACGCGAGCGGCCGCACCGACACCGTCGTCGACGTCCGCCCGAGCGACGAACTCAACGACGCCGACGTGCAGGCCGCCCGGCACATCCAGGTGGACTACGCCGACGGCAGGCTCCTGGTGCGGACCGACAGGGAGCACGCGGGCTCCGCCTCCGGCCGGGGGCTCTCGCTCGGCAGGCTCGTCGAGTCGCCCGCGAGCTGGGCACGCTCGCTGCTGCTCGGCCCGGGCTCGGCCGACGTGACGATCGACCTGCCGGCCGGCTCCCGCGTCGACGCCAAGACGGCGGGGACCATCCTGTGCCGTGGGCCGCTCGGTGAGGTGACGCTCACCACCTCCTACGGCGACATCCGGGTCGAACAGGCCGGTCGGCTCCGGGTGAAGAGCACCCACGGCGACATCTCGGTCGTCCGCGCCTCCGGGCACGCCGAGGTCACCACGACCCACGGCGGCATCCACATCGGCGAGGTCGACGGCACCGCCGCGGTCAGGACCTCCCACGGCGCCGTCCGCATCCGCGAGGTGACCGGCGAACTGCGGCTGAACAGCGCCCACGGCGACATCGCCGTCGACCGCGCCCTGGCCGGCGTCGCCGCCAAGACCGCGTACGCCAGTCTGCGGATCGGCGAGGCGGTGTCCGGCTCCATCGCCATGGAGACCACCGGCGGCGGCCTGGACGTCGGGATCCGGGAGGGCACCGCCGCCTGGCTGGACGTGGCCTCCACGTACGGCACCGTGGACGTCTCCCTCGACCCCGGCGACGATCCCGGACGGACAGACCGGATCGTCGAGGTGCGGACCCACACCACCTACGGCGACATCGTCGTCCACCGTTCCTGACACCAGGGAGATTCTCATGCCAGACGCGATCGTGGCCGAGGGCTTGGTCAAGAGGTACGGCGACGTCGCCGCCCTCGACGGGATGGGGCTGACCGTCCCCGAGGGGACGGTGTTCGGGCTGCTCGGCCCGAACGGCGCCGGCAAGACCACCACGGTGCGAATCCTCACCACACTGCTCAAACCGGACGCGGGCCACGCCACGGTGGCCGGGTTCGACGTCGTCCGTGACGCCGACCGGCTGCGTGCGCGCATCGGCGTCTCCGGCCAGTACGCCGCCGTGGACGACCACCTCACCGGCGCCGAGAACCTGGAGATGGTCGGCCGCCTCCACCACCTGGGCACCAGGCGCAGCAGGGAGCGCGCCCGCGAGCTGCTGGACCGCTTCGACCTGACCGGCGCGGCCGACCGCCCCGTGCACGGCTACTCCGGCGGCATGCGGCGCAGGCTCGACCTGGCCGGCGCGCTGGTCGCCGAACCGCCCGTGCTGTTCCTCGACGAGCCCACCACCGGCCTGGACCCCCGGGCCAGGATCGGGCTGTGGGAGGTCATCGCCGAGCTCGTCGCGGGAGGCACGACGGTGCTGCTCACCACGCAGTACCTGGAGGAGGCCGACCGGCTCGCCGACCGCATCGCGGTGGTCGACCACGGCCGCGTGATCGCGCTCGGCACGGCCGACGAGCTCAAGGACCAGGTCGGCGGCGACCGGATCCAGCTCTCGGTGACGAGCACGGCGAATCTGGAGAGCGCCGCCAGGACGCTGGCGCCGCTGGCCGTCGGGGATGTGCTGATCGACACCGCGGCCCTGCGGGTGACGATCCCGGTGACCGGCGGCGCGGCCACCCTGACCGAGGCGCTCGGCCACCTGGCCGCCGAGCGGATCACCGTACGCGATGCCGGTCTGCGCCGCCCGACCCTGGACGACGTGTTCCTGAGCCTCACGGGCCGCCAGGCCGACGAGAAAGCTGACGAGAAGAGCAAGGAGACCGCGTGATGAACACCCTGCGGCTGGCCGTCGCCGACGGCGTGACGATCACCAAGCGCAACGCCCTGAAGATCCGGCGCGCTCCCGACCTGCTGGGCGGCGTGGTCATGCTCCCGATCGTGTTCGTGCTGCTGTTCACCTACGTCTTCGGCAGCATGATCAGCCTGCCCGGCATGTCGTACGGGGAGTACCTGCTGCCCGGGATCTTCGTCATGGCCATCGTCACCAGCGCCCAGATCACCGGATACACGCTGACCCAGGACCTGCAGAAGGGCATCTTCGACCGGTTCCGCACACTGCCGATGTCGCCCTCCGCGGTGCTGACCGGTCAGACCCTCAGCGACCTGATCATGAACGTCACCAGCATCGCCACGATGGCCGTCGTCGGGCTGCTCGTCGGATGGCGCGTCCACGGCTCGCCGTTCGAGGCCGCCCTCGGGTTCCTGATGCTGCTGCTGTTCGCGTACGCCTTCTCCTGGGTGACGGCCACGGTCGCGCTGGCCCTGCGTACGCCGGAGGTCTTCAACAACATCGCCACCATCATGTCGTTCCCGCTGGTCTTCCTGTCCAACGCCTTCGTCGACAGCGCCCGGCTGCCCGGGCCGCTGAGGCCGATCGCCGAATGGAACCCGGTCTCGACGCTCGTCCAGGCCGCACGCGAACTGTTCGGCAACACCAGCCCGGCCCTCCCGGTGCCCGGCGCCTGGCCGCTGCGGCACGCGGTGCCGGTGTCGCTGCTGTGGACGGCCGTGCTCCTGGTCGTGTTCGTGCCGCTGGCCACGCGGCTGTACAAGAGAGCCGTCAGCCGATGAGCCACGCGATGGGACACGTCCCCGACCGGGAGCGGGACAGGGCCGTGGAGCTGGTCCAGCAGGCGTACGCGGACGGCCGGCTCGGCCCCGCCGAGCTGGAACGGCGGCTGGAACTGGCGCTCACCGCCACCGCCTCGGGCGAGCTGGAGCCGGTGGTCGCCGGCCTGGCCGACGACGAAGACGAAGACGACGAAGTGGTGCGCATCGCCTCCACCGGGGGACTGATCAAGCGAGTGGGCGACTGGCACGTCCCGCGCCGGCTGCGCATCGACTCCGAGTACGGCAGGGTGAAGCTCGACCTGTCCCAGGCGCACATCCCGTACCCCCGAATCGACATCGAGCTCCGGCTCGCGTACGGCGGCGCCACGATCACCCTGCCCGCGGGCGCGAGCGCGAACGCCGACGGGGTGCGCATCGGCTGGGGCAGGGTGACGTCCAAGGCGGCGGGCCGCCGGTGTCCGGGCCGGCTGCACGTCCAGATCGCCGGTGACCTGCCCTACGGCAGCATCACCATCCGCACCGCGCGGAGATGACGCGGCCATGGCGAGGGGTGTGGCGGGTGATCGCCGTCCTGGCAGGATGAGCGACATGGAACGTGTGCTTGGAATCGGCGGATACTTCCTGCGGGCCGCCGACCCGGCGGCCCTGGGTGCGTGGTACCGCGAGTGCCTGGGCCTGGACGCCGACGAGAACGGCATGTGGCGGCAGGAAGCCGGGGTGACGGTCTTCGCGACCTTCGAGTCCGAGACCGAGTACTTCGGCTCCCGGGACCAGCGGACGATGCTCAACTTCCGGGTCCGCGACCTGGACGCGATGCTCGCGCAGCTCCGCGCCAAGGGCGCGGACGTGGCCAAGGAGACCGAGGAGATGGAGGGCGTCGGCCGGTTCGGCTGGGTCACCGATCCCGAGGGCAACCGCATCGAGCTGTGGCAGCCCAGCTGACGGTGTCCCCACGCGGCCTCCGATCACCCGTCGCGCTTCGGCTCCGGCAGGGGGAACGTACGGCTGTCGCCGCGCCGTAGCCGGGCGTGGTGGCCGTGCACCACGAGGTCCAGGGCGGTGGGGCCGTCGTCGGCCCGGGCGATCCGTACGCGGGCCGGATCGGCGTCGACGACGAGTTCCGCGCCCCGGTAGCGGAGGCACAGCGACAGCGTGGTCAGCTGTTCGGGGAGCACCGGGTTCAGGTGCAGGCCGTCGGGCCGGGCCTCGAGATCGAGGTAGCAGCGCTGCACCAGGTCCAGCGTCCCGGCCATGGCGCCCAGGTGGACGCCCTCGGCGGTGGTCCCTCCCTGAACGTCGGTGATGTCGCCCGTCAGCGTCTCCGTGAAGAACCGCCATGAGCCGGTGCGGTCCGAGCGCGCCAGCACCCAGGCGTGGACGACGGCGCTCAGCGTCGAGCCGTGGCAGGTGCGGGAGAGGTAGTAGCGGATGGTGCGGCGGGTCAGGCCCGGCGCCGCCGGATAGCCCAGCCGATCGAGGATCTGCCGCACCTCCCGGGCCGTGAGCAGGTAGAACAGCATGAGCACATCGGCCTGATACTCGTCCGGACCCATCACACCCTTGATCTCGTAGCGGCCCGACAGGGGGTCGAGCCGCGCCACCGAGGCGAAGAAGCGGGCGATCTCGACCAGGAGGTGGGCGCCGGTCCCGGCGAGGAACTCCACGTCGCCGGTGATCGCGTAGTGCTGCCAGGCGTTGTAGGCGACCGCCAGCCCGACGTGCCGCTGAAGGTGGGTGTGGTCGGGCGTCCACTGCCCGGAGCGGGGGTTGAGGTGGAACCGCTGGGTCTCGTCGCGTCCGTCGCTGCCGCTCTGCCAGGGGAACATCGCCCCCCGCAGGCCTGCCGCACGGGCGGCGGCCCGGGCTTCCGGCAGCCGCCGCAGGCGATAGCGCAGCGCCCCGCGGGCGGTCTCCGGGAAACGCAGGGTCAGCCAGGGCAGCACGAACAGCTCGTCCCAGAACACGTGTCCCCGGTAGGCCTCGCCGTGCAGGCCGCGTGCGGGCACGCCCACGTCGAGGTCGGCGGTGTGCGGTGACAGGGTCTGCAGCACGTGGAAGGTGCTCAGGCGGATGTCCCGCTGGGTGTTCGGGCCCGTCACCTCCAGCCGGGCCCGTTCCCACAGGTCACGCCAGGCGATCTCGTGCTGTTCCAGGAGTTCGCCGAAGCCGGGCGCGAGTCCGGCCCGACGCAGCGCGGCCGACGTCGCGTCGGAGACCGCGAGGTCGCGCGACGTGGTGAGCGCCACCGTCTTGACGACCGCGACGGCGTGGCCACGGTCCAGCGGCAGCACGCGTGTCTCCAGGACGTGGTCGTCGTGCCGCTCGGCCTCGGGCCCGCCTCCGCCGCCGGAGGAGACGTCGACCCGCGAGGCCAGGGCGACCTCGATGCCGGAGGAGCGGGTCCGCGCGCGGAGCCACGTCAGGGGCTCCCGGATCCCCGTCGCGTGCCCTGTCAGGTGGTCGCCCCGCAGGTCGCGGTACCGCGCCACTCCCGTGTTGGCCACCCGGCCGTCGAGCCCGGAGCGTACGCGGAGAGGCCCCGACCAGTTCTCGGCCGTGAAGGTCGTCTCCAGCGCGGCCAGGTAGGGGTCGGCCATCGAGACCAGGCGGCGCTGCCGTACGGACGTGACGCGGCCCTCGGCGTCCCGGAACCGGATCAGCCGGTGCAGGACGGCGTGGCGCATGTCCAGGTCCTGCCGGTACCCGAGCAGGTCCGCCGTGCCGGGGGAGAACCACGGGCAGCCGGGCGTCGCGAAGGTCAGCGGCAGCCAGTTCGGCAGGTTGACCATGTCCTCGTTGGTCAGCCGATGACCTGCGATGTCCGAGGTGAGCCGGTCGTAGCATCCGGCGACGTAGGTCCCCGGGTAGTGGACGGCGCCGGCCTCGGCCTCCGGTGCCGCGCCTCGCGTGGCGAACCGGCCGTTGCCCAGCGTGCACAGCGCCTCGCGCAGCCCCTCGTGACCGGGATCGAACCCTTCGTAAGTCAGCGACCACGGATTCAACGCGGCTCCTCCTGAACCGGCCCCCGGTCGATCCGATCGGCGCGGATCGCCGGCGTCGAGAGGGCGGGTCAAGGCGTGAGCGTCTCCAGCGCGAGAAGATCGCGCATCGACACCATGCCGATCAGGCGCCCGTCCTGGTCCACCGGGATGTGGCGGATGCCGTGGTCGAGCATGCGCCGGGCCACCTCGCGCGTGTCCTCGTCCAGAGTGGCGGTCTTGATGTCCGACGACGCGCACATCCCCGCGCTCAGGGCGGCGGGGTCGGCGGATGTGGCAAGCGCCGTCACGAGGTCCCGTTCTGTGATCACTCCCGTGACCCGGTCCGCTTCGAGCACGGCGAGTGCGCCGATGTTCTTCTCCGTCATCCGGCGGGCCACCTCGGGCAGTTTCGCGGTCGCCGGGCACCCGAACACCAGGGGACGGTAAACGTTGGCGATACGCATGCGTCCTCCCCTCCTCACCAGCACTTCCAGCCAACCACACCGCCACAGGACGCCCGTCGGCCGCTGGGCGTTACGGGAAGGCCGAACCTGCGGGGGGAGGAGTCCGCGCGCGGGAATGTCTCCAGGAAGCGGACGTGGAGACGGTGTCCGGCGGCTCCTTGCCGCCGCATGGCACCGACGGGGGACGGGGGCACCTCGATGAGGCCGTGGGCGCAGGTCAGGGAGACGCACGCCGGGGTGGTGATCCTCCTCGGAGATCACGCCTTCAAGCTGAAGAAGCCCGTCGATCTGGGCTTCCTGGACTTCACGACGCTGGAGGCCCGGCGGGCGATGTGCCACAAGGAGGTCGAGCTCAACCGCCGGCTGGCACCGGACGTCTACGAAGGAGTGGCCGACGTGTCCGGCCCGGACGGACGGGTCCGGGAGCACCTCGTGGTGATGCGGCGGATGCCGGACGAACGCCGGTTGTCCGCGCTGGTCCAGTCGGGAGCACCGGTGGAGGACGCCCTGTGCCGGGTCGCGCGGGTGGTCGCGGGCATGCACGCCCGATCCCCGCACAGCCCGCGCATCGACGAACAGGGGAGCGGGCAGGCGCTGCGATCCCGCTGGACCGCGAGCTTCCGTGAGGTGCGGGCGCTGCCCGAGGCGGTCCTCGACACCGAGATCCTCGGCGACGTCGAACGGCTCACGCTGCGCTATCTCGACGGCCGGGAACCGCTCTTCGCGGTCCGGATCGCGGAAGGCCGGATCGTGGACGGCCACGGCGATCTGCTCGCCGACGACATCTTCTGCCTGGACGACGGGCCCCGGATCCTGGACTGCCTGGAGTTCGACGACCGGCTCCGCTTCGTCGACGGCCTGGACGACGCCGCCTTCCTGGCCATGGACCTGGAGCGACTGGGCGCTCCTCGCCTGGCGGAGCTCTTCCTGTGCTGGTACGCCGAGTTCTCCGGCGACCCCTCACCGCCCTCGCTGTGGCATCACTACGTCGCCTACCGGGCCTTCGTCCGCGCCAAGGTCGCCTGCCTGCGCCATGGACAGGGGGACGCCGCGGCGGCGTGGGAGGCCCGGAGCCTGGCCGAGCTCACGCTGGGCCACCTTCAGGCGGGTGCGGTCACCCTGGTCCTCGTCGGCGGGCTCCCGGGGACCGGAAAGTCGACCCTGGCCGCCGCCGTCGCCGACCGGCTCGGCTGCACGTTGCTGACCAGCGACCGTCTCCGTAAGGAACTCGCCGGCATATCGCCGCACCAGCCCGCGGCCGCCCCCTTCGGCGAGGGCATCTACTGTGCGGAGTCCACTGAACGGACCTACGCCGAGCTGTTGTCCAGGGCCGAGCGGCTGCTCGGTCTCGGCGAGCCGGTCGTCGTGGACGCGTCCTGGACGGACACCGCGCACCGCGCCGCCGCGGCGTCCCTGGCCCGCCGTACCTCCACCCATCTCACAGCACTGCACTGCGTCGCCCCGCCGCGGGTCACCGCCGAACGCCTCGCACGCCGCACCGGCGGGATATCGGACGCGGACCGGGCGATCGCCGCCGCGATGACGGCGACGACGACCCCCTGGCCCGGCGCGACCGAGATCGACACCGACGCGCCCCCGGAACGGACACTGGAGCGGGCGATGACGGCGATCCACGCCCGCTGGTCCGGCGTGCCACGGCGGTTCCGGCGTCCCCGGATGGCACCGGGCTGAACCACGGCCGCGGGTACCCGGGCGCGACGGCGGACGACTCCTACCGGGTGCGCGGGTCGGGCCCGATCCAGCCGGCCGCGCCCACGCACGCCTCGTTGCCTTCGGGGTCGGCCAGCACCCAGTGCGACGGCGCGTACGCGTCGGAGACCAGGCGGCCGCCGGCGGCGACCGCCGCCGCTATCCGCGCCTCGGCCTGGTCGTACGGCACCCAGACGTCGACGTGGACCCGGTTGCGCTGCGGACGCGGCTCGTCCATCTGCTGGAAGTAGAACGCCGCGCCGCGGCGGTGCGGGTCGATCAGGTCTTCCGGGCTGTTCGCCCGGTCCTCGTAGCCGAGCAGGGCCCGCCAGAACGCCACCACCTCGGCACCGGAGAGGGCGTCGACGGTGACCTGGACGCTCTGCACGGCCGAGGGATCGGCGGGGACGCCGAGCGCGCGGGCCACCGCCGAGATCCGCCGGGCCAGTTCGGCGTCCCGATCCGTCAGCCCGTAGAAGTCCGCGATGGTGATCAGCCGTACCGTGACGCCCTCGTGGCGCAGGTCGACGTCGGGGTGACCGCTGCCCACGCCGGGCAGTTCGCTGATCGCCTGCACGAGCGCGGCCCCGGCCGCGAACGACCCGGTACGGAAGTAGGCACACGCCCCCTCACCCAGCACCCGCCAGTCCTCCAGGCCGCCGATCTCGTGGAACTGCTGCGGCCTGATCCGTTCGATCTTCTCCGTGGCGTCGCTCATCCGGTCAGCGTATCGACCACATCCGACAAGCCACCCGCCCGGTCACGCGCCTTCGGCGGTGACGAGCCTGGCAGCGCTGGGGACGGTGGTGCGCTGGGGACGGTGGTGCGCTGGGGACGGTGGTGCGCTGGGGACGGTGGTGCGCTACGGCCGGCCGGCGCCTGCCGCGAGGGCGGTCTCCACGCCCGGCGTCACCACGGCGCGGAACGCCGCGTCCATCTCGGCGGGGGTGGCGTTGATCTCGCCGTCCGCCCACTTCCGCAGCAGCGCCATGAACGCCCCCACGACGCAGGTCACCATCAGGTCGAGCGAGGGCGGCGGCGTGCTTCGCGGAGGGAGGGCCGCCAGCAGTTCGTCGCGTACGACCGTGGCCAGGATCTGCTCTCCGCGCGCGATCACGGCGCTGCCCCCTCGACGCCCGAGCAGCGCACGCGCGAGCCGGCGCTGCTCGTGAAGGTGCTCGAACATCGGCAGGCTGAAGGCGAACAACGTGCCCGGCCTGGCCGCGGGGGCGAGGCGAAGGAGGCCGTGGAGCTCGTCGAGGTTGCTGAACAGCACGTCCTGCTTGTCGGCGAAGTGCGCGTAGAAGGTCGAGCGGCCGACGTCGGCGCGGTTGATCAGATCAGTGACCGTCACCGCCTCGTAGCCCTTCTCCAGGACCAGCTCTATCAACGCCTGCTGAACGGCCTTCCGGGTGCGCCGTACCCGGCGGTCGGTGCTCTCCCGCCGCTGGTTTCCGAACACGTTTCCCCTTCTGTCCAGTACGGCACAGCCTGATCGATTTGCTTGTTGACCGCTCCGGGCCGGTGAATCGATCATTTATAACCGAACAGGTTGTTCCGAAACAAGAAGGGGGAGGCCTGTGGCCAGGGGAAAGCTCATGCACCGTCACTCGGAAAACGATGACGGGGGTGGCGTGATCAATTATCCGCGGGGTTATGAGATTCTGGCCGAAATCGGGTTCGCCGGGCGTCGCCGCAGCGTTTTCGCCCGTCTGGCCGCGTTGTCCGGGGCGGGGCCGGGCGATCGGATTCTGGACGTCGGCTGCGGCACCGGCTACTGGAGCCGGATGCTGGCTCCTCTCGTGGGCCCCGAAGGGCGGGTGATCGGTGTCGACCCGTCGCCGCCGATGCTCGAACACGCGCGCCGGCGCTCACCCGGCAACTGCTCCTACAAGGTGGGCGAGGGGCAGGCGCTGCCCTTCCCGGACGTCTCGTTCGACATCGTGGTCTCCAGCTTCGCGGTGCACCACATGCCGGGCTCGGCCCGAGGCGCAGCCGTGCGGGAGATGTTCCGCGTCCTGCGGCCGGGCGGACGGCTGCTGATCGCCGAGTTCCGCCCGCCGGTCAACCCACTCGCCGCCCGCTTGGCCGAGATGGTGGCGGGTCCGGCGGTACGGCCCACCATGCCGGAACTGCTCGCCACCCTGGTGCCCGGCGCCGGTCTCCGCGTCGAGAGCACGGGCACCGTGGGGCCGGTGCTCTACTACGTGAACGCCGTCCGCCCTCCCGCCACCCACTCCTGAATTCCAGAGGAGGCCGCTCCTCTCTGCGCGAACAGGCGTGCCGCCGGAGATCCGGCCGTGTCAGACTTCCAGGCATGGCAGCTTCCGGCCGACCAGTCGTCGTCGACATCCGGACGCGCCGGGCAGGCGAGAAGCGCGGCCCGGAGATCCCCGACGGCCCCGACCCGTTGCTGCGCAGCGTGTACGGCGAGATCCTCCGCGACGAGCGGCTGGACCAGGACCGCACGCTCGACGACGTGGCGCGTGCGGTCGGGATGTCCAAGCAGTATCTGTCGGAGGTCGAGCGCGGCCGCAAGGAGCCGTCGTCGGAGATGCTGCACTCGGTGTGCGACGCGCTCGGGCTGCCGATCGAGCACCTGCTCACCCGCGCCGTACGGCGGATCACGGCGTCGCGCCGGATCGCCGGGCGCGGGGCGTCCGGCACGACGCTGCTGCTGGCGGCGTGAGCGTTACCCGCGCGTCGCGATCAGTTCGTCGGCCAGGCCGTACTCGATGGCCTCGCGGGCGCTGAAGATCCGGTCCCGGTCGGTGTCCCTGCGCAGCCGCTCGACGTCCACCCCCGTGTGGCGGCTGAGGATCTCCTCGGTCTGCACGCGCATCCGCATCACCTCGGCCGCCTGCAACGCCAGGTCGGAGATGGTGCCCTGCCCCTGGGTGGACGGCTGGTGCAGCAGCACGCGGGAGTGCGACAGCACGAACCGCCGTCCGGGGGCTCCGGCGGCGAACAGCACCGCGGCGGCCGAGGCCGCCTGGCCCATGCAGTACGTCGCGACCTTGGCCCGGATGAACTGCATGGTGTCGTAGATCGCGAGCATCGCGGTCGACGACCCGCCGGGGGAGTTGATGTACAGGTTGATCTCCTGGTCCGGGCTGTCCGCCTCCAGGTGGAGCAACTGTGCCATCACCACGTTCGCGACGCCGTCGTCGATCTCGGTGCCGAGGAAGATGATCCGCTCGTTGAGCAGGCGGCTGAAGATGTCGAACGACCGCTCCCCGACCGGCGTCTTCTCGATCACGTACGGGATCGTGTACTGGCTCATGAGGAGAACCCCGTCCGGTTGGGCGCGGCGTACGGCGCGAGGATGTGGAAGGAGCCGACGATCTCGTCGATCATCCCGTAGTCGCGGGCCTGCTCCGGGGTGAACCAGCGGTCCCGGTCGCTGTCGGCGGCGATCTCCTCGACGCTCCGGCCCGTCTCGGCGGCGAGGATCTCCTCGGACTGCCGCTTCATGTACCTGAGGTTCTCGGACTGGATGGCGATGTCGATCGCCGTGCCGCCGATCCCGGCCGACGGCTGGTGCATCATGATCCGGCTGTGCGCGAGGCTGATCCGCTTGCCGTGCGTGCCGGACGCCAGCAGCACCTGCCCCATGCTCGCCGCCATCCCGAGTGCGACGGTGACCACGTCGTTCGGGACCAGCTTCATCGTGTCGTAGATCGCGAGGCCGGCCAGCACCGACCCGCCGGGTGAGTTGATGTACAGGATGATGTCGCGTTCGGGGTCCGCCGAGGCCAGCAGCACCATCTCGGCGCACACCCGCTCGGCCATCTCGTCGTCGACCTCTCCGGTCAACAGCAGTGTCCGTTGCTGGAACAGCTTCTCGTTCAACCGATCCCGGTAACTCGTGCTCGCTGAAACAGGCATGCCGCCTTTGTATCCGCCCCACCCCCGCGAACCGCCGATATGTCTGCTGACAGCAGATGCGCACTCATGAGTGTGAGAGCCGGACGGCCTGGACCCCCGCGTCGGTACGGACGACGGCGATGCCGGGCGTGGGCACGGCGATCTGACGTATCGGGGAGCCGAACTGTACGACATGTTCGGGATGGTCCTGTCCCCGCCACACCAGCAGCCGGCCGTCGCCCGTGCCCGCGGCGAGGAGCGAGCCGTCCTCCAGAGCGGCCACCGCCGTGACTTCGCTCTCCGGTGGGGCGTCGAGGTTCGTGGAGGCCTCGGGGTCGTCCAGGTTCTCCACCCGCACTGAGTGTCCGTATCCGAAGACCAGTGCCCGCCCGTTCTCGTGCAGGATCGAGACGGCGTTCGTCTGGGGGAGGAGCAGGTGCCCGGTGATCCGGTGTCCCTGGGCGGAGAGGTGGTGGACGAGCGCCACACCACCGACGAACACCTCGTGGCCCTGTGAACCGGCCACCGGCGTCATCCACTGCACGGCGTTGCTCGTGCCGACCGCGAGGGGGTGCACGCCGGGTACCGGGAGCGGGGCGCCGTCCCACCGGTTCTCCTCGGCGGTCAGCGTCCACAGAACGGGCTCCTCCCAGTCGCCCGCGGCGAGCAACCGGCCGCCGTCCCCCACCACGGTGACCTCGTGGACGACGCCGGGACGGCCGAGGCGCACATCGGTCACGACCGTCTCCCCGGAGGACCCGGGTGTCCACAGCCGCACGGCGGCCTCCGGCCCCCACTGCCCGTAGGCGGCCACGCAGACCCGGCGCTTCCACCGCCAGAGGCGGACACCCGCCGTGACCAGCTCTCCCGTCTCCAGGGGTCGCGTACGGCCCTCCTCGCGCAGCACGACGGAGCCGTCGGCGAGCACGGCCGCGACGACCGGCCGGCCGGACCCGTCGGTCAGCGCGTCGAGGCCGATCACCGGAGCGGCCAGCTCACCGACCGGAGGCGGGAGCAGGTCCGCTCCGGATCGCAACGGCCACTCCCGGATCGTGCCGCCCACCGCCGACTCCCCGGACACCAGCACGAGGCCTCCGTCCAGCTCCGAGAACATTACGGCGGAGACCGGCTCCCCCCATGGCAACAGGGACTCCACCACGGGCTCGTCCTCGCCGGGATCGTGCACCAGCGTGACCCCGCCGTCATGCCCGCCGGTGACCAGGTGGAGGCGGCCGTCCACCTCCAGGAGATCGACGGAGGTCACCCGCCGGACAGCAGGACGATCTCGCGTGACTCGGGCGGCCCGTCGTCGGGATTCATCCCGCGGAGGTGCAGTTCGCGTACCTCCCGCAGCACGTCCGCATAGCCGTTCCGGCCCCGGCGCATCCTCGACTGCAAGAGAAGGCCCTCGGAGAGAAAGGCGGTGTCGAGCTGCCAGGCGGCCGGCTCGTGGCCGCCGATGCCGGTACGTTTCTCCGAGTCGTCGTCACCGAAGACGATCACGTCCGTCACACCGTCGCTGTATCCCGCCGCGAGCGCGAAGCGTCCGGTGTCGCCGCTCAGGAACGTGGTCGTACCGCACCAGGTGGGCGGATCCGGCGGACGGATCACCGGCTGGCGGTCGATCTCCCCGTGCAGGCCCCAGAGGATCACCGCGCCGTCGGCTCCGCCGGACAGCACGCCGTCGTCGAGCCCTCCCGCCAGCGACAGCACCGGGCCTTCGTGGGCGGGCACCGGTTCCGTGACCGGTTCGCCGGTGAACGGGTCGACCGCCTGGACGATCCCGTCGGCGTACCCGAGCACCACGACCGCCCGGCCTTCCAGCACTGTGGGGGCCATCGCGGTCACCGGCGAGCCGGGACGTGCCGGCACGGAACCGGTCACCTCCATCCGCTCCGGGTCCGCCAGCCACACCTGGTCCAGCGCCGCCACCGCCAGCACCGCCTCGTCTCCGGTGCCGAGGAGTGCGAGCCGGGCGGCCGGCGTGCCCGACGGCAGCGTCAGGACGCCGAGCACCGTGTGGGTGCGCAGGTCCCAGAACCGCACCGTGCCGTCCGGGGCCGCGGTGACGACGGTCGTGCCGTCCGGACGCGGGAACCACAGCATGGCGAGCACACCGCCGGGGTGCGCGCCGACGACACGTCCCGGATGATGGCGGAGCATCGAGGCCCACAACGGGGTCCACCGGCGCTCCGGCAGGAGCCCGGCGAACGCCGTCGCCGCCTTCGCCTCGCCCAGTTCGTACGCCGCCATCTGCAGGTAGGACGCGCGTTCGCCCCGGTCGCGGTCCGCGAGCAGCCGGCCGGCACGCCGGTAGACCTCGGCGTACCGGCCCGTGACGCCGGGCCTGGACAGCGCGCGCAGTACGCCCCCGGGCTCGGCGGCGACCAGGAAGTCCGGCCGGTTCACCAGGATCGCGAGTTCGCCGATCGCCGCGGCGTGGGTGGCGAGGTGGTCGCACGCGTACTCTGCCGCGCCGAGCCAGTCGTCGCCGTGGCGGCGGACGAAGTAGCGCAGCACGGCGTGGTGCGCCTCCTCGACCTGCACCTCCTCCTCGGCGAGATAGTCACGGAAGGAGTCGTGGTAGAGGCGGACGGGCCCCGACCGGGGGGCGCCGAGCAGGAACTGCGCGCACTCCTCCAGCACACGGCGCACCCGGGAGCGCGGCAGGCCGGTGATGCCGCACAGCTGCTCGTGGGTGAGCCCCGCACCGCGCGCCACGGTGAGGGCGGCCAGCACCGGCTCGTACAGGTCCCACCAGAGGTCACGCGAACGCGCGATGTCCGCCCTGAACCAGGCCCGGTACAGGCCGGTCAGCCCTTCGGGCAGGTCGGCGGGCGGGTCCGGCGGGACCTCGCCTCCGGCCGGCAGGCGCTCGACCACGTGCCGGGCGTAGAGGAAGTTGCCGTCGGCCGCCGCCACGACGCGATCGGCCCACAGCCGCCACGCCGTCCCGGCGGCGGGCAATCGGCGGTGCACGTACCGCCGGATGTCGTCCTCGCCTGCGGGCCGGTCGGCCCGCAGGTCTAGAGCCGGCGGCGGCAGGTCGCGCAGCACCCAGGGATCCGGCCTTGCGGTCACGACGAAGCGCAGCACGTCGGGCAGTTCCGCCGGATTGCCGGCCACGACGCCGATCAGGTGGGCGATCGTGTCCTCGGAGTCGTAGCGGTACCCGGCGGACAGGTCGTCCACGACCACCAGAAGCCGCTCGTCCCACCCGTCCGCCACAGCGGCTTCCAGAGGGCGCCGGACCAGGTGCGCGAACGCCTGCCGGGTCGGCACGCTCCCGGACACGCGTATCTGGACGTTGGCGACCCGCGCACCCGCCTCCACCGTGCCGATGGTCTGCGTGCTGTTGATCGTGATGACCGCGGCCGCGCCCGCGGCCGACGCGGCCAGCGCGTCGGCGAACCGGGGTATGCGGCGGGCGAGCGCGCCCGACAACGCGCGGACGAAGTCCAGCGCGTCGAGTGTGCGCTCGTCACTCGCGTCACAGAAGTGGGCCAGCACCACGTCCGGCCGTTCCGGGCGGGCGTCCCCTCCGCCCGGCGTGTCGTGCTCGTCCTCCGGCGCCGCGAGCCGAGCGGCGAACACCGTCTTCCCCGTGCCCGGCGGACCGGTGACCAGGAAGATCCGCGTGTCCTCCGTGCGCAGCCACCGGTCCAGCCGGGCCGTGATCCAGGGCCGGGGCACGAGCCCGGCGACGTCGGGCATAGGGGAACGCCCGGGCGCCGCGGCAGGCCCGGTGCTCAACCGCTCCGGCCGTCCAGGTCGACCCCGACCGCCTCGCCGCCCGCGGACACCCGGCCGATCCGCATCTCGGCACGGACCTCCGTGCCGGGGTGGAGCCCGCCCCGCGCCCGCAGACCCGCCAGATATCCCTCGACCACATCCGCCTCGACGGCCACGTCGATCCCCGAGCCCGTCGGCTCCCGCTGCTCGCCCCTGAACGTGATCCGCTGGCCGTACGCGACCTCCAGCACCCGCCGAAGGGCGTCGACCGTGTCGAGCAGGCCGCGGTCGCCCGGGTCGGGCACGCGCCCCTCCTCGGCGTACTCGATCAGCGCGCGGCGGAGCGACGTCAGGGACTCGGCGTTCCGAGCGACGACGCTGTCCGCTACCTCGGCCGCGGACAGCGGGGCGTCCAGCACCCCGGCGGCGGAGCCGGGCACCTCGACCACCTCGCGGTCCCGTCTCTCCCGCCACCGTTTCAGCAGTTCTCGTGCCTCGTCGTAGAGGAACGTGATCCCCTCGCTGAGCGCCACCGCCCCCAGCGCCGCGAGACTCAACGAGTCCGACAATCCCATCGCCTCCCGTCGCCTGTCTGTCGGCTGGGGGCGACGTGTCGTTACGCCGTATGCTCCCGGCGGGGCTCCACGTGGGCGTCCGGGCCGGGGAAGATCAAGGTCTCGTGCTCCTCGTCCAGCCACCGGACCACATAGGGCGGGGACCCGTCGCTGTGGTGGAGGGCCGTGATGACGCCCGTACGGCGAGGTCCGTCCAGGTGAAGGCTCTCGATGATCAACCGGTCGCCCACTGCCGCTTTCATGTACGCCCCCTTCTCCCCCGTCGCTGCCATTCCAGCGTGGCCCGGGCCGCGCCTTCCGCTTAGGGCAGGAGGTCCCGTAACCGAGGGACCTCCGTCGCCGAGGGTGGGTCAGTCTCCGGGGTTTCGTCCGGCCTCACGGGCGGGCTCGCGCGGCCGGCCTCCGATGCGGTAGGGCCGCATCATCTCGTTGTCCTCGTGCTCCAGCATGTGGCAGTGCCACACGAAGAGCCCGGCCCGGTCGAAGTGGGCCTTGACCCGGGTCACCTCCCGGGGCAGGGCGATGACCGTGTCCTTGCGTCCCCGCTCCCAGGGCCGCGCCGGCCGCGCCGGACCGTGGAACGGCGTGCGGTCCACCACCTCGAAAAGGATCTCGTGGATGTGGATGGGATGCGCGTCCGGCGTGAGGTTGTGGAACTCCCACATCTCGACGTCGCCGACGCCCGGGTTCTCCGTGACCGGGTCGTGCCACTTTCTCGCGGCCCATCCCCGCCCGGCGGCTTCGCCCAGCAGCGTCGTGACGGGACCCGCCCCCCGGACGGCGGAGCTCTGCTCCAGCAGGGCGAGCCTCCTCGTCCGTACGGCCGGGCCGAGCCGGGCGGCCTGGGGGAGCTCCAGCTGGTCGGGCGGCACGCTGAGGTCACGGCCGGAGGCCGGCCGTACCAGGAACTTCAGCACCTGCCCGGTGGTGGCGGGATCGGCGGGCGGGGCCGCGGTCTCCCCCCGGTACGGCCCGTCGGGCCCCTCGTTCACCAGGTAGAGCGGGGTGCCCGGCGGAACGCACGTGAAGTCGACCACCACGTCGGCGCGTTCGGCAGGGGCCAGCAGCAGCCGGTCGAGCGCGACCGGCGCGGGCAGGAACGCGCCGTCGGCGCCGATCTGCCAGAACGGCAGCGCCGATCGGACGGGCCGGGCCACCGGCGAGCCGGCGATGCCGAGGGCGAGGACCCTGGCGTTGCAGCCGTTGAGGAAGCGGAACCGGTAACGGCGCCGCTCGACCTCCAGCAGCGGCCAGGTCCGGCCGTTCGCCGTCATGGCGGCGCCGAAGAACTCCGGCACCCAGATGGGCGGGACGTCGGTGCGCGGGACGTACGGGCCGCCGTACCCGCCGGCCGCCCGGCTGCCGGGGTAGTGGAGCGAGCCGTCCGCGGTGAACGTCCTGTCCTGGATCACGATCGGGATCTCGTGGCAGCGGGTCCCCGCCGGATCGCCCGCCCCCGCCCCCGGCGCCGGCCCGGGAAGGACGCCGGACGGCAGGTCGGCCGGGCCGCCCCGGAGCAGGTAGAACCCGGCCATACCGGCGTAGACGTTGAGCCGGGTCACCCCGAGCGTGTGGTCGTGGTACCAGAGGGTGCCCGGGTGCTGGTCGTTGCCGTACCGGTTGACGGCCGACCCGGTGTACCAGGCGACGCCCGTCCGGCCCTCGAAGGCGGCGGCGAAGCCCGCGTACCGGGATCCCTCCCGCGCGTAGCCGGCCGGGGTGTCCCCGGCGGCCAGGAACCACGCCTCGGGGTATCCGTCGCTGTCGTCCGGGCTGTGCCCGCCGTGCAGGTGGGTCACCACCGGGACCGGCCCCCGGTAGGGCCCTGGGGTGGCGGCGAACGCGGGCCTGCCGTCGCGGCCCGGCGGGCCGCCGGGCGGGTTCGCCCAGTGCAGCGTCGGATCGACGGGCAGCAGGTGCGGGACATGATCACCCCACCGGTCCACCAGTTCGTTCACCCAGGTCACCTGGACGGGACGGTCCACCCGGGCCTCGATCGTGCGTCCCGGGACGGCGAACGTGCCCCGGTGCGGGGCCGAGCCGTAGCCGAAGACGGTCGTGGGCGGTGCGCCGGGCGGCAGGATCTGCTGCCGGAACCGGCGCACGCCGATGACGTAGCGGTCGAGCGAGCCGTCACCCGTGGGCGCGGCCGGCATCACGGCGGGAACGGGAAGCGCGGCCACGTACTTGGGCACGGACGCGGCGTCGAGCAGCGGCGGCCCGGCGGGCGCCGGCCGGCGGGTGGGTCCCGCCGGGCCGCGCGCCCCCACGAGCGTGACCGCCGCGCATCCTTTGAGGAAGTCCCGCCTGGTCAGTCGTCGTGTGACCCGCCGTATGCCCCGTCGTGTGTTCATGGCGATCCCCCGCCGCCCCGACACTCCTTTCCATCATGCCCGGATCGGCCGGGTCACACGCCGGTGATCGTCCAGTGGTTGTTGGTGCTGTTGTTCGGCGTCCACATGCCGACGTTGGAGCCGGCGCTGGTGTAGCCCATGCCGTCGAGGGAGGTCCCGGTGCCGCGGTTGATGATCTGGGAGCGGCCGTTGCCGACGTCGTTGAGGCGCCACTGCTGGTTGTTGCCGCCGTTCCAGGCCGACTGCCTGGCGACGGCGCCGTTGGCGGTGTTGCCCCAGCTGTCGATGACCATGCCGTTGGTGCGGTTGACGATCCGGTACCAACCGCCGCCCAGGTCGACCAGCTGCCACTGCAGGTTGTTGCTGCCGTCCCAGTTCCACTGCTTGACGTTCGACCCCGACGCCACGTTGCCGCCGCTGTCCAGCACCAGGCCGGTGGTGGCGTTGACGATCCGCACGTAGGTCGACGGCGGCGTCGGTGACGCCGAGGCCGACGGTGACGCCGACGGCGAGGAGGTGCTGCCGGACCCGGTCAGGCGGTAGGTGCGGCCGGCCTGGCCGGTCAGCGCGACGACGTCGGCCTCGGGCTTGGTGACGGTGACGGCCTCACCGGTCTCGCTGTCGACGACCTGGTAGGTCCCGGTGAAGATCCGGTTGCGCACCTTGACGGTGCCGGCGCGGTCGAACTTGACGAGGATCTCGGTGGCCACACCGGAGCTCCAGGTCGTGCCGACGGTGTAGCCGCCGCGCCCCCGCAGGCCCTGCACCTTCCCGCTCGGCCACGCCGAGGGCAGCGCGGGCAGCACGTGCAGCTCGCCGTTGTGGCTCTGCAGCAGCATCTCGGCGATGCCGGAGGTGGCGCCGAAGTTGCCGTCGATCTGGAACGGCGGGTGCAGGTCGAACATGTTCGGCGCGAGCCGGTCCGTCCTGACCAGGAGGCGGATCAGGTTGTGCGCGCGGGCGCCCTCCTCCATTCGCGCCCAGTAGTTGATCTTCCAGGCGAGCGACCAGCCGGTCCCGTCGTCTCCGCGCAGCTCCAGGGTTCGGCGCGCCGCGTTGTACAGCGTCGGGGTGCCCCGCTTGGTGATCTGGTTGCTGGGGTGCAGGCCGTACAGGTGGGAGATGTGCCGGTGGTTCTGCTCGGTCTCCACCCAGTCGTAGAGCCACTCCTGGATGTTGCCGCGCGAGCCGACCTTCATCGGCGCGAGCCGGTCGCGGGCCGCGAGGACCCGGGTGCGGAAGTCGGAGTCGGTGCCGAGCGCCAGGCTCGCCTGCGCGCACGCGTTGAACAGGTCGCGCAGGATCTGGTTGTCCATCGTCGGGCCGGCGCACACGCTGACGCCCGAGTGGTGGGGCAGTTCCGGGGAGTTCGACGGGTTCGTGACGAGATAGCCGAGGCTCGGTTCGGTCACCAGGGTGTCGAGGAAGAACTGCGCGGCGCCCTTCATGGCGGGGTAGTACTGCTGCAGGAAGTTCAGGTCGCCGGTGAACTGGTAGTGCTCCCAGATCAGGGTGGACAGCCACGCGCCGCCGGTCTGCCACATGCCCCAGAGCGCGCCGTCGACGACCGACGTGGCCCGCCACGCGTCGGTGTTGTGGTGGGTGACCCAGCCACCGGCGTTGTACTGCACCCGGGCGGTGCGGGCGCCGGTCACCGAGAGGTCGTTGATCATCTTGAACACCGGGTCGAAGCACTCCGACAGGTTCGTCGTGTCGGCCGGCCAGTAGTTCATCGGCAGGTTCGCGTTGATGGTGTACTTCGAGTCCCACTGCGGGGCCAGCGAGTCGTTCCAGATGCCCTGCAGGTTGGCGGGTTGCGTCCCGGGACGTGAGGAGGAGATCAGCAGGTAGCGGCCGAACTGGAACAGCAGCACCGAGAACTGCGGGTCGTTGGTGTTCGCGTGCTGCGCGATCCGCACGTCGGTCGGCTGGTCGGCCGCGGACGTCCGGCCCAGGTCGAGCGTCGTGCGCCCGAACAGGTTCTGGTAGTCGGCCACGTGCCGGGACCGCAGGTCGTCGAAGGTGCGGGCGACGGCGGAGTTGAGGTTGTTGCGGGCGATGCCCTGGTAGTCGCCGCCGACGTTCTGGTAGTTGACGTAGCTGGAGCCGATGGAGATCAGCAGTGTCACGCTGTTGGCGCCCCGCACCTGGAGCGTGCCGCCGGAACTGCTGACCGTGCCGCCGTCGGCGACGGCCTTGGCCAGTGCCAGGAACTTGACCGAGCCGGTCTTGCCCTCGAAGTTGCCCGAGATGCCGTCGATACCCACCGACGTGCCGTCAGGGCTGGTGCGGGTGACGCGCTGCGGGCTGTCGAACGTCCCGGAGAAGGTGATCGATCCGGCCCGGTCGGCGGTCAGGCGGACGACGATGACCTGGTCGGGCGCGCTGGCGAACGTCTCACGCCGGTAGTTGACGCCGTTCTGCGAGTACGTCGTCACCGTGGTGGCCGTGGTCAGGTCCAGCAGCCGGTTGTACCCCGAGACTCCGCTGGAGCCGGCGCTGAAGGTGAGCCGCAGGTTGCCCACGGTCTGGTAGGCGAGCTGGCCCGCGGGGCTGCCCAGCATGTTCTGGTCGATCAGGGTCTGGGCCTGGCTCCACTGGTTCTGGAATACCAGCTGCCTGATCTGCGCCAGCGCCCCCGCGCCGCGCGTGTTGCTCTGGTCGTACGGCCCGCCGCCCCAGACGGTGTCCTCGTTGAGCTGGAGCCGCTCGACGTCGACGTTGCCGAACACCATCGCGCCCAGGCGTCCGTTGCCGATCGGCAGCGCGCGCAGCCAGTCCGTCCCGGCGCTCTCGTCGTACCACAGCGCCAGATCGTTCGCGGCGAGCACCTGCGCCGGCGCCACCGACCCGGCTCGCGCGGCCGCCGTCCACTGCAGGGGCAACAGCGCGGCTCCGGCTCCGGCCGCGCCGAATCGCAGCGCTTGCCTTCGGGTGAAATCAGACAATTCACTTCTCCAAGTCCACGGCGGGTACGGACACGTCGGAATCGTTTCGACCAGGAGTTCGGCTCCGGGCGAGACTCGGCGGGTGTCCGGGGGGATGACCTACGGCCCGAAGGCTCTGAGGGAGGCGGCGGTAGGGGTGAAGTTCTCTCCGGCAGGGCCTCCCACCGCCATAAGAGGCCCTGCCGGAGCCCGGAGAGGGTCGTGTGTGCGGCCCTCTCCGGAGTCAACGGGACATCGATCAGCACACAGTGCCGCGGCCGGTCACGGGCTGGTGCAGGTGAGGGTGGGGGTCGACGGCGTGCCGGTGGCGAGGAACCCGAAGGCGGCCGAGCCGCCCGCCGGGAGCGAGCCGTTGTAGGAGGCGTTCCTCACCGTCACGGAGGAACCGCTCGTGCTCAGCGTGCCGTTCCACGCCTGGGTGATCGTCTGGCCGCTGCCGAGCGTCCACCTGACGGTCCAGCCGTTGATCGCCGAGCTGCCCGCCTTCACCGTGACCAACGCCTGGTAGCCGCCGGGCCACGAGTTCTGCGGCTGGTACTCGGCCACGCAGGCGCCCGGAGGCGGGGGCGACGGACTGGTGTGCGGCGACTGTGAGGGCGACTGGGAGGGTGACTGCGACGGGGACTGTGACGGCGACTGCGAGGGCGACTGCGACGGGCTGGCCGAGGGGGAGGCGCTCGGCGACGACTGGCCCGGCGGCACGTACGGGCACTTGTTGCGGTACATCGAGATGTTGCTGGAGTCCGCCAGCGGGCACAGGAACTGGGTGTACCGGGTGTCGTTGTCCACCCAGATCTTCAGCCAGGGAATCAGCACCCGCATCTCGGTCGTGTTGGCCCGCGTCGCGAACAGGTGGTCCACCCCGGTGATCTCCACCCACGCGCTCGGCGTCGAGGCCGGGATGGTGGTGTACAGCCCGTTGAGGTACGACTGCGTGACCGTCGTGTCCCGCTGGCCGGAGATGAACATCGTCGGCACCCGGTCGTTGGACAGGCCGTAGTCGCCGACGGGCGAGCCGGGCGCGAGCCCGACCCCGGCCTTGAGGGTGGGCCGCCGGAGGATCGCGCTGAGGACCCCCGCGCCGCCCGCCGAGTGGCCGACGACCGACAGCCGGTTGGGGTCGACCCGGTCGCGTACCGAGCTGCGCTGGGTGAGGTAGTCCAGCGCGGCGAGCAGCTGGGTCCCCCGGGCGTCCGCGCTGTCGGTGCGGCTGTTGGTCTCGATGCCGATCACCACGAAGCCGAAGGAGGCGAGCCAGGGGCCCATCCAGGCCTCTTCGTTGGCGAACAGGGCGGAGTAGCCCGGCACGATCGCGACCCCGCCGAACGTCCCCTGGCTGGTGTCGGTCGGATAGTAGATCACTCCGCCGCCGAAGCCGTTGCCGGCCGGCACGCTGGTCTGCGCGGTCGCGAAGGTCCCCCTGGTGGCCGCGACGCTCGCCACGGTCGGGTTCGGCCCGCGCTGGTAGGGATTGTCCGCGGCCGATGCCGGCCGGGTCGCGATGGCCGCCGAGAACAGCCCGATGACGGCAACCGCCGCCGCCATCGCCCGGCCCATCGCGCGGCGGAGCGAACGGCTCCGCGAGCCGGGCCCGGACGCGGGCGTGGATGATCGCCGGGTTCCCGGCGGCGGAACGGCGTGTGCGCCCATGCCTGAGCCTCCATGACTGCAACCAGAGAAAGGGGGAACGCGGGGCATTCAGCGCTGGACGCCGTGCTCCCGGGCAGGGGAGCGCACACCAGGAGGGCGTCGCGAAGGGCGGCCCTCCGCCCCGCGCACCACCACCGGACAGCGGGAGACCGCCTCGGGGCTCAGTGTGGAAACCTCACCGAAATGTGTCAAGGGTAGGGTGAGGCAGCGAAACCCCCGATCTATGCAAACCGCCTCGTGATCCCGGCATCGTCACAGCCGGCCGGTGGTCCGGGAGCGAAGTCATCGGATGAACGTTTCACCCCGACGTCTTCTCGGGTGAGCCCCGCGGAGCCTCTGATGCGGCAGTTCGGCCGCTTCCGTGCCCTTCCGCGTTCGCGGCCGGACGCACAGCGCCTCTTGACACCGTGCCCCCGCCTCGGCTTTGCTCCGCCCCACCACCACCGGTTGGTCTGTCGATGTGGAGGAGGGCGAAGACGAGGGCAGATTGTTAGCGTTAACAATCATCCGAGGGGCATGCGTGCGTCCGGCTCGTCCCCGGGACCCCGGCGGACACCACGTCGAGGCCCCGTGACCGCCGGTGGCGGAGGCCTTTCGGAGACGGGCGGGTCACGCCGCCGTCAGTCCGTCGTCACCGGGCGCAGCGACGCGTGCATGGTGCCCTCGGGCTGGAGAGTGAGGCCGATCTTCGGTGCGAACTCACCCGGCTCGACCTCCAGATGGAAGCGCTGGGCGATGGTGGCCAGGACGAGGACCGAGGCGACCATGGCGAAACGCACGCCGATGCACACGCGAGTGCCGCCGCCGAAGGGGAACCAGGCGTTCTCGGTGACCGTTCCGGCCGTCGAGGCGTCCCGCGCCCACCGTTCCGGAGAGAACTCCTGCGGGTTCCCGAACCAGCGCGGGTCGAAGTGGGTGGCCCACGGGCTCATCCACACCTGGGTGCCCTTCCGTACGGGCCGGCCCGCCAGCGTCGCTCCCTCGTCCGCCAGCGCGTAGATCATCCAGACCGGCGGCCGCATCCGCAGCGCCTCCTTGACGATCTGCTCGCAGTACGGCAGGCGCGCGTAGTCCTCGTAGCCGGGGACACGGCCGTTCAGGACCCGCCGCAGTTCATCGGTGAGCCTCTCCCGGACCCGGGGGTGGCGGGAGAGCAGATACCAGACCCACGTCAGGGCGGTGCCGGTGGTCTCGTGCGCCCCGACGTACATGGTGACGCACTCGTCGCGGATCTCCTTGTCGGTGAGGTGCGCGCCCGCGGCGTCCCGCGCGGCCAGGAGCCTGGTGAGCAGGTCGTCCCGTTCGGTCGGCGACTCACGCCGGAGGGCGACCAGCCGGCGCACCTCCGTGTCGAGGACGTCGACCGCGCGCTTGAGGCGGCGCCGTCCGGGCGTGCGCATCCAGTCGGGCATCATCGGCCCGAGACCGCGGAACTCGACGCCGATCTGGTGCTGGGCGATGAGCATGGAGTCGGCGATGACCTCCTCCCGAACCCCCGAGTCGGTGCCGAAGATCGTGCGGACCGTGATGCGCTGGCTCAGCGCGAGCATCTCCGCCGTGACGTCGACGCGCCGGCCGGGAGCCCACTGCGAGGCGAGCTCCTGCGCCGCCGCGCTCATGATCTCCGCGTACGCGCGGACCTGCCGGGGGCGTACGGCGGGCTGCACCATGCCGCGCTTGCGCCGCCATTCGGGGCCCCGGGACGTGATGAACCCGTCGCCCAGCAGGTGCCTGAAGGCGTAGCCGAGGTCGGGCTTGCGGAAGGTGAACTCGCGCGCGGCGAGCACCTCGTGGATCATCTCGGGGTTGTTCAGGAAGACGACGGGGGCCGGGCCCAGCCGCCACCGCACCTGGTCGGCCGGGTAGGAGGCAAGGCGGCTCAGGAACGCGAGGGGGTCCCTGGCGAACTCCGGGAGGCTGCCGAGGAGCGGCAGCCCGCGCGGGCCGTCGAGGACCGGGGCGATGGCGGTGCGGTCCGCTGCCGTGGTCATGAGGGGACTCCTTCGAGGGCGAAGAGGCCGGAGAGGTGGGCGGACAGCAGCGCCACCGAGGGGTGGTCCAGGGCGACGGTGGAGGGCAGGTCGGCGCCCAGCGCCTCGGAGAGAACGGTGCGCAGGTCGATGACCATGATCGAGTCGAGTCCCATGACGGCGAACTCGAGCTCGTCGTCGATCTCCGCGCCTTCGCCGAGCACGCCGGCGGCCGCGGCGCGGACGGTCTCCCTGAGCAGCGCGTCCCGGGACGCGGGGTCGAGCGTGGCGAGTTCGTCCCGGAGCCAGCCACGCGGACGGCGCCGGGAGACCACCGGACCGGCGGGCGGGGGGACGGGACGAGGCGACGCGCCGGGGAGGAGCGCCGCGGCCGGATGCCCGTCCAGGTGGGAGGCGTGGCGCTCCTCGTCCAGGCGTACGGCGACCAGCCGGGCGGGACGGTCGGCCAGGGCCTCCAGGAGCAGGTCCTCAGCCTCACGGTCGCTGAGCGGGCTCACCCCGCTCCTCGCGGAGGCCCGCTCCGTCGCCGCCGAGGCGGCGAGCCCACCGGCGTCCTCCGGGATCCAGGGCCCCCAGCCGATGCTCGTGGCGGGGACGCCGCGGGCGCGCAGCGACTCGGCGAGGCCGTCGAGGTAACCGTTGGCCGCCGCGTAGTTGGCCTGACCGGCGGAGCCGAGCACGGCCGAGGCGGAGGAGAACAGCACGAACGACCTGAGGGTACGCGGGTCCAGGACCGCCGCCAGAGTGTCGGCGCCCCGGGCCTTGGCCGCGAAGACCTCGCGGAAGGAGGAGCCGGTCATCCGGTCGAAGGCCCGGTCGTCCGTCGTGCCCGCGAGGTGGAGCACGATCCCCAGCGGAGCGTCCCGTCCCGCCTCGGCGACGGCCCGGCGGCAGGCCGCGGGATCGGTGACGTCGCCCTGGACGACGCGGACCCGGACGCCTTCGGCGGTCAGGCGGGCGATGACCGCGCGGGCGGCGGCGCCGGGGGCCGAGCGCGCCATGAGCGTGACGGCGGGGACGCCGTGGCGGGCCAGGATCGCGGCGGCGCTCAGGCCCAGCGCGCCGAGTCCTCCGGTGATCAGGGCCGCGACGCCGGCCGGCGGAGAGTCCGTCCGCTCCCGCCGCCGGGGCGTCAGCCGTGCCGCCCGGACGCCCGCCGGTCCGACGGCGAGCCTCGTCTCCGGGACGCCCTCGTCCAGCAGTCGCGTGAGGGCGGCGGCGACGTGGGCGGGCTCCCAGCCGGCGTCGAGCGTCACCCTGATCAGCCGCCGTTCCCGCTGCTCGGCCTCCAGGGACGAGAGCATGCCCCACAGCGCCTCGCGGACCGGTGCCACGCGGTGGTCCGCCGCCGCCACGACCACGTAGGGAACCTGAGGCGGGGCGGCCTTGAGGGAGTCCGCGAGGGCCTGGACGGCGGTCAGCGCGTCGTCCGACGTGGCGGGCGCCGGGGGCGGGGTGAGGAACCGGGTGTCCAGGATCAGGTCTGGTGGCAGGTCGGAGGAAAGATCGGGAAGCACGGTGTCGCGGCCGAGCGCCCGCGTCCGGTGCCCGAGCCGCTCGCACGCCTCGCCGATCCCGCCGCCGGCGCCCAGGACGGCGATGTGTCGGACCCGGCCGCCGGGGGCGGCCGTCGCCGCCCAGCCGGTCCAGGTCAGCTCGTAGGCGTTGGCCGCGCCGGCCCGCAGCGACCGGCGCAGCAGCGCGCGCGGCGCCATGCGGAAGCGGAAGCCGTCCACGGTGAGGATGGTCGCGCCGTGCTCGTCGAACATGTGGAGGTCGGCGGAGGCGATCCGCCGGAAGTCGCCGTCCGGGCCGGTCTCGCCGTCGAGGGTGGCCCTGACGTGTCCCCACAGGTCCCCGCCCGGTGCGGGACGGCCGGGGAAGGACAGGGCGGCGGCCGCGAACGGGATCGCGAGGTCCTGCCTCTCGGTCGCGGTGTCCCCGCGGGCGGCGGCGACCGCGAAGACGACGGCGGACTGCAGGCACGAGTCGAGCAGCCCGGGGTGGATCTCGTAGTCCCCGGGGTCCTCGCTCATCGCGGGCGGCCGGGTGAAGCGGATGAGCGCCTCGGCGCCGCGGACCCACACCTGGTCGATCCACCGGAAGGACGGGCCGAGGTGGTAGCCGAGCCCGCGCAGGTGCCGGTAGAAGTCCTCGCCGGTGAGGTGCGTCCCGGCCCCGGCCATGAACGCGTCCGGGTCGGGCGCGCCGCGCGCGGGAGCGGGGGCGCCGGGGACGAGCCTGGCCGTCAGGTGCTCCTGCCAGCGGTCGGCCTCCACCAGGCTCTGCACGCTGACGGTCCGCCTGCCGTCGCCGGCCTCGGTCTCGACGGTCTGCAGTTCGTAGCGTTCGCCCTCGCGGATCACCAGCGCCCGGGGGAAGTGCAGGTCCTCCAGGGCGACGGGGGCTCCTTGGGGCGCCAGCGCCGACAGGGCCGTCGCGATCTGGGAGGCGCCCGGCACCGAGACCGTGCCGTACAGGCGGTGGTCGTCGAGGTGCGGCGGGTAGTCCGTGGTGCGCTCGGTGCGGAAGACCCGGCCGCGGAAGGCGGGTGAGCGCAGCGGAGTGCCCCAGGGAGGCGCCGCCGTCCTGGCCCGCGCCCAGTGCCGGGTGGGCGCGAACGGATAGAGCGGCGCGCCGGAGCGGGGGACGCCGCCCGGTCCCCGGGCCGCCCGCCAGCGGACGTCCTGGCCCAGCAGGTAGAGCGAGGCGAGGGCGGCGCGCAGGGAGGCGTGGTCACGCGCTCCCCTGCGCAGGGAGGAGACCGCCCCGCCGGCCGGGGCGAGACCCCCGGCACGGACCAGGTTCACCAGGGTCCGGTCGGGGCCGATCTCCAGGCAGACGTCGACGTCGAGGGCGCCCAGCCACCGCAGGCCGTCGTGGAACCGGACGGGCTCTCGGGCGTGCCGGCACCAGTACTCCGCGTCGTACGTTCCGGGACCGGCGGGCGACCCGGTGAGGTTCGAGATGATCGGCACCTCGGGGTCGTGGAACTCCATCCCGGCGAGCAGCCCGGCGAACTCCTCGACGGCGGGGTCGAGCAGGCGGGAGTGGAACGCGTGCGAGACGTTCAACCGGCGATGGCGTACGCCCTCGGCGCGCAGGGCGGCTTCGAGCGCGTCCACGCACTCCGGAGCGCCGGACAGCACGCTCGCCCGCGGGCCGTTGCGGGCGGCGAGGTCGAGACCGAAGTCGTCGGCCCAGGCGGCGGCCCGGTCGGCGGGGGCCTCGACGGACAGCATCGCACCACGCGGGGTCGCCTGCATCAGCCGGGCGCGGTCGGCGACGAGCAGCAGGCCCGCCGAGCGCTCCAGCACGCCCGCGTGGACGGCGGCCGCGATCTCCCCGACGCTGTGTCCCATGACCACGGCGGGGGTGACGCCGAAGGACTCCCACAGGGCCGCGAGGGCGAGTTCCAGGGTGACGAGGGCGGGCTGGGTGATCCTGGTCTCGTCGAGCAGCCTCCGGTCGTCACCGTGGAACATCGCCTCGGCCAGGGAGACGCCGAGGACCGGCCGCAGGGTGCGGTCGCAGGAGTCGAAGACGCGCCGGAAGACCGGCTCGGTCTCGTAGAGGTCGCGGCCCATGCCGAAGTACTGGCTGCCCTGCCCCGAGAAGAGGAACGCGACGCGGGGCGGCCGGCTGGCCGGCGCGGCGGGCGGGTCCTCCCGGAGCGCCGCGAGGAGCTCCTCCCGGCCGCCGCCCAGCAGGACGCGGCGGTGGGGGAAGTGGGCGCGCCCGGCGCCCGCCGCCACGGCGAGCGCGGGCAGTTCGCCGTCGGCCGCGGCCGACAGGCGGCGCTCCCACAGCGACGACAGCCTCGCGAGGCCCGCCGCGTCCGGCGCGGACAGCGGGATCAGATGGGGGCCGGACGACGGGAGCGGGACGGGCTCGCCGTCCGGCGGGGCGTCGGAGACGATCACGTGCGCGTTGGTCCCGGTGAAGCCGAACCCCGAGATCCCCGCCACCCTCGGGCGCTCTCCGCGGGGCCACGGGGTCGGAGCCGCGACGACCCGCAGGTCCGTCTCCAACCAGGCGATCTGCGGGTTGGGCGCGCTGAAGTGCAGGTTCGCGGGGATGGTGCCGTGCCGCAGGGCGAGGACGGTCTTGATGACGGCGATCACACCGGCGGCCGACTCGCTGTGGCCGATGTTGCTCTTCACCGAGCCCACGTGGAGCGGACCGGACCGCCGCCGTCCGAGGACCCGCCAGGCCGCGCCCAGCTCGATCGGGTCGCCCAGCGGCGTCCCGGTGCCGTGCGCCTCCAGATAGGACACGTCGGCGCCGTCGGTCCCGGCGTCGGCGAGGGCCGCGGTCAGCAGCGCCTCCTGCGCCGTTCCGTTCGGCGCGGTCAGCCCGGATGACGCTCCGTCCTGGTTCACCGCCGTGCCCCGGATCACGGCGTACACCGGGTCGCCGTCGCGCCGCGCGTCGCTCAGCCGTTTGAGGACGAGGACGCCGCATCCCTCGGCCCGGACGAACCCCTTCCCGTCGGCGGAGAACGACCGGCAGCGGCCGTCCGGCGCGAGCATGTGGGCCTGGCTGACCGCGACCGAGGACATGGGATCGAGCAGCACGTTGACGCCGCCCGCGAGGGCCGTGTCGGACTCTCCGGAACGCAGGGACCTGACCGCGAGGTGCACGGCCACCAGGGACGAGGAACACGCCGTGTCGACGGCGAGGGCGGGCCCGGTCAGCCCCAGCGTGTAGGCGACGCGTCCGGCCGCCGCGTTCAGCGCCGTGCCGGTGCCGTAGTAGGCGTCCACCGCCTCGGCGCCGCCCGCCGCCAGGACGCGCGCGTAGTCGCCGTAGCTGATGCCGACGAACACGCCGGTGCGGGTGTTCCGCAGGGTCCGCGGGTCGATGCCGCCGTCTTCCAGGGCATGCCAGGCCGACTCGAGCAGCAGCCGTTGCTGCGGGTCCAGGTTGTCGGCCTCCCGGGCCGGGATGCCGAAGAACGCCGCGTCGAAGCGGGTGATGTCACGCAGGAAGCCGCCCTGGTCGGTGGTCATCCGGCCGCGGGCGGCCGCGTTCCAGCGGTCCTCGGGCGCGGTGGTGACGCCGTCGCGCCCCTCGCGCAGCAGCTCCCACAGCTCGTCCACCGAATCGGCCTGGGGGAAGCGTCCCGCCATGCCGACGATGGCGATGGGTTCGGTGACCGGATCCGTCTCGGTGGAGACGGCGGGACGGACGGCGGCGGGATGGATGACGGGGTGGGGTCGTCCGTTCGGGGGTGCGGGCGCCGGGTCCGCGGTGGACCGGCCGTCGCCGTCACCGTCGCCGAGGATGAAGCCGGACAGTTCGGCGATGGTGGGGTGGTCGAACAGGTCCGCCGGGCGCACCGGCGTCCCGAACACCCGCGACAGCGTGACCGCCAGGTCGGCCGCCATGATCGAGTCGAGGCCGAGGGAGAGGAACCCGGCGTCCTCCCGGAGCGCCGCGGGGTCGTCGTGCCCGAGCTGTACGGCGAGCAGCCGCGCGACGTGGGCCCGGACCACGCGCTCCCGTTCACGCTCCGGCAGGCCGCGCAGGTCCGGCAGGCTCCCCGCCCTCCTCGCCTCCTCCGGCTCCGCTGTCTCCGGTGCCTCCGAAGTCTCCGGCGCCGATCCGGAGGCCTGCTCCCGCCGGGCGGCGCCCCCGGCCAGCTCCGCGAACAGGCCGCGCGGGCGCAGGCCCGACATGGTCCGCCCGAAGCGGTCCACGTCGAGCGGGCAGGCCACCAGGTGCCCGGCCGGCCCGGAGACCCGGTCGGTCAGCGCCGCGCAGCCCGCCCCCGGGTCCAGCTCGCCGACTCCCACCCGGGCCGAGCGCTCACGCGTGACGTCGTCCGCCAGCCCGGCGCCGTCAAGGGCCCACGGGCCGTACGCGATGCTCACGGCGGGCAGCCCGATGGACAGCCGGTGGGCCGCCAGGGCGTCCAGGCCGCCGTTGGCGGCGGCGTACGCGGCGCAGCCCTTGGTGCCCCACACGGCGGAGACCGACGAGACCAGGACGAAGAAGTCCAGCGGCCAGACGCGGGCGGCCTGGTGCAGCCACCAGGCTCCGCCGTACTTGTGCCGCAGCGCCGCCTCGAAGTCCGCGGCCCGCAGGTCCGCCGCCGGGGCGCGGCCGAGCGTGCCGGCCGCGTGGACCACCCCCCGCACGGCGGGCATGTCGCCCAGCGGCGCGCAGGCCGCGGCCAGGGCCTCGGGGGTGTCGCAGCCTCCGCCCCGGTAGACGACGCGCACCCCGTCGCGCCGCAGCCGGGCCAGCAGGGCCGAGCCCTCCCCGGTCAGCTCGCCGGGCGCGCGGCGGCCGACGACGAGGAGATGGCGGGCGCCGCGCCGGACGAGGTCGCCGACCAGTTCCCGGCCCACGGCGCCGAGCCCGCCGGTGACGACGTAGGTGGCGTCGTCCCGGACGGTCAGGTGTGGCGGCTGCCGGTCCGCCGGCCGCAGCCGGGCCACCAGGACGCGTCCGTCGCGGACGGCCGCGAGGTCCTCGTCGCCGCCGGCGGCGGCGAACTCGACCAGGGCCCGCGCGTCCTCGGGGGTGGGCTCGCCGGGCAGGTCCACGACGCCGCCCCAGGCGTCGCCGAACTCCAGCCCCAGCACGGGCGCCAGGCCGTGCAGGAGACCGTGGTCCGTGGCCGGAACGTGGTCGCGCTCGCTCGTGCGCAGGGCGGCGCGGGTCACCACGTACACCCGGCGGCCCGGCCGTCGCGCCGCCAGCTCGCGCACTTCGGCGGTGACGGCGGCGCAGAGATCGGCCCCCGCCGGCATCGGCGACGCCCGCATCGCCAGGAGCACGGGTCCGCCGGCGTCGGCGCGGACGGCGTCGGGACACGCCGACTCGATCAGGCCGAGGAGTTCGCGGTCGTCTCCCGTCAGCGTCACGGCGGCGGTGTCGACCGACGCCGCGACCTCCTGGACGGTCCAGCCGATCTCGTACGTCGAGGGGCGGCCGGGGGCGTACCGCTGCCGCTGCCAGGGGTAGGCCGGCAGGTCGGTCACCTGCCGCGGCAGGCCGGTGGCGTTCCTGGCCGGTTCGGCGACCTCCCCGGGCGAGTCGGTCGCCGGGCCCTCGTCGGCCAGGCGGCGCAGGGCCGCGGCCGCCGCCTCCGGATCGGCGGCGTCGATCCAGGCCTGGACGGGGTGCCGGGTCGTCCCGTGCGTGGCCGTGTAGGCGAAGGCCGCGTAGCGCTCGGGACCCAGCGCGACGACTCGTTCCGCGTAGCGGGCGGCGAGGGACCGCAGCGCCCGGGGCGTCCTGGCCGACACGGTGAAGCCCCGGACGCCGCCGACGGGGACGCCCTCCGCGGGAGGCGTCACGGGGTCGGGCGGGCCCACGATCACGTGGGCGTTCGTGCCGCTCATCCCGAACGAGCTCACCCCGGCGTACGGCCCGCTGCCCTCGGCCCAGCCGGTGAGCGTGTCCGGCACGACGATGCCGGTTCCGGACAGGTCGATCCTGGGGTTGAGCGTCCGGAAGTGGACCACCGGGGGCACCTGGCGGTGCCGTACGCACAGAAGGGCCTTGATCAGCCCCGCGATGCCCGCGGCGGCCTCCAGGTGCCCGAAGTTGCTCTTGACGGACCCGACGTGCAGCGGCAGGCCGCCGTTGTCCCGGCCGATGACCGCCGCCAGGGCCTCCATCTCGATCGGGTCGCCGAGGGCGGTGCCCGTGCCGTGCGCCTCGACGTGCCCGATGTCGGAGGGCTGGAGGCCGGCGTCCTCCAGGGCCGCCCGCAGGAGGGAGGTCTGGGAGAGCGGATTGGGCGCGGTGAAGCCGCCGGACCGGCCGTCCTGGTTGACGGCCGTGCCCCGGATCACCCCGTGGACCCGGTCGCCGTCGCGCAGCGCGTGGTCGAGCCGCTTGAGGACGACCGCCCCGCACCCCTCTCCCCGGGAGAAGCCGTTCGCCCTGGCGTCGAACGGCCGGCACAAACCGTCCGGCGACAGGGATCGGGTCTCCCGCACCAGCCGCGCCGAGGTGGGCGACAGGATGAGGTTCGTGCCGGCGGCGAAGGCGATCTCGCACTCTCCGCGGCGCAGGGCCTGCACGGCCAGGTGTACGCCGACGAGCGAGGAGGAGCAGGCGGTGTCGACCGCGAGCGTGGGCCCGGTCAGCCCCAGCGCGTACGCGACGCGGCCCGCGGCGAAGTTGTGGCCGTTGCCGGTGGTGGCGTAGGCGTCGGGTTCGTCCCGCAGCCAGTCGCGGTAGTCCTGCCACATGACGCCGAGGTAGAAGCCGGCGCGGGTGCCCGCGACCCGCTCCGCCGGCAGGCCCGCGTTCTCCATCGCCTCCCACACCACCTCCAGCAGCAGCCGGTGCTGGGGATCGAGATGACGGGCCTCGCGAGGGCTGATGCCGAAGAACTCCGCGTCGAAACCGAGCACGTCGTCGAGGAAACCGCCGCGCTGGGGCAGGCCTTCCCACGCGTCGCCGAAGGGGCCCCTGCGCTCGCGCGGCATCGGGCGCACCAGGTCGCGGCCCGCGGCGAGGGCCGCCCAGTAGCCGTCGAGGTCGGTGATGCCTCCGGGCAACCTGAGCCCGGCGCCCACGATCGCGATCGGCTGGTTCCCCCGCTGTTCGTCGAGCTGCCGCCGCAGTGTGCGGATGGTGGCGAGGGCACGGGTGAGCGGGGTCGGCTTGGTGGCCTCTTCCATGGCGGATCCCTCGGGGTGGGTGGACGGGTCAGGCGCTGTTCGCGGCCGGGGACAGCTGGTGGCAGAGGGCCCGCGACAGCGCCTTGGAATTGGTGTGCGCCCACAGCAGCGTGGGCGAGAGCCTGAGACCGAACGCCGATTCCAGGCGGTTGCGCAGCTCCAGGCTCATCAGCGAGTCGAGCCCCAGTCCCTTGAAGGGGACCTCGCTCTCGATGTGCTCGGGCGCCAGGCGCAGGACGCGTCCGGCGAGCTCCCGGATCTTGGTCTCCACCAGGGCCAGCCGGGCCTGCTCGGGCAGCTCCGAGAGACGGGCGCGGAACTCGCCGCCCTGCCCGGCGCCCGGGTCCCGGGCCGCCTCCCGCAGGTGGCGCCAGCTTCCCAGCGCCGCCGTCGCCGGGTACGCGTCGAACCACCGGCGCGGTTCGAGCTCCACGTAGCCCTGCACGGCCGCGCCGCCGTCCAGCATGCGGACCAGCGCCGGCCAGGCCTCGGACGTGGGGAAGCCTCCCATGCCCAGGTCGGCGAGCCTGGCGCCGCGCCTGGCGTCCCCGGCGGCCAGGCCCACCTCGGTGAAGGGACCCCACTGCACGCTGAGCCCCGGCAGGCCGCGCCGCCTCCGGGACTCGGCGAGCGCGTCCAGGAAGGAGTTCGCCGCCGCGTAGGCCGCCTGTCCCGCGGTGCCGACGAGCGCCGCCGCGGACGAGAAGAGGACGAAGAGGTCCAGCGGGTCGTGCGCGGTGGCCGCGTCGAGGTTGCGGGCGCCGTCCACCTTGGGGCGCGTCGTGTCGGCGAGGTGCCGGGGCGTCATGCGGGTGACCGTGGTGTCGGCCAGCACTCCGGCCGCGTGGAACACCCCGCGCAGCGGCGGCAGGTCCCGCCGTACGTCGTCCAGCGCCGCGCACAGCGCCGCCCGGTCCGCGACGTCGCATACGACCGTGCGCACCCGCGTCCCGCCGTCCCGGAGCGCGGCGAGCCGCCGGGCCGGGCCGGGGCCGGGCTCCGAGCGCCCCAGCAGGACCAGGCAGCCCGCGCCGTTCTCGGCGAGGAACTCCGCGAGCGAGAGGCCGAGCGCCCCCATGCCGCCGGTGACGAGGTAGCTGCCGTCCGCGCGGAAACGCCCGCCGGGCAGCGGCACACAGGCCACCCGGCCGACCGTCTCCGGGGCGGTGAGCACGGCCTCGTCGCCGTCCTCCGGCGGGTTGGCGAAGGGGCGGGTGCCGATCGGCAGGGGGCCGAGTTCGTCCGCCGCGACCAGGTCCCAGACCCGGGCGAGCGTCTCCGGCGCGCGCCCGGCGAGCTCGGCGGGGTCGACGACGGCGTAGATCACGCCCTCGCGGAACAGGCCCAGGTCCACCCGCTGGTACGGCCCGCCCCCGGCGCCTCTGACGTCGACGAACCGGCCGCCCCGGGCGAGCGCGCCGAGGCCGGCGGGCAGCGTCGATCCGCCGAGACAGTCCACGACGACGTCGGCTCCCCTGCCGCCGGTGACCCGCCGTACCGCGTCGGGCCAGGACGGGTCACGCAGGTCGATCCACTGTGGGTCGGCCGGATGTGGGTCGGTCGAAAGTGGGTCGATCCGAGGTGCTTCGGTCGGGAGCGGGCTGATCCGCAGTGCGTCGCCCGGATGCGAGTCGATCTGAGGTGCTTCGGTCGGATGTGGGTCGGTCGGGAGTGGGTCGATCGGAAGTGCTTCGGCCGGATGCGAGTCGATCCGATGCGGGTCGATTTCGTCCTGTTCGTGCGGTGCCGGGCCGGGCGCCGCGGTGACGACCCGCGCGCCCAGGCGCCGCGCCAGCCGTACGGCGGCCTGTCCGAGAGCACCGTCCCCGGACAGGACCAGCACGGTCTGGCCCGGCTGGACGCGGCCGATTTCGGTGAGGGCGTGCCAGGCGACGGCCGCCGGGAGCGCCATCCCGGCCGCCTCGGCGTCGGTGAGCGCGTCCGGGATCGTCCGGGCGTGCTCCGCCCGGGCGACGACGTGGCTGGCCGGGGGACCCGCGGCGAGGGCCACCACCCGGTCCCCCCGGTTCACCGGGGCCCTCCGGTTTACCCGGTCCGCTCCGTCCGGCCGGTCCTCTCCGTCCACCCGGGCCCCTCGGGCCGGCCCGGTCGCGACGACCCTGCCCGCGACGGCGTTCCCGGTGGACGGCGCCGCAGTGACCTCGATCTCGATCTCGCCGTCCTCCGGCGGGCGCCGCTCCAGGGGGACGTGGTCCCGCCCCTCGGCCCGGAAGGGCTGCGGTCCGGTGCGAGGGGCGGGAAGCGTGGGGTCCGGCTCGGGTTCGCCTCGGGTGATCCTGGCCGCCAGCCGGGTGGAGCCGCGCAGCACGATCTGGTCCTCGGCGTCCGGGCCGAGCAGTTCGGCCGCGCACCGGGCGGCCCAGCCGGAGCCGGTCCAGTCGGAGCCTGCGGAGCCGGCCGGGTCGATGTCGGCGGGGTCGACGTCCACCAACCGTGGTTCGAGCTCCGGGTGTTCGCGCCGCAGCACCCTGGTGTAGCCCCAGTAGAGCGCGGCCCCGGGGTCGGGGGGTGCGGTGGTGCCGATGCCCTGGGCCAGGGTGGTGACGACGGTCAGGCGCGGCGACGCGCCCGCCGTGACGCACTCCCTCACGATGCCGGTGAGCCGGTTCAGGCCCTCGATCTGCGCCTCGTGCCCGGCGTCCGCCCCCGGTGCGACGAACAGCACGGCGTCGGCCGCGGCCGCCTGGTCCGTCACCCGCGCGCCGGCCGCCGTGAGGGCCGCAGAGAGGGCCGCGACGAGCCGGTCGGTGGCCGGCGTCGCGTCGCCGTACACGGCCCAGCGGCCCGGCTCGGCGGGCGTCCCGGCGGGGGGAGGCACCTCGGTCCAGCCGACGTGGTGCAGCCGGGCCGCGTCGGCGGTCACGGTCGCGGCGCCCGGCAGCGGCCGCATTTCGAGGCCCTCCACGGTCAGCAGCGGCTCGTGCCGCTCGCCGAACACGAACACGTCCACCCGGCCGTCGCCGTCGCGTACGGCGTGCGACCAGCAGGCGGCGACGGGCTGGTCCGGATCGGCCAGGACCCGGACCCGCCGGACCGCGGTGGGCACCAGCGCGTCGGCTCCGCCGTACAGGGTGAGGGCGACCTGCAGGCAGCCGTCCCAGAGGGCGGGGTGCAGGGGGGAGCCGGCGCGGCTGCTCCCGCTCAGGCGCTCGGCGAGGACCACCCGCCCGAGGGCGCGCCCGCCCGCAGGGTCCAGGTACAGCGTCCGCACCCCCTGGAAGGCCGGGCCGTAGTCGAGGCCCCGGTCCCCGCACTCCTGGTAGAAGGAGCTCACGCCGGTGGGCTCCACACCCGTGTGCCACTCGGGAAACCCGGGCACGGGGAGCGGCTCCGGGTCAGCGTCGACCTCGGCGACGGCGTTGACGGTCCACTCGTCCGCCCCCTCGGGCAGCGACAGCAGACGGAAGGCGCCGCCCCGCGGGTGGTCTCGCCACTCGGCGGTCAGGCGCGCGGGCCGTTCGTCGTCGAGGGCCACCTCCTTGTGGAAGACGACGTTCTCCAGGGTCAGGGAGCTCTCCGGGGCCACCGCGCTCCGGGCGGCCAGCGGCGTTCGGCCGGCGCGGGCCCGCGCGGTGGCGACGGCGGCGCCGAGTATCGCGGCGCCCGGCAGCACGGCCGTGCCGTACACCTTGTGGTCGCCCAGCCAGGGGACGGCCCGCGCGGACAGCTCCAGGGCGCCGTGCCAGGCGCCGCGCTCACCGGGGGCGGGGCCGAGGCGGACGTCGAGGCCGCGGGCGGCCGGCCCGGACGCGGCCCCGCCCGCGACCCAGTGGCGGTCCGCGCGCAGGGGGTGGCCGGGCAGCGGGCGGAAGCCGTTCCTCGGCAGCTCGGCGAATGGTTCGAGCCCCGCCACGTACGCCCTGGCCAGGGCTGCCGCGAAGTCCTCGGCGCCGCCCGCGTCCCGGCGCAGCGTGGTCAGGACGGCGATCGGCCGGTCGCCTGCTTCGGTCCCGGTGGCGGTCTCAGGGGCGATCACAGGGTTGATCACGGGGGCGAGCACGGGGTGCGGGCTGATCTCGACGACGTGGGTGACGCCGTCCTCCAGGAGCGCGTTCATCGCGTCGGCGAACAGGACCGGGTCGCGCAGGTTGTCCGTCCAGTAGGCGGCGTCCAGTTCGGCGCCCTCGACCCGCCGGCCCCGGACCGTCGACAGCATCGCGACGCGGCCCTCGCGCGGCCGCACCGGGGCGAGCGCGGTGAGCAGGTCCTCCCGCAGGGGGTCCATCTGGGGGCTGTGTGAGGCGTAGTCGACGTTGACCAGCCTGCAGTAGGTGCCCTCGGCCTCCAGGATCTCCTTCAGCGTGAGCACGGCCTCCTGCTCGCCGGAGAGCACACAGGAGCGCGGCCCGTTGTGGACGGCCAGGGAGACGCTGTCCTCGAAGCCCGCGAGCGCCTCCACCGCCTCCTCCCGGGACAGATCGACGGCGAGCATCCTGCCCCGGCCCGAGGCCCGGCGGGCGATGGCGCTGCGCCGCGCCATGACCAGGGCGGCGTCCTCGTAGGAGAGGATGCCCGCGACGGTCGCCGCGGTGATCTCGCCCTGGCTGTGGCCGAGGACGACGTCGGGTTCGACCCCGCAGGCACGCCAGAGCTCGGCCAGCCCCAGCGACATGGCCCACAGCGTGGGTTGCAGCATGTCGATGCGGGTCGTCCACTCCTCGCCGCCGGAGCCGGAGAAGACGCCGCGCGGGTCCCAGGACACGTGGGGACGGAGGGCCTCGGCGCACCGGTCGACGACCGCGGCGAACAGCGGGCTCTCGCGGTACAGCGACCGGCCCATGCCGCTCCACTGCGATCCCTGTCCCGGGAAGACGAAGGCGACGCGCCCCTTTTCGACGGCCCTTCCCGTCACCCCGCTCTCCGGGTCGGCGGCGAGCGTCTCCAGGACGGCGCGGAGCCGCCCGGCGTCGGGGGCGACACACGCGGCGCGGACCGGGAAGTGGTCGCGGCGATGGGCGAGCCGGCCGGCGAGTTCGGCGATCCCGGTGACCTCCTCGATCCCGGTGACTCCCTCGGGGACGAAGGACGTCATCCGGCCGGCCAGTTCGGCGAGGGCCCCGCTGTCCTTGGCGGAGAGGGGAACGACGGCGGGCAGACCGGTCGGAACGGCGCCCGCGGGGGTGGCTTCGGGGTGCGTGCCCGGGGGAGGCGGGGAGGACACGACGACATGGGCGTTCGTACCGCCCCAGCCGAACGAGCTGACCCCCAGGTGGACCGGGCCGTCCGGCGCGAGTGCGAGCGGCTCACGCGCGACGCGCACCCCCAGCCCCTCGAAGTCGATGCCGGGGTTGAGCGTCCCGGCGTGCAGGCTCGGCGGGACGACCCGGTGCCGCAGCGCGAGCAGCAGCTTGAACAGGCCCGCCAGGCCCGCGCACGCCTCAAGGTGGCCGATGTTGGTCTTCACCGAGCCGATGTGGACCGGGTCGCCGGTGCGGCCGGCGCCGAGGACCCGCCCGATGGCGGTCGCCTCGATCGGGTCGCCGCGCCCGGTCCCGGTGCCGTGCGCCTCGATGTAGGCGGGGACGACGCCCTGCCGGTAGGCCTGCCGCAGCAGGTCCTCCTGCCCTTCGGGACTGGGGGTGACCAGGCTGTCGCCGCCGCCGTCGTTGTTGACCACGGTGCGGACGACCACGCCGTGGATGCGGTCGCCGTCCGCCAGCGCCCGGTCGAGCGTCTTCACGTAGAGCGCGGCGACGCCTTCCCCGCGGACGAAGCCGTCCGCGCCGGCCGCGAAGGCCGCGCAGCGCCCCTGTGGGGAGAGCGCCCCGAAATGGGTGAGCCCGACGGTGACATGCGGGTCGAGCATGAGGTTCACCCCGCCGACGATCGCGGCGTCGATCTCGCCCTGACGCAGGGCCTGCGCGGCGAGATGGAGCGCCACCAGCGAGGAGGAACACCCGGTTTCCACGGTCATGCTGGGGCCGCGGAGCCTGAGGAAGTACGACAGGCGCGCGGCGATGACGTCCAGGGCGTTGCCCACCAGGCTGTGCGGGGTCGCATGGGCGCCCCGCCGGCCGCGGAGGAGTTCGTAGTCGTGCCAGGAGGCTCCGACGTAGACCCCGGTCCTGCTGCCCGCGAGGTCGCTCGCGCGGACGCCCGCGTCCTCCAGGGTCCGCCAGCCCGTCTCCAGCAGGAGCCGCTGCTGGGGATCGATGTCGGCGGCCTCGCGCGGCGACACGCCGAAGAACGCCGCGTCGAAGCGATCCACCCCGTCGATGAAGCCGCCCACCGCCTGGATCCGCCTGTCGGGATCGAGCGGCTGCGAGGCGTCCCAGCGGTCGGCGGGGACGGGTCCGATCGCGCTGTCCCCGTTCATCAGCAGCCGCCACAGGCTCTCGGCGTCGGGGGCACCCGGGAAGCGGCCGGCCATTCCCACGATGGCGATCGGGCAGGTGAGGTCGTGGACCGTGTCGGCGTCCATGCGCTGCCTTTTCTGTTCCGAAGCTTCCGCTGACCTTTCCGGGCCGAAGCTGTTTCGGTGGCGCCTGCTCGCGGCGGTTCTTCCGCAGCCTAGGATCGTGAATTCGGGCGTCACAACCCTTGTTGAATTCGGGCCCACCCCCTACCCGGCCCCTAAGGGGGTTGTCCGTCGCGCCGGGCCGTTCCTAGGCTCCGTTTCCGGGAGTAACGGTCAACACCGCCACACCGTTTCTGGAGGTGCTGTGATCCCCTCCGCGCGATTACCCCTGACGCCATATCAGCGGGACGTCTGGGCGGCCGCCGCGGCCGCCGCGGACTCTCCGCAGTTCAACTGCCTCGTCCAGGAACGACTGACCGGCCCGGTCGACCTCGCGCTCCTGAGGTCCTGCCTGGCGCGCGCCGTGGCCGCCCACGCCGCTTTCCGGCTGCGGGTCGGCGAGCGGGACGGAACGGCCCACCAGTGGACCGAGGAGGGCATCCCCCCGATCGGCGTGGTCGACCTCTCCGCCGAGCCCGACCCCCGCGCCGCCTGCGACGCCTGGGCGGAGCGCTCGCTCGGCGTGGCCCTCCCGCTGACCGGCGGACCCCTCGCCGAGATCACCGTGCTCAGGGAGGCCGCCGACGCGGTGCACGTCGTGGTCAAGGCGCATCACATCGTCGCCGACGGCTTCGGGCTGAACCTCTTCGTCACCGGCGCCCTCGACGACTACGCCACCGGCGCCTCCGCCGGAATAAGCACGCCCTCCTATCTCGATTTCGCCGGCACGGCCGCCGGATACACCGGTTCGGCGGAGCACCGGAACGACCTCGAATTCTTCCGCCAGGCCCTCCGGGACGTTTCTCCCGCGCTTTTCACCAGGAAATCGACCGGCGGCAGGGCGCGTTTCGTTTTCGCCGTGGAAAAGGACGTCGTCGAGCGGCTCCGGCGGCGCGGTCAGCCCATGTTCCCGTTCCTGGCGGGCGTCTTCGCCGCCTACCTCGGCCGGGTTCACCGCGCCGGCGAGGTCGTTCTGGGCATTCCGCTGCTCAACCGCCGTACCGGCGACGAGATGCGGACCGTCGGGCACTTCGCCAACACCCTGCCGCTACGCGTGCCGGTCCACGCCGGGCAGACGATGCGCGCACTCTGCGCCGACGTCCAGGCCGCCGCCCGAGACCTGCAGCGGCACGAGCGGGCGGCGCTCGGCGACGTGCTGCGCGACCTGCGGAAAACCGGCCAGGAGCACCGGCGGCTCTTCGACGTCACCCTGTCCTATCTGACGCTGCCGAGGCGGACGAGCGTCGCCGGGCTGTCCCGTGAGACCACCGGTCTCGTGCCCGTACACGACGAGGACGCGCTCGCCGTCAGCGTCGTCCACTTCCGGGGCTCCGACGACGTCCAGGTCGCCCTCGACTACGCCACGGACGTGTTCGACGAGGACCTGCCGATCACGGCGGTGGCGGCCCACCTCCAGGCGCTGCTGCGCCAGGCGGCCGACCGGCCCGACGACCCTCTGGCGGAGTTGTCCCTGCTCGGACCCGGCGAGCGGGACTCCTGGCTGCGCGCGGCGAGCGGCCCCGACGTCCCCTACGCGAGTGATCGACCGCTGCACGCGCTCGTCGAGGAGCGGGCCGCCCGCACTCCGGACCGGATCGCCGTCCTCACCGCCGACGGCGGGCCCCCGCTGACCTATCGCGACCTGGACGACCGGGCCGGCCGGGTGGCCCGGCGCCTGCGCGCCGCCGGGGTAGACCCCGGCGACCGGGTGGCCGTCCTGCTCGAACGCGGCCCGGCGATGCTCGTGGCGATCCTCGGCGTGCTCAAGGCGGGCGGCGCCTACGTTCCCGTCGATCCCGGCCATCCGCGCGAGCGCATCGAGTTCCTGCTGGCCGACTGCGGCGCCGTCGTCGTCCTGGCCGCGCCCGGGACGACCGGCCTGCCCGCCCCCGTGCTGCACGTGGACGACGCGGAGGACGCGCCGGAGGACGTGCTGGAGGATCCTGCCGGTCCGCCGGTCGCCGGGCACGACCTCGCGTACGTCATCTACACCTCGGGGTCCACCGGCAGGCCCAAGGGGGTCATGGTCGAGCATCACTCGGTGGCGAACCGGCTGGCCTGGATGCAGCGCGCCTACCCCATCGGCGCGGGCGACGTCATCCTGCAGAAGACGCCGATCTCGTTCGACGTGTCGGTGTGGGAGCTGTTCTGGTGGGCGATCGAGGGCGCGACGGTGGCGCTGCTCCCGCCGGGCGGCGAGAAGGACCCGCGGGTCATCCTGCACGCCATCGCGCGGCAGAAGGTCACGGTGCTGCACTTCGTCCCCTCGATGCTCGGGCCCTTCCTCGACCTCCTGGAGTCGCCGGGGGCCGTGGAGGAGACCGCGTCGCTGCGGTACGTCTTCTGCAGCGGCGAGGCCCTGCCGCCCTCGCGGGTGACGCAGTTCAACCGGGTCTTCGCCGCACGGCCCGGCGGGGCGCCCAGGCTCGTCAACCTCTACGGCCCCACCGAGGCCACCGTCGACGTCTCCTTCCACGACTGCCCGGCGGACCCGGGACGACCCGTGGACCGGGTCCCCATCGGCCGTCCGATCGACAACACCCGGCTGTACGTCCTGGGAGAGCGGGACGAGCCGCAGCCGGACGGGGTGGCGGGCGAGCTGTGCGTCGGCGGGGTGGGCGTGGCGCGCGGCTACCTCGACCGCCCGGAGCTGACCGCGGAGAGGTTCGCCGACGACCCCTTCGGACCGGGACGGATGTACCGCACCGGCGACCTCGCGCGCAGGCTCGCCGACGGGTCGCTCGAATACCTCGGCCGGATCGACGACCAGGTGAAGATCCGTGGGAACCGCGTGGAGCTGGGCGAGGTGCGCGACCGGCTGTCGACGGCGCCGGGGGTCCGCGACGCGGTCGTCGTCGACCACACCTCGGAGGCGCGCGGGACGTTCCTCGTCGGCTACTACGCCGCCGACGCCGAGATCGATCACACCGTGCTCCGCGACCATCTGGCGCGGGCCCTGCCGGACTACATGATCCCCGCCCACCTGGTCCGCATCGACCGCGTGCCGCTCACGCCCAACGGGAAGACGGACCGCCGAGCCCTGCCCGCTCCGCCCTCTCCCGGACAGGCGGCGCGCACCGCCCCGCGCACCCCGGTCGAGGCCGCCCTCGCCTCGATCTGGGCGCGGTTCCTCGGCGTGGACGACGTGGGGGTGGACGACGACTACTTCGCGCTGGGCGGCGACTCCCTGATCAGCCTGCGGATCCGCGCCGCGGCCGAACGACTCGGCATCCGTTTCTCGGTCACGGACCTGCTCAGGAACCCGACCGTCGCCGCGCTCGCCGCCCTCACGACCACGAGCGAGCCCGCCGACCCCGAGCCGGAGCCGTTCGCCCTCCTCGCGGAGCCGTACCGGAGGGGAGACGTCGTCGACGCCTATCCCCTCACCCGGTTGCAGCTCGGCCTGATCTACCACAGCACCACCGAGGAGCGCTCGGCCGTCTACCACGACGTGTTCCGCTACACCTTCCGCCTGGACTGGGACGAGGCCGCGTTCCGGCGGGCGTTCGACCGGCTCGTCGCCCGCCACCCGGTGCTCCGCTCGGCGTTCGACCTGGCGGGTGGTGACCGGCCCCTCCAGATCGTGCACCCCGTCGTCACCGGGGGCCTGGAGGTCGCCGACCTGCGGGGGCTCCCGGACAAGGTCGCCGAGGCCGAGGTGAGCGCGCACGTCGAGGAACGGCGCTACCACCCGTACGACCTCACCCGGGCGCCGCTGTACCTCTTCCGGGTCCACGTCCGCGAGTCCACCGCCGTACGCGAGACCACCGTCGAGCTGGTTCTCAGCTTCCACCACGCCCTCCTGGACGGCGGCAGCATGGCGGGGCTGCTCGGCGAGCTCCTCCAGGACTATCTCGACGCGCGGGGAGTCGGCTGGGGGCCGGTGGCCGACGGCCCCCTTCCCTCGCCCGCCACCCACGTCCGCGACGAGCTGCGCGCGCTCGCCTCGGCCGAGGACCGGGCGTACTGGCGGCGCACTTTGGACGGCGCGGAGCCCGTCGACCTGGACACGCTCCGCGGCCGCGGCCCGGCGGAGCCCTTCGTCCACCGCGTGGACCTGCCGGACGACATCGGACGGCGGCTCGCGGACTTCGCCAGGGCGCACGCCGTGCCGGTGAAGTCCATCCTGTTCGCCGCGCACTGCCTGACGCTGCGGCTGTTCTCCGGTGCCGGCGACGTCACCACCGGCCTGATCGCGAACGGACGCCCTGAGCTGCCGGGCGGGGACCGCACGGCGGGCCTCTTCGTCAACACGTTGCCCCTCCGCGTCGACTGCGGCCCCGAATCCGAATCCGGTCCGCGCACCTGGCTCGACACGGTCCGCGAGGCGTTCCGGGCGGAGCGGGACGGCCACCGGCACCGCCACTATCCCCTCAGTGCGATCCAGGAGGACAACGGGGGCGGAGCCGTCGTGGAGACCGCCTTCAACTACATCCACTTCCACGTCCTGGCGCCGGTGCTCGGGCATCCCGCCGTCGACCTGCTCGCGGTGCGGACCTGGGAGGAGACCAACTTCAAACTCCTCGTCAACGCGGTGACGGAGCCGCTGGACGGGCGCGTCTGGCTCCGGCTGGACTGCGCCGGCGAGAGCGTGGGCCCCGAATGGGCCCCGATCTTCGGCCGGGCCTACGCCGGCATCCTCGGGCGCATCCTCGACCACCCTGGCGAGGAGGCGGACCTCGCCTTCCTCGCCCCGCCGTGCCCTCCCGTCCGTACGGCAGGCCGTGAGGAGGGCTCCACGGTGGTGGCGCGCTTCGCCGCGCAGGCCGCCCGGACCCCCGACGCCCCGGCCGTGGTCCACAGCGATCGGGGGGACGGCGAGCGGTGCTGGTCCTACCGGGACCTCGACCGGACGGCGGACGTCGCGGCCCGGCGGCTGCTGGGCCTGGGGCTCCCGCCGGGCGCCCGGATCGGCATCGCGATGGACAGGTCCGCGGAGATGATCGCGGTGATCATCGGGACCATCCGGTCGGGCGCCGCGTGCGTTCCGCTCGACCCGGGCTACCCGGCGGAGCGGCTGGCGGCGATGGTGCGGCAGGCGAGTCCCTTCCTGGTCGTCGCCCACGAGGCCCACGCGCACCTGGTGCCCGACGGCACGCGGGTGATCACCGTGGACGACCTGCTCACGGACGACGGCGGCCACGGCGTCCCGCCTGCCGTCGGCCCCGCGGACACCGCCTACGTCCTGTTCACCTCCGGCTCCACCGGCCGGCCCAAGGGCGTCGCCATGCCCCACCGCGCTCTGGACAACCTGGTGGACTGGCAGAACCGCCGGGCCAGCGGCGCCTGCGGGGGCAGGACGTTGCAGTACGCGCCGACGAGCTTCGACGTCTCCTTCCAGGAAATCTTCTCCACGCTCTGCTCGGGCGGCGCCCTCCACCTCGTCTCGGAGGCCCGGCGCCACGACATGCCCGGCCTGCTCCGGCTGCTCGACCGGGAGGGCATCGAACGGATCTTCATGCCGTACGTCGCCCTGCAGCAGCTGGCCCACGCCTCCGACGCCCTGGGGCTCGTCCCGAGGTCCCTGAAGGTCGTGGTCTCCTCCGGCGAGCAGCTGCGGGTAACGCCGGAGATCCGCAGGTTCTGCGCGCGGCTGCCCGGCGTCGTCCTGGAGAACCAGTACGGGCCGACCGAGTCGCACGTCGTCACCAGCTTCACCATGTCGGGCGACCCGGAGTCCTTCCCAACGCTGCCCCCGATCGGCACCGCGATCGACGGGGCGACGGCGCGGGTCCTCGACGCCCGGCTGCGCCCCGTCCCGGTGGGCGTGAAGGGGGAGATCTACCTCGGCGGGGTGGTCCTCGCGGACGGCTACATCGGCTCCCCCGAGCTCACCGCGGAAAGGTTCGTCCGGGACGCTTCGGGCACCCGCCTGTACCGGACCGGCGACCTCGGCTACCTCCTCCCGTCCGGCGACATCGCCGGCACGGGCCGCGCCGACGACCAGGTGAAGGTGCGGGGCTTCCGGGTCGAACCCGCCGAGGTCGAGCACGCCCTCGCCGGGCTGGCGCTGCCGGGCGTGCGCGAGGTGGCGGTCGTCGCCAGGAGGAGGGACGCCGACGCCTTCCTCGCCGCCTTCCTGGTGGGCGACGGCGAGCGGAGCGATCCCCGTGAGGTCAGGCGACGGCTGCGCGCGGTGCTGCCCGGCTACATGGTGCCCACCCACGTCACCTGGCTGGACGCGCTGCCGCTGACCGCCAGCGGCAAGCGGGACGACGCGGCGCTGCGCCGGATGCCGCTCGACGGCCCCGCGCCCGCGGACACCGCCACGCCGCCGCGCGACGCCCTGGAACGCGATCTCGCCGGCCTGGTCGCCGAGACGCTGGCCACGCCGGACCTGGGCGTCCACGACGACATCTTCGACGCCGGGGCCACGTCGCTCACCGCGATGCGGCTGATGGTGCTCATCGAGCAGCGGTACGGCACGGCCGTGCCGATGTCCGATCTCATCGCGGCCCCCACGGTCGCCGGGCTCGCCGAACGGCTGCGCGCCGGGGAGCGCGGCGGCTTCGATCCGCTGGTGCCGCTCCGCATCGGCGGGCGCCGCCCGCCGATCTACTTCGTGCACCCCATCGGCGGCAACGTCCTCTGTTACCGGCCGCTCGCCGGGCATCTGCCGGACGACCAGCCCTTCCACGCCCTGCAGGCGCCGGGCACCGCCCCCGGCACCGAGCCCTTGACCACGATCCCCGACCTGGCCCGCACCTACGTCGAGGCGATCAGGCGGCGGCAGCCCCGCGGGCCGTACGTCATCGGCGGCTGGTCGTTCGGCGGGTTCGTCGCCGTGGAGATGGCCCGGCAGCTGCGCGCGGCGGGCGAGCGCGTCGAGCGTCTGGTGCTCCTCGACACGATCGCGCTGCGTCCCGACGCTCCGCGTGACGTCGGCGACGGCACCCTGCTGACGTTCTTCTTCTGGGAGCTGCTCTGGCTCGACAGCGGAAGCGACACCCCGGTTGAGGCCATCGCGGAGCGGTGCGGCACGCAGGAGGAGATCTTCGCGCGCGTCGGGGAACTCGCCGAGCGCAACGGCATCCTGCCGCCCGGGAGCTCCGCGGCCGCCGTCCGCCGCCTCTACCAGGTCTTCCAGGCGAACTACCAGGCGATGCTCGACTATCGCCCGGGGCTCCTGGACGTGGACCTGACCCTGCTCCACGCCGCCGAACCCCTGCCCGACGTGCTCAAGCCGCTGCACGCGGCCGTGGACAGCATGTACGACGACCCGACGAACGGGTGGCGGGCGCTGACCACGGGACGGGTCGAGGTGGTCGCCGTCCCCGGTGATCACCTCCAGGTGGTCGAGGAACCGTACGTCAAGCACGTCGCGGCCGCGCTCGCGGCGCTGACCCGACCTGACCAGGAGCGATGATCATGAGTGGTTCTCCGCGGCCGAAGGCCGTCGTCGTCGGGGCGGGAATCGGTGGTCTGGCCGCCGCCGTCACGTTGCGCAGGATCGGGATGGAGGTCGAGGTCTACGAACGGGCGGGCGAGCTGCGCGCCGCCGGGTCCGGGCTCTCCATCATGTCCAACGCGATCAGGGCCCTGGGCACGCTCGGCATCGACCTCGGCCTGGAGGAGCGCGGCCAGGTGATCGAGCACGTCGAGATGATGACCACGGCCGGGCGCACCCTCCGGGTCCTGCCGTACAAGGAGAACTGCGCGAAGCTGGGAGCGCCCAGTGTCTGCATCTCCCGGAGCGAGTTGCAGGCGGCGTTGCTCGAAGCGGCCGGGGACTGTCCGATCAGTCTCGGCGCCGTCGCGACCGGCTTCAGCGCAGGCCCGGACGGCGTACGCGTCCGCTTCGCGGACGGCCGGGAGGCGCACGGAGACCTGCTGATCGGGGCCGACGGGATCCACTCGGCGATCAGGCGGCAGCTGACGGGCCCCGAACCGGTCCGGGAGGCCGGTTACGTCTGCTGGCTGGCCGTCACCCGGTTCGCCCATCCACGGCTGACCAGGGGGTTCAACGGGCACTACTGGGGCAAAGGCCAGCGCTTCGGCCTCCACGACATCGGCCACGGCAACGCCTACTGGTGGGGCACCAGGAACATGACGCCCGAGGCGGCCCGGGAGTGGAACGGCACCAAGGCCGACATCCTGCGGGCCTACCAGGGGTGGGCGGAGGAGGTCACGGCGGCCATCGAGGCCACCGAGCCCGAGGCCGTCATCCCCGTCCCCGCCCAGGACCGCCCGTTCCTGGAGCGCTGGGGCGAGGGCCCGGTCACCCTGCTCGGCGACGCGGCGCACCCGATGATGACCAGCCTGGTGCAGGGCGGGAGCTCCGCCGTGGAGGACGCGGTGGTCCTCGCCCAGGTGTGTGCCGGCTCCGGCGACCCGGTCCGGGCCCTGCGCGCCTACGAGGACCGGCGCCGCGCCCACATCAGGTGGCTGGTCGAGAGGTCGTACGCGATGAGCGCGATCGAGCAGGAGGAGCGGCCCGTGCCACGCCTCATCCGCGACGCCTTCATGCGGTTCGCCCCGAAGTCCGTGCTCTTCAAGCCCTTCGAGACGTCGATGTCCGCCGATCTCCCGACGCGGGCGTCCGTGCCCGCCGGGGCCGGCCGATGACCCAGGTGTCCCACAGCACGGTGTCATACAGCACGGTGTCCCACAGCCTGGTGCCGCGTGAGCTCGCTCCCGAGGGGCCCGGGCCGCTTCCCGCGCCGGACGACGAGCCCCGTCTCTGGCTCGTGCGCGCCGCCGCGCATCGTCGCGCGGCCCTGGACGCGGCTCCCCTCGTGCTGGACGCGGAGGAGCGGAGGCGGACGGCCGAGTTCCGCCACGAAGGGAACCGCGAGTGCTACGTCGTCGCGCACGTGGCGCTGCGCCGCCTCCTCGGCGCCTGTCTCGGCAGGCCGCCGGGGGAGATCGAGCTGACGCGGGCGCCCTGCCCGTTGTGCGGCGGCCCGCACGGCCGGCCCGTCGTGGCGGACGCGGCGATCCACTTCTCCCTCTCCCACAGCGACGGGCTGGTGCTGCTCGCCGTCGCCCGGGTGCCGGTCGGCGTGGACGTCGAGCGCCTCCCCGAGCTCCGCGTGGCCGACGGGATCGTGCCCAGGCTGCACCCCGCCGAGGCCGCCGAGCTCTCGGTCCTTCCGCCCGGTGAGCGGCGCGCCGCGTTCGGCCGCCTCTGGACCCGCAAGGAGGCCTACCTCAAAGGACTCGGCACGGGCCTCGCCAGGGACCTGTCCGCCGACTACGTCGGGGCCGGACTGCATCCCCGGCGAGAGCCGCCCGGGTGGCGCATCGGCGACGTGGAGGTCCCCGACGGCTACACGGCGGCGGTCGCTCTCGCCCAGGGCTGATCGCCGCCGAGCCTTGACCGTTCCTCCTGCGAAACCGAAGATCAGGGTGTGGCCGTCTTCCGGCGATCTCCCCACGCGTTCCTCAAACTGATCGTTCTCGTCCTCGTGCTGGGTGTCGCGATCGGCGCGGGCGTCTTCTGGCTGCTGGCGGCGCTGTGGCATTCGTTCTGGGGCGAGGGGCCGCAGTTCTTCCCCGGCTGATGCGTGAGGTCTCAGGAACGAGGCGGCTCTCGGAGATCGACCTGTTGCCGCTCGTTCGCCGGGATCCGGATCCTGCGCCGGGCGGCGGTCAGGGGGTGAAGCGGTAGCCCATGCCGGGCTCGGTGATGAGGTGGACCGGGCGGGCGGGGTCGCGTTCGAGCTTCTTGCGCAACTGCGCCAGGTACTGCCGCAGATAGTGGGTCTCCCTGACGTGGGTGCTCCCCCACACCTCCGTCAGCAGCTGGCGCTGGCTGATCAGCTTTCCGGGGTTGCGCAGCATGATCTGCAGGATGCGCCACTCCGTCGGGGTGAGGCGCACGTCTCCCGAGACCGTCTTGGCCGCCAGGTCGACGACGTGGTCGCCGACGCTGACCCGCGCCGTCTCGGCCTCGGGTACGGAGGTCCGGCGGGTGACGGCGCGGATGCGGGCCAGCAGTTCCTCGATGTGGAAGGGCTTGGTGACGTAGTCGTCGGCGCCGGCGTCCAGCGCGTCGACCTTGTCCTGGTTTCCGGCCCTGCCGGACAGCACCACGATCGGCACGGCACTCCAGCCGCGCAGGCCGTGGATGACCTCCACGCCGTCGAGGTCGGGCAGGCCGAGATCGAGCAGCACCAGATCGGGATTGAACTCGGCGGCCTGGCGCAGGGCGGTGCCGCCGTCGGCGGCCGTCGCCACCTCGTAGTGGCGGGCGACCAGGTTGATCCGCAGCGCCCGGAGGATCTGCGGCTCGTCGTCGACGACCAGGACGCGGGTCAAGCGAGCTCCTCGGGACGTGCGGCCGGCGCCGGCGCGGAGACGGGCAGGGTGAGGATCATGGTGAGACCTCCCCCGGGTGTCTCCTCCGGGACCAGAGTGCCACCCATGGCCTCGGCCAGCCCGCGCGACAGGGCCAGTCCCAGCCCGACGCCGGTGTGGCTGTCCCGGTCGCCCAGCCGCTGGAACGGCAGGAAGACCCGGTCGTGGGCCTCACGGGGGATGCCGGGACCGCAGTCGATGACCCGGACCTCCACGTGGTCGCCGTACGCGCTGGCGGTGACGAGGATCCGCTCCTCGGGCGGGCTGTGCCGGACCGCGTTGGACAGCAGGTTGACCAGGACCCGTTCGAGCAGGGCGGCGTCGGCGACGACCTCGGGGAGTTCGACGGAGACGTCCGCGTCGACGCGGACGCCGGGCGGCCCGAGGTCGTCGATCGCCCGGGGCACCACCTCCTCCAGGGCGACCGGCTGACGCGCCAGCCCCAGCACGCCGGCCTGCAGGCGGCTCATGTCGAGCAGGTTGTCCACCAGCCGGTTCAGTTTGATCAGCGATTCGTCGGCGGTGGCGAGAAGCTCCTCCCGGTCCTGCGGTGACCAGTCGACGCCGGTGGTGCGCAGGCTCTCGACCGCGGCCCTGGCCGACGCCAGCGGCGTGCGCAGGTCATGGCCGACGGCGGCGAGCAGCGCCGTGCGCATCCGGTCGGCCTCGGCCAGCGGCCTGGCCTGGTCGGCCTCCTCCCGCAGCCGCCGCTGGCGCAGCGCGACGGCGGCCTCCGCGGCGAACGCCTCCAGCACCCGGCGGTCGGCGGCCTCCAGCAGGCGTCCGCGCACCGCGAGCGTCAGTTCCTCGTCCACGACGACGTCGGTGTCGGCCGCGGCCGGGCTGGTGCAGGGCGTGCCGCCCGCGGTGGCCGCGATCCGCCACGCCCGCGGGTCGCTGCGGTCGTCCGGGACCGGTGTGCCGACGCGTTCGAGCAACGTGACCGAGGTGAGGCCGAAGGTCTCCCGCAGCCGGGCGAGCAGGGACGGCAGCGCGGCGTCGCCTCGGAGCACGTGCCCGGCCAGGGTGGACAGCAGCGCGGCGTCCGCGCCCGCCCGCGCGGCCTCACGGGTACGGCGGGCGGCCAGATCCACCACGGCGCTGACCGTGGCGGCGACGAGCACGAAGACGACCAGCGAGAAGACGTTCTCCGGGTCGGAGATCGTCCAGGTGTGCACGGGCGCGGTGAAGAACCAGTTGAGCAGCAGGAACCCGCCGACGGCGGCGGTGAGGGCCGGCCGCAGGCCCCCGGCCAGGGCGACCGCGATGATCATGAGAAGATACAGCAGCATCTCGCTGGGCAGCCGCAGCCCGTCGCGGAACGGGAGCAGCACGGCGGTCAGCGCGCCCATCCCCAGGACGGCGAGCGCCCAGCCGGCCAGCCGCCGGATGGGCGTGAGGGCGGCCTCCCGGCGCGGCGCCCGGCGCCGTCCCCTGCTCATCTCCTCGTGCGTGACCATGTGCACGTCGATCGAGCCGGAGTCGGCGGTGGCGATCACCGAGACGCCGGGGGAGAACAGCCGGGCCGTCCGGCCCCGCCGGGACGCGCCGAGCACCAGCTGGGTGGCGTTGACCCCGCGGGCGAAGTCGAGCAGCGCGTGCGCGATGTCGGCGCCGGCGACCTGGTGGTAGGTGCCGCCCATGCTCTCCACCAGCGCCCGCTGACGTGCCAGGTGCGCCGGGTGCGCGCCGGTGAGCCCCTCGCCGGTGGTCACGTGTACGGCCAGCAGGTCGGCGCCCTTGGTCCGGTCGGCGATGCGGGCCGCCCGCCTGAGCAGCGTGTCTCCCTCCGATCCGCCGCTGAGGGCCACCACCACCCGCTCGCGCGCCTCCCAGGTGCCCGCGATGCCGTGCTCGGCGCGGTAGCGGTCGAGCTGCTCGTCGACCTTGTCGGCGACCCACAGCAGCGCCAGCTCCCGCAGGGCGGTGAGGTTGCCCACCCGGAAGTAGTTGGAGAGGGCGGCGTCGATCTTCTCCGGCCGGTAGACGTTCCCGTGCGCCATGCGGCGGCGCAGCGCCTCGGGCGACATGTCGACCAGCTCGACCTGGTCGGCCCGCCGCACCACCTCGTCCGGCACGGTCTCGCGCTGCGGGATGCCGGTGATCTGGAAGACGACGTCGTTGACCGACTCCAGATGCTGGATGTTCACCGTGGAGATCACGTCGATCCCGGCGTCGAGGATCTCCTCGATGTCCTGCCATCGCTTGGCGTGCCCGGAGCCGGGGGTGTTGGTGTGCGCCAGCTCGTCGATCAGCGCGATCTTCGGATGGCGGGCGACGACGGCCTTGACGTCCAGCTCGCCGAAGACGGCCCCCCGGTAGGCCACCTGCCTGCGGGGGATCACCTCCATGCCGGCGAGCAGCGCGGCGGTCCGGGGGCGGTCGTGCGTCTCGACGAGCCCGACGACGACGTCCCGGCCGCGTTCCAGGCCCCGGCGGCCCTCGTCGAGCATGGCGTACGTCTTGCCGACGCCCGGCGCGGCGCCCAGGTAGATCCGCAGCCGTCCGCGTGCCACCGCGGCCTCCTACTCCTCGTCCAGGGCGAGGTTGAGTTCGAGCACGTTCACGACCGGGCGGCCGACGTAGCCGAGCCACGGGTTCACGGTGTGCCGCCGGACGAGATCCATCACCCTCTCCACTGTGCGGCCTCTTGCCCTCGCCACGCGCGGCGCCTGCAGCATGGCGTACGCCACGGAGATGTGCGGGTCGAGGCCCGACGCCCCGGCGGTGACCGCGTCGGGGGGAACGGCGACCCGGGCGACGGCGCCCCGGACGGGCACGGTGCGGCCCGTGGAGTAGTCCTCGCCCGGCCGGGCGCACTCGACCCGTACGCCCTGGTAGCGGGGGACGAACGGGGTGGCCGGGCAGGCCTGGTTGACCGAGACGACCCTGGTCGCGGTGCCGGTCGCGGGGAAGACCTTGAGCACGGCGCCGACCCCGCCGGGGGCGCAGAACGGGCGGGCGCCGCTGACGCCCTCCAGCCGGCCGACCGCCAGGGAGCGTGCGCAGACCTGGGTGAGCAGGGATGTCCGGCCGTTCCGGCCCGGAGCGGGAAGGGTGTCGACGACGTCCTCCGGCCCGAGGTTGCCCGCACCGCTGGAGGTGGTGTCGTAGACGTGACCCGGCGCGGCCGGCCGGCTCTGGAAGTAGCGGGGGATCGGATCGCCGGCGGCGTCGGTGAACGACTGGCCGATGAGCGAGCTGCCGACGATCCGGCCGTTCCGCTCGATCAGGCTGCCGTTCGCCTGGTGCCGGAACAGGACCTGGGCCACCCCGGTGACGGCCAGTGGATAGACGATCCCCGTCACCACGGTGAGCACCAGCACCGCGCGGACGGCGGCCAGGTGCCGGCGGATCGGACTGGGCAGGTGTTTCATTCAGGACATCCCCGGAAGGAGGCGGACGACGAGGTCGATCAGCTTGATGCCGGCGAAGGGGACCACGATCCCGCCCAGGCCGTACACGCACAGGTTGCGCCGCAGCAGGGTGGAGGCGCTGCTCGGCCGGTAGCGGACGCCTTTGAGGGCCAGCGGGATCAGCGCGACGATCACCAGCGCGTTGAAGACGACGGCCGACAGGATCGCCGACTGCGGGCTGGCCAGGCGCATGACGTTGAGCGCGCCCAGGCCCGGGTAGACGGCCGCGAACATCGCCGGGATGATCGCGAAGTACTTCGCGACGTCGTTGGCGATCGAGAACGTGGTCAGCGCGCCGCGGGTGATCAGCAGCTGCTTGCCGATCTCGACGATCTCGATGAGCTTGGTCGGGTTGGAGTCGAGGTCGACCATGTTGCCGGCCTCCTTGGCGGCGCTGGTGCCGGTGTTCATGGCGACGCCGACGTCCGACTGGGCGAGCGCGGGCGCGTCGTTGGTGCCGTCCCCGGTCATCGCGACCAGCCGGCCGCCCTCCTGCTCCCGCCTGATCAGGGCGAGCTTGTCCTCGGGGGTGGCCTCGGCGAGGAAGTCGTCGACCCCGGCCTCCTCCGCGATGGCCCTGGCGGTCAGCGCGTTGTCCCCAGTGATCATGACGGTCCTGATGCCCATCCGGCGCATCGCGTCGAACCGCTCGCGCATCCCCTCCTTGACCACGTCCTTGAGGTGGATGACCCCGAGCACCCGGGCCGCGCCGCCGGTCACCTCGCCCACCACGAGCGGGGTGCCGCCGGAGGCGGAGATGCCGTCGACCAGGTGACCCGCGTCTGCGGTCGGATGGCCGCCGTTGTCGCGCACCCACTTCATGACCGCGGTGGCGGCGCCCTTGCGGATCCGCCGGCCGTCCATGTCCACGCCGGACATGCGGGTCTGGGCCGTGAAGGGGACCCACCCGGCGTGGGCGAGCTCACCCGGCTCCCGTTCGCGCAGCCCGTACGCGTTCTTCGCGTAGACCACGATGGAACGGCCCTCGGGGGTGGCGTCGGTGAGACTCGACAGCTGCGCCGCCCTGGCCATCTCGAGCGCGGGCACACCCGGCACGGGCAGGAACGCCGCCGCCTGCCGGTTGCCCAGGGTGATCGTGCCGGTCTTGTCGAGCAGGAGCGTGGACACGTCGCCCGCGGCCTCGACCGCCCGGCCCGACATGGCGAGCACGTTGCGCTGGACCAGGCGGTCCATCCCGGCGATGCCGATGGCCGACAGCAGCGCGCCGATCGTGGTGGGGATGAGGCAGACGACCAGCGCCGCCAGCACGATGCCGGTGACCCCGTCGGAGGTGAGGGCGACCGAGTCGGCCACGCCGGGGTTGACCGAGCGGGAGAAGACGGCCAGCGGCTGCATGGTCGCGGTGGCGACCAGGAAGATGATCGTCAGGGCGGCCAGCAGGATGTTGAGGGCGATCTCGTTGGGCGTCTTCCTGCGGTCCGCCCCCTCGACCAGGGAGATCATCCGGTCGAGGAAGCTCTCGCCCGGCCGCTGGGTGATCCGCACGACGATCCGGTCCGACAGGACCCGGGTGCCGCCGGTGACGGCGGAGCGGTCGCCGCCGGACTCGCGGATGACCGGCGCCGACTCCCCCGTGATGGCCGACTCGTCCACCGAGGCGATGCCCTCGACCACGTCGCCGTCGCCGGGGATGGTCTCACCCGCCTCCACGATCACGTGGTCACCCTGGCGCAGGTCCGGCGCGCCGACCTCCTCCCACTTGGCGAGGTCGCCCGGGTCGACGAGGCGGCGGGCGACCGTGTCGCGTCTCGCGGCGCGGAGCGCCGCCGCCTGCGCCCTGCCGCGGCCCTCCGCCACCGCCTCGGCCAGGTTGGCGAACAGCACGGTCAGCCACAGCCATCCGGTGATCGCCCAGGCGAAGAAGGACGGGGTCACGGCCGCGAGGACGGTCGTGAAGAGCGCGCCGATCTCGACGATGAACATGACCGGGTTGCGCCACATGGTGGCGGGGTTCAGCTTCCGCACCGCCCCGGGCAGCGCGCGGGCCGCCTGCCGGAGGCCGGTCGTGCCCCCGCCGGCGTGCCCGGGCGAGCCGCCGCGTGTCGTCCGGAGGCTCGTCTGGGGGCTCATCGGGACAGTCCTTCCGCGAGGGGCCCGAGCGCGAGCGCGGGGAGGAAGGTGAGGGCGACGAGGACGACCGTCACCCCGGCGAGCAGGCCGGCGAACTGCGGGCGGTGGGTCGGCAGCGTGCCCGCCGAGACGGGGACCGGCGCCTGCCGGGCCAGGGACCCCGCCAGCGCCAGGACCAGCACCATCGGCAGGAACCGGCCGAGCAGCATGCACAGACCGAGGGCCGTGTTGTAGAAGGGCGTGTTCGCCGACAGCCCGGCGAAGGCCGAGCCGTTGTTGTTGCCCGTGGAGGCGAAGGCGTAGAGGACCTCCGACAGGCCGTGGGCGCCCCCGTTCCCGATGCCCGCGCGGCCCGCTCCCGTGCCCATCGCGACCGCCGTGCCCAGCAGCACCACGACCGGGGTCGCCAGGAAGTACAGCGAGGCCAGCTTGATCTCCCGGGAGCCGATCTTCTTGCCGAGGTACTCGGGGGTGCGGCCCACCATCAGACCGGCGACGAAGACGGTGATCACCGCGAGGACGAGGATGCCGTACAGCCCGGAGCCGGCGCCGCCGGGCGCGACCTCTCCGAGCAGCATGTTGACGATCAGCATGCCGCCGCCGAACGCCGTGTAGGAGTCGTGGGCGGAGTCGACCGAGCCGGTGGAGGTCAGGGTCGCCGCACTGGCGAACAGCGCGGAGTCCGGCACGCCGAAGCGGGCCTCGCGGCCCTCCGCCGCCTGACCGGCCCACTGCGGCGCCGTACCCGCCGTCGCCTCCGGCACGGTCCCTGCCGCGTGCAGTTCGGCCGTCTGGGTCACCCCGATACTGATCAGCGCGAGCACGGCCATCACCGAGACGATGACGTAGCCCTGCCGGTTGTCGCCGACCATCCGCCCGAAGGTCCGGGGCAGGGACGTCGCGATCACCAGGAGCAGGAAGATCTCCAGCAGGTTCGTCCAGGCGGTGGGGTTCTCCCAGGGATGGGCGGAGTTGGCGTTGAAGACGCCGCCGCCGTTGGTGCCCAGGTCCTTGATCGCCTCCTGGCCGGCCGCGCCGGCCGGGGTGAGGGTCTGCCCGCCGCCCGCGAGGGTGGTCCAGCCGTGGTGGCCGCCGAAGCTCTGCAGCGCTCCCCCGGCCGCCAGCAGGATCGCGGCGGCGAACGCGATCGGCAGCAGGATCCGGATCGTGCCGCGCACCAGGTCGACCCAGAAGTTGCCCAGCGTGTCGCTCCTCGCGCGGGCGAACCCGCGCACCAGCGCGACCGCCACGGCGAGGCCGGCCGCCGCGGACACGAAGTTCTGCACGGCCAGGCCCGCGGTCTGCACGACGTGGCCCATGGCCGACTCGCCCGAGTACGCCTGCCAGTCCGTGTTGGTGACGAACGCGACCGCGGTGTTCCACGCCAGGTCCGGCGGTACGGCGGGCATCCCGAGGCTGAGGAACAGGTGGTCCTGCAGCCGTTGCAGGGCGTAGAGGGCGAGCACGGAGACGACCGAGAACGCGAGCAGGGCGCGGGCGTACGCCGGCCATCCCTGCTCGGCGTCGGCGTCCACGCCGATCAGGCGGTAGACCATCCGCTCGACCCGCCAGTGCCGGGTGCCGGTGTAGACGCGGAACATGTGGTCGCCGAGTGGCCGGTAGCAGAGCGCCAGGGCGACGAGGACGGTCCCGGTGACCAGGACGGCGCTGACGGCGGGGTTCGTCGGAAGGGTCATCAGAACCGTTCCGGGAACAGCAGGGCCACGACCATGAAGACCAACAGAATGGCGACCACGGCCAGACCGGCGGCGTTGACAGCGCTCACAACCGCTCCACCGCGCTCACGACCAGGCCCAGGATCACGAAACTCGCGATCGTCAGGGCGGCGAAGACGACGTCGGTCATCCTCACTCCTCGGTTCGCATCATGCCGCCCTCGGACGGGCGATTCCCAGTCAGCGAATCACGAAAAATGCGGGGTTCTGCGCCCGTTGACGCTTTATATACGCCTATGGCGGGATTATTGACGTCGCCACTACGAAGATCGCTGCATCGCGCGATCCGGGTGCTCCCGGCCGTGCCGGGCGCGCGCCGCCTCGGGGCCGAGGAGGGAGCCGCGGGCGCGGGCGGCGGTGAACGAGTCCTCGCCGAGGGCGTCGCGGCAGGCGGCGGTGACGCGGTCGAGGTCGGCCCGTTCGGCCGGAGCGGGGGGCAGCCGGTTCGCGTCGCGGGCCGCTTCGGCGGCGCCGAGCACCTCGGCCGCCCCGGCGTGGTCGCCTGTCAGGGCGAGCGCCCCGGCCAGTCCCTCCAGCGCGCCCACCTGGTCGCGCGGCGCGTCCAGCCGCGCCGCGAGGTCGAACGCCTCCAGGTGCAGGCGCAGCGCGGCGCCGGCGTCGCCGCGCAGTTCCGCGGCGAAACCCAGCTCCACCAGGAGCATCGGGACGTGTACGGACGGCGGGTCGTCCTCGTGCGCCGGGGGATACGGCGCGGCCTCCAGCAGCCGCCGCAGGTGTGTCTCGGCCGTGTCGAGGTCGCCGCCGCGCCGGGAGGCGTAGGCGAGCACGGTCCCGGCGAAGACCTCACCGGGCCGGTATCCCTGCTCACCGGCCAGGCGCAGCGCCCTCGCGCCGTCGTCGAGGGCCGCCGCGTGGTCGCCCTGCTGGGTGTGGATCCAGCCGAGCCAGCACAGTCTGGTCGCGACCTCCGGCCACAGCCCGAGCTCCTCGGCCATGCCGAGGGCCTCCCGGTGCAGGCGAATGGCGCGCGCGTGGTCGCCGGTGGCCTCGGCCAGGGCGGCCAGCCAGGCCGTGGCGCCCATCCGGGCCCAGCGGTCGCCGATCTCGGCGAACATCCGCGCGCTCCGCGCCGCGTCGCGTTCCAACGCCGCCAGGTCACCGCGTACGTGGGCGAGCTGGGCACGGGTCATGAGGGCGGCGGCCTCCGCCCACCGGTCGCCACCGGCCACGGCGGCGTCGAGGGCGCGGGCCAGCAACTTCTCGCTGTCGGCGAGGTCCAGGTAGCCGAGCGAGGCGTGGGCGAGGAACCACACGGCCCTGCCCCGGCCGGCGTCCAGCCGGTCCGCGACCGCCGCGCCGCCGGTGGCGTCGCCCTGCAGGGCCGCGAAACCGGCCAGCCATATCCGGACCTCGTCGGCGAGACGCGCGAGGTCCTCCCCGACGTGCCCCGTGCTGACCGCCGTGCCGTCCTCGGCGAGGGAGAGGGCGGCCTGGAGGGAGCGCCGGGCCTCGGTCAGCCGCCCGCGCAGGAACCAGTGCCAGGCGAGGGCGCCGGTCAGCCGCAGCGCGGCGGCGGCGTCCCGGTCCGCCAGGCAGTGGTCCAGCGCGGCGCGCAGGTTGGCGGCCTCGGCGTCGAGGAGCCGCAGCGTCCGGCGCTGCTCGGGGCCGCGGAGCAGGGGCGCCGCCCGCTCCGCGAGGGCGAGGTAGTGGTCCCGGTGCCGCCGCCGGATCCGCTCCCGTTCCCCGGCCTCCGCCAGGCGGTCCGCGCAGTAGGCGGCCACCGACTCCAGCAACCGGTAACGCGGTCCCTCCGGGGTCGGCAGCATCACGACCAGCGAGCGGTCGACCAGCCGTACGAGCAGGGTGAGCACGTCGAGGTCGTCACCGCCGCACACGGACTCGGCGGCCTCCACCGTGCATCCGTCGGCGTGGACGGCCAGCCTGCGCAGCACCGTCCGCTCAGGGACGGTCAGCAGCTCCCAGCTCCAGTCGATCATCGCCATGAGCGTCCGCTGCCGGGGCGGGGCGCCGCGGTGGCCGGTGGCCAGCAGGCGGAACCGGTCGTCCAGCCGGTCCACCACCCCCTGCACGCCCAGCGCGCGGACCCGTGTCGCGGCCAGTTCCAGGGCGAGCGGGATGCCGTCCAGGCGGCGGCACAGCAGGCCGACGGCCGCGGCGTTGCCGTCGTCGAGCGTGAAGCCCCGGACTGCGGCGGCCGTACGCGCGACGAACAGCCGCACGGCGCTGGACTCCGCCAGCGCGCCCGGCCCCGCGTCGCGGCCCGGGACGTCGAGCGGTGGCACGTCCCACACGACCTCCCCCGCCAGGGCGAGCGGTTCCCGGCTGGTGGCGAGGATCCGCAGGCCGGGGGAGGTCCGCAGCAGGCGCTCCGCCAGGGCCGCCACCTCGTCGATCACGTGTTCACAGTTGTCCAGGACGAGCAGGAGGTCTCTGGACCGCAGCGCCGCGGACAGGTCGGCGTGGTCGCCCTCCCTGATGTCGAGAGCCGCGGTGACCGCGTCGGCCACCGCACCCGCCCGAAGACCGTTCCGCACCCCGTTCCTCACCCCGGCCAGCTCGACGAGCCACACACCGTCGGGCAGGTCCCGCCGGCCGCCGGCGACCTCGGTCGCGAGCCGGGTCTTCCCCACGCCGCCCGGGCCGGTCAGCGTCACCAGCCGCTCGTCCCGCAGCAGCGCGCCGATCTCGGCGACCGCGCTCTCCCGTCCGACCAGCTCGGTGTGCGGGGCGGGCAGGTTCGAGCGGGGCCGCCGGTCCGGTGCGGGCGGCGCCTGCAGGTCCTGGGTGAGGATCGCCCGCTGCAGCGCGGCGAGCTCGGGGCCGGGGTCCAGCCCCAGCTCGTCGCCGAGCAGGCGGCGCAGTTCCTCGTAGCTCTCCAGCGCCTCGCTCTGGCGTCCGGCGCCGTACAGGGCCCGCATGTACGCGGCCCGCAGCCGTTCGCGCAGGGGATGGGCGGCGACCAGGTCGCCGAGCTCGGCGGCGAGCACCGCGTGCTCGCCGAGCGCCAGCCGGGCCTCGGCCGCGTCCTCCAGCGTGGTCAGCCGCTGCTCGGCCAGTCTCGCGATCACGGCCTGGGCGAACGGCTCGTCGGCGAAGTCGGCGAACGCCGGGCCGCGCCACAGGGCCAGCGCCTCGGCGAACAGGGCCGCCCCGGCCCTCGGGTCGCCGGCCTGCCGGGCCCGCGTGGTGAGCGCGTGGAAGCGCCGGACGTCCACCGCCTCGTCGTCCAGGAGCAGCCGGTAGGCCGGCGGGCGGGAGACGACGAGCTCACGCGCCCCCGGTTGCGCGTCCTCCAGCGCCCTGCGTAGCTGGGAGACCTTGGCCGACAGCGCGCCGAGGGGATTGCGCCGCGGCGGATCGTCCCCCCACAGGTCGTCGATCAGCCGGTCGGCGGAGACCGGCCGCCCGTCGTTGAGCAGCAGCACGGCGAGCAGGGCGCGCACCTTCGCGCCGGGCACCGCCACCGGCTCGCCCCCCGCCGTCCACACCGCGAGCGGACCCAGGACCCCGAAACGCATGCTGCGCACCCTAACGCCCGGGGCGAGAGGACACCGTAAACGAACCGTAAACGCCCCCTGCGAGAGTCGGGGACATCAGCCGGACGGCGAAGCGGGAAAAGGGAGGCCGAGGATGCCGGACACCACGAGACCAGTGCTGGCGGTCATCATCGGCAGCACCCGCAGCGGCAGGTTCGGCCCCACGGTGGCGCAGTGGTTCACCACGCGGGCGCGCCGGCGCGGCGACTTCGAGATCGACCTGATCGACCTCGCGGAGACCCGCGTCCCGGCGACCCTCGGCGACCACGACGACCTCGTCCCGCCGCAGGTGGCGGAGCTGGGCGCGCGCCTGGCCGCCGCCGACGCCTTCGCCGTCGTCACCCCGGAGTACAACCAGAGCTTCCCCGCGTCGCTCAAGACCGCGATCGACTGGTACTACGAGGAGTGGCACGCCAAGCCGGTCGCCTTCATCTCCTACGGCCGGGAGTCCGGCGGCCTGCACGCCGTCGCGCAGTTGCGGCAGGTCTTCGCCGAACTGCACGCGGTGACGCTCCAGGGCACCATCAGCCTCCCGTGCTACTGGGACCTGTTCGCCGCGGACGGAAGCTGGCCGAAGGACGGCGCCGCCTGCAACACCAGCGTCACGACGATGCTCGACCAGCTCGCCTGGTGGGCCGCCGCGCTCAGCGAGGCCCGCGCCAGGAATCCGTACGTCGCCTGACCTCTCACTCAGCGAAGAAGAAGGAACACATCATGCGCAAGCTCAAGCTTCAGGTCCAGACCACCCTCGACGGCTACATGGGTGGCCCGCACGGCGAGATGGACTGGATGACCTTCCCGTGGACCGACGACCTCGGCGCCTACATCACCGGGCTCATGGAGAACGTCGACCACATCGTCCTGGGCCGCCGGCTCGCCGAGGGGTTCATCCCGGCCTGGGCGTCCGGTCCCGAGGGGGAGACCCAGGAGGCCATCGACTTCATGAACAACACGCCCAAGACCGTCATCTCCAACGACCTCGCGGAGTCGCCCTGGGACAACGCCGTCGTGGCCGGTGGCGACCTCGCGGAGACCATCGGCAAGCTCAAGGCCCAGCCGGGCGGCGACCTGATCACGTACGGCGGCAGCACGCTGGTCACGAGCCTGATCGCCGCGGACCTGATCGACGAGCTCAACCTGTTCGTCAACCCGGCCGCGATCGGGGCGGGCCTGCCGGTGTTCCCCGGCGGCGGCGACAAGAAGCGGTTCCGCGTCGTCTCCGTGACGCCGTTCGACTGCGGAGTCACCGCCGTGCGCCTGGAGCCCAGGCGCGGCTGACGGCTCGGCGGGTCATCGGGCAGGACGGGCAGGAGCGCGTTCCGGGAGCTCCTGCCCGTCCGGCACCGCCTCCGCCCCGCCCTTCCGCCGCACAGTTTCGTTGCACAGTACATACGTTCCCTTTGCCGGGGTAGCGCGCCGGTTCAGGAGTGGTGGACGGCTGTGGGGGCGCGCGGTGGCGTTGCGGATCGAGGACTACGGACTGCTCGGTGATCTGCAGACGGCGGCGCTGGTCGGCCGGGACGGGTCGGTCGACTGGCTGTGCCTGCCCCGGTTCGACGCCCCGGCGTGCTTCGCCGCCCTGCTCGGTGACGAACGGGCCGGCTTCTGGCGGGTGGCCCCCGCCGCGGGCGGGCTGTGCACGCGCCGCCGCTACCGGGGCGACTCCCTCGTGCTCGAAACGGAGTGGGACACCCCCGAGGGCTCCGTACGGGTGATCGACGCGATGCCGCCGCGCGGCGAGGCGGCCGACGTCGTACGCGTGGTCGAGGGCCTGAGCGGACGGGTGCCGATGCGGATGGCGCTCCGGCTGCGGTTCGACTACGGCCACATCGTGCCCTGGGTGCGGAGCCGGGACGGCGAACTGGTCGCGGTCGCCGGGCCGGACGCCGCCTGGCTGAGCACCCCGGTGCCGCTGCGCGGCGAGGACATGACCACCTACGCCGACTTCACCGTCGCCGCCGGGCAGCGGGTGCCGTTCGTGCTGACCTACCGGCGCTCGCACGAACGCACGCCCAAGCCGGTGGACGCCGAGCGGGCCATCGCCGACACCGAGGCGTTCTGGACGTCGTGGCTGCGCGGCTTCCGCTACGAGGGCCGGTGGGAGGACGCGGTCCGCCGCTCGCTGGTCGTCCTCAAGGCGCTGACCTACAAGCCGACCGGCGGCATCGTCGCCGCGGTCACCACCTCGCTGCCGGAACAGCTCGGCGGCCCGCGCAACTGGGACTACCGGTTCTGCTGGCTGCGCGACGCGACGTTCACGCTGCAGGCGCTGCTCGGCACCGGTTTCGTCGCGGAGGCCAAGGCGTGGCGGGAGTGGCTGCTGCGGGCCGCGGCCGGCGATCCGGCCGACCTGCAGATCATGTACGGCATCGACGGCACCCGCCGGCTGCCCGAATACACGATCGACTGGCTGGCCGGCTACGAGGGGTCGGCTCCGGTGCGGGTGGGCAACGCGGCGTCCGGCCAGTTCCAGCTCGACGTGTGGGGCGAGGTCCTGGACGGGCTGCACCTGACCCGCATGGCGGGCATCGAGTCCGAGGAACAGGCCTGGGACCTGCAACGCGCGCTGCTGGACTTCCTGGAGGGCCACTGGGACGACCCGGACAACGGGCTGTGGGAGGTGCGCGGCGACCGCCGCCACTTCGTGCACTCCAAGGTCATGGCCTGGGCGGGCATGGACCGGGCCGTGCGGGCCGTCGAACGGTTCGGCCTGGAGGGGCCGGTGGACCGGTGGCGGGCCACCCGGGACAAGATCCACGCCGAGGTGTGCGACCGCGGCTACGACCCGGGGCGGAACACGTTCACCCAGTTCTACGGGTCGAAGGGCCTCGACGCCGCCCTGCTGCTGATCCCCCGGGCGGGGTTCCTGCCCTGGGACGACCCACGCGTGCGGGGTACCGTGGAAGCGGTTCAGCGTGAGCTGTGCTCCGACGGCTTCCTGCTGCGTTACCGGCCCGGCGCCGACGGCGACGTCGACGGCCTGCCCGGCGCGGAGGGCGCGTTCGTCACCTGCACGTTCTGGCTCGCCGACGCCCTGTACGGCATCGGGCGGCACCGTGAGGCGTACGAGCTCTTCGAACGGCTGCTGGATCTGCGCAACGACCTCGGGCTGCTCAGCGAGGAGTACGACCCCGTCGCCCGGCGGCAGCTCGGCAACACGCCGCAGGCGTTCAGCCACGTCGGACTGGTCAACGCGGCCCGTCACCTGTCCGGAGCGGACCCGGCCGAGCACCTTGGAGGTGGGCGTTGATGCGCGCTCTCACCGTCGTCCCGCTGCGAAAGGACTCCCTCGCGGTCGTCGACGTCCCCGACCCGGAGCCGGGAGACGGCGACCTGCTCGTCGACGGCCTCGCCGTCGGAGTGTGCGGCACGGACAAGGAGATCGCCGCGGGTGACTACGGCTCGGCCCCGCCCGGCCGCGAGCGACTGGTCATCGGCCACGAGTCGCTGGGCAGGGTGCGGCGGGCGCCCGAGGGCAGCGGCTTCGCCCCCGGCGACCTGGTGGTCGGCGTGGTCCGGCGGCCCGACCCGGTGCCGTGCGGCGCGTGCGCGCACGGGCAGTTCGACATGTGCCGCAACGGCCGATACACCGAGCGCGGCATCAAGGACCTCGACGGGTACGCGAGCCAGGCCTGGGTGGTCGAGCCCGGCTACGCGGTGAAGCTGGATCCCGCGCTGGCGGACGTCGGGGTGCTGCTCGAACCCACCAGCGTCGTCGCCAAGGCCTGGGACGAGGTCGAGAAGGTCGGCGCCCGGGCCTGGTTCCACCCGAAGACGGCGCTGGTCACCGGCGCCGGGCCGATCGGCCTGCTGGCCGCGCTGCTCGGCGTGCGGCGCGGCCTGGAGGTGCACGTCCTCGACCGGGTCACCGACGGCCCCAAACCGGAACTCGTGCGCGACCTCGGCGCCGACTACCACACGGGCGACGCGGGCGAGGTCTCGGCGAAGATCCGGCCCGACGTCGTCATCGAGGCCACCGGCGCCGGACCGGTGATCTTCGGGGTGGCCTTCAACACCGCGCCGTACGGCATCGTCTGCCTCACCGGGGTCTCCTCCGCCGGGCGCCGGCTCACGATCGACGCCGGGAGCCTCAACCGCGACATCGTGCTGGAGAACGACGTCCTCATCGGGTCGGTGAACGCCAATCTCCGTCACTACGCCGCCGCGGCCGACGCCCTCGCGCAGGCCGACCACGTCTGGCTGAACCGGCTGATCACCCGCCGGGTGCCGCTGGAGTCGTTCGCCGACGCGTTCACCGCGGAACCCGAGGACGTCAAGGTCGTCATCACCCTGGACGACGGCACGCGGTCCTAACCCGCCCGCCCGCCGGAGCGGGGGCGTTCCGCATGAGCGCCCGGACCCGCCCGGCCGGCCGGGGGAACAGCGGGGATCACTCCGGCCCGATGAGGAAGAGCTGGTCCCTCGCGAAGGAGCAGGGCCGTTCGACGGCCTCGGCCCCCAGCTCGGCGACCATCACCTGCACTACTCCACCATGAAGGAATCGCATCATGGAACGTGCGTGTGGCGCCGCGCAAACGCGCGCGCCCACGGCTGCGACCAGCGCATGCGGCTGCTCACAAGTGACTTCCAAGTGCGGGGAGCCAGCCTGCGCCCATGCACTACACAACGATCACACGGTCCGGGCTTCTGCTCTCCCTGACCGCGCTTCTCGCCGTCTTCGCCGGCGACCTGGTGAATGCGGACGCCGCCCACGCCATACCGGCAAGTCCCAGCCCAAGCCCCGTCCTCACCATCAATCCCCGGCCGGCGCCGTTCCCCACCTTGAGCCCCATCGACGACCCGAGCCCCACACCTTCCAGCACCCCGACCTACAACCCGAGCCCCACACCCAGCGGCAATCCGACTCCCACAGCCAGTAGCACACCGACCTACAACCCCAGCCCGACACCCAGCGGCAATCCGACCCCCACAGCCAGCAGCACCCCGACCTACAACCCCAGCCCCACACCCAGCAGAAACCCCACCCCCACAGCCAGCACCCCGACCTACAACCCCAGCCCCACACCCAGCAGAAACCCCACCCCCACAGCCAGCAGCACCCCGACCTACAACCCCAGCCCCACACCCAGCCGCGGCTGATCAGGGCTCGGGCTCATTCCGGGGACAGTTTCCGGCGCAGGTGAGCGCGTTCGGGTTCGGTGCCGGCGAGGTCGAGGGCCCGCCGGTACGCTACGGCGGCCTCACCCTTCCGGCCCAGCCGGGACAGCAGGTCGGCGCATGCCACGTGATAGGGGTGATGATCCCGCAGCAGGGGCTCTTCCGCGAGCTGCTCCAGGAGCGCCAGCCCGGCCTGCGGCCCGTCGCGCATGGCGACCGCGACCGCGCGGTTCAGCGCCACGATCGGCGACGGAGTAAGCGCGAACAGGACGTCGTACAGAGCTACGATCTGCGGCCAGTCGGTCGTGGTGATGTCCGCCGCCTCGTCGTGCAAGGCGGCGATCGCGGCCTGCACGCCGTACGGCCCCACCGGGCCGCCGGTCAGCGCAACGGGCACCAGGGCCAGCCCTTCCTCGATCATCGTACGGTCCCAGCGGCCGCGGTCCTGGTCGGCGAGGAGCACCAGCCCGCCGCCGGGCCCGGTCCGGGCGTCACGGCGGGCGTGGACCAGCAGCATCAGCGCCAGCAGGCCGCAGACCTCCTGTTCGGCCGGCAGCAGCCGGCGCAGGATGCGCGCCAGGCGGATGGCCTCCTCGGCGAGGTCGGAGCGCTGCAGATCACACCCCGAACTGGCGACGTACCCCTCCGTGAAGATGGAGTAGACGACCTGGAGCACCCCTGCCAGCCGCTCCGGCCGTTCGTCCGGACTGGGCACACGGAACGGGATCCGGGCCTCGCGGATCTTCTTCTTCGCCCGGACGATCCGCTTCGCCATCGTGGCGACCGGGACGAGGAAGGCCCGGGCGACCTCGGGGGTGGTCAGCCCGGCGAGGCACCGCAGGCTCAGCGCGACGCGGTCCTCGGCGGGCAGGGCCGGGTGGCCGCAGGTGAAGAACAGCAGGAGCCGTTCGTCGGGCAGGTCGTCGCCGGCGCCGATCTCCGGAGCGGGCGGCGCGGCCCGCTCCGCCTCCACCTGCAGGATGGCCAGCCGGGCGGCGTACGCCGTGTCCCGCCGCAGGCGGTCGACCGCCTTGCGCCGCGCGGTGGTCGCGAGCCACGCCCCCGGGTTCGGCGGCACGCCGTCCACCGGCCAGTGCACCAGGGCCGCCTCCATCGCCTCGGCGGTGACCTCCTCGGCGAGATCGAGGTCGCCGAAGCGGCGCACCAGCGCGGCCAGCAGCCGGCCGCGCTCCTCCCGGAACACGGCCTCCACCGCCGTAGCCGCCCGGCCGTCCGTCATCGTCGGATCGTCACTCGTCGGATGCCGAACGCGTCAGATGTCGAACTCGGCCACCGGCCGCACCACGACCGACCCGCCGCCGCGCGACCCGGGGCAGCGGGCGGCCCAGTCCAGGGCGGCGTCGAGGTCGGGCACGTCGAGCACGTAGTAGCCGCCGAGCACCTCACGGGTCTCGGCGAACGGTCCGTCGGTGGTGATGGTCCGCTGCCCGTCGGGGGCGACCCGGACGGTCGTCGCGGTGGTCAGGTCGGCGAGGGAGTGCCCCGACACGTGGATGCCGGCGTCCCGCACCATCTTGTCGTAGGCGAGCCAGTCGTCGAACGACGCGCCCTCGACCTCCTCGGCCGGGCCTTCGGAGCTGCTGTTGATCAAAAGCATGTATTTCATGCCGAGCTTTCCTTCCCTGTGGGTGTCACGTGCGGGCGTCGCCGCACACCACCTCTACGGATGAGACCCTGCGGGATGGACACGATCGCCGGAAATTCTTTCCCGGCCGGAATCTAGGGTGTCCGCGCGGCCGGCACGCAGCAGGTGGAGCAGGGGTCGGCGTCCGGCAGCGTGATCCACAGGCAGCAGGTGCGGCGGCGGTACCCGTCGCCGTCGGGCGCGAGCAGCCCGGCGACCGGCGGTCCGATCTCCTCCAGCAGCCGGGCCGCCTCGGCGTACGGCCCGAGCGCGAGCAGCGGGTGGGCGACCGCCTCCGCGGTCGATCCCCACAGGGTGCGCTCCCCCACCCGCGCCACCGCGCTCAGCGCCTGCACGAACGGACGCTGGCCGTCGAGCATCGCCGCCCTGATGACCGCCGCCAGGTCCTCGACGACGACCGTGCCGGACGGCCCCGAGACCGGTGCCGCCAGGGTCGCGGCCACGGTTCCGGCGGTGGTTCCGCCGACGGCCGTGGCGGTGGTTGTCGCGGTGGTTGCGCCGACGGCCGTGGCGGTGGCCGTGGTTCCGGTGGGGATTCCGGTGACGGTTCCGGCCGCGGGGTCGTCGGGGAGCACGGCCACGGTCACTCGGGACGCCGCCAGCGTGATCCCCGCCGCCGACGGCCTGACCAGCGTGTCCTCCAGGCGCATCACGGGCACCCGCCGGTGGAGGGCCCAGCCGAGGACCATCGGCATCGTGTGCCAGTAGCCGTAGGTCTTCCACAGCAGCGCCGCCGCCACGTGACGCGGCGCGTTCCAGCGTGCCGCGGTCTCGTCCACGAACGCGAGCAGGACCTCGTACGGCTCCCGCACGAGGTCGGCCGCGGGGATCCAGCCGGGGGAGTCGTCGGCGACCAGCCCGGGCAGCACCCCCAGCACGCCGCCGCGCTCGGCCGCGAGGCCTTCCAGATGCCGGGAAAGGGCGTCGAGCAGCACTGCGTACTCCTTGGTTCTCAGCGGTCGTCTCGGGTCAGGAAGAGCAGCCGGGCGCGCTTGTCCGGCAGGTCGATCTCGGGCCCGAGCGTGAAACCGGTCCGCAGCATGCGGCCGATCACCTTCTCGTTGCGGGCATCCGGCTCGGCGACGATCCGGGTGTGGGCGGGATCGGAGAACGCGTACGCCAGGAGGGCGGACAGCAGCGCGCCGGTGAAGCCGCGCTCGCCCTCCCCGGCGGCCGGGCCGACCAGCAGGTGGACACCGAAGTCGCCCGGCCGGACGTCGTAGCACTCACCGACCGGGTCCGCCTCCGGCTCGTAGGTCTGGAGGAGCGCCACCGGCCGGTCGTCGCGGTGAACGAGGTAGGCGTGGTGGGTGGTCAGCCCGTCCAGGTAGTCGTAGATCTCCAGGACCCGCTCGGGGCTCGCGTCGAGCATGCCCCAGAACCTCGCCCGCTCCTGGGTGACCCACGAGTGGATCAGAGCGGCGTCGGCCGCCGGATCCACCGGGACGATGCGGACGGTGCCGAACCCGGCCACCACCTGCTCGTACACGGCCGCCCGCCGGGCGGAAGCCTCAGAGATCATGTCGTTCCTCCGTCAGCAGGGTCCAGTCGGTGACCAGGGGCACGAGCTCGCCGCGCACCCACAGCGGCTGCTGGTCACGGTGGTGGGGGTCGCCCGGCACGCCGCTCGCGCCGAACGGGACGACCCAGAGACTCGCGTCGCGCCGCGCGAGGTCCCAGACGTAGCGGGCGGCCGGGCCGCGGGCGCAGTGATGGGTGACACCCGGCACGCTGGACGTGCACAGCACACAACCGTGGTCACCCGAGATCCCCGGCTCCGCCTGCGCGGCGCCGGAGGGGTCCGACGGAGTGGCCGCTGAAACGGGCAGCGCCCGCCAGGGGACGAGCCGGTGCAGGTCACCCCACCGGACGCCGGTCTCGCCGCGAGCCGCCACGTCCTCCAGCGCGGCCCGCGCTATCTCGGCCAGATCGTCAGGGCCGAGCCCGGGGAGCCGGTCGGTCGTCAGCAGGGTCTCCAGGGCGTGCGCGATCCGGGGAGCCGCCACCAGCCACGGCCGGAACACCTCCGGACACGCGACACCTTCACCCGGCGCCTCCCGGTCACCGTCAACGGGCGGCCCGCCGTCGGCCTGTGCGGGACGAGCCTCCGCGGGAGTGCCCGTATCCGGGCTGTGCGCCTGTTCGGGCTGGAGCGGGTGCGACAGATCGGCCAGCGGCGCGAGCGCGGGATGGGCCGCCAGGCGCCGCACCACCTCGGCACGCACGGCCGCGTACGCCGCGGCGCCGGCGCTGTCCGCGTCCATCCGCCGGTCCCAGCCGGTGAGCCGGTCCCGGAGGCGTACGGCGCCGGGACTGAGCCCGGTCAGCCCGGCCAGCAGCCCCAGCAGCGGCCGCGCGCCGGGCAGGAGCGTGTCGGTGTGGATCGCCGCCATGTCCCCGGCGGACCAGACGGGGGCGGCCTCCAGGAGGGCCCTGATCCGATCGGCCCGGTACGGCGGGGCGAACTCGACGCCGAACGGAGCCGAGATTCCTCGTTCGTTGGCCATCACCGCGATCCCGGTGACCTCCCGGCGGGGCATCGGCGCGTGCCTGCCGCGCCACTCGTGGCCGGGCTCCCAGGCGGGCACGACCCGCTGCGAGTTGCCCGGGTGGCGGACGGGCACCAGACCGGCGACGCGGTGCAGCAGGCCGCCGCCGGTGTCCGCGGCGAGCACGACGTTCACGGGCTCCACCCACCGGTCGAACGCCCGGTCGACGTCGGCCACGGTCCTGGCCCGCAGCAGGGCGGGAAGCGTCGCGAATCCCAGGTCGTGGAACACCCGCGGCGGGTACCGCAGGCTCACCCCCTCCCACTCGCCCGCGCGCTCGTCCTCGCGTCCGGCATCCAGCTCGTCCTCGCGCCCGGTGTCCTGCCCGGTGTCCTGCCCGGTGTCCGGGCCGTCCTCCCACTCGCCCGCGTGGCCGGTCGGCGACCCGGCGTCCCGCCCGCCTTCCCGCCCGGCGTCCCGGTCGCGAGGAGCGCGTCCCTTCGTCTCCTGCCGCGCGCGCCCGTACGGCAGGGGAGACTCGCCCATGACGACCGGGCCGCGTTCGGTCTCGATCACCTCCACCTCGACGGGCTCGCCTCCGGCGACCTCGACGACCTCGGTATAGGCCGTGGCGGGCCGCCAGCCGGCCGGGCCGAGCGCCTCGACGCGGCCGTCCCGGCGCCGGAGGCGTTCGCGGAAGAGGTCCTGGTAGTCGGCCATGGCGTTGGTGATCGCCCAGGCGACCGTCCCCGCGTGCCCGAAGTGGGCGATGCCCGGAACTCCCGGCACGGCCAGCCCGGCCACGTCGAACTCCGGGCAGGCCAGGTGGATCTGCTGGTAGAAGCCGGGGTCCTCGATGATCCGGTGCGGGTCTCCGGCGATGATCGGCGCCCCCGTGCGGGTGCGGTCGCCGGGGACCAGCCAGCCGTTGCTTCCGGAGGTGCCCGGCCCGTCGGTGGCGAACAGCGCCACGGCCTCCGCGCCGAGCCGGGCGGTGACGGCCTCACGCCACAGTTTCGCCGGGACGTGCGCGAACAGGACGTGGTGCGACAGCCAGACCGCCAGCGGCGTCCACGGCTCCCACCGGCCCGGCACGAGCGCGGCCGCGCCGTCTCCTGCCGCGCCGTCGTCCCCGGCGGGGCCGGGCCCTGTCTCGTCGTGACCGGCCGCGTCCGACGCCTGCCCTGCCGTCCGGAACTCCGGGGTGCGGCGGGCTCCCTCGGGCAGGCCCGCGTTGACGCCGTCCACGTACGCGCCCACCCATGCCGCGGTGTCCGCGTCGAGTGCCCGGAGGCAGCGCCGGGCGGTGTCGTCCAGCCGGACCTGCCGTACGAACCGGTCCCACGGGACGGCGTCCGCGCCGAGGACGGCCGCCGAGGTGCCGGCCCCACGGAGCCGCTCGACCTCGAGCTGCCAGGCCCGGTCCACCGCGGTGACGAACCCCTGGGCGTAGGCCAGTTCACGGGCGTCGCCCGCGCGCAGGTGGGGGATGCCCCACCGATCGCGGTAGATCTGCACGCTCACGACTCCTTCTCCCCCGTACGGCGGCGGGCGGCGGGGACGACCAGCGGAGTGCCGGTCTCCGGGTCGTCGATCACGCGGCAGGGGAGGCCGAAGACCTCCTCCACCAGGCCGGCGGTCATCACCTCGGCGGGAGCGCCGGAGGCCACGACGCGCCCGCCGCGCATCGCGATCAGATGGGTGGCGTAGCGCGCGGCGTGGTTGAGGTCGTGGAGCACGGCCACGAGCGTGCGCCCCCGCTCCTCGTGCAGCCGGGCGCACAGGTCGAGGATCTCGATCTGGTGGGCGATGTCGAGGTAGGTCGTCGGCTCGTCCAGCAGCAGCAGCGGCGTCTCCTGCGCCAGCGCCATCGCGATCCACACCCGTTGCCGCTGGCCGCCGGACAACTCGTCGACCAGGCGCCCGGCGAGGTCGGCGACCCCGGTGGCGGCCATCGACTCCCCCACGACCCGTTCGTCGTCCGCCGACCACTGGCGCAGCAGCCGTTGGTGGGGATACCGGCCGCGGCCGATCAACTCGGCGACCGTGATCCCGTCCGGCGCGACCGACGACTGCGGCAGCAGGCCGAGGGTGCGCGCGACCTTCCTCGCGGGCAGCGAGGTGACGTCCCGTCCGTCGAGCAGCACCGCCCCGGCGGACGGCCTGAGCGTGCGTGCCAGCGCCCGCAGCAGGGTGGACTTGCCGCAGGCGTTGGGCCCCACGACGACCGTGAAGGACCGGTCCGGGATGGCGACGTCCAGCCCTTCCACCACGACCCGCCCGTCGTACGCGAGGGTCAGCGCGTCGCCGCGCAACCGGGGCCCGTCGCCCCGCACGGCCTCCACCGCGCCGCTCACCACGTCATCACTCCGTTTCCGTTCGTCCTGGTCAAATCCGGCCCGCCTTCCGCTGGGCGGCGAGCAGCCAGACGAGGTACCCGCCGCCGAGCACGCCCGTCACCACTCCCACCGGCAACTGGTGGTCTCCGAACAGTCGTTGCGCCGCGAGGTCGGCGCCGGTCAGCAGCGCGGCGCCCACGCAGGCCGCGGTGAGCAGGTTCGGCCCGGGGGTCCGGGTCATCCGCCGGGCCAGATGCGGCGCGGTGAGCGCCACGAACGACACCGGCCCGGCGGCCGCCGCCGCGAGGGAGGCGAGCAGCACGGCCGCCGCCGTCAGGACGAGTCGCAGTCCCTGCACCCGCACACCGAGGCCGCGGGCCAGGTCGTCGCCCATCTCGGTGATCGCCAGGGGCCGCGCGCAGCCGAGCAGCACCACCGGAACCAGCACCGCCGTCGCGGCGAGCAGGGGGAGGGCGTCCTCCCAGCCGCGGCCGTCCAGACTGCCGGTGAGCCACAGCATGGCGCGGGCCGCCTCCATGAGCCTTCCGCGGGTCAGCAGATAGCCGTTGACTCCTGTGAGGACCGCGGTGGCGCCGATGCCCACCAGCACGAGGCGGTGCCCGTGCAGGCCCCCGCGCCAGGCCAGGAGGTAGATCACGACTCCGGTGACGACGCCGCCGAGCACCGCGCCGCCCGCGAGGGCCGCGCTGCCGCCGCCCGCGACCACCACCAGGAGCGCGCCCGTCGCCGCGCCCTGGGTGAAGCCGAGCAGGTCGGGGCTGCCGAGCGGATTGCGCACGAGCGACTGGAAGATCGCGCCGGCCAGCGCGAGGGCCGCGCCCACGACCAGCGCGGTCACCACCCGGGGCAGCCGGAGTTCGCGTACGACGAAGTCCTCGGCCGGGCCGCCGCCGCCCGCGAGGGTGCGCAGCACGTCCGCCGGGCTCATAGGGTAGTCGCCGCCGCCGACCGTGAGCACGCCGAAGACGAGGGCCAGCAGCAGGCAGCCGATCCCCACGGCCACGGCCCGGGGGCGTACGGCGACGATCCCGGCCACGACGGGCCGCCCGGTGGCGGCGCGGACCACGCTCACCGGCCGCACCTCTCCCACGCCGCCCGCCCGCGCGCGGATCCCGGCCTCACGCCCGCACCTTCCTTCGCACGAAGTACAGGAACAGCGGGCCGCCGAGCACCGCCGTGACGATGCCCGCCTGCAACTCGCCGGGCCGGGCCACGATGCGCCCGAGCACGTCCGCGCCGAGCAGCAGCGCGGGCGCGAGCACCGCGCAGCAGGGGAGCAGCCGGCGCAGGTCGGGGCCGGTCAGCGTCTTCACGAGGTGAGGCACCATGAGCCCGACGAAGACGATCGGCCCGCAGGCCGCCGTCGCCGCCCCGCAGAGCAGCGTCACGGCCACGATGGCGGCCGTACGGATCACGGCGGGACGCGCGCCGAGCGACCGGGCGGAGTCGTCGCCGAGGGCGAGCGCGTTGAGCGGCCGGGCCAGGGCCAGGGCCAGCAGCAGCCCCGCCGCGACGAACGGCGCGACCATGGCCACCGTCCCGCTCTGCGCGCCCGCCAGCGAGCCGACCGTCCAGAAGCGCATCGTCTCCAGCGAGGCCGCGTCGAGCAGCATCGTCCCGTTCACGTACGAGTAGAGCGCGGCGTTGATCGCGGCTCCCGCGAGCGCCAGCCGCGCCGGGGTGGCCGCCCGCCCGCCGCCCACGCCGTACACGAGCACGGACACGGCCGCCGCGCCGGCCAGCGCGAACCAGACGTAGCCCTGGAACGTCGCGACGCCCAGCAGTCCGGCGGCCGTCGCCACCGCGGCGGAGGCCCCCGCGTTGATGCCCAGCAGGCCGGGGTCGGCGAGCGGGTTGCGGGTCAGCGCCTGCATGACCCCGCCCGCCACGCCCAGCGCCGCGCCCGCGAGCAGCCCGAGCAGGGTGCGGGGCAGCCGCATCTCGTGCACCACCGTGTACGCGCCGGATCCGGTGTCCACGAGCCCCTGCCAGACCTCGGCCGGGGACATCGGCCGGGCGCCGAGCCCGAGGCTCAGCACGAGGACGGCGAGCAGGGCGAGCACCGGCCCGACCACTGTGCCGAGCAACGCGGCCACCGGACGGGCTCTCGCCGGATGTTTTCGCGGCACCCGCGCGGGCCCGCTGATCTGCGAGGACTCGGTGACGACCACGGCCGGCTCCATCGGGGCGGGGGACGAATTCCGATCGCCCCTCTGGACAAGAACTTAGGTAAGGGTAACCTAACAATCGATCTGTCCCAAGGGGATGACTGTGCGAGAGAAAGACGAACCGTGCGAAACCTGAACACCACCATGTCCCGTCGCGGGCTCTTCGCCGCGGGCGGAGCCGCCGCTCTCACGCTGGCGCTGGCAGCCTGCGGATCGGGCGGTTCCGCCCCCTCCTCCGCAGGTCAGAGTGCCGGTGTGAGCCAGGGTGCCGCCGCCGGTGAGAGCGCCGGGGCGTGGTCCTTCACCGACGACAGGAAGGAGACGGTCACGGCGGCGGGGGTCCCGGCGCGGGTGGTGGCGTTCACCGGCACGGCGGCGGCCCTCGCCGACTACGGGTTGCAGGACAAGCTGGTCGGCGTGTTCGGCGAGACCAAGCGCGCCGACGGCTCGCCGGAGCCGCAGGCGGGCGACCTGGACGTGGACAAGGTGACGATCCTCGGCAACGTCTGGGGCGAGTTCAACATCGAGAAGTACGCGGCGCTGCGCCCCGACCTGCTCGTCACCCACATGTACGACCCCGGCGCGCTGTGGTACGTGCCGGACGAGAGCAAGGACAAGATCGTCAAGCTCGCCCCCACGGTCGCCGTCAGCGCCGCCCGGGTGCCGATGACCGAGACGATCGAGCGTTACGCCGCCCTCGCCGAGACCCTCGGCGCCGACCTGAAGGCCCCCGGCATCGCCCAGGCCAAGGCGAGGTTCGAGGCCGCGGCCGACAGCGTGCGCAAGGCGGTCGCCGAGAACCCCGGGATCAAGGTGATGGCCGCCTCGGGCAGCCCCGACGTGCTGTACGTCTCCAATCCGAAGGTCAACACCGACCTCATGTACTTCGCCGAGCTGGGGGTCGAGGTCGTCCAGCCCGAGAAGCCCGGCGACGGCGGCTACTACGAGAACCTCAGCTGGGAGAACGCCGGCAAGTACGACGCCGACCTGATCCTGCTCGACAACCGGCCCACCGCGCTGCAGCCCAAGGACCTTGAGGCCAAGCCCGCCTGGCCCAAGCTTCCGGCGGTCAAGGCCGGCCAGGTCGCCGCCTGGGACCCGGTGCCGCGCTTCTCGTACGCGGGCGCCGCGCCGATCCTGGAGAACCTGGCGACGGCGATCCGGAACGCCAAGAAGCTCGGCTGACCCGTACCTCACCGGAAATCACCCGGGCCCCCGTCTGCGCTCCACCGACTTAGGTTTGCCTAGCCTAACTAACTAAGGATGACCATGACCCATCCCCGCGCCGGAGACGCGCGGTCGTATCTGCTCAACGACCACACCGTGGAGGGATACCGGAGCGCGATGGCCGCCGGGACCACCCGCGTGGCCGGCCGGGTCGGCCGGACCGAACGGCCGTTCAGCGGCGTCGCCCCGGCGCGGCTCGCGCCGGAGATCGCCGCGATCGACCTCGAACGGCCGTTGCACGACCACGCCGCCGCGCTCGACGAGCTCGAACGGGTCTATCTGCGCGACGCCGTCTACTTCCACCACCCCCGCTATCTCGCCCACCTCAACTGCCCGGTGGTGCTCCCCGCGCTGCTGGGCGAGGTGGTCCTGTCGGCGGTCAACTCCTCGCTCGACACCTGGGACCAGAGCGCGGGAGGCACGCTCATCGAGCGCCGCCTGGTGGAGTGGACGGCCGGCCGCATCGGCTTCGGCCCGGCCGCCGACGGCGTCTTCACCAGCGGCGGCACCCAGTCGAACCTCCAGGCGCTGTTCCTCGCCCGCGAGGAGGCCCGCGCCGCCGGGGTGCCGCTGTCCCGGCTGCGGGTGATCACGTCGGAGGCGGGTCACTTCAGCGTGCGCAAGGCGGCGACCCTGCTGGGCCTCGGGCCGGAGGCGGTCGTCGCCGTGGAGACCGACGCGGAGCGGCGCATGCGGCCCGGCGGGCTCGCCCGCGAACTCGACCGCTGCCGCCGCGCCGGGCTGACGGTCATGGCCGTCGCCGCCACCGCGGGCACCACCGACTTCGGCTCGATCGACCCGCTGCCGGAGATCTCCCGGCTGTGCGCGGCGGCCGGGGTGTGGCTGCACGTGGACGCGGCGTACGGCTGCGGGCTGCTGGTCTCCCGCAGACGGCGGCACCTGCTCGACGGGATCGAGCGGGCCGACTCGGTCACGGTCGACTTCCACAAGTCCTTCTTCCAGCCGGTCAGCTCGAGCGCGCTGCTGGTGCGGGACGGCGCGGTGCTGCGGCACGCGGCCCACCACGCCGACTACCTCAACCCGCTGCGGATGGCCGAGCGGGGGATCCCCAACCAGGTGGACAAGAGCCTGCAGACCACCCGCCGCTTCGACGCGCTGAAGCTCTGGCTGACCCTGCGCGTGATGGGCGCGGACGCGGTCGGCGAGCTGTTCGACCAGGTGGTGGACCTCGCGGGCGAGGCATACGACATGGTCGCCGCGGACCCGCGCTTCGAGGTCGTCACGCGGTCGCCGCTCAGCACACTGGTCTTCCGCTACCTGCCGCCGGAGGGCCCGGGCCGCGAACTGGCCGACGACGCCAACCTGTACGCCCGGGAGGCGCTGGCCGCCTCCGGCGAGGCCGTCGTCGCGGGGACGACCGTCGACGGCCGCCACTACCTGAAGTTCACCCTGCTCAACCCGGAGACCACGCGGGACGACGTCGCGTACGTCCTCGATCTCCTCGCCGGTCACGCCCAGCGCCACGTGGACGACCTCGTGCCGCTCGCCGCCCCGTCCAGTAGCTGACCACCAGGGAGAAACGCATGTCCGCCCATGATTTCGTCGCCATCGGGCTGGGGCCGTTCAACCTGGGCCTCGCCTGCCTGGCCGAGCCGGTCGCCGGGCTCGACGGGCTGTTCCTGGAGGCGAGGCCCGGCTTCGCCTGGCATCCGGGGATGATGCTCGACTCGGTCACGCTGCAGACGCCGTTCATCGCCGACCTCGTCACGCTGGCCGACCCGACCTCGCCGTACTCCTTCCTGAACTACCTCAAGGAGACCGGCAGGCTCTACCCCTTCTACATCCGGGAGAACTTCTACCAGCTCCGCGCGGAGTACGACGCGTACTGCAGGTGGGCCGCCGGTCGGCTGCGGAGCGTCCGCTTCGGCCACCGGGTGACCTCCGTGACGTACGACGAGGCGGACGGGTGCTACGTCGTCCACGCGCTGACGGACACCGGCGAGCGGACCGAGCACCGCGCCCCGCACCTCGTGCTCGGCACCGGCACCCCGCCGTACGTGCCCGAGCCCTGTCGCGGCCTCGGCGGCGGCGTCGTCCACAACAGCGACTACCTCGCCCGCAAGGAGGACCTGCTGGCCAAGGAGAGCATCACGGTCGTCGGCAGCGGGCAGAGCGCCGCCGAGATCTACCGCGACCTGCTGGCCGGCATCGACACCCACGGCTACCGGTTGAACTGGGTCACGAGGTCGCCGCGGTTCTTCCCGCTGGAGTACACCAAGCTGACCCTGGAGATGACTTCCCCGGACTACGTGGACTACTTCCACGCGCTGCCCGAGGACACCCGCTACCGCCTCGAAGCCGAGCAGAAGTGCCTGCACAAGGGCATCGACGCGGCGCTGATCAACGAGATCTACGACCTGCTGTACACCAAGACCGTCGGCGGGCCGGTCCCGGCGCGACTGCTGACCTGCACCGAACTGCGCGAGGCGGGCTACGACGCGGCCCGGGGCGAGTACACGCTCGGCCTGCGCCACCTGGAGCAGGAGCGCGACTTCACGCTCGTCACGCAGGGCCTCGTGCTGGCCACCGGCTACCGCTACGAGCCGCCCGCCTTCCTCGATCCCGTACGGGACCGCATCCGGTGGGACCGGCGCGGCCGGTTCGACGTGGCCAGGAACTACAGCGTCGACGTCACCGGCCGGGGGATCTTCGTGCAGAACGGCGCGACCCACGCGCACAGCGTCACCTCTCCCGACCTGGGCATGGGCCCGTACCGCAACTCGTGGATCATCGCCCAGATCCTCGGCCGCGAGCACTACCCCATCGAGAAGGCGATCGCCTTCCAGGAGTTCGGCGCCCCCGAGGGGGTGGTCGCGTGAGCGGGATCGTCTTCCGCGGCGTCCACGAAGGGGTCGGCGAACTGGCCCTGCGCCGGCTCGACCCCGACGCCGACGCCGAGATCGTGCACGCCTGGGTGACCCACCCCAAGGCCGTGTTCTGGATGATGGGGGACGCCGACGTCGCCGACGTCGCCGAGGAGTACCGCCGGATCGTGGCGCACCCGCACCGCGACGCCTACCTCGGGCTGGTGGACGGGCGTCCGGCCTTCCTGGCCGAGCGGTACGACCCCGCCCGGGTCGAGCTGGCGGGCCGGTACGACGCGCGGGACGGCGACGTGGGCATGCACTTCCTCTGCGCGCCCACCGGCGCCCCGGTCCACGGCTTCTCCCGCGCCGTGATCACCACCGTGCTGGAGATGCTGTTCGCCGACCCGGCGGTGCGGCGGGTGGTCGTCGAGCCCGACGTGCGCAACACCGCCGTCCACGCGCTGAACGCGGCCGTCGGCTTCGAGGTCGTCGGCGTGATCGCCAAACCGGAGAAGGAGGCCCTGCTGAGCGTGTGCACGCGCGAGCGATTCCACGCCGCCACCGTCGCGGCCGGTGTGCGGGGGGAGGGGACGTACCGGTGACCGGCCCCGGAGACCGCGCCGCCGATCCGGCCGGAACCCCCACCGGAGACGCCGCCGAGCACTCTGCCGAGAAATCCGCCGGGAGCCTCGCCGGAGATCCTGCCGGCGATCCTGTCGCGGCGGTCGCCCACCTCACCCCGGCGACCTGGGAGAAGGCCAACCGGCGGCTGGTCCGCAAGGCGCTCGCCGAGTTCGCCCACGAGCGGCTGCTCGTCCCGCGCCCGCTCGGCGACGGCCGGTACGCCGTACGGTCCGACGACGGCACCGTGGAATACCGCTTCACCGCCACGGTGATGTCGCTCGACCACTGGCACATCGGCGAGATCACCCGGCACCGCACGACGGGCGAGGCCCTGCCTCTCGACGCACTGGATCTCGTCGTGGAGATGCGCGGCTCCCTCGGGCTGACCGACGAGATCCTCCCCGTCTACCTGGAGGAGATCTCCTCCACGCTGGCGAGCCTCGCGTACAAGCTGACCAGGCGTACGGCCGGCGCGGACGAACTGGCGAAGGCCGGCTTCCAGGAGATCGAGGCCGCGATGACCGAGGGACATCCGTGCTTCGTGGCCAACAGCGGCCGGATCGGCTACGGGATCGACGACCACCACCGGTACGCCCCCGAGGCCGCCGCCCCCGTACGCCTGATCTGGCTGGCCGCCCACCGGGACCACTGCGTGTTCTCCTGCTCCGGCGACATCGACTACGAGCGGCTGACGCGCGGCGAACTCGGCGAGGAGACCCTCGCCCGCTTCGCGGGCACGCTCACCGGCCTCGGCCTCGACATGACCGACTATCTGCTCCTTCCGGTGCACCCGTGGCAGTGGTGGAACAAGCTGTCGGTCACCTTCGCCGCGGCGGTCGCCACACGGCGCCTGGTCTGCCTGGGCCCCGGCGACGACGACTACCTCCCCCAGCAGTCGGTGCGCACGTTCTTCAACGCCGGCGCGCCGTCGAAGCACTACGTGAAGACCGCGTTGTCGGTGCTCAACATGGGCTTCATGCGCGGCCTGTCCGCGGCGTACATGGAGGCCACCCCGGCGATCAACGACTGGCTCGCCGGCCTGCTGCGGGACGACGAGGTCTTCCGCGCGACCCGCCTGACGATCATCCGCGAACGGGCCGCCGCCGGCTACCGCGACCGCCTGTACGAGTCGGCCACCCGTCCCCATTCGCCGTACCGGAAGATGCTCGCGGCGCTCTGGCGGGAGAGCCCGGTGGCGGGCCTGGAGCCGGGCAGGCGCCTGGCCACCATGGCCTCCCTCCTGCACGTCGACGAGGCGGGCCGGTCGTTCGTGGCGGCGCTGATCGAGCAGTCGGGCCTGCCGCCCGAGGTGTGGCTGCGGCGCTACCTCGACGCCTATCTCACCCCGCTGCTGCACGCCTTCTACGCGTACGGCCTCGCGTTCATGCCGCACGGCGAGAACGTGATCCTGGTGCTCGACGGCGGCGCGGTGGAGCGGGTGATCTTCAAGGACATCGCCGAGGAGATCGTGGTGATGGACCCGGACACGGACCTGCCGCCCGGCGTGCGGCGGATCCGCGCCGAGGTGCCCGAGGACATGCGCCTACTGTCGATCTTCACCGACGTGTTCGACTGCTTCCTGCGCTTTCTCAACGCGATCCTGGCCACGGGCGGCGTGCTCGGCGAGGAGGCGTTCTGGCGGACGGTCGCCGAGTGCGCGGCGGACTACCGCCGGTCGGCGCCCCATCTCGCCGAGCGGTTCCGGCGCCACGACCTGTTCGCGGAGACGTTCGCGCTCTCGTGCCTCAACCGCCTGCAACTGCGCGACAACCGGCAGATGGTGGACCTCGCCGACCCGTCGGCCGCGCTCCAGACGGCCGGCGACCTGGTCAACCCGATCGCCCGGTACGCACCGCCCGCCTGAGCGGCGTCCGCCTGAGCACCGGCCGCCTCGCGGCGGGCGGCTCAGGCGGGCGCGTACGTCATGCAGTCGGCCTCGTCCTGCACGGGACCGATGTCGATTCCGGGCGCCTGGCACTCCAGCGCCACGTTGTGCCGGCAGTCGAACATCTTGCACGCGCCCACGCGGCCCACGGTCTGCTGGTCACCGCCCGGCCCCCCGGTGGTGAAGAAGGTGTCGCAGTGCGCGTGGGACAGGTCGCCGACCGTGATGGCGGTCGCGTGGCACCTGCGGTCACGGTTGTACGCGCACGAGGTGGCCTCGCAACGGTTGACAACGGGCATCTCCATGAGCGGCGTCCCCCCTGGCAGTCACGGCTTTCGCCCGGCTCATACCGCTGTTGACCAGGTCGGCAATCTCCCCGACGCCACCAGACTCGGCCAAGCCATGCCAGGGGAGCAGCACTAGTGCAGCAGTTCCTCGGCGACGGCGAGGAGCTTCAGGGCGGTGGGGTCGGCGGCCCCGGCGCCCCTGGGCACCCGGTCGGAGATCCGCTGCAGCAGGAGGTGGACGTCGTCCCCGCCGGCCGCGGCCGGGAGCGCCGCCTCCGACCGCCGCAGCCGCAGCAGCAGCTCCAGGCCGTACGCGGCCTGGGCGGCGAGCATCGCGAGGAGGTCCACGTCGGCGAGCTCGCCCCGCCAGTCGGAGGACCTGTCGAGCACCTCCAGAACGCCGATGCAGCTCTCCTCCCGGATGACCGGCGCCGCCATGATGCTGTGCGGGACGTATCCCGTGGACTCGGCGGCGTCGTGGGCGAACTGCGGCACGGCGGTCACCTCGTCGGCGATCATGGGCTGGCCGCTCGCCGCGACCCAGCCCGCGATGCCCGTGCCGGACGGGAAGCGCGTGCCGACGAGGTGCTTCTCCCCCTCGCCCGACACGGCCTCGAAGACCAGCTCGCCGGTCTCCTGGTCCACCAGGAAGACCGACGCCGCGGCGGAGGCGAACACGTGCCGGGCGACCTCGACGGTCGACTGCAGCAGCCTGCGCTCGGTGATTTCGCTCTCGGAGCGCCGTTCAGGCACGGACATGCGCGTCTCCCTTGGATACGACGACGTTGCTGGCGGCCAGGTAGAGCACGGACTTGAGCTGGAAGGGGGTCATCCACCGGTGCCTGCTCAGGGCGAGCGCGCACATCCCGGTGATGTGCGGCGCGGCGAAGCTGTTCCCGGTGCTGCGGATCTCCCTGCCGCCACGCCAGGCCACCCGCACCCGGACGCCCCTCGCGTAGAACTCGGCCGGCGGCGCGGGGTTGTAGTAGTAGGTCATCGGGTCGGGCTCGTCGTGGCTGGCCACGGAGATGACCGAGGAGAACGTCCAGGGGAAGCTGACCACCGGCATGTTGTGCGCCGCGGCCACGAGCAGGCAGCGCCGGAAGTACGCGCGGTCGGCCAGCTCGTGCAGCTCGGGCAGGAACTGGCTCCTGGTGGTGGACAGGCTGAGGTTGACGAGGTCGAACCCCTCCTCGACGGCCCAGCGCAGACCGGCGAGGAGGGCGGCGCCGCTGCCGGACCGGCCGTCGGTCAGCACCCGCACCGAGGTCAGCGAGACGGCCGGGGCGATCGAGCGGATCACACCGGCGCACGCGGTGCCGTGCCCCACCGGGTCGGCCGGGTCGCAGTCGACGACCGTGAGGTCCCCGCCGTCGTCGGCGACCACCAGCGAACGGTCCAGGTGGCCGACCCGCGGGTGGGAGGCGTCCACCCCGGTGTCGAGCACGCAGACGCGCACCCCCGCCCCGTCGGCGGGCCCCGTGCCGTCGTCGCCCCACGCCCATTCCCTGGTGACCTCCTCCAGGCGGCTCACGCCGAACTCCTCCGGCGCCAGCCGTGAGGTCGCCAGGCTCCAGGCCGGCACGCCCGGGAACTGCTCACGCCGCTCGCGGCGCCAGGGGGGCTGTGTCACGGTAGCCTCTCCTCCTCGATCCACCGGCGTACCCGCCGGGCGGGCAGCTCCGCGCCCTTGGCCGCGTACCCCCGCAGCGCGCGGGCCGCGGCCTCGGCCGCCGGGCCGGTGCGCCCGGCCGCGTGGTGGACCTTCGCCAGGTCGGCCAGCACGTCCCCGCGCAGGCAGGGGTCGTCGGTCCGGGCGAGCAGCTCCTCCGCGCGGGCGGCGAGAGCGCCCGCCGCGCCGTGGTCGCCGTCGAGGGACGCGACCCAGGCGCTCAGCGCGAGAAGGGTCAGCTCACCGCGGGCCTGCAGTCGCGTGCCCGTCGCGCGGAGCCGCGCCAGCTCTCCCGCGGCCTCGGCGTGACGGCCCAGCCGCAGCAGCTCGCGCGCCGCGTACAGCTCCAGCGTCCTGGCCGGCTCGGACTGGCCCACCCGGTGGAGGTCGGCCGCCGCCCGGCGGAACAGCGCCTCGGCCTCGGCGTGCCGCCCGACGAGCGACTCCACCAGCCCGCGCACCTGGAGGACCGCGGCCGCGGCCAGGTCGAGGTGGAGGTCCCGGGCGTGCCGGTCGGCGGCGTGGAGGACGGCCCACGCCTCGGCGACGTCACCGGCCAGCGCGAGCAGGCGCGCCTCGGTGACCAGGACGGGCAGGAGCATCGCCCGGTCGGCGCAGAACCTGGCCGACAGACCGGCGCACAGGGAAAGCCCCTCCGCCAGCGGGGTGGGGGACCACTGCGCCAGCTCGCACAACCCGCTGAGCAGGCGGCTCTCCTCGTATCTGTCGCCGAGGGAGCGGGCCCGGTCCAGAGCCTCGCGCAGCGCGGCCTCGGCCGCCCCGAAGCGGCCCTCGCCGATGCGCAGCAGCGCCTCCAGGTGGTGGAACCGGCACCAGCCGAGATCGTCGCCTGGGTCGGCGGCCAGCAGGTCCCGGAACGGCTTGGCCGAGGCTGGCCGGGTGCCGAAGCGCACCGCCAGCGTCTCGCGCTGGACCGCGCACGTGAGCCGGGTGCGCGGGTCGCCCGGCAGCATCCGCTCGGCCATGTCCAGCGCGGCGTACGGCCGGTCGGCCTCGCCCCGGGCCAGGCCGGCGTCGCAGATGCGTACGGCGAGCGGCCGGTGCTCGGGGTGCCCGGCCGGCAGCAGGTCGCGCCCCCGCTCCAGCAGGGCGATGGCCGCGGGCAGGTCCTTGCGGTGCAGGGCCCGGGTGCCCTCGCCGACGAGGGCGCGGGCGGCCCGCTCGGTCAGCGCCGGCAGCAGCGGGTCGTCCGGCCGCACCTCGCGCTTGAGCAGGCAGGCGGTCTCCAGATGGTGGGTCAGGTCGCCGTGCGACGACTCCTCCCCGGACGAGGACGAGACGGCGGCCTCAGCCCGCCCCGAGCGCCCGGAGATCCGGTCGGCGAGGGCCAGATGCCATGTGGCCCGCAGGTCCTTGCGGGTCATGGCGTAGACCGTGTCGCGGGTCAGCGTCTGGGTGAAGTGGAACGACCCCGCCGCCTCCCCGCGCCGGACCAGGCGCCTGCGGATCAGGAGCCCGACCGTCTCGTCGACGTCGAACCGGGTCTCCGGCTGCGCCGCGCAGAGGACGCCGAGCTGGTCGAGGGTGAAGACGTGGCCGATCGTCGCGGCCCGTTCGAGCACGTCGCGCTCCCCGTCGTCGAGCAGGTCGAGCCGCGCGCCGAGCAGCGCCTGGATGGTGCGCGGCAGCGGGGCGTCCTCCCCCTCCTCGGCCAGCGTCTCCAGCAGCAGTTCGGCGAACAGCGGGTTGCCGTCGGAGCTCTCCGCGACCCGCCGGAACAGGGCCGGGCCGGTGGCCACGGCGTGGGCGACCACCTCGCCCTCCGGCGACCGGAGCTCGGCGAGCCCGGCGACCAGCCGCTCCATCTGCGCCATGTCCAGCGCGCCGAGCTCGAACGCGACGGCGCGGCCGACGTCGATCCCCCAGGAGGGCCGCGCCTCCAGCAGCTCGGGGCGGGCCACCCGTACGACCAGGACCGGCACGTCGACCAGCCACGTCGTGAGGTCGTCGATCAGGTCGAGGAGGGTCGGCTCGGCCCAGTGGAGGTCCTCCCAGACCACCACCAGCGGCTCGCGCCGGGCCAGCGCCTCGAACAACGCGCACACCGCCCGTGCGATCTCCTCGACGCCCGCGTCCTCTCCCGTACGCGGCGGGCGTGCGGCGTGCGCGGTCACCAGGCCGCGAAGGGCGGCGCCGCTCGCCGCCTCCAGCGTGTCCGGCCAGTCGTCGCCGAGGGACTCGATCATCTCCGCGATGGGGCGATAGGTGATTCCGGCGCCGTACGAGCGGCACCTCCCGGTGAGCACGGTGACCTCGGCGGGCAGTTCGTGGACGAAGTCGCGTACGAGCCGGGACTTGCCGATGCCCGGCACGCCGAACACGGTCACCACCCGGCACCGGTGGTCCCGCACCGCCTCCCGGTACGCCGTGCGGAGCCGCGCGGTCTCCGCGGCGCGGCCGATGAGCGGGACCTGGTCGTCGTCGTCCCCGGCGTCCGGCTCCACCGAGGTCACCCGCCAGGCCCGCACGGGGTTGCTCTTGCCCTTCAGGGTGAGCGGCGGCACGGGCTCCAGCCGCGCCTGGGCGCGGACCAGGCGCGCGACCTCGTCCCCGACGAGGATCTCGCCGATGCCCGCGGCGGACTGCAGGCGGGCGGCCGTGTTGACGGTGTCGCCGATGACGCGCAGGTCCGCTCCCGGGGTGGGGATGACCACCGCCTCCCCGGCGCTGACGCCGCAGTGCACGTCGAGCCGGATGCCGTGCGTGGGAGCGAGGCCGTCGCTCAGCTCCCGCACCCCCTGCAGCGCGGCGTGGGCGGCGCGGACCGCCCGGAGCGCGTCGTCCTCACGGCCGGCGGGGATGCCGAAGACCGCCATGATCGCGTCCCCGATGTACTTCTCCACCACGCCGCCGTGCTCGCTGATCCCGGAGGTGCACGCCTGGTAGTAGCGGTCGAGGACGTCCCGGAGAAGCTCGGGATCGAGCCGTTCGGCCAGCTCCGTCGAGCCCACCAGGTCGATGAAGACGACCACGACGTTCCGGCGCGCAGGGCGGGCCGCCCCGGCGGTCATCAAGATCCTCCGTGGCAACCCCCGCCTTCGGGCGGGGGAGGAATCGGGCTCGCCGCGAAGCGGGGCAGGGGTCGGCGGTTCACTGCCAGTTGGAGTTCCATGCGAACAAACATGCGATTCTCGGCCGGGCGGGTGGCATGATGTGCGGCATGGCGCAGACGGTGAAGCGGGCCTACCGGTACCGCTTCTACCCGACCCCCGAGCAGGCGTGCGAGCTTGCCCGGACGTTCGGGTGCGTGCGCCTGGTCTACAACAAGGCGCTGGAGGAACGCACCCGCGCCTACGCCCTGGAAGGCCGCCGGGTCTCCTACGCGGAGTCCTCGGCCATGCTCACGGTCTGGAAGCGTAGCGAGGAGCTGGCGTTCCTGGCTGAGGTGTCCAGTGTGCCGTTGCAGCAGGCGCTGCGGCACCTGCAGGCCGCCTTCGCGAACTTCTTCGCCAAGCGGGCCAGGCATCCGGTGTTCAAGTCGCGCAAGAAGTCGCGGGCGTCGGCCGAATACACCCGCTCGGCGTTCCGCTACCGGGACGGCCGGCTCACGCTGGCGAAGATGCACGACCCGCTGGACATCGTGTGGTCGCGTCCGCTCCCGCAGGGGGCGGAGCCGTCCACGGTGACCGTGAGCAGGGACCCGGCCGGGCGGTGGTTCGTGTCCCTCCTGGTCGAGGAGACGATCCGCCCCCTCGCCCCCGCAGGGGACATGGTCGGGGTGGACGCGGGGATCACCAGCCTGGTGACCCTGTCCCGCCCGATCCCCGATCTGACCGACCAGGACGGCAAGGTCGCCAATCCCCGGCATGAGCGGGCCGGCCGCAGGCGCCTGGCCAAGGCCCAGCGCTCGCTGGCGCGTAAAGCGGCGGACAGCGCGAACCGGGCCAGGGCCCGGCTGAAGGTCGCCCGCGCCCACGCCCGGATCGCCGACCGGCGCCGGGACTTCCTGCACAAGCTGTCGACTCGGCTCGTCCGCGAGAACCAAGCGGTCGTGATCGAGGACCTCACCGTCCGCGCCATGGTCAAGAACCACTCGCTGGCCCGCGCCATCTCCGATGCCGGATGGTGGCAACTGCGGTCGATGCTGGAGTACAAAGCCGGATGGTACGGGCGGGAACTCGTCGTGATCGACCGGTGGTTTCCCTCCTCCAAGCTGTGCTCGGCCTGCGGGGCACTGCAGAAGTCGATGCCGCTGAACGTCCGGGTCTGGGAGTGCACCTGCGGCGCGATCCATGACCGGGACGTCAACGCCGCCAGGAACATCCTCGCCGCCGGGCTGGCGGAGAGGTGAAACGCCTGTGGAGCTGGTGTAAGACCTCAACGAGAGCCCTCTCGGACGAGGCGACCGGCGGTGAAGCAGGAGACCCGACCGGCGACGGTCGGAATCCCCTCCCTTCAGGAAGGGGAGGATGTCAAACGAGCTTTAGCTCCTGGCCCTCGACCTCGCCCGCGGCCTCGTCCAGGCGGGTCTTGATCGAGTTCAGCAGCTCGACCTCCGGCCTGCTCAGTTCGGCGAACACCTGCCGCTGCCGCTCGTTGAGCAGGTCCACCGGATGCCCCGCCTCGCGCAGGGCCGTCAGCGGGTCGAACGGCGCCGGCCCGGTCTGAACGTCGTGGCTGTTCAACGGCCCACCTCCTGGTCGTGCCTGGCCTGCCGGCCACTGTGGTACGCCGCCAACGGTAGGGACGAGGGGTTCAGGGCCAGTATGGCGACGCCATGCCGCCGCCATACTGGCCGCGCGTTCGCCTCGCTCGGCCCCGCCCTGAGAAGCCATGGCGTGCCCACCGGTCCCGGTCCGGATGATCCCGGTCCGTCAGCGCTCCCGGTTTCCGTGCAGTTCGGCCGCGAACCGGTGGGCGAGCGGTGACATCGCGTACGCCAGGGAGTGGGCGACCACCTCGGCGTCGGCCGGGGTCTGCGAGATCGACAGGACGCCGGCCTCCAGGAGGGACTCGACGACCCGCTCGCCCGGTTCGCCGGCGCGGTCCAGGGCCTCGACGAGTTCCTCGTGCCCGAAGACCGGGCCGCCGAGCGCGCCCAGGGCGAGGAACGCGGTGCGGTGCGGCCACGACGGGTGGGCGTAGGACTCCTCGAACCGCCGGCGCAGCGACACGTCCCCGGCGACGAACTCGTCCAGCACGTTCGCGGTCCGGTCCAGCCGCTCGGCCAGCAGACTGAGCGGCAGGTGCCACAGCCCGGCGAGCCGGGCCCCCAGCAGGCGCAGGACCAGGGGCGACAGCCCGTACCTCCGGAAGATCCGCAGGACGGCGGGCAGGTCCCCGGCCACCCGGTCACGGCCGATCACCCGGCTCAGGAACTCGACGCCCTCGCTCGCGGACAGGTCTCCGAGACCGATCCGGGCCACCGACTCCAGCCCGCTGAGCCTGCTCCGGCTCGTCACCAGGACCCGGCTCGACGTGGTGCCGGGAAGCAGCACGCGTACGCTCGCCTCGTCCGGCGCGTCGTCGAGGACCAGCAGGATCTTCCGGTCGGCGAGCCAGGACCGCCAGACGGACGCCAGCGCGTCGTCCTCGCGCACGCCGGTGACATCCAGGCCCACGCTCTCCAGGATCTCCCGCTGGACGCCGGCGGCCGGCCGGGGGACGCCGTCGCGCCGCAGCGGGATCACCACGGCGCCGTCCGGATAGCGGAGGGCCAGCAGGTGCGCGACGTGTACGGCGAGGGCGGTCTTGCCGGCGCCCAGCCCGCCGGTGATCACCGTCACGTGGGCGGGCTCCTCGAGGACGCGCCGCACCTCCGTCTCCCGGCCGACGAAGTCGTCGACGTCGCGGGGCAGCCGGTTCGCCAGGGCCCGTACGGCCCGGGGGCGGGCGGCGGCGCCGGCCAGGCCGGGAAGCCGCGGGGGCGGAGGCCCGTCACCGCGGAGGATGGTCTGGTAGAGCTGCCTGATCAGCGGGCTGGGGTCGATGCCCATCTCGGCGGCGAGGTGCCGCCGCAGGCCCTCGAAATGGGACAAGGCCTCGGCGGCCCGCCCGCACCGCGACAGCGCCGTCATCCTCGCCGCGGCGACGCGCTCGCGGGCGGGGAACCGCGCGGCGACGACGTCGAGGGAGCCCAGGGCCTCGACGTGGTGGCCGAGCTCGATCTCCAGTTCCACCCAGTCCTCGTAGACCGACAGGAAGAGCTCGGTGAAGCGGCCCACCTCGGCGGCGACGAGCGGGACGTGGCGGAACTCGACCAGCGGCCGTTCGTGCCACATGCTGACGGCGTCGCCCAGCAGCGTGGCGGCGGACGGGAGGTCTCCGCTCCGGACGGCGGCGCGGCCCGACCTGCTCAGTTCCAGGAAGCGCAGCAGGTCGAGTTCCTCGCGGTCGGCGCGCATCCGGTAGCCCCACCCCTGGAAGCTGATCCGGTCGCCCACGATCTTGCGCAGCGCGGACACGTAGACCTGCAGGTTCTTGCGCGCAGTGCGTGGCGGGGTCTCGCCCCACAGACAGTCGATCAACTGCTCCGACGGGATGACCGCGTTCGCGTGGCACAGCAGGATCGCCAGGAGCAGTCGTTGTTTCGGAGCGCCGATGACCGCGCGGTGATCCGCCACTTGGACCTCCAGCGGACCGAGAATCGAGCAGTGCAGTCGCGGTGAGATCGCGTCACCCATGGTGCGTTCCTTGGTCCCGGTCTCCGCGGCGACCCCGGTCACCGGACGGAACCGGCTGTCCGGGCGCCCAGCAGGAGGAAGTCGACGAGGTCGAGCGGCGCCGGGGGCACGGCGTTGCCCAGGGCCGCCAGATGGAGCGTTCGTGTCGCGAGCGCGGCCGCCGTGGAGACCGCGTGTCCCCCGGCCTTCGCCTCGAACCAGCGCCAGTCGCCGTCCGCGTTCACTTCCAGGAACACCACCTCGTCCTTCCTGAGAAGCAGGTCGAAGGCGCCGTACGTCATCCCCCACAGGCCCGCGAGCCGCCGTACGGCGTCGGCGGCCGCGGGCGGGACGGCGACCGGGGTGACCGTCACCTCGCCCTCCTCGCGCCACGGCGAGTCAGGGGACCGCTTGCCCACGGCGTACGCGTGCAGGGCGCCGGCGACGTGGTAGACCCGCAGCTCGGTGTCGTGTTCGACGTACTCCTGCACGATGACGGGGTAGTCGAGGGCGGGCCGGCGCAGCACCTCCTCGCGGGCCGCGACCTCGGGGAAGACCCCGGTCAGGAGCCCGGGCTCGGTCTCGACGAAGTGCTCCTCGACGACCTTGACGACGACTCTGGGCCCGTCCATGGCGGCCGCGGCCTTCGCCGGGCTGGTGGTGACGACCGTACGGGGGACGCGGACACCGGCCCTCGCCGCACCGGCGAGCTGTTCCAGCCTGCCGGGCCGGTTGCCGGGCAGCCTCGCCGGGGCCAGCGAGCAGAGCTGGCGGACCAGCGCGTGCCAGGACTCGGCGCGGAGGAGGGTCTCCACGGCGTCCGCCGTCGCGGGCATGGCCCGGGGCGAGAAGTGGCGCGCCCACACGACGGTCGGCGCGATGCGGCGGCCGTCCAGGTCGAGCACACCGCACATCCCGCCGCCGGTCGCCCCGCCGGTCGTGCCGCCCGCGACACCGTTCGCGTCGCCGGCGCCGACCGTGGCGCCGACTGTGGCGGACAGCCGCAGCGAGGCGATGGTCTCGGCGTCGACGCGCACGCTCGGCACGCCGAGGTGGTGCAGGGCGTCCTGGAGGACGGCGAACTCGGCGCAGCCCGCGCGGTCGGCCAGCACGACGCAGGGCAGGGCCTCCGCGTCCGGCTCGCTGCCCGGCTGAATGTCCACCGGCCGCCACGACACCGATCCCGGCGTTCCGCGCAGGTCGACGGTGAGGGGAGGGCCGTACGACCGGGCGGGGCCGGCCGTGCCGGAGACGCCGGAGACGCCGGAGACGCCGGCGGCGCTCAGCAAGGCGTGACCGTAGTCGTGTGCGGGCCGGATCCGGCGGATCGTCCCGGCGGCACCCCCGCCGGTTTCGTCTTCATGATCACGCCCATACTTAACAAGTCAACGGCGACCGCGGTTTAATGTCAATAGAACCATATATGGCCGATTGTTTAAGTAATTGCCATATGTCGGTTTTCTGGGTTTGGCCAGGTCGGAGGGGATTGACTTCCGGAAAGTGGCGGCTTTCGGATGTCCCGCTCATCCACTCTCTGTAACATGATATTTGTGGTCCGAAAAAATTCCCGATTAGGGACAGAGTCCGCTGATCCGCCGCTCGCCTGCGGCCACGGCGGCCGGTGGCCGCCACGGGCCGGTTCGTAGACTGGGACCCACTCGTGTGGACCGGCTCCCTTCGCACCCCCTCCGCGACCGGCGTACGGGATCCACGGATGGGCGACGAACCCGGAAGGCCGGGTAACCAGGACGAGGAGGACGGCGTGAGCCGGCGCGTACACGGCGATCGGGAAGAGGCCGGCCTGCCGATCGACCCCGACGTGGACCTCCGGCACGAGCGGGACGTGTTCCGCCCGGCGGCCCCCGCACGCCGCCGCGGCTGGGACGTCCTCGCGGTGATCGCGCTCGGCGGCGGAGCCGGCGCCGTGGCCAGGTTTCTGCTCGGCCGGGCCTTCCCCGCGCCGCCCACCGGATTCCCCTGGGGGACGTTCCTCGCGAACGTCACCGGCTGCTTCGCGCTCGGAGCCCTGATGGTCTTCGTCCTCGACGTCTGGCCGCCGCGCCGCTACGTCCGTCCGTTCCTCGGGGTCGGCGTCCTCGGCGGATTCACGACGTTCTCCACCTTCACCACGGAGATCGTGGACAGGTCGTCGCACGGCGCGTGGCCGATGGCCGGTGCGTACGCCGCTGCAAGCATGGTCGCCGGGCTGATCGCGGTCTGGTGCGGCGTCGTCCTCGCCCGCGCCCTGGCGGGCCTCCCCGTACGGCGGCGCGGGAGGAGGGGCGAATGAGACTGCACGGCCCCGCGCAGCGGTTGACGATCCTGATAGGCGAGAGCGACCGGTACCGGCACCGGCCGCTGTACACCGAGATCGTCCATCGGGCGCACGAGATGGGCCTGGCGGGAGCGAGCGTGTTCCGGGGCATCGAGGGCTTCGGCGCCTCCTCGCGCATCCACACCAGCCGCCTGCTGTCACTCAGTGAGGACCTGCCCATCGCCGTCGTCATCGTGGACGTCCCGGAGAGGATCAGCGCGTTCGTGGCGGAACTGGACGAACTGGTGACCGAGGGCCTGGTGATCGTCGATTCCGTGGAGGTCTACCGCTACGTGGGGCGTGAGCCGGGGCGGGCGGAGCCGTGACCCTGCTGCTCGTCTTCCTCGGTGGCATCGTCGGAGCTCCCGCCCGTTATCTGGCCGACCGCCTGGTGCAGCGCCTGCACGACAGCGTGTTCCCCTGGGGCACGCTGGCGGTCAACGTGTCCGGGTCGCTCGTGCTCGGGCTGCTGCTCGGCGCCCGGGACGATCTCGGGCTGCCCGCCGCGATGGTCACCCTGCTCGGCACCGGCTTCTGCGGCGCGTTCACGACGTTCAGCACGTTCGGTTTCGAGACCGTACGGCTGCTGGAGGAGGGTGCGGTCCTGGAGGCCGGGCTCAACGCGCTCGGCAGCCTGGTCCTCGGCGTCCTCGCCGCCGCCGCCGGGCTCGGCCTCGCCCACCTCCTCGCCTGAGCCGTGCCGGTCACCCGGCGCGGTGCTCCCCGGAAACACGGCGCTGCCCGGAAACGCGGTGCTGCCTGGAACACGGTGCCCCCGGAAACACGTCCACCCCACCCGGGGGGTGGGGTGGACGCCTCAGGTAGGTCAGTGGTGTCCGTGCCCGTGCCCGTCGTGCTTCTGGGTCCAGGGGCCGGTGATCGCGAAGACGTAGCCCGGGGTCTGGATGTTGGCGAACAGGATGCGCCCGTCCGCGCTGAACGTCGGGCCGGTGAACTCGCTGTCGTTGAGTTCGTTGCGGGCCATCGGGTAGGGCGTGCCCTTGTCGGTCACGCCGACCAGGTGCGACAGGCCCTCGCCGTCCTCGGCCAGGATGACCCCGCCGTACGGCGAGACGGTGATGTTGTCCGGCCCGTCGTAGTGGGTGTCCTGCTCCGGGTCGGGGTTGACACCGAAGATCGTCTTGAGCGTGACGGTCTCCGACTCGGGGTCGTAGAACCAGACCTGGCCGTCGTGCTCGTTCCTGCTGCCGTCGTCGTGCCGGGCGTAGCTGGCGACGAAGTACGCGCCGCCGTCGCCCCACCAGGCGCCCTCCAGCTTGCGGCTGCGGGTGACCTGGTCGTCGGTGAACTGCTTGCGCACCGAGGTCGTCTTGGCGTCCCGGTCCGGCACGTCGACCCACTCGACCTTGTAGCGGGTGCCCGGCTGGGTCGCCTCGGACAGGTCGGCGATGTGCTTGCCGCCCTTGCGGCACCGCATGGCCTGCAGCTTCCCGGCGGTGTCGCCGCCGGGGCCGAGCGCCAGCGCGCGCAGCGCGCCCTTGCGGGCGTGGAAGTGCTTCGGCGGGACCCACCGGAAGTAGAGCCCGTTCGGACCGCTCGCGTCCTCGGTCAGGTAGATCTCCGAGTTGCGGGGGTTCACCGCGACGGCCTCGTGGGAGTAGCGGCCGAGGAACTTCAGCGGGACCGGGTCGCGGTTGGCCGCCCGGTCGAACGGGTCCACCTCGAAGACGTAGCCGTGGTCCTTCTGGAACGCGCCCCCGGCCCGCTGCTCGGTCTCCTCGCAGGTCAGCCAGGTGTTCCACGGCGTGATGCCGCCCGCGCAGTTGTTGTGCGTGCCCGCGACGCTGACGTACTCGCGCACCCGGTTGCCGTTCCGGTCCACCTCGATGTTCGTGGTGCCGCCCTTGGCGCCGGGGTCGTAGGTCAGGCCGGGCAGGGCGGGCACGCCGTACGGCTCGCTGCCGCCGATCTCGTGGTTGTTCACCAGGACCCAGCCGTCGCGGCCGGCGAAGCACCCGGTGCCGTCGGCGTCGCTCGGGGTCGGCTCGCCGGACTCCAGCTTCGTCGTCCCGGCCTGAGCGACGATCTTGTAGGAGAAGCCCTTCGGCAGGGCGAGCAGACCGGCGGGGTCGGGGACGACGGGCCCGTACCCGGTCGTCTTGCCGACCCCGGCCTGGACGGCCTGGGCGGCCGCGGGACCGGCGATGGCCTCGATGCTGCCCGCGACGGCGATGCCGAGGCCGCCGGCGGCGGCCGAGCGCATGAGATCACGGCGGGAGAGGGAGGAGCTCACAGACGTACCTTTCGTGCATACAGCAGGCGATACGATCAAATTCCGCCAGGCTGAACATTTCCTTTCGTCATCGGTACGCAGGGGTGAGCAGTGCCTGACGATCGCGTCCGGAAGTTGAACGCGGGACGTGGTCAGGAGGGTGGCCGGGCCAGCAGGATTCCGGCGCCGAGGGGAACGGCGACGGCTGGGATGCGGATCGGCACCTTCTTCTCACCGATCTTGAATCCCTCCATCCCCCAACTCACCGCGACCTCGCAGTCCCCGCCGGGGTGGAGAGTCACCAGCCGCCCGTCGCGGATACCCGCGTACAGCAGCCCGATCGTGAACGTCAGATCGACGGAGAACGTGATCGTGAGCACCTTGCGCTCGTCGGTGTAGACCTCGACGTACGGGCGGTGCTCCGAGGTGATCGAGTGCGCGGCCAGACGGGTCTGGTTGGTCTTCCCACGGAAGCCCTCCTCGTGACTGCGCACCGCGGCGGCCCGCAGTTCGCCGGACTTCTGCCACCCGGCCGCGAGGACCGTCCCGAGAGTGATCCCGTGGAGCAGGCCGGCGCCGGCCTCGGGCAGCTGAGCGACGAGTTGTCCGGCGAGGTCCGGGGCGTCGCGGCAGATCGTGCTCATCACCTGGGGGTCGCGGACGAGGCGTGCCGCCGCGGCCACCGCGCCGCGCGCGCCGTCATAGAGCGCGAGGGCGGCCGTGCCCGGATTCGGGTTGATGGTCAGGTTCATGACAGGCCTTCCCGGATCTCCTGCCGACCCGGGTCCGCGACCGCGTGGAGGCGTACGGCCGGGCGGGAGTCGCGGCTCTCGTGGATTCGCACGTTCGGGGACGGGTCGGCGCGGGAGACGAGTCGCACCTCCCGGCGGCGGTCGTGGTCCCGGTCGGGCGCGCGCCGGCCGTCCCGCGCCTTCCATCCGGCGAGGCCGAGGAGCGCGGCGGCGACCACGACGACGGCGAGCCACGGTTGCACACCGAAGTCAGAGCCCGTCTCCTCGCCGGAGAACGCGACCGTCGGCACCGGCTCAGGGCTCGCCTCGGGCGACTCCTCCGGCTGCGGCGACTCCGGGGGACTCGGCGAGGGACTGTCGTCCGGGCTCGCCGGTGGACTCACAGGTGGGCTTACCGGTGGGCTCACGGAGGGGCTCACCGGGGACACTTCGCTCAGGACGACGTCGATGGCGTCGCCGATGGTCAGCTCGTCTCCGCCGGGAGGGTTCTGGTCCTCGACGATCTGGTCGTCGCGCGCGTCGTCCGCCCCTCTGAGCGTCAGCCCCCGGTCCGCCGCCATCTGCCGCGCCTCCGCGACTGTACGGCCGATGAGGTACGGCACCTCGGTCGAGCCGTCGAGGAGCAGGCTGACGGCCTGCCCGTAGGCGAGCCGCCCGCCGGGCGCGGGAGTCTGCTGGGCGACCTTCCACTCGCCGGTGGCCTCCGGCTGCCCGGTGGTCACGCCGAATCCGGCCTTCTCCGCTTCGGCGGTGGCCGCGGTCAGCGTCATCCCGGTCAGGTCGGGCACCTGCCCTTCCAGGTAAACCCGGACACCCGTGATTTTGAATTCGATGCACGACAACGTCTCCGCGCTGCTCACGAAACTCGTCCCGGGAGGCACGGGATCGGGCACGGTCACGACCCCATAGCCGAAATGGCCGTTGAGCGTCGCGTACGCCTGCTCGTACGTCTGACCGGTCACGTTGGGCGGGGGTGGGCAGCTCGTGGCCCGCGCCGGCGTGGCCCAGAACGCGGCGGCGGCCACGGCGAGGGCCACGATCAGGCGTACCGGCATGATCGTCTCCGGAACGAGTCGAGGGTGTCCGAGGGGGACGGGTCGGGGTCGCCCGGACGGGACGGGCCGGGTCGTCCGAAGGGAACGGGGGCGGGCTTCCCGAATAACGGGCTCCTCGAAGAAACGTTACGAAGAATCGCGGTCGGCTGGCGTAAGTATCCCCCTACTCATATTCGCGAGCGCAATTCCCCGGTCCGATGAGCGGACCGGGGACGCGGATTCCCGAAATCAGGCCGAAATGCGCATACGGGCAAAATCGCTGGAGCTGTCGGGCGATCGCCCGGCACTCCGGCTCCACTGAGCCGGACTCAGAGCAGGTAGCGCAGCCAGAGGTACGGCGTGGCCAGGGCCACGGTGACGACGGTGACGATCAGACCGTACTTGGTGAACTCCCAGAAGCTGATGCGCGCGCCGTTGCGCTCGGCGATGCCGAGGATGACGACGTTGGCGGAGGCGCCGACGGCGGTGGCGTTCCCGCCGAGGTCCGCGCCCAGCGCGAGGGCCCACCACAGGACGTCGTGGTCGCCGGGCACGTGCTGGGCGAGGTCGGCCACGATCGGGCTCATCGTGGCGACGTAGGGGATGTTGTCCACGATCGCCGACAGCCCGGCCGAGGCCCAGAGCAGGACCATGGCCGTCACGCCCGGCCGCCCTGCGGTCGCCTCCGCCGCGGCCTGCGACACCTGGGCGATCACGCCGGTCTCGACGAGAGCGCCGACCATCACGAACAGCCCGGCGAAGAACACCAGCGTCGGCCACTCCACCTCGCGCAGGGCCTCGTCCGTGGTGATCTTGGTGACCAGCACGAGCAGCCCCGCGCCGAGCAGCGCCACGACGGACGGTTCGTAGTGCAGCACCGGGTGCAGCACGAACGCGGCGACGACCACCCCGAGCACCGACAGGCTCTGCACGAGCATGACCCGGTCCTCGATGGCCGCCTTCTCGTCGAGTTGCATGATCTCGGCGGCCCGTTCCGGGTCGTACCGGAAGGCGCCGCGGAACAGCACCCGGCACAGCCCGATGAACACCGCCGTCAGCACGATCACCAGCGGCGCCAGGTGGACGAGGAAGTCGTTGAAGGTCAGCCCGGCGCGGGAGGCGATGATGATGTTCGGCGGGTCGCCGACGAGCGTCGCGGTGCCGCCGATGTTGGACGCCATCGCCTCGGCGATCAGGAACGGCGCGACCGGCAGGGCGAGGCGCTCGCAGACGAGGAACGTCACCGGCGCGATCAGCAGCACGGTCGTGACGTTGTCCAGCAGCGCCGACGCCAGGGCCGTGATCACCAGGAGCAGGACCATGAGCCGGAACGGCCGTCCCCTGGCGCGTTTGGCGGCCCAGATCGCCAGGTATTCGAACACGCCGGTCTGCCGCAGCACGCCGACGATGATCATCATGCCGAGCAGCAGGAAGACGACGTTCCAGTCCACGCCGGACTCCTGCGAGAAGAACGCGGAGCCGGCCGCCGTCGCGTGGACCAGCAGCATGATCGCGGCGCCGCCCAGGGCGGCCTTGACCCGGTGGATCTTCTCGGTCGCGATGAGGACGTATGTGGCGGCGAAGACGATCGCCGCCACCCAGGCCGTCACCGTCATGCGAGCCGCTTGAGCAGCGCGGAGAGCGTGACCGCGCCCAGCAGCCGGCCGCCGTCCAGCACCGCGACCAGGGGACTGCGGGTGCGCGCCATCAGCGCGCCGATCTCCAGGAGAGTGGCGTCCGGGTCGGTGACCGGCAGCTCGCGCGGACGCTCCGGCAACGCCTGCCGGACCGTGCGCCCGCCCAGGGCGCGTACGAACGCGTCGGCGTGCGCCTCGTCGATCACCCGGGCCAGCGCCGGATCGTCCTGGCAGTAGCGGGGCACGGCCAGGCGCAGCACCTGCGTACCGGGCAGGATCGACACCGGCGTGCCGTGCTCGTCCAGCACGATCAGCCCCGGCAGTTCGCGTTCGGCCATGAGACGCGCGGCCTCGGCGACGGGGGAATCGAGCCCCACCGTGGGGAACGGCACTAGGAGATCACGGGCACGCATGATCTCACCTGCCCAGGACGTACGGCTGTGCTCACGGCTGCCTTCCGGTCGGCGGTCCGGCCTCCCGGGTATGGGAGACCCCTTCGCCGACCAGACTTCCCGGCACGCCCCGGACCAGGCTATCGGCCGGACACGCCGTACAGAAGTCCCGAAGAGCGGACGAACGCCCGCTCGGCGTACGGGAGACGGCCGAGCGACCCCGCCGGCAGCGGCACCACGCCCTCAGGCGGGGTGGTCAGGCGGGCGGCGAAGGCCAGCCGCCGCCCGAGGCGTCCGGCCGGCGAGACGTAGTCGTCCGCGCCCGCGAACCACGTCTCCCCGATCGCCCCGGCCGCCGCGATCCGCGCCAGCGCCGCCTCGACGTCCTCCCCCGGCCGTACGACCGTCGAGGGCAGGCGGTCGGTCTCCTCGTCGGACCGCACGAGCGGCGTGCCGTCGAGCCAGCCGACGAGACAGACCGTGACCTCCTCGAACCCGGACCGCGCCGCCTCGGCCGCCGCCTCCGCCGCGCCCGGCGTCTCCCACCCGTGCAGGGAGAAGACCGGCGGGCGGGACCCGTTCGACTCGACGGCCGTCCGGCCGTGGGCGAGCGCGCGGCGCACGGCCTCGACGCCCGCCCGCGCGTACGGCACCGTCCGCTCGGGCAGCCGGTCCATCGGGAACCAGCCCAGCTCCGCGCACTTGTGCGGCTCGGCGTTGACCGGCGTGCCGGTGTATCCCCTGGGCACGAGGAACAACCCGACGCGGGCCGTGCCGCCCGGGTTGCGATGGTGCATCACGTGGACCACCTCGCAGCCGTACGGCTCGATGCCCAGCTCCTCGCGCGCCTCGCGGACCGTGGCGTCGACGGCCGTCTCCCCGTCCTCCAGGTGCCCGGACGGCATGATCTGCCACTCCCCGTCGGCGTACCCGGTGCCGTGGCGGCGGCCGAGCAGCACCCTGTCCCCGTCCGTCAGCAGCAGATGCACGTCCACGACCGGCCGGTACCGGCCCGGGGCGTACGTCGCGGCGTCGAGCAGCGCGGGCAGCGTGGCGGCGCTCGCCGAGATGAACTCCCCCAGCTCCGGCGGCACCATGTTCAGCGTGCGCACCTCCGCGGGGCGGACCCGCCGGACCTGGTGCAGGCCGACGTCCGGTTCGAGGAACTCCGGGCCGCTGCGGCGCGACAGGTCGAGCGAGACGAGCCGGCAGGCGAAGACGGTGCTCAGGCGGCCCGGCTCGGCGAGGGTGAACACGTGCAGCGCCGGTCCCGCCGTGGCGCCCAGCTCCTCGTCGAGCTCGCGGCGCAGCGCCGCGTCCAGGGAGACGTCGCCCGGCTCCACCCCGCCGCCCGGCGTGACCCAGTAAGGCTCACGCTCGGGCCGTACCCGGCGGAACAGGACGACGTCGTCCCCGTCGAACAGGATGGCCCGGACAGCGTGCCGCACGGTGGTCATGCCCGGCATCCTCTCGCGGGCGTCCGCCGTGCGCCCCCCGGACGGCCTCTCCGATGGCGCGAAATACGGTGAGGTGATGCTTCCGCCGCCGGCGAGGCGGACGGTGAGGGGACTGTGAGGGGAACCATGACGGAGATGACCTATCGGCGGCTGGGGGACTCGGGGCTCGTCGTCTCGGCCGTCGGCCTCGGCGGCAACAACTTCGGCCGCAGGATCGACCTCGACGCCACGCGCGCCGTGGTCGACGCCGCGCTCGACGCCGGCGTCACGCTGATCGACACCGCGGACATCTACGGGGAGTCGGAGGCCCTGCTCGGCGAGGTGCTGAAGGGGCGGCGCGACCAGGTCGTCCTCGCGACCAAGTTCGGCGGGGACGTGCACGGCGCCAACGGGCCCGACTGGGGCGCGCGGGCCTCGCGGCGCTACGTCCGCCTGGCGGTCGAACGGTCGCTGCGCCGGCTCGGGACCGACTGGATCGACCTCTACCAGTTGCACTTCCCCGATCCGTCCACACCGGTCGAGGAGACCCTGTCGGTCCTGACGGACCTGGTGCGGGAGGGGAAGGTCCGCTACCTGGGCTCGTCCAACTTCGCCGCCTGGCAGGTCACCGACGCGGACTGGATCGCCCGCACCGGTGGTCTGGAGCGCTTCGTCAGCGCCCAGAACGAGTACAGCCTGCTGGACCGCCGGGTGGAGCAGGAGCTCGTCCCGGCGCTGACGTACCACGGCATCGGCCTGCTGCCGTACTTCCCGCTCGCCAACGGCCTGCTGACCGGCAAGTATCGGCGGGGGGAGCAGCCGCCGGAGGGCAGCCGCCTCGCCGGCCGTCCGCAGTATCTGACCGGCGAGCGGTTCGACGTGGTGGAGAGGCTGCGGGAGTTCGCCGAGCGGCAGGGCGTGACCCTGCTGGACGTGGCCATCGGGGGACTGCTCGCGCGGCCCGCCGTGTCGTCGGTGATCGCGGGCGCGACCCGGCCGGAGCAGGTCGCGGCCAACGCGGCGGCGGCCGGATGGCGGCCGGACGACGCGGCCCTGAAGGAGCTCGACGAGATCCTCAGCTGACTACATAACCTTGCGGGAATATAGCCGAGCGGGTATGTTCGGGGTCGTGCCAGCGACCTTCGACGTACTCGCCGAGCCCGTGCGGCGGCGGATCCTCGACCTGCTGCTCGAACGCCCCCGCCTCGTCGGGGAGCTCACCGAGCGGCTCGGCCTGACCCAGCCCGGCACCTCCAAGCACCTCAAGGTGCTGCGCGAGGCCGGGCTGGTCCGCGTGCGCAGGGACGCCCAGCGCCGGTGGTACGAGCTCCGCCCCGAGCCGCTCGCCGAGATCGACGCGTGGCTCGCGCCGTACCGGAGGCTGTGGTCGGCGAGCTTCGACGCGCTGGAGAGGCATCTGGACGAGACGCCCGACGACGACCCGGAGGAGATGACGTGAAGGCGACGCTCGACGAGCTCGACGGACGGCCGGTGCTGCGGATGGAGCGCAGGCTGTCCCACCCGAGGGAGAAGGTCTGGCGGGCGATCACCGAGCCCGAGCGGCTCGGCCTGTGGTTCCCGTTCACGGTCGCCGAGATGGACCTGCGGGTGGGCGGGAAGATCGTGTTCGGTGGCGGCATGACGCTGGACGCCGAGATCACCGAGCTGGACCCGCCCCGCGTGTTCGCCTTCGTCCAGCGCTCCACCCCGGAGATGCCCCGCGAGGGCGACAACCTGCTGCGCTTCGAGCTTTCGCCGGAGGAGGGCGGCGGCTGCCTGCTCGTCTTCACGCAGGTCTTCGACGACCGCCCGGCCGCGGCGAGCTACGCCTCCGGGTGGCAGGTCTGCCTCGGCGCGTTGGACGCGGTCGTCGCCGGACGGTCACCCGAGTGGCCGGAGGGGAACTTCCCGGAGCTCCATCAGGCGTACGTGGAGGCGTTCGGGCTCACCGAGGCGGTGGCCGGACGAGCGGACGGGCCGGGCGGCCGGCAGGTGCGGTTCGAGCGGCAGCTCACGCGGCCGGTGGAGGAGGTCTGGAACGCCGTGGGGGCCGCCGCGGCGACGATCGGCGCCCCGGTGCCGGACCGCCTCGGCGAGGGGACCGTCACGGCCGTCCGTACGCCGGGGGCTCCGGGCGCGGGGCCTGGCGCGGAGACGCCGGCGTACGTGGAGTTCACGGTCGCACCGGCGGGGCCGGAGCGGCCCGGGGCCATTCATGCCGAAGATGGGCGACGGGTGCGCTGGGAGCTGTCCAGGGGCACCGGACACGGCGCGCGGCTGGTCGTCACGGACACCGGCGCGACCGGCCACACCTCCGTGCTGGAGGAGTGGCGGGACCGGATAGAGACGCTGGCGCGCGACCTCGTCGGCTGAGCTCCTCGGCAGTCCTTCGTAGTCCTCGGTGGTCGTCAGTAGTCGAGCATCCTCAGCAGACGGCCCAGGTACGGCGGCACGTTCCGCAGCCGTACGGCGTCGTGCGTGACGAAGGAGGCGGGAGCCAGCAGGGCCCGCAGCCCCGCGAGATCGATGAACCGCAGGTCGCCCGTGTCGATGACGATCTCGCCGCTCGCCTTCCTCGCCCTGGCGAGCGCGCTCGCCAGGGCCTCACTGTTGGAGACGTCGACCTCGCCATCGATGATCACCGACGCGTCCGCCGGGGACCACCTGACGCTGAGATAAGTGTCTGTGTAGAGAACTCCGCACTGATCCGCGGCGGAGGTCACGAAGTGCACCGGCTGAGCACGCCGGTGGTCCATCCACCGCTCGCCGCGCACGGGCGGGCGGTCATGGAGCAGGACATGGCGATGATCATCGCTGTCCCACCTCCCTAGGGAAGCTGGAGTATTCACTGAGCGTCGTCGTCTGACGCTACTTCTGTCAATGGTTAGGCACGTTAATATTCAACGAAGATCTAACAAGGGTGCCGCGTCAGGATTTGCGGCCGACGCCGCCGACCGACCACACCGTGTTCTTCGGCGGCCGCAGCCTGCCCGGCTCAGGGCGCCAGTCCGGCAGCAGGACGAGGCCGGGTTCCACCAGCTCAAGGTCTCCGAACAGCCGAGGAATTTCCGCCCGTGTGGGCAGGCGCATGCGGCCGTCGTCCTTGGCGGCCCACTCGTTGGCGAACAGGAGGGACAGCTTGTCCGTCACCTCCGGCCGGATGTCGGAGACGGCATGACTGATGACGATGTAACTGCCGGGGGCGATCACCTGGCGTAACCGCCGGGTGATGGAGAGCGTCAGATCGTCGTCGTTCATGGTGGAGAGGACGCCGACGAGCAGGACGGCCACGGGCTCGCCGAGATCCACGAGCCCGCGCAGCCGCGGGTGCGCGAACAGCCCGTCGGGGTCGCGCACGTCGCCGTGGATCACCACCACGCGCTCGTCGTCCTCGACCAGCGCCTGCCCGTGGTTCACCACGACGGGGTCGTAGTCCACGTACACCACCCGGGCGTCGGGGGCGTACCTCTGCGCGATCTCGTGGACGTTGCCCTGGGTCGGCAGGCCGCACCCGATGTCGACGAACTGCCGGATCCCCGCCTCCGCCAGGAACCGTACGGTCCTGCGCATGAACTTGCGTCCCTCGCGGCACATCATCGGCAGCTCGGGCGCGATCTGCAGCGCCATCTCCGCGGCTTTGCGGTCCGCGGCGAAGTTGTTCTTCCCGCCGAGCCAGTAGTCGTAGACCCGGGCCTCGTTCGGGATGGACGGGTCGAAACCCACTGGCTCGACCGGGGGGAAACCCGGCATGATCCTCCGTTCAGCCCAGACGGCGATACTACCGAGGAAAATCGGGCTGAAGAGAGGGGAAGGGCCGGGTGGGTGCCTGACGGGGGCGGGGAGGGCCCGGTGGGTCAGCGGAGCGAGCCGGAGCGCTCGGCCGTGAAGCCGGCCCAGACCGCCTTGCCCACGGGACGCAGGGGCGTCCAGCCCCACATGCGGCTGACCCCCGCCACGACCTGGAGGCCGCGTCCCGTCTCCGACACGTAGTCGGGCTCACGCAGCACCGGGGCGGCGCTGCTGGGGTCGGTGACCATGCACAGCAGCGCCCGGGTCGAGCGGAACATCAGCAGGCGTACCGGGACGGGGTGGATCGCCTGGTGGCGCAGACCATGCCGCAGGGCGTTCGTGACCAGTTCGCAGACCGCGAGCGCGGCGTCGTCGGAGACGTCGTCCATCGACCAGGTGCGCAGCACGCCCGTCGTGAAGTGGCGCGCGGTGCGCGCGGCGAGACTTTCGCGGTGGAATTCGTGCACCGCCACCTGGGGTGCGCCGTCGGGCTCCGTTCCATTGGTCCACGGCCACCGCACGCCGTCCGGAAAGACCTGCTCAAGCGTACCCAGCCAGGGATCACGGGCACCGCTATCGGCTTCTGCGAGTGAAGCGCGGTCTGTCCGATAACCAGTCATTGAGAGCCTTATGAGGTTGATGTCGACCGTGTGGCGGGATGACTCAGTAAGTCATACTGCTCCCATTGGTGCTGCTGTGCAAGTACAGATGCACGTGCAAGCGCTTGAAAGTCCTTGCATGAGCGGGGAATCCGAAACGAGGCCCCACATGTCCGTGATCTACAACGGGATGCCCTCATCTCATCTGGGCCGGGTGGGCTGGCGCAAGAGCCGGCACAGCAATCCGAGCGGCAACTGCGTCGAGATCGCCGCGCTTCCCCAGGGTCTGGTGGCGCTGCGCAACTCCCGGCACCCGTCCGGCCCCGCCCTGATCATGCCCGTCCAGGACATCGCCGCTTTCGTCCGCTCCGCCAAAGAGGGCGAATTCGACGATCTGCTGCAGAACTGATCGCACCGCTTGCGCGAGACGACGGGGAGAGTATCGTTAACAGGGCGTAAACATCGGTGCACCTCAAAGGACCTCATATGACTGCGGCCCCTGCGGAGGGTGTGCCTCAACTCCCTGACCTGGCGTCACAGTCACGCCGTAGTCCCACCGTTCTGCGTCTCCTCCTCGGCACCCAGCTGCGCCGCCTGCGGGAAAGCAAGCACATCCGGCTGGAGGAGGCGGGGCACGCCATCCGCGCCTCGCATTCGAAGATCAGCCGGATGGAACTCGGGCGCGTCGGTTTCCGCCGCCGCGACGTCGCCGATCTCCTCACCCTGTACGGCGTCAGCGACGAGGCGGAGCGCGAGGCGTTGCTGTCCCTCGTCGCCCAGGCCAACGCGCCGGGGTGGTGGCACAAGTACGACGACGTCCTGCCCTCCTGGTTCGAGGCGTACGTCGGCCTGGAGCAGGCCGCGAGCACCATCCGCTGCTACGAGGTGCAGTTCGTCCCCGGGCTGCTGCAGACCCCCGAGTACGCCGCGGCGGTGGTGCGGCTCGGACATCCGGACGCTCCGGCGGAGGAGATCGAGCGCCGCGTACGGCTGCGGATGGACCGCCAGGAACTGCTGGCCCGGCCGGACGCCCCGAACCTGTGGGCGGTGATCGACGAGGCGGTGCTGCGCCGCCCGGTCGGCGGCCCGGAGGTGATGCGGGCCCAGATCGAGCACCTGCTCGAAATGGTCAACCTGCCCCGTGTGACGCTCCAGGTCATCCCGTTCAGCGCCGGAGGGCACGCGGCCGCGGGCGGGCCGTTCAGCATCCTGCGCTTCGCGGGCGTCGGCCTGCCCGACGTCGTCTATCTCGAACAGCTGACAAGCGCCATCTACCTTGAGAAACGCGAAGACATCGACCGCTATCTCGCGGTCATGGAACGCCTGTGCATCCAGGCCAGACCGTTTGCCGACACCAAGCGGATGCTGAGCCTGCTCCTGACGGAGCTGTGACGATGCGCTAGCGTCACGTGCGCGACCTCCGCTGCCGCGGCCCGCTGGAACGGTGGCGCAAGCCGTACCGGAAAATACGTGTCAGGTCCGTATGGGCGGTAAGTGGTGTAGTAGCTCGGGGGAAGCAGAAGGGTGGTGGAGAACCGTGGCGGGCAGCCTGCTCAGCCTGGAGTTCGACCGAAGTTCGGTCACCCGGGTACGACATCTGGTCATGGTGTCCGCGCAGGAGGCCGGTCTGGAGGGCATCGTCCTGGAGGACTTCGTCCTCGCGGTGCACGAGGCCGTCGCCAACGCCATCCGTTACGGCTCGCCCCCGCGGGGCATCGCCATGTGGAGCGAGGCCGGCTCCCTCGTATGCGAGATAACGGACAAGGGTCCCGGCATCCCGGCCGAGGTCCTGGAGCGTGAGGAGCCCGCGACGAAATTCGACTTCGGCGGGCGTGGGCTCTGGCTGATGAACCGCCTGGCCGACCTCGCCGTGCGCACCGGGGCCGACGGAACGACGATCCGTCTCTGCGTGACCCTTCCCTGAGTGGTTTGAGTGGCTTCCGCTGAGAGCGGAGCGCCCCCCGCCTGTCCGAAACCACGTGTCCTCCAACAGCCCATAGCCCCGGCCGTCAGGGTTAGCGCCGGTGGGAGCTGGGCAGTTCTGATCTCGTCGTCCTGTCGTCGCGGTCGTACGACGGACTCGGCAGGAAATCCGAAACCAGTATTCAGGTTCACCGAAATTACCGGCAGGCCGAGCCGGACGCCGAAGCCTTGCTAGGCTGCAGGGAACCGTAGAACCGGGCGTTGTCTCACCCGGCAGGTGAGACCGTCGAAGAAGTGGGGTCACACCGTGAAGAAGCTGCTTGTTCTCGCTCTGGTCGCCGTCGGCGGGCTCCTTGTCTGGCGCAAGGTGCAGGCCGACCGGGCCGAGCTCGATCTGTGGACCGAGGCGACCGGCAGCGAGAACTGACCACCAGGGATGGTGCTTGATCGTGGCAGAGGTGCGGGGAATGACTCCCGTGAAGCTGGCCTGTCTGGACCTGGCCGGGACCACGATCGGTGACACCGCCATGGTGGAACGGGCGTTCGCCGAGGCGATCGCCACGCAGGGCATCGTCCCCGGGACCAGCGCCTATGCCCGCGCGATGGTGCATGTGCACAGGTCTCGGGGATGCCCGAAGATCGAAGTCTTCCGCGGCATCTTCCCCGGCAACGAGGCACAGGCGCAGGCCGCCAACCTCACCTTCGAGCGTTCGTACGAGGGAGCCATCGAGCGGGCCGGCCTGGTCCCGATCCCCGGCACAATCGAGGCGATCGAGAAGCTGCGTGAGGCCGGCCTGAAGATCGCCCTGATCACCGGCTTCAGCCGGGCCACCCTGGGACGGGTGCTGAGCTCCCTCAGCTGGGTCGACATGCTGGACCTCGCGCTGTGCCCGGAGGACGCCGGACGTGGCCGTCCGTACCCGGACATGGTGCTCACCGCCGTCCTGCGCTCCGGCGTCGACGACGTACGGCAGGTGGCCGTGGCGGGCGACTCCGAGAGCGACATGCTCTGCGGCCGGCGCGCGGGCGCCTCCATCGTCGCCGGGGTGCTCACCGGGGTCCACACCAGGGAGCGCCTGCTCGGCGGCGGCGCCACCCACATCCTCGACTCCATCGCCGAGTTCCCCGGCCTCGTCCTGGGCAACGAGGTCGGCGCCCCCTCGGTGGTCACCTCCGCCTCCTGACCCCCCCGCAACCATGCCCCGTGCGCTGCCGAGTGGCGCTCGCACACGGGCTGTTGCTACGGTGTACGCACCGGAGGGCTCGAAGATCTGCCTGTCTTCGCAGTTCGCGCCCGCCCAGGGGCCTTAGCTCAGCTGGCAGAGCGCCTGCTTTGCAAGCAGGAAGTCAGGGGTTCGAATCCCCTAGGCTCCACCAGCCAAAACGCCGCTTCCACGATCATGGGAAGCGGCGTTCGTGCCATTAACGTGCCATTAGCTCTTGCCGGCATCGCGCTCCGCCTCGACTCGCGCGCTCAGCGCATCGGCGATCTTCCGGTCGGCGTCACGCGTGGCGTGCTGGTAGATCAGCGCGGCCCGGTCGCTGTCGTGGCCCATCCGCGCCTTGAGGTCGGCCAGGCTCGCGCCCGACTGCGCGGCGAGCGTGTTGCCGGTGTGCCGTAGGTCGTGGAAGTGCAGGCCCTTGACGCCCATCTCCTTGAGCGCTTCCGCCCACTTGGCCTCACGCCGGAAGTTGCCACCGCGGAGGAACGCGCCGCGCTTGCCGAGAAAGACGAACGCGTCCTCGACCGTGCCGGTGAACTGGTCGAGGTGGTCGACGAGCATCGGGACAATCGCCGAGGGGATGCTGACCGTCCGCTTGCCGGCCCGCGACTTGGGCGGCGCGAGCACCATGTCTCCGCCGTCCAGCTCGATGAGCTGTTCCCGCACGCGGACCGTACGTGCCTCGATGTCGATGTCCGAGCGCCGCAGCGCGATGACCTCGCCCCATCGCAGGCTCGCGAAGGTGGTCAGCAGGATCAGCGCGCGGAATCGCCGGTCCGCCATCCGGTCTGCCAGCTCGAAGACCTGGGCGACGGTGAGAATGGGCCGCTCCGGCGTCTGCTCGTTGTCGGCGCCCTTGATCCGGCACGGGTTCTGGCTGATCAGCTTGTCCTCTTCGACCGCCGTCATGAGAACGGCCCGCAGCAGCCGGTACGCCTTGGCAGCGGTGGACACGGATACACCTTTATCTATGAGGGCGGCACGCCAGGAGCGGACAAGCGCTGTGGTGAGTTTGCCGACCGGCACTTCGCCGAGGCCGGGAGCGACGTGCCGCTCAAGGAGCCAGGTGTAGAGCTCGACCGTCTTGGGCCGCAGGCCCGGTCGCTCTTTGATCCAGGTTTGCGCGTAGTCGCCGAGCAGGACCTTTCCACGGTGGGGGTCCGTCCACTCTCCAGAGATCATCTGCGCTTCCAACAGCGTGAGCGCACGGTCCGCGTCCGTCTTCGTGGCGTAGGTCGTGGAGCCCGTGTGGATGCGCCCATCGGGGCCGGGATAGCGAATCTGAAAGCGGCCGGAGGGAAGCTTGCGAATGTTGCCGAAACGCCGGTGACCGTCTCTGTTCGCCATCAGGCCGCCCGCCCTTTCGGCGCCCTGACCGGCTCGACGAGCCCGGCCGCGATGAACGCTTCAAGTGCGGCTTCGGGAATGCGAACGCCCCGGCCGACGCGGACGAAGAAGATACGGCGTTCGGCGATCAGCCGACGAGGAAAGCGAACGGAGGTGTTCAGCCGTTCGGCCGCCTCTTCGACACGGAGCAGGCGACCTTGGGCCTCTGGCGGGAGTGGCGTGGTCGGTGAAATCGGTTTCGTCATGCCGCCCTCCCTTCAGTTGCCGAAAGAACTCGTCCGTCTGCCTCGGCTTCGAGCCGGTCGAGGTGATTGCGCCAGCGCTGGCGTTCGTGGACCGAGCGGAGCAGCCGGACGCCGATCGGGGCCAGGTCGGGGTCACCGGGCTTGACCGGTCGCCAGATGTAGCGGTGAGGGTCGACCGGCTCGTCTTCGACGCCGAGGGCTTCCAGGACCCAGGTACGGCGGTCCTGCTTGTGCTCCGTCAGCGTCTTGTTCGACCACTTCCGCGAGACCAGGACGCGCCGCCCCGCGTAGCCGAGGTGATCCGGCTTGTGTGCCTTGCCCTTGCACCGCCCAGGGGCCATGCCGGGTTTGGCGCCTTTGGGCTGCACGCCGTAGCGGAGCCAGTTTGGGCAGGTCGGCGAGCATGGCTCAAAGCGGAGTGCGTCGAGGAGCCGTTCGGCGTGAGCTTTCCGGCGCGGGTCGCCGGTGCCGAGGGCGTCGCCGAGGCTCTTGGTGAGGTACTTCGACAGGTACCCGATGAGCTGGTCAGCGTCCGGGGTCCCGGCGAGCACGCCTTTGACGTCCATCTGGTCGCCGAAGCGGAGCACGTGCAGGGGTTCGGCGTCGTCGTCCTGGTCGAGGGCGTCGAGGGCTTGTTCCCAGGTGGGCAGGACTTCCCCCGTGGTGGGGTCGAGGTAGCCGGCCCCGTCCTCCCAGACGGGCAGGTGCTCCCCCTCGAACCGCACGTCGTTGGTCGAGGGCCACCACACCTGGTGATACGTGGCTGCGATGATCTGCCGCAGCTCCGCACGCGGGAGCGTGCCGCGGATCGCCATGTGCAGATGCGGGGCGAGCCGCTTCTGTGGCTCGACGCTGGCGAAGTACTGCACGTCGTACCCGGCGACCCGGCGGAGGTTCTGCACGAACCGGTCGACGAGCTTGGAGAAGTGAAGCGCATCCCGCGCCGCACGGACGTAGTCGTAGGCGTCCGGGTTCAGCGGCGCGCCCTCCAGCACTCGTCCGTAGGAGGGCAGGGTGAGGGTGACGAACATCGACGGCCGGTAGACCTTGCCGTCCGAGCCGGTGAAGGTCCGCCCGAGGGTGGTCTTGGTCATCTGCCGCTTGGGCAGGTCCGGGGCGTCCTGCCGCCGCTTCGTGGACCGCGACCGTTTGCCGGAGGTGCGGCCGAGGACGTTGCCCCGCATGCCCGCGGCGTTGATCTCCTCGTCCAGCTCGACGATCGCGGCGTCCAGGTCGGTGGTGTCGCCGCCGGCCTTTTCGGTCTCGTCCCGCCAGGCGTGGACGTCGGCCCGCAGCTCCACGAGGTGACGCTGATACTCGTCGGCGTTGTCGGGGAGGTTGATCGGCTCGTGGTCGAGGTGCCAGCCCTCCCGGCACTGCGCCCGCCGAAGCTGCCGGTTGCGCTTGGCGCACGGCGGGCACTTGCTCTCCAAGGTGGCCCCGCAGGGGACGTCGATGACCTCGGTCTGTCCGGTGAGGATGTCCTGCCGCCGCAGCGGGACCGGGCGGATGCACACCCCGTACTGCTTGGCGATCTCCTCCACGACTTCACGGGCCAGCGGTTGAGCCATCCGCACGGCCCGAGGTGTGGACCGGTCGTTGGATCGGGCGGGGGAGATCGGCTGGTCTCCCCCGGCCTGGTGGGCGTCGGTAAGGTCGGTCAACTGTCCTCCCTTCCGGGCTCGGGGATGGTGAGGGCGGTCTGGCCGCATTCCTGGCACTCGACCAGGCCGCGGATGGGGTCGAGCCACAGGACGTTGAGCGCGCCACAGACCGAGCAGCGCAGCCCGTCGAGCAAGTGCGCCACCCCGTTCATGCGACCTCGCTTCGACCGCTGTACTCGGCGACCATCTCGCGGATATCGACGTCGGAGACGTAGGCCGCCCGGACCCGCACCGGATCGGGGGAGGTCTCCAGCCGGACATAGCCGACGCCCGCGCCGCGTTCGGGGACGGGTGAGATGTGGTCGGCCAGCGCTCCCCGGTCGCGCGCCCCATCACCGAGCACCATGTCCACCTGCTCGGACTCGTCCAGCCGGAGGGCGATCTTGTCAGGGAACAGGTTGCGGATGTTCATGACCTCCTTGCGGGGGTCCTGGAGAGCAGCCATGACCCCGACGCCGACTGCCCGGCCTTGCGTGGTGAGCGTGGCGAGGGCCGCCGTGATGCGCTGGCGGAGTTGTTTGTCTGACTGGTAGGCGGTGAGGAAGGCGACCTCGTCGACGAGCACCAGGACGAACGGGTCCGCGACGGTTGGTGTGTGGGAGCGCTGGAGGCCGGCGAACCGGTCGGCCCGCTCCTGCATCACGCTCACGGCGTCATCGAGCAGGTCGGCGCACTCCTTCGGATCGGCCGCGTACCGGGCGCCGAACAGGGCGCGGCCGAAGGACAGTTCCATGCGCTTGGGGTCGAGCGCCCAGACCTGCACCAGGCCCGCCCGCATCGCGGGGAGCAGGCCGCGGATGGTCGACCACAGCCACGAGCCCTTACCGGCCCCGGTCGCCCCGGCGATCAGGACGTGCGTGCCGTGGACCTTGAGCCGGTACGGTGTGCCGTCTTCGCACTGACCGATCTCCACCGCCCCGACATCTGCCGTCTCGGGAATGGGTACGGCGGGCAGGGGTTCGGCGAGCGGGTCACGCCTGGGGAAGGTGAGCACGAGCCGTCCGGCCTTGGCGACGGTGACACGGCAGGAGGGGGAGCCGAAGCCGTGGGCGAGGTGGTCGGTGCGGTTGGCCCAGTCGGTGACGGCCTGCCCGGACAGCATGCGCACGGTGACGCGGTCGGCCCAGCCGTCGCACTCGACGCAGACGAGCCGGGGCAGGTAGTCACGGCCTTGGAGGTGACGGCCGAGCCCGGACACGATCATCACGGGTTGCCAGTGCCGCCGGTAGATCCACACTCGGCGCCAGAAGGCGAGTAGCCGCCAGCCGATCAGGCGCAGGAACGAGGCCCGGTCCAGCAGCGCCCAGGACAGTCCGGCCGAGGGCAGGAACCCGGTAAGGACGAGAGCTTGGCGCCAGCCGTACAGGGTCCACACGACGCCGAAGGCGACCAGCAGCGCTACTGCGACCGGATGCCGGACGACCAGGCGGGCCAGGCCCGCGAACAGGCGGGACAGCCAGATCACGATGGTGACGATGGCGGGCGTCTTGACGACGGCCGGGCGGAAGACCACGGCCGTGTCCGGGGTGGTGGAGACGAGGTTACGCGTCTCGTCGCCAGGCAGTTTTCGGAACATTAGACTTCGTGTCCTCTCGTGATTTCGCAGTCAGGGAGAGTTGAGGGGCCGCTGGAAGTTGCCGCTTCCTGCGGCCCCGCTTGCATCTCAGGCCGCCGTCTCGCCGACGACGGACGGGGTGATCTGGTCGGAGTCGGCCGACTGGTCGGCGTGCAGGCGCTCGCAGTCGGCCAGGTACCGCGCGGCGGCGTTGAAGATCTGCCGCGCGACCTCCACGTCCTTGGAGGTGACCGGTCCGGCCCCGGTGGTCGAGACCGTCACGTTCGCCTCGTCGGACTCCAGCGACAGGAAGGGACGCCCGGACTCCAGCACCCGTGCCCCCGCCCTCAGGACCGGCGTGTAGAGCGAGACGCCGATGCGGGGACGGCGTCCGGGGTCGATCGACATCGACACGTGGGTGTAGGGACTGTGTGCCATCAGGCCACCCCGCGACCGTTGGCCAGGCCGTGAAACCGCCGCTCGACCGACCGGGCGAACGAGGCCGCCTCACGGGCGAGCTGCCGGGCGAACTCGACATCGGCCGGGCTCACCTGGTCACTGTCGGAGGTGGTCACCAGGACAGAGGTCGCGCCGAAGTCCAGCGCCAGCACCGGGGTACGGGCCGGGTACGGCAGGGCCTTGGCCGAGGCGCCGCCCCCGGTGTTGAAGCTGATCACGGCAGAGGGCCGCGCCGTACGCCGCCCCATCACGCCGCGTCCTTCGCAGCGTTGCCGGTCTTGCCGGCGGTGCCGGTGCGGGGAGCCCGCATCACCCGCGCCGAGATCGAGTAGGCGAGCCGCCCCGTCGCCTGATGGACGTACGGCTTGACCTCCAGCCCGTCGAACTCGGCCGGGGCCAGCGGGAGACCCGGCAGCGATGGCGGGACGACCGGCTGAACCTCGGCGAGGATCTTCACGGTCACCGTCTTCTGCGCGGCCTTGAGCGAGGGGTCGGCGTCCATCACCGGGACCTGCCACACCGGAAGGCCGGTCAGCTTGTCCTTAGCTTGGGTGTCCCGCTTGGCGTCGAAGTCCTTCGCCGCGGTCACCTCACCCACGATGTAGCAGCCGTGCGGGAACAGCAGCTCAAAGCTGATCGGGATGGGTCCTTGCAGTGCCATCGTTCACCACCTTCTTGTCCACCCCCCTAGACATGCACGGGCGGTCCGTCACGAGAACTGTCTAGAGGGCTATGCGGATGACGATAGTCTCCGCGACGCAGTCTGTCTAGGGGGCTCTACATCGACCTTCACTGAACGATCCGCGCGACATGGACCACCGCAACCCCGGCCTTGCCCCTTGGTCGCCTCAGTTCCTTCTCCCGGTCTTCTGTGCTGACAAACTCGCTAAAAACGATACATATCAGGCATATCGCCTCAACTTATTCAACCTTGCACGTGGGTCGGCCGTGAGGGCGTCATCCGCCGACTCGATAAAAAATTGTTAGCCGTCGGGGCTGTCGTATCAAGGCGATCGTTTCTAGTATTGATGCTATGACAGCAGATCCTCAGATTTGGCAGGAAGAGATCGATGAGTGGTACGAAGAGGAAGTCGCAGCAGCGAGTCCAGTTCATCAAACCCCTGTAGTCGATTTCGCCGAGAAGTATGCTCGCAGTCAGTTGCGTGTAGTTCGAGAAACGAAAGACTATCAACTCGATTATCTGCAGCATGCACTGCGGCCTGGCCGAGAGTTGATAGATATTTCGCCTGCTTATCAGAGGCGCCTCAGATGGACTACTAAGAAGAAGTCCCTTCTTATTGAATCCTTCCTTCTGAACATACCTGTACCGCCGATCTTTCTCTTCGAGCGGGACTATAATGAGTATGAAGTAATAGACGGACGACAGCGGTTGGAATCAATCCGAGGTTTCCTCGGTAACGAGTTCGCACTTGCAGGGCTAGAGTATTGGCCCGAACTCAACCGGCAGAAGTTCAAGGATCTTCCTCATATTTTGCAGAGAGGCCTTCTTCGCAGAAGTCTATCGGCCGTCGTATTGCTTGCGGAGACCCGTGAGGCGGCGCAGGATGATCTCGATGTTCGACGCGTTCTTTTCGATCGCCTAAATACGGGCGGTGTCCGCCTGAACCCGCAGGAACTGCGAAATGCCCTCTACCCGGGCTCTCTCAATAAGATGCTAATCGAGCTAGCGCGGAGTGCTCCGTTCACTCAAGTTTGGGGTATACCTCCCTACGATGAGAGTGAAGAAGAGAACCCGTCGGAGGCGCTACTGAAGAATGCCCTATTCTCATCGCTGGCCGATGCGGAGCTGGTACTTAGATTCTTCGCCCTCCGTGACGCCGTCCAGAAGGGCAAACAAGGGTCTCTTCGGGCCATCATGGACCGATACATGGAAAAGAACATGCATATTGACCCTGAGAGGGCCGACGGGCTAAAGCGTGAATTTATAACGCAGTTGTACCGGTTCCTCGAAGTCTTCAAAGGGGTGCCCTTCCGTCTCCCGACCACTCATCGCCCTAGTCGCCCCCTCTACGATGCCCTCATGATCGCCCTTAGCCAGAAGCCTGGTCTTGATATTGAGGCGCGCGCAGTCCAGATTCGCGAGGAACTCGATAACGCTCTTGCCGACGAACACTCCTATGACGTGCTAGTGGGGCGCGGAAATACTATCGAAGCCGTGCATGAAAGGGTGAGTCTGGCCGGTTCGATTCTGCGAGCTGGTTTACAATGAGTGCTCTCGACGAGGTATTCAACGAATTTGTTTCGGACCTGAGGCGTGTACAGGATCTACTGGGACTAATCAAGAGCTTTCGCGAGTTCGGCTCTAGTTCGGCGCCAGAGGAAATCCAAAGTCAGTCGATCGTATGGAAGGAGGCGGTGGATCTAAAAGAGGCGGCACCGGGGCTCCGAACAGATCTTCCGCTACTTTCGGGCTCCATGGTCCTTTACATGTGCGGCAGGTTCGAGTACTTCGTGCGCCAACTCGTTGAGTTGATGGGCGATGAGATTGCAAGTAATTCCGCCGACTATATGGCATTGCCAGATAGCCTGCGGAACGAGCTCAAGCGACGTACGTTGGAAATATTTCAGACTCCCAAAAAATATCGCTATAGCCAAACAGAGGCTGAAGCGCTCCTTCTTGACTTAGCCCGTAACCTGGATGGCCAGGCTGGGGCTGGCCCCATTGTAATCCAATCCAAGATTCTGGCTATCACTGAGTTGAACATGCGCCCCGAGGTGCTAGCCGAGTTGTTTAAGCGGCTGGGCATTAAAGACCTATGGAGGGAACTGGGGAAGCAGGCTAGGTTAAAAATACTCCTGCATAAGCAAGACGACGCTGAATGTACCAAGGCTGCCCAGGCGGAGTTGGATGAGTTGATGGATCTGCGGAACCAGATTGCTCATCCCACGGGCGGAACGGCCTTCCCTGATCCTGACCAGGTGGTGCAGATGACTCGCTACCTAGAAGCATTAGGGAGAGTCCTAGCAGACCACTGTCACGTCTATCTGTCCGGCTTTACTGCGGCTGACGATGATACGGCGCTTGGTGCTTCGGCCTGAACGCAGATTTCCTCTGTATGTCTGCAGATAGCCTATTCTGCCGCGCCGTTTCGCTGCACCGTTGCGCTCTTCTATGCCACGATTTCGATCACTCGAAACGCAGCCAGACTACTGTTGCGTCGTCGTAAACCTTGCTGCGCGGCCACCGTTTGCCATGGGGGTCGAGACTTTCGGCCTCGCGGACCTGGCGGATCGGTTCGGCCGGACCGTGGTAGGCCAGTCTGTCAAGGAGCCGTCGCCAGTTAGTGAGGTGGTAGCGGTTGACGGCGTCAGCTGCCCCGTCCGTAAGCAGAACTGCGGCGTGTACCTGGTCGGCGGGGATCGTCCCGGTGAGGGCTTGGTCGGCGGCGAGGGGGTCGGTGGAGGCGACCCAGAAGCCGCCGTCGCGGTTGCGGTAGTGGCCGAGGGTTTCGACGTACTCGCGGCGGGCTTCGGCGTGTTCGGGGGTGCCGCCGGGGAGGCTGTCGAGTCGTGTGCGGTGGGGTGCGGCGACCTGTTCTAGCCGGTCGTCGCAGATCACTTCCGGCTCGGGTGTGCCGGTGTCGAGGATGAGTGTGCTGTCGCCGAGGACGAGCCAGTCGAGGTGGTCGGTGGTTTGGCGGAGCATGATGACGGTGGCGGAGGGGGAGCCGCCGTGGGCCAGGTCGCAGGTGAAGTCGTGCAGTGAAGTGATGTGCTTGATGCCCTGGGCGAGGAGTCCGGGCAGGGGGCCGGCGCTTTGGGTCATCTCAGTGAGCAGAGTCGAGCCGAGAATGTGGGAGTACCAGCGCACGCTGTGCGAGCAGGCCGAGGTGACCCCGGGTGGGATGCTGGCGCCGTCGAGCAGGACGACGGCGTCGGCGGTGGCGCCGATGAAGTCTTCGTTTGGCCGGTCGGGGTAGGCGGGTTCGCTGGCGAAGGCGACGCGCATCAGGTGTCCTCGTGCCGGTAGAGCGGGCTGGCCAGTTCCGCCCGCACTGGTTCCCCGGTTTGCGGGTCGTATTCGACGCCGACCACGCAGGAGAAGCGGCGGTCGCCGACCTGCCCCCACAACGTGGCGATCTCATTGGCGAGCAGGTGGATGACGCCGAGAGAGCCGTTGGGGTGGATACCGGCGATGGCCAGGAACGACCCGTTGCCGTCCGGGCGGGGCAGGCGGCCGAGGAAGGCTGAGTCGGTCGGCTGAGCCGGGTCGAGCTGGGAGCCGGACCGGTACTCGCGGCCGGTGCGGGTGTCGACGAGCTTCCAGCCGGTCTCTTCGCGCTCCCAGTGAATGACCGGGTCGGCGTCGTACGCCTGGCGCATAGCTTCGGACATGCGGGGGCCGCAGATGGCGAGCAGGCCGGGCCGGTTGAGGTCGATCTGCCCGTCGACAGTGACGTTGTCGGTGGCGACGTTCAGCCCGAAGGTTCGGGCGAGGTCTTCCAGGCGCTTGCCTGCGCGCATGTCGTCCAGGGCGACCATGGAGCGGCCGGTTGCGGCGTCGTGCCGCAGCGGGGTCACGACGGTGACGGTGCCGACGCCGAGGAATGCGCCTTCGGGGGCGGGGCCGGTGTGGCGGATCTGGTGGATACGCCCGCGGGAAAGGCCGGCCTTCTCGGCGATCTGTGCATACGACATGCCTTGGGCGTGGAGTTCCTGAATGACGCGGCGGCGGAGCCGGGCCAGTTCGGTGACTTCTTGCTGGGCGGCGTTGAGTCGTTCGGTGGCGACCCGGAGCAGCAGATAGGGATCGTCGATGGCGGCGATCTTGTCCAGGTCACTCGGTGGCACGGTTCCTCCTCGGTGGCGCGCACCCGAGTCTAGGGCTCTAGACGAAATGTCGTCTATCCCTCTTGACAGTACGATTTTGGCGGGTTTGCCGGTTGTTGGGTCCACGGCCCGGATCGCCGAACGCCGGTTGGGGACACCGCGCGGGCTCACCGCGCACTCCCCGCCAGCAGAGCCGCCCAGACGTCACGGGCCTGCGGGATGGGCCAGCGGTGGGTCTCGCGGATCTCGGGTGAGTCCTCGTTCTGGAGGGTACGCCGGATGAACCCCTGCCCGCCCGCCTGGCACAGCTCATAGACCATGGCCAGGCAGTCGCACGTCCAGGCGACGACCCGCACCCGCGCCCCCTCCGAGGGTTCGAACCATGCGAGTTCCTTGCACCCGGGCTGCCGGCGGTCGGGCACGTGCGGGCTTAGGCAGCTCATCACCGGCAGGCCGCCTGCGCGGCTGCGATGGGGTCGACCTTGAGCAGGGCCCAGACGGTACGGCCGGTGTGGTTGCCGTACACGCCCCAGTTGTCGGCCAGGTTGGCGACCAGCAGCAGGCCGCGGCCACCTTCGTCGTCGTTGGGCCGCACCAGCCGGGGCACTTCGGGGCCGCCCTCGTCGACGACGCCGAGCCAGACCTGATCGGGTTCGGCCTGGATGCTGACGGTGAACTTGCCGCCGAACCGGGCCGAGGCGGTGTGGCGGACGGCGTTGGTCGCCAGTTCGCTCACGATGAGTTCGGCCGACTCGACGACCGGCCAGGTGCCGAGGGTGGTGGTGATGAAGCGGCGGGCTTCGGTGACCGAGGCGGGACGGCCGAGGAAGTGCCGGGACAGGCGCCATGCGGGCATGGGACACGCTCCGTCGTATAGGGGGCTAGACATGCCTACGAGCAGGAGCGTATGCCCAGTGCTAGAAGCATCTCAAGGAATAGGACGCATAAATGCGTCAGTCGCCGAGCTGTTTCGCGAGCTTCCGGAAGTCCGCCCCGATTTCACCCAGCAGCGCCCGCAGGTCATCCCCGTACACGGCCCCGTCTGCGAACGCCCCGAACGCTTCCTCATGCGCGCTGAGTTCCCCCGCCTCGGTTAACGTGAGATCCCCGGTCAGGCTCTCGACCACGCTCACGGATCCGTCGAAGACGGTGAACCCGTGCAGCGGGAAGGCCGGCGCCTCCACCTTCCACGGCACCACTCCGAGCCGGACATGCGGCAACGTCGACACCTGGGCTAACCGATCGAGCTGCGCCAGCATCAACGACGGCGACCCCGGCCACGTACGCACCGCACCCTCAGTCAGCACGAAGGCGAACCGCCGGCCCTCCTCAAACAGCACCGCCTGAGCATCAACCCTTATAGCCGCCGCCTTGGCCGCATCGTCCTCGTCCACATCCCGGCCGATCGCCACCGCCAGCCGCGCATACTCCGCAGTCTGCAATAGGGCAGGGATCATTGCCGAGGAGAAGACCGCTATCCACTTCGACGAGCGCACCCGCGCAGCGTTCGCCGCCTCCCGGCCAGCTAACCCACCTCTCAGGCGGGATACCTCATCACGCAGCCGCGCGAGCAAGGTGTCCAACTCCCGCCGCGCGTCCTGGTCAAGCTGGAGGGCCGCGGCCACCCGCTCAACCGTCTCCGGCGTCGGCAACAGCTGGCCCGTCTCCATCCGCGAGATCGTCGGCTGCGCCACCCCAGCCCGCTCCGCCAGCTCCTTGCCCGTCAGCCCCACACCCTTGCGCAGCCGCCGCAACAGCTCACCCAGCTCCCGCAACCGATCTCGCCGCTCCTCCATGCTGGCGTTTTATCACCGGCACTCGACCAGGTGACCCACGATCACGCGGAACTCTGCTGAATTGTGCTCATAGGGATCAAGGGCGGCGCTGCGCGCCGCCTCGCGGCCCTGCGCCCGCTCGGCGGCCGGGCATGCGGCCTGGGGGCCGGTCCCGGCCGCCGACAGCTCGGGCCGCTTGTCGCACACTCACCGCGCCGCACTCCACTTCGAGGTCACCTTGACAGGGGACCGCTGTCGTCGCCCTGGCAAACCAAATAGATCAGGGTCATAAGGCCACAGGCGGCACGACAGCGACGGGTACGACCACATTGGTCAGATGTATGCACTACGAATACGACACCTATGTGATGGTGACAGTCCAACGCCCCCGCATAGGTGCAGGTTTTTTTTAAAATCCATCCCGGCCATACCAGCCGCCATCATGGCGGTCAAGACCAGCGCGAGGCGTAAGGGAACGGGGAGATTTTCCCCGGCACCGATCGAAGCTCCAGCCCCAAGGGCAAGGAGCAAGCAGCGAAACCAACCGATATCAAGCACGAACTTAGAGTAGATGCTTTCTCCGTGAGAGGGGAGGCTAGAGGAATGAGGCGGTACACAGACCAGGTCATAAGGGACTCGAGGGATCGGCGCATGGCCGCAGCCAAGAGGTTGCTGCAGCCAGCAGCGCAACAGCACACGTGATCTTGAATTCAGCTCGACCCTGGCCACTTGCGTCCTATCGCTCTAGAATTGTGCATCGAACTGACCTCTAGGAATAAGGACAGTCCATGAGCGATCTCGTGCCAGTCCCTAATGGGGAGACTCAGGACGAGCGTCTCGACGAGGAGCGGCGGGAAGCTGCCAAAGCGATTGTTCAGCAGCAATCCAAGCTGCGTGATCTGACGACAACGCGGCTCCTGCAGGCCATATGGCTACTTGCGAGCCTAGGAGCTGCCGGCTTCCTTGGCAGTGCGATGTTCATAGGGGTCTGGACTAATTACCGAACGCCTTTCACGATCGTTGGTTTCGCGGCTGCTGCGGTATCCACGGCCTATGCTGCGTGGCATCTAATCAGCATCCGCCCCAAGATCTCGGAGCACGTCTACGATCTGCGGAACTTAGAGACGGCGCAACTACATCTAGCGGCCAAGGAAAAGGCCGATCCTATCTCCGCCTTGCGCATTTATAGGCTTATAGCGTCAAATGATATCGAAGAGCTCAGTCGGTATGCTCGCCGAAATGGCCGATATGCAAATATCTTGCAATGGATTGTGATCCTCGGCTCGGTTACGGCGACCAGCCTCTCAGGTATAACGGTTGGTGGTGTAGACCTGCCTGCGGTGCGGCTCGTAACGGCTATTGCTAGTGGGTTGGTAAGCGTGGCTGCAGGAGTATCTGGGTTTTTTAAATTTCGAGAGCGGCGCACTACTCAGCAGCAAACCGCAGACGCTATGCGGCGGCACCTTAAAGCCGTCGAATTGAGAATCAATGAATATGATAATGAAGACGAAAAATTGGTACTTAAGGCGTTCGCTCAAAATATGGAAGAACTCAAGGATGAGCAACGCAAGCGCGAATTGCAACTAGAGGAGTCGACCAATAAGAACCCCACTCAATAGAGAGGCCACTCCTTAAGCCGTTTGCTGGCGGATCTTAGCAACGGCTACCCGAAGGTTGCGACCGTGCTTCTGGCTCGGTGGCGTTCGTCCTCCTCGCTGCCCTGAGTGTCCCGGCCGTGCCCGCCGAGTCAAGGGCGCCTACGGCGTCGCTTCGCGATCAGCTTCGCTGACCCTTGACACGGCGGTCACGTCCTGGGGGCGGCAGCTACAAGGAGGACGGGGGCGGTCCAGGAGACGGGCCGCGTCGGCCCCTGTCTGGGCAGGTCGGATCGCGTGATCGTCGTGCCATTAGCGGGCCATTAAGGGCGGTCAACAGGGGGCACTCACGGTCACTCGCGGGCGGCTTCTCGCCCAGGTCGGGGCCGTTGTCCCTGGAGATCAGGCCGATTTGCAAGCAGGAAGTCAGGGGTTCGAATCCCCTAGGCTCCACTCACTCAAAAGCCCAGGCCAGGGAACCTTTTCCCCGCCTGGGCTTTGATCATTAATCGCCCTTCGCGCTCTTCCGTGCCCGTTGCGTGCCCGATCCGCTCTTGAGTTGTCCTCGCGCGAGGCTGTCAAGCGCGGCGGCGCGGCGCGCCGCCGCACGGCCCGCCGCCCGAACGCCGCCCGAGCGTGCGGCGTGGGCGCCGGTCTCGGCCGGCGGCGGGACCACGGGCCGCCCACCGCACCACCCGCCCGCCGTACCCGACCATCGGCCGCTGCCGTGGGCCGCACCGCCGCCCGCCTGAGATTCACTCTCCGCCTTGATAGTGAACGTGTCGACTTGCCGAGAGTGCTGCCGTCATTGAACGCGGACTGCTCGCTCACCAGTCAATGATCCCACTCGGGCTTACTTGGTCTGCCTCTCACGCGGCCCGTCATCACGACTTTCCGCAACTTAACTGCCACAATGCGTCACGACATCCGTGCTAGCAAGGAGTACCCATGACAAACAAAGGGATAAAGCTGTATGCCGCCGTCGCTGTGGCAGCGAGCCTGTTTACCGGCGGAACCGCCTTCGCGGCCACTGCGGAAGGCGCGCCGTCGAACTTTGCACGTCCGGCGCGGTCACTGCCCCCGCAGCAGAGCGTTCCCGACCTGGACACGGGCGGCCCAGCCAAGGATGTCGTCTACAAGGCTGACAGCCTGATCCGCAACCAGCCAGGTCGGTTCGTCGCGCAGGCCCCGCCGTACACCCGCATCGTCAGTATCAACACGACAGCCTGCCTCGGCAGCGTCATCTGTACGGCCACGGTCGCACCGGACGGCAAATCGGCCACCATGACCATGCAGCACAACAACTGGATATGGGGTGGAGAACTCAGCGTCACACTCAAAGCGGAGGACAATGCCCCGATGGCCGGCGGCCAGTTCAGCAGCACGATGACCTTCGATGGCACCACGCAGCCCCTCACGGTCAACATCGTCCCAGGCACGCAAGGGGTCATTGATGGCTATCTGAGAAACACCGCCAGCGGAGTCAACGTGCTGTTCGTTGCCCCGGGAAGCAACAGCCAGTCCTCCGGCCTCATGGCCGGTGACATCATCAGGTCCTTCGACGGCACCCCGGTCACCACCACTGCCGCCCTCAACCAGGCAATGGCAGGCAAGCGGGCCGGAGCGACGTTCCCTGTGATCGTGGAACGCGGCGGTGCCTGGGTCACTGTCCAGCTGAAACTGGACCGGCAGTAACGGAGGTCAGAGGCGGGCAGACCCACACCCGGAAAACACTGGCGAAGCCTGCCTCTGACCCGCCATGCGCATCCAAAATCCCCCCGAACCCCCTGCCCCGGAGACGTGGACAAGATACCCGATCAGCTGCGGCACATCGCTGACTGACCAGCCGCTCACCAGCCCATTGCCCCTTTCAGGCTTACACGGTCTGCCTCCGATAGCTACTGCCCGTATCGTCGATGATGCCCAGGTCCAGGTAGAGCAACCCGCGCGGAGCGAGAGACGACTACCTGCAGGTGGGGCGAGCGACGGCTCATCACAAGAAATGATCAGAAGTGGCTATCTCCCCTATCGCTCTCACGATCGCCTGATGGTGGTTGAGCCCGTACGTGGCCGGGGGCGATCGACGGTCTGGGACTTCGTTCCTCAGCCCCAGCCCACCGAGCGACGGGGTTGCACTTGGGTTGTAATGCAGCAGGGTTCAGGGTCGTTCAAAGCGGACCGCACATGCCCTATGACCTGCATTGAACCGTCCGGAACAGCACGAGGCCGATCTTTTAATCCGTGGGATCTTGATTCGCAAGGCAGAGCGTCCACGGGCCTCCAACGGCAAGGGTCTTTCATGCCCCGCGCGTGGTGAGCAAGCCTGTCCGGGTTGCAGTTTGGGTTGCAGTTCACCGTCGTACCAACCCGTTCCAGGAAGACCGCCGAGGGGCGTTGGTCCAGGTGGGACTGTCCTGAACGGTGGTGCCCCGAGCTGCTAATGCGGTTTGGTCGCAAAGCGAGCCGCACGGAACGGCCCTCACGATCGCCTGAAGTTGCCCCGGTTGTGTGGACAGATCGGGGTTTGCGGCTATGCGGCAGCGTAGCGGTCTTGTTCGGCGTCGTAACGGCGTTCGTATTCAGCGGGGCTGAGCATGCCCAGGGTCGAGTGGCGGCGGCGGAGGTTGTAGAACCCTTCGATGAAGTCGAAGCAGGCGGCCTTGGCCTGGGCGCGGGTGGCGAAGTGATGCCGGTCGAGCAACTCGGTCTCCAAGGTCGCGAAGAAGCTCTCGGTGACGGCGTTGTCAAAGCAGTCGGCGACCGTCCCGGTCGACGTGCGAATGCCCGCTGACCTGCACCGCTGGCTGAACGACAGCGACATGTACTGACTTCCTTGATCGCTATGGTGGATCAGACCGGGTGCGGGCCTGCGGTTCCAGATCGCCATCTCCAGGGCGTCGATGACCAACTCGGTGCGCATGTGATCGGCCATCGCCCAGCCCACGATCCGCCGGGAGAACACATCCAGCACCACGGCCAGATACAGCCACCCCTCGCCGGTCGGCACGTAGGTGATGTCGGCCGTCCAGGTCCGGTTCGGTCCCGGCGCGGTGAAGTCCCGCTTCACCAGATCCTCAGCCGGACTCGCCGCGGGGTCGCGGCGGGTCAGCCCGCGCCGGCGGCGTCGATGCACCCCTTCAAGCCGGGCGGCGCGCATCAGCCGGGCCACCCGCTTGCGCCCGATACGCACTCCGAACTCTTGGCGCAGCTCGGCGTGCACGCGCGGAGAACCATAGGTTCCCCGCGATCCCGCGTGGATCTTCGTGATCGTGTCCGTCAGTGCCTCGTCCTGCCGGGCCCGCGCCGAGGGGCCGCGGTTCTTCCAGGCGTAGTAGCCCTGGCGCGACACACCCAGCACCCGGGCCAGCAGGGAGACGCCGTGGTGTGTCTTCTCCGCGTCGATCAGCCGGTACCTCATCTCGGCCGATCCGTCTCCCGAGCGAAGAAAACCGCGGCCTTCTTCAGGATCTCCCGCTCTTCGCGCAGTTGACGGACCTCCCGCCGCAGCCGGGCCAGCTCCTGCTTCTCCGCGCTGGTCAGGCCGTCCTCGCGGCGGCCCTCATCGCGCTCAGCCTGGACCACCCAGTTACGAATGGACTGCGCGGTCGGCTCGAACTCCTTGGCCAGTTCCTCCGGCGTCCGGCCGGCGCGGACCAGCTCCACCATCTGCCGCCGGAACTCCGGCGGGTACGGCGGACGTGACATCGGCACTTGTGAACTCCTCCCGGGACACATCGTCCCAAGCGCTCAGGTGTCCACAAGACCGGAGCAACATCAGACGATGGTGTGCCGGACCTCGCGCAGCCCGACAAACAGCAGCCGCTCCGCTTCGGGTGCTCCGTCCGGCGGCTTGGGACTGTAGGGCATGCGCAGGTAGGCGCACAGCACATCGATGCAGGTCTGACGCAGCTCCCGCGTGGGCGCGTCATCGGCGAGGCCGGCCAGGGCATGCGCGCCAGCCAGCTGTACCGCGGGGGAGTCGTGCCCGAGCTGACCGGCCGCGGTGGCGAACCGGTCGTTGTGCAGCTTGGTCGCCTCCCGCTGCTCGCCGCGCTGCGCGCGCAGTTCCGCCAAGTGGGCGCGCTGCTCGGCCTGCTCGGCCAGCACTTGGGCGGCCTCGGCGACCTTCTGCCGCCGGTAGGCCACTACCAAGGCGACCAGACCTCCGACACCAGCCACTACCGCGAACGCGATCTTCAGCAGCTCAAACAGCGTGGCTGCGCTCACCTGCGCCTCAGGCTTCAGGCCCTGCACGCCGAACAGCAACAGCCCGCCGACGATCACCACGCCGAGCAGCGCCACCGCAATGGTCGACACCAGCGCCAGCGCCGGGCCGATCCCCATCAACCGCAACCCCGGCAATTGCTCCGGAACCCCCGACGTCGCCCGTTCCGGCGACCCGCTCGAGCCGGACTCCTCTACCTCGCCCATATCGGGCCATACCGCCAGATCATGAGCGTGTTACACCGCCTGGTCGCATGGAGTGCGACTTGGTCCGCGAGCCCATCGGCGTGATGCCGAAGTTCTTGACGATTTGCGGTCGGGCTCCGGGTCCGGACATGCTGAAGGTCACCATCAAGTTGATGGTGACCTTCAGCCCGGGTGTCCTGGCGGGCGGGTACCGGAGGCACACCGGTAGAAGAACCCGAACCCGTCACCACGCCTCGTGAAGCCCCTTCTCCGGGGGACGACCGACGGTATGGCTCCCATGTCCGGGCCAGGTAACCCGTAACTCCTTGCCTCGAGGTCGGTCGTCTTCCCGGGGAGCACCCCCGGGGGCAACTAGTGTCCGCGGTGCCGGAGCTACGTTCACTTTACCCCCCCTTGACCCGCCCGCTACCACCCTTTTATGCGGCTTGAGCGGATACACCCCTACGCTTGCGCCGTTCAGGGCATACTTGTACCGAGCTTTGGCCCTACGCTTGCACCGGTTTTACCGACACCTTCTTGGCCGATACTATGTAACTAGTAAATACTTCTCCATACTAGGAATAACTGATGGATACGGAGACCGCTCCGGCGCAAGCGACACGTCCTTCTCGCGGGAGCGCCGAACCGCTCCCGGAGATGCCCTCGGCGGCCGCACTCGACCAGGCACAGAAGGCCTCCCACCGCGCCCGCCGCCGCGCACAGCTCCGCCTGTCATTCATCGCCCATCCCGACACCGAGGCCGGCAGTAGCGAAGCGCCGCCGCTCGCCCGGATGCTGCGCGGCGGCCGTGGCGGCCAGGTCCGTCTCAAACTGTTCCTCAGCTACCTGTGGATGCAGACCACCGACCGGACCACCGCGCTCGCCTTCCCGGCCCAGTCCTGGGCCCAACTGCTCGACCTCCCCCAACCAGCCACCACCGGCGCCCGCCGCGTCAACGAGGCACAGGCCTGGCTGGAACGGCACGGCTTCATCACCGTCAAGGCCAACCCTGGGCACGCCAACGCCGTCACCGTCCTGAACGAAACCGCCGACGGCAGCCCCTACATCGCCCCCGGTGCCGCGGCCAAGGCCCACCGCAACACCCCTGAAGGCCTGCGACACCTGTACGTCCAGCTCCCCGCCACCCTGTGGACCAACGGCTACATCCAGCTCATGACTGGAGCCGGCCTGGCTATGTACCTGATCCTTCTTGATCAGTACTGGCCCACCGAACTCGTCGAACCGCTCCACCACGTATGGGTCAGCCCCAAAGCCTTCGCTGACCGCTACGACCTCAGCCCCGACACCCGCACCAAGGGCATCAACGACCTGCGCGACCTCGGCCTGCTGACCTTCAGCCGCAAGCCCATCAACCCCGACGACTTCGACATCGAGCGCTTGCGCAACGTCTACACCCTGCATCCCGGCCAGCTCGACAAACCGGCCCACCGACGCCCCCAGCAGATCAAGACCATGTCCACGCGCGACCTCAAGCCTGACCCCCTGAGCGCCAACACCCCCGCGGAACTGGTTGACCAGATGCGGCGCTACCGGATCTGGGCCGGGGATCTATCGCTGAGGGAGCTGGCTCGGCGTTCCAACAATGCCTTCACGCTGAAGACTCTGGACATGACCCTTATGCGGACCAGACTGCCGAGACTGGAAGTGCTTCAGGCGTTCGTCCGAGCCTGCGGTGGCAGTGACGACGACGTAGAGCGTTGGGCCACCGCCTGGCGCGAGCTGCGCATGCAGCAAGTCCCCTAACCACGCGCCGCCACGCGTGCATGCGGCTGGACGTACGGCGATAAGACCGGCTAGCCGCGCCCGAAGAAGGTCGACGCCCACAGTCGGCCGGGCGTGGTCCGTGCGGCCACCGCCGGCGGCCCCGCGAGCGGGACCGCCGGCCGACCATGGGGATACAGAATTTGAATTCTGTCTGGTAAGACCTCGTGGCCGGTCACGCAGCGCAGCGGGGTAACCGAAGGTGTGGCGGAGCACGCGAAGGCCCGGACCCCCACCAGGGATCCGGGCCTTCATGCCGTTGCCCCGATCAGGCGAGCAGCGCGGCCGGCAGGTCGTACTTCACCAGGAGGATGACCAGGATCACGAGAATGATCCGGTGGTCCCACGGGCGGGCCTGCGGCGACTGCCTGGGCAAAGTCACGGTGAGCGTAGCTTTCAAGTTGGTCCTCCACAGCGCGCTAAGGCTGCGGACCCAGGGAGGAAATAATTAATCGCGCTACACTCATGACTGTCACGTACAAGAGGGCAAGCGCTTGGACCCCGGGTCCTATAGCTCCTTCTTTTCGGGCCCAGATCCCGTTGTCGCGGGGTCTGGGCCTTTGTCGTCTTGCAACACCAGATCGTAGTGGAACGACGCCTTCTCGGAAGCGCTCGTAGTTGCACATAGGTTGATACCGCAGGTCAGGCCGTATGGCCCACCGGAAAATACGTGAGTGGCAACGCCCTTCGACGCTTTCCCAGCCCCAGGACAAATATCCCGGATGGCCATGTTGTCCGATTTCAGGCGGTGATCTCGGTGTCGACACTACGACCCAACGAGCACCCTGGATACGCAGCGTCGATCCCGAGGTCTTCCTCGTCGCCAAGCCGTCCGTCGACTACGACGAGCTGGCCCGCTACCTGCGGGAAGTCGGCGGGAGAGCTGGCTGGAGCGCGTCGAGTTCGACGCGCAGGACCTCGCTGCCGATCCAGGGCTGCTGAACGCCAACGTTGTTCGGGACCGGACCGAGCTGCTGATATGCCGCCCGAACTCGGCCATCACTCCGGGAGATGGCGAAGCGACCCGCCCCGGCCGGTCAGCCGCGCCGTCCGGCCGCCTCCAGCGCGTCGGCCTGCTCGCGCACGAGCCGGTCGTGCTCGTCCAGGCTCAGCAGGTTCCCGCACGACCGGTACCGGTAGTAGTGCAACTCCTCATCCCACGCCACCCTGCGCTCCCCGCAGGCGCAGCAGATCGGCGAGCTCGACGAGGGCCGGTCGTCCTTCGTCAGGCGCCGCAACACGGTGTCCCAGTTCTGCAGCTTCCGCGGCAGGCCGGCCATGTCGGGGTGAGCGAGGATGTCCTCCAGGCGCTCCGCCAGCCACCCGATGGTGCGGGAGCGGGGGTGCGCGCCGCGCACCTGCCGCCACTCGTCCTCAACGTCGAACAAGTCGCCCACCAGCCGGTCGAGCACGTCGGCCACCAGGGAGACGCTCGGCCGGGTCCTGGTGCCCGAAACGCGGCCGTCGCCGGCGGACGAGGCGTTCCAGGCGCTCGCCGACCGGACGGTGAAGCTGCTGACCGGCGACACAAGCCGCCGAGACCGCCGCGCGGCACCCAGCATCCAGCTTTGAAGAACACAAGCAGGGCCGGGCTGTCTGCCGGTTCCGCCCCATCCGCGCGAGGCGATGCAACAGGATGAGGGGCTATGTCCTACTCCCTTGAGTTCCAGTTCGATGAGCCGCTGACGGTCGGGAGCGTCACCCGGTACCTCGAACTCCTGCGCTCCGCCGGCGCAACCGATAACACGATCCTGGAAGAGGTGCACCCCTACCAGGACGACTCGATCCTGATCGGGTGGACGTACAAGACCGAGAACCTGCCCGCCGCCTCGGACCGCGCCGAGCTGACGTTGCCGGCGCACGTCGTCCGCGACGCCATCGACATGCTCGACACGGTCGCCGACTCCAATGGCGATGTCCGCTCTCTGCTGGGCGCCGTGGACGACGTGCGGTCGGCGCTGCGCAAGGCGATCATGTCAGAGGTCGGCTTCCCGGAGGCCTGACAGCGATCCTGCAGCCAGAAGACCCGTACGGCCACCACCACCGCCGTCACAAACATCAGCACCACCCGAACCGAGTCCATGGCCCCGTGCCCCGCACCAGCGCGCGGTGGAGCCCGAAGAGGTCTTCGCCCGGGAGTTCGGTAGCCGTCACAACGAAACCTTGTGATCCCGGTCATGGCCACCAAGGAGCCCGGGGTCAGGTGGGATTTTTCGCCAAAGATGAGCTCTACTACTCCAACATCTTTTGGAAGACCTCCCCGGCCCCGGTCTCAATCACCTTGAGCCCGACTGCGCCAAGCATGGTCGCTACCAGCCTTTTCGCCTTGTCTTTCCAGGTTGTAGCAGCGTTGGAGTCCCGCTCCTCCAGCGTCTCGGCACGAGTGAACATCACCCCTGCGAGCTCAAAGGTCAGGCGGCGGACTCCGGCAGCCCCGAATAGCTCAATCTCGTCCAGGCACTGCCGCATCTCCCACACCAGGCTGAGCATGTAGTGCCGGATCGAGTCATCTAGTTCGGTACTGGCCTTAATGAGCTCTTCGACATCGCCGAGCGCGGCCTTCATCTCGTCGATAGAGCCCGGGACGACCTGAGGCGCGATCGTGGCGTACTGCAAGAAGGTGCCGAGCATCCTCAACATGTCCATATGCAGGGGAGACAACGCGGGTCGTCTCTCACCGAGACCGTTCTTCCATGGAAGCTCGTAGTTGAAGACCGCGCGGTACCAGCGAGGAACGGCATTCCACCAGCTGCGCACGTCGTGCCCAGCTGCTTCAAGGCCGCCCAAGGAACGTTCGATTTCCAGCAGCAGACCGACGGCGCGTCCGTGCCGCTGCCAGTAGAGCAGGTCAGTGTCACCATCTGAACGACGAGCGTCCTCAGGGGAGCTCCCCGAGGGAACCGCCCAAGCTTCGAGCTGCTCGGCGAGCAGAGTAGCCGGATTTGTCATGGCCGGACTGTACTGCTCACTGCCGACACAAAGGGTGTCGTCGAGCACGATAGTTGCCGGTCCCGCCGTCGATGCTGAGTACCGGGCGGCTCACAGACAGTTTCGTGCTCGACGGCACCGTGCTCGACGGTCAACTGCTTCATCGCTGGTCAGAGAAGGACGGAGGTGCTATCTCTCTGCCACCTTGAACGCAAGCTGCCTCCGTAATTTGTCGGAGGAGTTTAAAACTAAGTACCCGTACATTGAGAGGTGGCACGGTCGAGACCCTTGGTCCGAGTCCGATCTCATTGCCGCAGGTAGGAGCCTCCGGGGGTGGTAGCCCGGAGGCCCTGCCTCTTTCTCTTTCCGGCGCCCGACGGGAACGCAATCAGCCGGCCTGGAGCCGACGCGGGCGACGCACCTTACTTTGGGTCGCATTACTGTTGGCGACACAAGCCCACGATCATCGCGCGCTTTCTTCTCCTACCAAGAGGATCGACGCGCCCTGTAAGGCCCTACAGCAGGGGATCGAGGGGCTTACCAGGTCGGACTCGGACCACAGGATTAGAAGGGTCTTCGATCGATCATGAAAGTGAACGATTGGCCGATGATCTGTGTCGGAGCGGTAGTCGCTCTGGCGGTCATCGCGCTGGCCGGGTATGCCGTAGCCCGGCTCGGTTCAGCAGAGCCGACTGTCGTCGGAGGCGCGTTCGCTGGCGCGGCCGCGCTCCTCGCTGCAGTTCCCCCGATCATCAAGGCCATCAGGGGGAAGCAATGATGGCCGCCAGGGCGACGGGCAGCGTCGCACGCTATAAGGACTGGCGGTACCAGCTGGCTCTGGAGGCTCGATTTGCTCGTCACAGCAGCTTCTGGGCCGAACTCGATAAGGCCGGGCGGCGCAAGCTGCTGTCACTAGGCCGAACAAAGCTATATCGGGAAGACGGTCACTCCTTCCTGTATCTCAACGGAGCGATCGACGACCGCGTGATCGTGCTGCTATCCGGGCACGTGAAAGTGACAAGTGACGTACTTCATCGGTCGTCCCGTCAGCCAGCTCCGATGAGCCTTCGCTATCCAGGCCAGCTGATCGGAGAACAGGAAGCGCTGCAGCGAAGCGGAACGGCAATCCGCAAGGTGACGGCAAGCGTGTTGGGGGTTGTCGAAGGGCTCGTGATCGAGGCCCGGGCCTTCCAGGGCTTCCTCGATGGCCACCCCACAGGATGGCCAGCTTTGACCACTGAGCTGAGCGGCCGACTGTTCGAAGCAGAAACGCGACTCGATGCGATGTCGGACTCGGCGAACGAGCGACTCGCCCGGACGTTGGCCTCTCTGATCGACCCCAGTGAGGCTCTGCGAGAGGGCTCCAGCTCCATCATGCTTCCGCTGACGCAGGCGGATCTGGCCGCCTTAATCGGTACCTCCCGAGAGACGGTGGAGCGGACTCTTCGTACCTGGCGAGCACGCAGCATCGTGCAAACCGCCCAGAGGTCGATCACTGTGCTGCGTCCTGATCAGCTCATGCGAATCGCCGGTATCCGATCGGTATTTCGGCCCTCCCAGCCTTCCGACCAACGGCGCGCTCTGCCTGCCTGATAGCTGAGTGAGGCCCCGGCCGGCCTACAGCTGTAGCGTCAATGTCTCGTCAGGCCGGTCGTGTCGGTGCCCGGCGGGTCCGCCGGGCACCGACATAGAGACCAACCAATGAGCGCGCGCTCCTCCGGTGCCCGAACTCATCTCACACAATGCTATTTATGTGAGATCAACAGTGCGATCACCGAGGGCGTGACCGAGATCGTCTCCACGGCCGTCGTCCGTCCCGCCGTCTCCCCCGCCCCGGCCGATCGCCCCGGCACTGTGGCGCTCCCCCGGCCGATGGTCGGCACCGTCGGCGACATCCCCGGCCTCGCGCCGCGCCGGCGCCGCGGCGACGGCGGGGAGGTGCCCGGCGCCGACGTCGACACCGTCGACGCCCTGCCGGAGACCGAGTGGCGGACCGCGGCCGCGTGGCTGTCGGCGGCCAAGGCCGCGACCACCCGCCGCGCCCGCCTTGCCGACATCGCCGCCTTCATGCGGTGGCTGGAGGCCGAGCTGCCCGGCGTCGCCCTGCTTCAGGTCACCGAGGACCACCTGACGCACTACCGGGACACCATCGCCACCGGCCGCGCCCGCGCCGGCCTTTCCCGCCCCGGCGTCCCGCTGGCCCCCTCCACCGTCGCCCGCCGCCTGTCGACCCTGTCCAGCCTGTTCGCCTACGCCGTGCGCCGGCGGGTGCTCGCGGCCAACCCCGCCGACCCGGTCGAGCGGCCCGAGGTGTCCACCGTGGGCGTCACCCCGGCCCGGACCGTGACCGAGCAGACCGCGCTCGTCGACGGCGCCGAGCAGATCGCCGACCGTCACCCGGTCGACGCCGCGGCCGTCGCGCTGCTGGCCGTCTGCGCGGTGCGCGTCGGCGAGCTGGTCGCGCTCACCGTCGGCCAGGTCGCCGCCGACGCCGGGCACCGCGTCATCGTCTTCCGGCGCAAGGGCGGCAAGACCGACCGCGTCCCGGTGCCGCCGCGGGTATGCGCGCTGCTGGAGCCGCTGCTGGACGGCCGGGCCGCGGGCGAGGTGCTGTTCACCCGCGCCGACGGCCGGCCGTTCGACCGGTGGCGGATGACCACCGCGCTGCGCCGCGCCGCCACCGCCACCGGCGTCGACCACAAGGGCCTGACCCCGCACACCGCCCGCGCGACCGCCGCCACCGCGCTGCTTGACGAAGGCGTGCCGCTGGCCGACGTGCAGGAGCTGCTCGGGCACGCCTCCCCCGTCACCACCCAGCGCTACAACCGCGGCCGCCGAAAACTCGACCGGCACGCCGCCTACCGGATGGCCGCCATCCTGGCCGGCGGAGCCTCCTGACCCGTTCCCCGCGTGCGTGAAGCACTGGAAAAACTGAAACTTCCGCCGCGAGGTCGTGCCGCAGTCTCACCCGGGCGCCCGAGGGCGTCGGTGTGGGTGTTCACCGAAGTTCGGCTTGGCGCCCTGCTGGCCACTTCCGAGGCTATATGACTTGCCAGGGGAATTACGTAAGGGAAATGTATCTAGATTTGATCTAAATAGCTGTGTGAACTCTAGGTGTGACGCTAGGTGAATTTTCACATTTGGAGTTGACGGGCCTGACAATGAGTTGCTTTGATCACTGATGTCGTCGAAGCGCTCCAATAGCCGCAGGAGCGCGCTACCCAGAGAGGAGGAGGGGCGTAATAGATCAGGGCTAGAGCCACCCGTCAACGTTATAGCCACGGACAGGAATGCTTGCCGGCCCCTATCCGTGGCACATCTAACGATGCATGAAGGAGTCTACACATCATGGGCGTGAAGAGGAGTTCACCTCTGCGTCGCATCACCACCGGCATCGGCGCTCTCACACTGATGCTTGCCGCTCTCGTCGGCACCACCGTCCTGAGCGGTTCCGCTCAGGCGAGCACTGCCAAGGACCGCTGTCAGGAGCAGCTCCAGTCCGCCATCAACAAGCAGCTGTCCCGGGCCCCCGGTGGGACGGTGCGGGACAACACCATCACCTACGACGGCGGAAACGTCATCGTCACCGTCCCCTACCCCGACTCGTGCGGGGTACTGACCACCTTTGCGAAGACGGACTGCCCCAGCAACTTCGTCTGCCTGTGGAAGAAGGCGAGTTTCGCCGACGTCCGGTGGCAGTTCCGTGACGAAGGCTACTGGCAGAACCTCGAGGCGTACGGTGCCACGCCCTTCTTGAGCTTCTACAACAACCGGGGTCACAACTTCATGCTGAAGGTGGCCAGTACCGACAGCCCGCAGTGCTACTCCCCGTATTCGAGTTCCTCGAACCTCGGGAGCAGCTACTACCGGTACAGCGAGTACATCTACCTCAACCAGACAGCCAACAACTGCTGACTCTGCCCGTCCTGTGCCCGGTCGTGCGACCGGGCACAGGCTTTTCCGTTTCTAGGTTCACCGCACCGCCGTCTTGTTATCCGGCGTCCACCCTCGATGTAGGAAGAGCGTGTAGCCGATGACAGCAGGGATGGTGACGTTGAGCTTTCCGGCGTCTTTTGTAAGGATTTCCTCGCTGGAATTCAGGTGACCCGTTTTCGGGTCGATGATGAAAACCAACCTCTTGGGTAGCCCTCTGACCAAGTCCAGGGCGATCGCCTGCCCGGCCCGACCGGCCCTGTCCGTCGTATCACCCAGAGCCCTCAAGCCCGGCTCGTCGGCGAGCATCCGCCAAAGGGCGGCAGCAAGCCGCGGTGGCACGTTCCGCTCGCTGTAGAGGTTCAAGACGGCCTCTACGAGTTGGTCCACCTCGGAAACGTCGGCGGGAACGCGCTCCGTCGGCAGCAGGGCCCGGCGAAGGGCTGCCGCCTCCAACGGCAACTCATCCGGCGACGGGCTCATCAGTACGGCGCCTGGGGGAAACTCCTCATCCGACATGCGCGCCCCAGTTACGGCGGCTGCCGTTTCCGCGCTGCCGTAGCCGGTGACGATGGGCGTGCCGGGGCGTTGGACCCGCCGGACCATGTCCGTAGCCGAGATCGGGGTCCATAGCTCCGTGACTGTGGGAACGATGGAAGTACTGACGTGTCCGCCAGCAACCGCGACGTTGAGATGCCACTCGTTAAGTTGCAGATAGGTATATCTGGCATCGGCTGGTTTGGTTACATTCGGCTGCTGCTCGGCCGCCTCCGCCAGTTTCAGCAGAATCGAACGCGCGGGTGGCAGGCTCCCTGGCATCAGGGATTCACCTTTCATCTGCTGGTAGGCCAGCATCGCGACGGTCGGGATACGGGCGGCGGGTTGGTCACCGGGAAGCATCCGTGCGATCCCCGCGATGGAAGCGGCCGCCACAGCACCACCCGCCACCGCCAGGACGCGCCGGCGGCTAAGCTGGGACCTTGGCGTAGAGGCCGCCGCCGCAGATGAAGAAAGGATGCGCTGCAGTGTCGCACGCGCCTGCGGATCGCGAGCGGCTCCGGCAAACGTCTGTGGCGATACGGGGTCGACCGGCGCCATCAAGCGCCGGACATCGGTGAATTCTTCATTCATAACCTGTCTCCTCCCCTGCGGACCCATACGTCGGCGCATCTGAGCGGGTGATTGTCACCCCGTGATCCTTCAAGGCGGCAAGAAAACGTTGCCGAGCGCGGCGAGCACGAACGGCCATCGTTGCGGGAGAGCAGTTGAAGACCACGGCGGCTTGGGAGACGGACAGGTCCTCCCAGCCGATCAGCCGTAAAATCTCCTGATCCCCAGGGGACATACGGCCTAGGACCGTTTCCAACGCTGTCGTCCCCACCACGTCCTCGCCGTGGTCCCCGGCGGCCGCCCGGCCCGACCACGACAGGTGCATCAAACGTGCGACGAGCCGCCCGCTTCGCCGTTCCCGACGTTCCTCATTGGCGATGAGGTGCCGTGCAACTCCGTACAACCAGGGCAGGACGTTGTTGTCGTCCTGCGGCATGTCCTCCACTCTGCGCCAGGCGACGGAGAAGGTCTCCCCGGCGATGTCACCGGCGGTGTCCTTTCCCACCCGGCGTGCGGCATAGCGCAGCACGCTCTCGTAGCAGGTGTCGAAAATCCGGGTGAACCTGATCACCTGCTCTGACATTCATTCCCGCCCTCCACCTATCCAGCTGCACCTGTCTATGTCCGGCACAGCCACCCGGATGACAGCCTGCGGGTCACGGGCCGTCTGCGGAGGCGGCCGACGCCGAGATCCTGCCCCGCGCTTGAGGCGGTTGCGGGCCACGACGAGCAGGTCGACGGTGACTGCCTTCGGGCGGCCGCCCTTGCGGCCGTCGGCGAGCGGGACGTGGGCCGAACCGCTTGCAGACTGTCAGGGTTCCCTGACACTCTAGGGAGTGTCAGGGAACCCTGACATCCCAGAAAGGAGACGCCCATGAGCTGGCAGACCGACGACGGCGAGCACGAAGGATGGGACAGCACGGAGTTTCCCGGCGACCGGTTCTCGGTCGGGGGGCAGGCCGACGCCGTCCTGGTGCGCCACTTCCCCCCGCGTCCCGGTCCGCTCCCCGACCGCAAGGGTGAACCCGAGATCATCGACCGTCGGCAGGCGCCCCTCGGCTGGCGCGGCCTGTGTGAGTGCGGCTGGCGTGGCCCGCTCTGGGAACGGGCCGACTCCCCTGGCGAGCACGACTTCGCCACCCGCCGGATCTGGTCGTCAGACCAGTACGCCCCCGAAGACGTCGCCGACGCCATCCGGGAGGAGTGGCGGGCGCACCTGGAGCCGGAGACCTTGACCGAGGTCCGCCGCCAGGCGCAGGAGGCCGCCGCTGCCCAGGACCGGCTCGCCAGGGCCGTCCGCGCCGCCCGGGCTGACGGCCGGTCGTGGGCGGAGATCGGCGCGGCCGCCGGCATCACCCGCCAGTCCGCGCACGAGCGGTGGACCAGGACCACCGAGGACGCTCGCGGGCGCTGAGCGGCATGCTCGGGGCCCCGGGCCGGGATGGTCATGATCGGATGCAAATTTTCTACGAGATCAAGGCGGCCTGCTCCCCTGCCGGAAGACTCAGCCGATGATCCACGACGAGTCACAGCCGGTCCCGGCCCGCGCTGGCCTACTCGTCGTCGGTGAGCAACTCCTGGAAGGCTGGACAGTCGACGGCGTGCCACTCTCGGACGAACAGTTCGTCATCCTCGCGGACCACTTCGGCATGCTAGGGCAGCACTGGCCGTTGTCGCCGAACGCCGTTAGGTCGATCGAGCCGACCGGCGCGGGTGTCAGGGCCGGAGCACCCGGACACGTTGACCGCCCGGGCCAACTTCGACTACTCGAGGAAACAGGCGAGAGGGTACCGGTGAATGCGTCGCTATAGCTGAGCGCGCGTGTTCACGGGCTGGTGGCCGACCCGTAGCTCGCGCAGGTCGGGGATGTGGTTGTACAGCGTCCCTGGACGCACCCCCCAGGGGCTTGGCGATCGACGTGATCGAGTCCCCTACGTCCGACGCCGCCGCCGTCGTGAACATCGGCACCACCCGAACCGCGGTCGTGCCCTCGGGGCCGCGTCAAGGCGCGGTGGAGCCCGAGGAGGTATTCCGCCAGGAGGTTCTTGAGTGGCACGCACTGCCCGCGCTGCCCAAGCCGGTGCTGACCGAGCCCGAAGAGATCTTCGCTCGCACCCGGGGCCGGCGTTGACGCTTCCCGCCAGCCGCACCACGTGCCTTCAAATAGAGGTCTGCCCCTCTTGGAGTTGTAAATACCTATGCCGGGAGGACAGGACTGATCCTTAGCTATTCCTCCGGACCCCTCCGGACCCTTCGAACGCTGCTGTGATGCGGCACCATCGTCTCGATGGGCTCGCTTCGTCCGCCTCCGCAGGAGCCGTACGGCCGGATCCGCCGGATGGACCGGCGGAGGAAGGGACGGCCATATGAAGCCGGCTCGTCGCGAGGGTGATCGCTACCAGAAGGTCCGCGTGGTCCTGGCCGCCGCCAGATTCATGATCTGGCTGGCCTGGATCGTCTGGATTCGCGACCACCTGCGCCCCTAGGGCGCCGGGCCTCCTACCGGCCACGCTGTCGAGGGCAGGCCAGGTAGGAGGCCCGTCACTGCTGAGATTACGGTGTACTGTCCGCAGTGCCGAGGCGGGAGCGATTCTTCCCCTCGCCGGTATGTCGTTCCTCACTTTCAGGCGGGCAATCGCCTGCCCCGAGGTAGGACGAGCCCCTCCTGTCGGGTCCCTTAAACGGTGGTTTTCGGGACCGCCTACGAATAGCTCTCCGCCGTCGCGTTTCCCCAGGAACGACGGTCCCGAAACTCATCCCGAAACCCGACCGATGGGCATTGAGTTCCGGGACCGTTTTCGGGACGATCCTTGGGTGAACACCCCCACCACCGACTCGGCCGTCCCCGCCGGCACCACACCGGCCACGCCGGGCAACGTCATCCGGATCGGCTACGCCCGCATCTCCACCCGCACCCAGGATCACGCCTCACAGATGCAGGCCCTGGCCGCCGCGGACTGCCGAGAGATCGTTGAGGAGACCGTCAGCACCCGCAAGGACCGCCCGAAGCTGCGAGCCGCCGTGGCGAGCATGAAGCCGGGCGACACGCTGGTCATCTACAAGCCCGACCGCGTGGCCCGATCGGTGAAGGAACTGCTGGTCTTCCTCGAAGAGGAGCTCGCCCCGCGCGGGATCAACCTGCACATCCTGTCGGGGATCTGCGTCGGCCTGCACCGGCCCGGCGGGCAGAGCGTCGCCGACAAGATGCTGTTCATGGTCGCCGCGATGGCCGCCGAGATGGAACGTGACCTGATCCGCGAGCGCACGCTGGACGGCCTGGCGGCCGCCGCCGCCCACGGCCGCAAGGGCGGCCGCCCGAAGGCGGTCACCGTCGACCTGCTCGTCGTGGCCCGCGACCGCCTCAAGCGCGGGCAGACCGTCCCCGAGATCGCCAAGGCTCTCGGCGTCGGCCGCTCTACGCTGTATCGGGCCCTGGAAGACGGCCGTCCCTCCTCCCCCGCGGACGGCCCGTGACCGCCGGTGAGCGGGACGTGGGCCGATCAACGCGGACGCAGGTCATGATCGAATGCAAATTTTCTCTACGAGATCAAGCCGCGAGGCCGCCCCGCGCGCTCGCCGGCCGGCCGGCCGGGCATGCGGCCCTGGCGGCCGGTCCCGCCCGGCGCGGCCCGCGCGCCGTGCCCACCCCTCAGAACCGCCGGCGAGCACCCCGCCCAATAGCCCGGCCAATGCCCTACCAGTAGCCCATCGGCTTAGGCGACCACCCGTGACCACGCGCTCCCCCAGCTCAGGACCCTCATAGCCCGGCCATTCGCCACCCCGACTCATAGGCCCTCAGGCTAGTTGCCGAAAGACGAAGCACTCGCGCCGACGCGCGCCCTCGGGGTCCCGACTCTCTCCGGCGGCCGCCAGGCCGTCAACCGGCTCCCGTCCGCACATCCCGTCTCAACCCGGCACCACCCTTTGCAGTTGCCGAACGTGTGACCCACTCCCGCTGATTGAGCGCACCACGCGAAGGCCGTGACGATCGCTCACTCCGGCGCCCGCCGTACCAGGCCGGGTGCGCGCCTGGGGGTGCGGGTCAGCTGATGTGGTTGACCCAGATGCCGATGGGCACGGACGCCGCGGCGGACGCGGCGAAGCCGAGGAGGAAGAACAGCCACTCGCGCCGACGTTCGGCGCGGATGGTCTCCTTGGTCTCGTTCGTGAGGATCTGGCGGATCTTCTCGGCTTCCTCCTCGTTTATGGCGAGGAGTTGTTGCTGTCGTTCAGCTTCGGCGAGCAGCGCTTCGCGGGTGGCCTGCTGGGCTTCGAGGTCGCGCCGCAGTTCATCCATGAGGGTGGTGGCTTTTGCGAAGGCGTCGTTCACGCGGGAAATCCGGCGCCGAAGGCGTTCGACGGGATCTTCTTTGGCAGCTCGGACACGCTTCCGGTAGTCGAGCATGGTGTAGATCGCGACGCCTGCGCCTGCGAGGATCGAGAATCCGGCGGGACCTAAGGACCAGAGGAGTATGGAGGAGGGGCCAGGCCAACGACCGCTCAGTGCGATGAATAGGATCATCCCTAGGGGTCCGAGGACTGCGATGCCTGCAAGGGTCTGCCAAATCAGATCTTTCCGGTTGGCGCGCTTCATGCCGGTATTGCAGCGCGCCTAGGACTTGTTCCCCAGCGGAGTGATCGAATCGCTATCTACCGGGTCCCTCCGGCAGTGCAGCGGTCGTGTTTGCTCGCGATAAATGATCTTACATGTCAATGTCCCTCATCATGTCCTTAAACATCCCAGCGCCGCAGTTTCAAGGTGGAGCCCCGAGAGCTGAGACGAGCACTGTCGATGGAGGCTCGTGAGGGATCCAACGATCTCGTGGCGGTTTTCACCTGCGGGACCGCCGCTCCGCATTAGCTAGTTCATGACGTCACGACTTCATGACGCCGTGACGGCAGGTGCGACATGTGCGAGCCATCGTGACCTGGCGCCGATACGGTGCCCGGCATGAAGCAACCGACAGCCCCCGCGTCACCGAACCATGTCGCCGTACGCCGATCGTGGTACATGTCCGCCGCCACGGCCGACGCCCTGGCTACCGCCGTCGATGACCTCCACTTCACCACCCGCCGACCGAAGCACGAGGTCCTCGCGGCGCTCATCGACGCCGCCCTCGCATCCCGCGACCAGGTCGCCGACCGCCTCACTAGGAGTGCGTCGTGACCGCTCAGCTCGCCGCAGACGGCGCAGCCGCCGGAGTGTCGGACCCATGGGTCATCGCCGTCGCCAACCAGAAGGGAGGCGTCGGCAAGAGCCTCCTGTCCATGGGTCTGGCCGCCGTCACCGCAGACGCGAGCGGACGCGCGTTCCTGGTCGACATCGACCCGCAGTCGACCACGGCCGAGGTCGCCGACCGCGCGGAGCGCGCCGGCGAGAGCCTCCCCTTCGACTACACCGCCGACACCGACCCGACCCACCTGGCCAAGCTGCGCAAGGTCCGGGGCGTCGATCTGATCCTGGTGGACTGCCCCGGCAGCCTGGAGGGGCATGACGTGCTGAGCGCCGTGCTCGATCAGGCCGACTTCGTCGTCATCCCCTACGTCCATGACCCGTTCTACGTGACGCCCACCAGGCGCACCGCCGCCCTCTGCGCGGACCGCGGCGTGCCGTACCGGGTGCTGATCAACCGCGTCGACCCGCGGCGCGGCACCGGCCCCTTGGAGGACGCACAGGCCACGCTGGACAAGCTCGGCCTGCCCCGGTTTCGCTCGTTCGTCCGGGAATACAGCGCGCACTCCCAGGCCCACGTGGAAGGCGTGATGATCACGCAGTACAGGGGCGGTAGGAATGCGGTGAACGCACGCGAGGACATCCGCCGCATCCACACGGAGATGCTGATGCAGCTCGGACAGATCCGGCCTGGAGGGTGAGCATGGCCCGTAAGAGCATCGCTGACCTCATCGCTGACGACGTCCCACCGGAGCCCCCAGCGATCCCGAGACGCGCACCAGATCAAGCACCAGCCGAGACACAGCCGAAAGCTGAAACAGCTGGTCCGGCGACCCATGATGACGTCGTGACGTCACGGGCTCATGAAGCTGTGACGCCAGTACGTCATGAAGCCATGGCGCCACGAGCCCACGACGCCATGCCATCGCGAGACCATGAAGCCGTGACGCCAGGAAGTCATGACGCCACGACGCCACGGCCTCGCGACGCCGTGGCGTCGCAGAAGGTGGCACGGCAACGCACCTCTGCGAGGCCTCGGCGTGGTGCGCCGGCGGCCGCTGACGCGGTCGCGCTCACCGTCAGGTTCGCCCCGGACGAGTACACCGACATCGATGAGTGGTTGCTGTCGCTGCGCCGGGAGCTGGGCCGGACCAAGCTCGACAAGTCCGAAGTCGTGCGCGCGCTCCTCCAGGCCGCTCGCGAGCGGGCCGACGTCCGCCGAGCACTCCTCGCCATCCTGAAGTCATGAGGCCGTGGCGTCGTGACGTCACGACGCCACACTGCCGAAGCAAGATATGCGTAAGCAGGGCTTACACCGGGGGCCACACATGCGAACGGCCCGGTGGGTGAACTCCCGCCAGGCCGTTCGTGTTGCTCAGGCCAGCTCCTGGCCGTCCCGTACGTCGATGACGATCACGCTGATGTTGTCCGGGCCGCCGTGCTCGGTGGCCGCCACTATGAGACGGTCCACGGCCTCCGCTGGCCCTGTGGACTCGCGCAGGATGTCGCGCAGCAGCTCGCGCGAGATGACTCCGCTCAGGCCGTCCGAGCACAGCAGGAACCGATCACCCGGCTGCAGGGTCCTTGCAGTGAGGTCGGGAGACCTGCCGTCTGCCCGGCCGTCGAGGAACCGGGAGATGCGCTCGGGCAGGTGCGGGACGTCGGCGGCGTCGGCGACCAAGTTGCCGTAGGTGTGGTCCTCGGTGAGCTGGACGAGACGAGGGCCCCCGCGGCGCAGCACGTACACCCGCGAGTCGCCCACGTTCGCCACGACCGCCGAGCTCCCCGACCACAGCAGCGCGACCAGGGTCGTGCCCATGCCCTCCAGGCCCGGATCGGCGTCGACCTTGCGGCGCAACGCCTCGTTGGCGGCGTGAACCGCACGTCCGAGGGCGGCGGGTAGGTCCGCCGGGTCGGCCTGGCGGTCGTACGGCTTCAGGGCGTCGACTGCCGTGGTGCTGGCGATGTCGCCGGCGACGTGGCCGCCGAGACCGTCAGCGACCGCGAACAGGTTCCGCCCTGCGTAGACGGTGTCCTCGTTGCGCCGACGTACGAGGCCGACGTCTGTACGGGCGGCCGCGTCAACACTGATGGGCATAGTTCACCTGCCCGTCTCTGGCTCAGACGGACCTGCGGCGACGTCGGGCCATGGCTCTTGCGCGGACTCGTCGCGGTGCAGGACGTGCACTGTCTCGACTCGGTCGCTGGCCACGATGTACTCCGTGACCTCGATGGGCTGGCCATCGCCCCCTGAGGTGCCCACGCGGACGATCTCCAGCACCGGCAGACTGGTCGGGATCTCCAGCAGAGCGGCCTCATCCTTGGTCGGCATCCGGGCTCGGTGGATCTCCATCCAGCTGATAGGCCAGTGGCCGGCCTTCTCCAGCCGGTACAGCCAGTCGCCCGGCCCTGGGGCTGCTGAGTCGACCTCGGGAGCGTCCTCTACTCCTCGCGGGTGAATCCACGAGATGTTGATCTGAAAGGGCGGTTCCGACTCTGGCCCGGTGACCCGAAACCTGCGCATGCACGGTGTGCCCACCGGGACGCCCAGCAGCTTCGCAATGCGGGGGTTGGTCAGCGGCTCAACGGATGCCACCCGAGGGACGTGGTGCTTCCATACCTCTTGCCCAGATGCGGACGGAAACGAGTAGCCCGGGTTGTCGGTCGCCACGTTCCGCTTCACTAGGTTCCCGCGAGGCCTGCGCAGGCGCATCATGCCGTGGCGGACGATGATTCCCCGCCCTTGGACAGCCCAGACGAAGCCCTCCGCCTCCAGCACGCCGATCGCGCGGCCGATCGTGTCGCGGTTCGCGTCGTACTGCTTCGCAAAGTCGTCCAGGCGTGGAAGCCTGGCGCCGGGTTCCCACTCCCCGGCCTCGATGCGTGCCCTGATCTGGGCGGCGATGTCCAGATAGCGGGAGTGCACGGCCATCGCACAACACCCCCTTCCGTCAGAAATTGTCTTGGGACAATTGACAGGATGCCACCGACCGGCGACTATGACGATTGTCCCAAGACTATCGCCCCCAAAATGATCTGCTCGGCGCTGGAGTGACCAGAGTCCGATTTGCAGGAAGGGAGGAAGAAGCGGCCGGTGGCCTGTCCACCCACCGGGCCGTAGGCAAGACCCCCGTACAGCAGTGCGGCCCCGGTGTGTCCAGCACCGAGGCCGCGTGAGTCGACACCGTTGAGAGGAAGACGACTCATGCGCATTGTCGCTGATGCACGCTCGATCACGGAACGCCTGCTCACCTCCGACGAGGTGGCGGCTGTGTTCCGTGTCGACCCCAAGACCGTCGTCCGCTGGGCCCGCGAGGGCCGTATCGCGGGTATCCGCACCCCTGGCGGCCGGCTGATCCGCTACCGCGAGTCGGACGTCCGCGCCGCGCTCGAGGTGCCCGCCGTCGAGGCGGTGAGCGCCTGATGACGACCTACTACGACCCCAGGGCCGCGCGTACGGTCGCCGGCGCCGAGGCGGAGACCCGCCGCGCCCAAGCCGAAGCGCTCCGCGCCGAGACCGCCCTGCGCCTCCAGCGCGAGCGCCGCGAGATGGAGCGCGAGGACCTCCAGGAGCGGCGGCGGGACAAGGCCCAGCGGCGAGCTGCCAAGGCCCACCGCCGCGCCGAGCGCCGTACCGCTATCCGCAGCACCGTGACCGGCCTGGCGTCCGCCGCACGGTCCCGGGCGCACTCGTTCGTCGCGGCCGCCGCGATGGGCTCGCCCATGTTCATCGCCTGGGGCGGGCAGCTCGCCTTCGCCACCGAGGTCATGCACCTGGGGGCGGCCGCGCCGACGCTGCCGGTCGCGATGGAGGGTTCGGTTCTCTACACCGCCTACCTGACCCACCAGGCGATCGACCGCGGTCTGCCCACCGGTCGGTACCGGCTGCTGACGTGGACCATGGCCGGCAACGCCGCCGGGATGAACCTGTGGCACCAGGTCGACAAGCTCGCCACCGCGGCCGACCCGCTGGCCGGGTTGCAGGTCGGCGCGATCTACGCGGTCTCCTCGCTGCTGGGCATCGTGCTGTGGGAGCTGAACGCCGGCCTCAAGCGCCAGGTCGCTTCCCGGCGCAGCGGGGCGGAGATCCGCGGGGCCGCCTGGCGGCGGCTGCGCTACCCGCGGCTGTCGTGGGCGGCCGCGTCGATCCGGGCCGCGCAGGGCTGCTCGATCGATGAGGCGTGGTCGGCCGCGTGGATCGACCGTTACGGCGTCGGCCCCGACGCCCCGCGGCGGGACCGCAGGGTCGCCCGGCGGGTGCTGCGGCACCAGTCGCGGGCCGATCGAGCCGCCGCGAAGGACGGTCTCCTGTCGATCGTGGACGGGTCGATCGTGCGGGCCGATGCCGCGCCGATGCCCCCGGCCGCACGCGAGGCGGGGGAGCGGGCGATCGCCGAGTTCCGTGCCTGGCAGGCGGGTGGCCACTTGCCGGTGCCGCCTCCGGTCGAGTCGATCGAGCCGCCTCGCCTCGACGTCCCGCGCATCCCGTGGCCGGCGGCCACGAGCGAGGTTGTGTCGATCGAGCCCGGTCCGATCGATCGGGACACCGAGACGAGCGCGCCGCGCCCGGCTCCGGCGGCGGCCGGTCGATCGAGCCGCCCGCAGGGTGAGGCCCGGTCGATCGAGGCCGCGCCCGTCCGTCGATCGATCGATGAGCACCGGGCCGCGCTGGCGGCGGCGATCGAGGCCGGGTCGATCGAGGCGCAGCCGAGCGCGGAGGCGATCCGCAAGACCCTGCGGTGCTCGCCGTCGACCGCCCGGCAGCTTCGCGACGAGCTCGCGGAGGGGGGTGCTGCGGCGTGATCCGCTACACCTCGACGCCGGTCACGATGTGGCCCGGTGACCTCGATGCCCCCGCGGTGCCGATCACGGCCCGGCTGCACTACGACGCCAGCGACCCGTACGCGGTGCTGCTGGCCTTTCCCGGCCCGTCCGGGACCTGCACGGACGGCATCAGCTGGATGTTCGCCCGGGCGCTGCTGTTCGACGGCATGGACAAGCCGTCCGGTGACTGTGACATCCGGATCGAGCCCGCTGAGGACGAGGACTGGATCACTTTCATCCTGCACCCGCTGGTGGAGGGTGCCGGGCTGGCCCTGCACGCCCCCCGCGAGACCCTGGCGCGCTTCCTGGCCCGCACGTTCGAGGCGGTGCCGATGGGCGGCGAGGCCTCCCGGATCGACTGGGCCGCCGAGCTGGCCGCGGTGCTGGGAGGTGCGGCATGACGCCCGCCACCCGTACCCGCGCGCAAGCCCTGGCGCTGCCCGGCGAGCCGGAGAGCGTGAGCGCCGCCCGGGCGTTCGCGACCGGGTGCCTGCCCGCCGGGTGCCCCCGGGCCGATGACGTCGCCCTGGTGGTGTCGGAGCTGGCCACCAACGCCGTTCTCCACTCGCGCTCCGGAGACGACGGCGGGACGTTCGTGGTCCTGATCGACGTCGAGCCGGGTGCGGTCGCCGTGGCGGTGGCCGACGCCGGGCCCGCGCTGGTCCCCGGCATGCGCCCGGAAGGCGAGGACGAGCACGGCCGGGGCCTGGCCCTGGTCGCCGATCTGGCCGACGCCTACGAGGTCACCACCACCGAGACCGGGCGTACGGCCTGGGTCCGGCTGGACTGGGACACCACCACTACGGGGGTGACGTCGTGAGCCGCCCCGCCACGCGCTCCGAGAGCGTGGTCGGCCCCCTGGTCGGCACGGGCCTGTTGTCGGCCCTGGCCTGGTGGGGCCTGTCGTTCACCAGCCTTCCCGACCTCGCGGTGGCGTGGCTGTCCGGCCTGGTGGCCGGGCTGTCGGCGCTGCGCGCGATCCACGCCGCCGCCCGCACCCTCGCGGGCCCGGCCGCCACCCCCCGCAAGCGCAGGTGATTGCGATGACCGACACGACGAACGAGACGCAGCCCGCCGACGTCGACCCCGGCGCCGCTGCTGCTGAGGCGCCGCCGGTCGACATCCCGGCCGACGTCGACCAGGACGACGCCGCGGCGTACGACGAGCACCAGGACGACGACGGCGAGGGCCCCTCGGGCATCCCAGCCGGTCACCTGGCCGCCGGGGGTGCCACCACCGGGACGATCCTGCTGGGGCTGCTGTACCAGCTCACCGGGGTTCCGGGCCTGGTCGCCGGTGGTGTGGCGGCCGGCGGCGGGGTGGTGGCGTACGTGCGTCACCGCCGCAGCAACGCCTCTGGGACGGGCTGGGGGCGCGGCTCGGACCGGAGCCGGATCACGACCGCCTCGCGCTCGCTCGGCACGAGCTCGGGCGGCAGCCTGTTCGGCGGCGGGAAGGCCCGCAAGAGCTCGGGTGGCCTGTTCGGGAGCGGTTCCGGTTCGCGGGCGGCGGGCCGCTCGTCCGGGCTGCTGGGCGGAGCGAGCACGGGACGCGCGGGCCGTACAGCGGCCGGGCAGGGCTCGGCAGGCACGTCCACCTCGGGCGGCAAGCGCGGCCGCGGCGCTGTTGGCACCGATGCCGCGCACGGCTCGGCCGGGCCGGTCCGCCGGGGCGCTCGCGCGTTCGGCCGCTTCGCGGGTGCCACCCGCCGTAGCGTCGGCCGAGTCGGTGAGGCGACCAGCCGGACAGTGGAGGCCACCGGCCGCGGTATCGGCCGCGCCACCCTCGCCGCCGGGCGTACCGCCCGCCGCGCCCGGACCTGGGTCAACGAACGGACCGGCGGCCGGGCAGGGCACGCGGCCCGGGCCGCCGGTGCGCGCAAGGCCGCGGTCTGGGCCGACCGGGCGACCGGCCGCCGCGTGAGCACCGCCTACCGGGCCGCCACGACCGGCAAAGTCGCATCCTTCCGCGCCCGGCGACGGCGGGCCGCCGCCATCTTGGGCTGGCACGGGCCGCTGACGGGGCCGGTGGTGGCTCTGGTCGCGGTCCTGGCCGGGGCGTGGCGTCGCCGTAAGGCCCGCAAGGCCAAGGCGGCGGAGGCCGAGGGCGCCGAGGAGGCCAGCACCGGCAGCGAGGCGACCTCGCAGGAGACGCCGGCCGACGAGGCGGCGACCGGACGTAGCCAGGTCATCGACGAGCCGACGACCGCCACGTGCCCCCGCTGCGGCCGCACGCACACCGTCACGCTCACCGCCGACGAGGACGAGCGCGTCGTGACGTGCCCGTGCGGCCACCGCATCCGGTTCCACCGGGACCCCGGCGCGTTCGACCCGCCGGACGACCCGGCCACCACGAAGACCACGGCGGACACCGGACCCCGGCACCGCCGCCCCTCCACCACATCAACCCCGTACACCAGGAGGTCACGCACCATGTCCGCATTCCCGCTCGCCGCGATCGCGGCCGAGATGAACGCCGCTGCCGCCGCCCACACACCGGCCGACATGTGGCAGGTCGCCCGCGAGCTCGACCAGCTGCCGGAGGTCCCGGCCAACGTCGGCATGTCGGTGAGGACCTACACCGAGCGCATGCAGGGCGACTACCCCGTCCACCCGATGGTCGTGGAGGCCATGGCCGAGTTCTACATGGACCACGCCCGGCTCGTGGAAAAGGCCCAGGAGATCAGCGCGCTGTTCCGCCGGCTGCACGCCGAAGACCTCAAGCGCGAGGAAGCGCCGCGCACCAACGAGGCCGCCTGGAACGTCTGAGCCGGCTGCGTACGGTGCCCCGGCTGATCCGGGCCGGGGCACCGGGCGGAACCGACCCAACACCCCTTTGAGCTGCACGACCTGATGACTGGGAGACGATGATGGCCACCACCAAGGCAAGCGCCCGCAAGGCTGAGGCCCGCCGGGCTGACTGGTCGCTGGCGCCGCGCGGCCCGGTGTCGGGCACCGCGCAGGGCGCTCTCGCGCTGGCCGCCGTCGCGGTCGCCGGGGATCTGGCCACGGTCTCCCCGTTGTGGGGCGGCGCGGTCACGGCCGCCGGCGCGGTGGCCACCGTGGTCCGCTCGGCTCACTTGGCCCATCCGCCCGCAGGGTTGCTGTACCGGCTTGGCTGCTGGCTGGGGGCCGGGTCGTGGTTGACCTACACGCTGACGGCTGGGCTGTGGTCGCAGGGTGCCTGGGTCGCGCTCGGGATCGGCGCGCTGACCGCCGGCCTGCTGTCCCCGCTCGGCCGCCCTGTGTCCCGCCGTGCCAGCGGGGCTGGGACCGGCCGGGCGCTGGTGCTCGGCCGCACGGCCCGGGTCGGGGAGGAGTGGGAGCGCCGCGTGCAGCGGGTCTGCCGTGTCCGGGTGAGCGTGACCGACGTCCGCGAGTGGCCGACCCGGACCGGCTACGACGTCCACGCCGACCTGCCCGGCGCCGGATCGACCCGCGCTCACCTGGTGACCGCGGCCGACGCCCTGGCCGTCGACGCCCGCCTGCCGCAGGGCTGCGGGGTGGAGATCGCCCCCGGCGCGCATCGCGGCGCGGTCGTGCTGCGTGTGGCCACGGTCAACCGGCTGACGCAGAACATCGACTACCCGGCCGACCACCGGGCCCGCTCGATCCTGGACCCGATCGCGCTGGGCGAGTACCGGGACGGCAGCACGGCCGCGGTGCTGCTGCGGGAGTCGTCCGCCCTGGTCACCGGTCAGAAGGGGTCGGGCAAGACGACGACGTTGCACGCGCTGACCGCCGGGATCGGCCTGTGCCGGGACGCGATCGTGTGGCACATCGACCTCAACGGCGGCGGCATGAGCCAGGCCTGGCTGCACCCGTGGCTGGAAGGCGACTCGCCGCGCCCGGCGGTGGACTGGGCGGCCGCCACCCCCGGCGAGGCCCTGGAGCTCGCGGAGACCGCCCTGGCCATCGCCAAGGACCGCAAGAAGTCCACCCGGGCCTTGAAGATCAAGGCGAACGCCTCGCTGATGCCCGTCTCGCCTGAGCTTCCCGAGATCGTCGTCATCGTCGACGAAGGCGGCGAAGCGCTCGCCCCGACCAACCGGGACGCCCGCGAGCTGCGGGAAGCGCTGGAGGAGATCCAGCGCATCGGCCGGAACGAGGCCGTCAACGTCATCGTGTCCAGCCTGCGCGCGACCCAGGACATGATCAGCGCCAACGTCCGCAAACAGTCCGCGGTCCGGGTCGGCATGTATGTGCAGGATGAGGAAGAGCTGGCGTTCCTGTTCGGCTGGAACAAGGGGCTGAGCCTCGCGGACCTGCCCGGGAAGGGCTGCGGATTCGTCCAGGACGGGCAGGCCGCCCCCCGCCCGTTCCGCGGCTACTTCATGCGACCGGGGGACGTGGTCGACGCCGCTCACGCCGTCGCCCGCAACCGCCCCGAGCTGGATGCGGCCGCCCGGCAGGTCGCCGGCCAGGCGTACGCCACCCGCTACGGCCGGATGCGCGCCGCGTTCACCGACCTCGACGGCGAGCACCAGGAGGAGCTGCCCGCGCGGTACGCCGCCCCCGCCCCGGCGGCGCCGGTCCGGCCGCGTCTGGCCGCTGTGCCGTGCGGCCCGGACGCCTCCGCCTGGCCCGACCTGCGCGACCTGGTCAAGCCCGCCACCCCCGCCCCGGCCGCGCCGTCGATGGCACGCGCGGCCGACTGGCCCGACCTGCTGCCCCGTCAGCGTCAGCCCGAGGTTGTGCGGGCCGAGCGGGTGTCCGCCGTCGCAGCGGCCCCGGCCTCCGCGAGGCCGCTGCCGGAGATCCTGGCCCGCGCCCTGGAGGCGTTCGAGGTCGCCGGCGACGACCGGATGCATTCGGCGGCCCTCGCCGAGGCCCTCGGCACCGCTGACGCCCTGGCCCTGGCGGCGCTGCTGCGGCCCCTCGGCGTGACGACCCTGCCCCGGGCGTTCATCCGTGCCGGGACCGAGGCCCGCGGCTATGCCCTGGCCGACCTCCAGGCCGCCGCCGAGCGCGTCCGCTCGGGCGAGCTGGAGGTGCCCGACGAGGTGGCCAAGTGGCCCGCCGCCTGACCGCCTGACCCGGACGTCCGGGCCGGACATCCGGCCCCGGACGACCACCGCCCCCGGACATCCGCCCCGGACGGCCGCTCACCAGGGGAAACGGCCACCCGTCCGGGGTGTCCGGGGGGAGGAGAGGCCCCCTCCTAAGCCCTCCAGGCCCCGGCAGACCCCATCCCTACGGCCCCCGGACACCCGGACAACCCACCTCAGCGAAAGGACACCCCGCCCATGGCCGAGAACACCCTCGCCGTCCTCGCCGCAGGCCTTGCCGTCCTGGCCGCCACCGCCTGCGAGCCGCCAGCGGAGAAGGCGTGGGGGCCGCCGGCCGGGCCCACCGGACGAGTCACCGAGGTCCGGAACCTGCACGTGCTGACCGTCCAGCCGCCGCACGGCCCCGCCGAGAAGGTCGTGGTCAACAAGCGGCAGGCCCGCGCCTGCCACGTCGGCACCGCCTACCCCGCGTGCCTGCCCTCCGGCATCGACCCCGACAACACCTGACCCCGACCACCAAGGAGACCCACGATGCCCAGTCCCACCGTCGACATCGTCTCGTTCGGCTACCTGCACGCGGCACCGCCCCCGGCACACCTGACGATCGACCTCCGCGCGCACTTCCGCGACCCGCACATCTCCCCAGAACTGCGGCACATGACCGCCCACGACGAGCCGGTCCGCACCACCGTGCTCGCCACCCCCGGCATCGAGCAGCTGCTGGAGGCGACCGCGGCGGCAGTGGCCGCGCTGCTGTCCGGCCCGTCCGCCGACGGCGCGACCATCGCCCCCGGGTGTGCCGGCGGCCGCCACCGCGCCCCCGTCTTCGCCCAGCACCTCGCCAACCGGCTCCGCGGCCGCGGCATCAGGGTCGCCCTGGCCCACCGCGACCTCGACAAGCCCGTCGTGCAGCGCTGACCGTTGCGGGCCCCCGCCCGCTCGTACGGGCGGGGGCTGCCGGAGCAGTCAGGCTCCACGCAATCCAACCAACGCGAAAGGACAGACGGTGAACGAGGCCACCATCACCATCCCAGCCGACGTGCTGGACGCCGGTTTCATCACGAACAACAGCGAGATCGGCCGCGGGATGCTCTGGCACCTGCCCCGCACCACGGAGACCACCGAGAAGCGCACCGCCTGCGGCGAGTCGATCACCTGGCGGATCAGCGGCCACCGCTTCGGCCACAAGATGTCCCGGAAGCTCCTGTGCCAGAAGTGCCTGGACCTTTTCGAGGCCGCTGGCCGGGCCTACCCCGCCACCTGCACGTGCGGCCACTGCTGACCCTGTCTGGCACTGACACACGACGGGCGCGTACCAGCGTGACCAATCCGCCAAGACCAACTCACGCCGGCCGCGCCCGCAACCCCCAACCAGGAGGTACCTCCATCATGACCGATGTCGTCTCCGTCTCCCTGTGCGGGCCCGACGCGCTCGACCACCTGCGTGCCGAGGCCGACGCCGCACGCGCCGAGCTGGCCCGCATCGACGGCAAGAGCGCCGCCCTGATCGGCTGGTCCGGCACGGGGTTCGCCGTCATCTCGGCGGCCGCCACCCTCACCACCCTCCCGCCGGTAGCCACCGGCACTGTCGTCGCCGGCGCCTGTCTGCTCGCGGCCGCCGTCGCGGTGCTGCTGACTGTCATCCGGCCGCGTATCCCCCGCCACGGCGGGACCGGGTTCGTCGCCCTCGCCGCCCTGCGCGACGGGGCCGAGCTGCTGGAGACCGTGAGCGCCGACCTAGGCACCCAGCCCGGCCAGGCCGCCGCGCACGTGCTGATGCTGTCCCGGATCGCGCTGGCCAAGTACCGCCGCCTGCGCCTGGCCGTCGACCTGCTGCTGGCCGCCCTGGTCGTCCTCGCCGCCGCGCTGCCGCTGGCGGTGCTGGCATGACCGCCGTCCCGGAGCTGACCGAGGCCGAGGCGATCAGCCGCCTGCTGGCCTACCTCCCGCACGCCGGCGTCGGCGGGCTACTGGAGCTGGGCCGCACCTGCCCCGCCGACGACACCCGCGAGGCCGCGCTGGAGGACCTGCGCGAGCGCCTGGTCGACGTCGTGGGCCGGGCGCACGCCGAGGCTGTGGCCGCCGAGCAGTGGGTCGCCTCCCTGGAGGACTCTGCCGGCGGCGAGACGAGCACGGAGACGGCAGCATGACGCGGACGCCGGCGCTGCGGGTCCCCTCCCGGCCGTACGAGCCGGGAGGGGTGCCCGGAACGCCCGCGCCTGAGGCGTTGTCCGGTATCGCCCGCCCTGCGTACGGGTGCGCCCACGCACCGCGACACGCCCACCTCAGCGCAGCCGACAACCGGGCGCGACACGCCGCGATCGTGGAATGCTGTACGGCGAACTACACCCGTGTCATTGCCGCCAGGAGGCGACCAAGACAAACGAAAACGCCCCGCCTGAGCGGGGCGCTTCCAAAACTTCATATTCGTTCCGTTCAGGACTCTGCTCCCCACACCCTGCCAAGGTCTGAGCCGAGTCCCGGACCGACCGCGCTTTCGCGCGCCCGGAGACGTCTGAGATGACGATAGCAGTCAGCCAGGCGGTTAGCCGAGTACGCCCTCATTCCGACACGCCGGAGGTGCCAGGGCGTCGGCCCACCGCTTCCCAAAGCCCCGGCGGCCGCCGCACCACCGGCCGTGCCGCGGCCGCCGTACCGCCGTGGGCCTCGCCCCGGAAGCTGGCCATCTTCGGCGCCCTGCCCAAGGGGTCGCGCCGGGCACCCTCGCAGGCGGCATGGGTCCGCGCGGTCCAGGCGCATCCCGAAGTCGCCGCGCTGCGTGCCGACGCTCACCGCAACGTGATGCGGGTCGTGTGGGTGCTGGCCCGGCATGCCGACTGGACCGAGCTGGTGACCCGGCCGACGTGGGCGGTGCTGATGGCCCGGACCGGGCTGTCCCGCTCGACCGTCGCCGCGTGGCTGGCCTGGCTCCGCCGTGCTGGGCTGCTGGGCACTGTCACCCCGGGCACCACCGTGAAGTACCGCCGTGGCACCGCCTGCGGCCTCCGGGATGACGGGCGCGGCAACGAGGCCGCCGAGTACGTCCTCGCCGTCCTGGCACCCGCTGAGGGCCGTGCAGACGCCGCTGGAGGCTGCGGAAAGCCTGCGGAAACCCTTGCACTCGCGGTCACGGGCAGCGAGGGCAAGGGCCCCGCGTCTGACCCTGTGGAGGAAACTCGGACCCCCTCATGTCCCCCGGAGGGGGGCATGAGTTCTCGCCTTTCGCGCGCGCGGGAGGCAGTGCCCGGTTTGTCCGATACCGGCTGGTGGTGGCCGCGCGCCGTCACGCCAGCAACCCGGAGAGACGCACTGGCTGCCGCGTACCGGGCCACGGCCGAGGACGTGACGCTGCGGGCGCTCTCGCCCCGGCACGTCCGGAGCCTGCTGCGGCCCGTATGGCAGCTAGGGGGAACCCTCGCCGACGCCCTGTTCATGATCAACCACCGGCCGGACGGTACCCCGTGGCCGTACGCCGGGACGCCCCGGTACCTGCCGGGATGGGTCCGCCACCGGCTCGCCGCCTGGCTCACCGAGGACGGGCGCCTACGGCCCGGCGTGGAGCTGCCCAGCCGCCAGAAGGCGGCGGCCGCCGCGAAGGTCGCCGACGAGCTCGCCGCCCGCCGAGCCGAGCGGGCCGAGCTGGAGGCGCAGCGCGCGGTTGACGTCGCCGACCACGCCGCCCGGGCCCGGGCGCTGCTGGCGGCGAGCCCGGCCGCAGCCGCAGCGATGCGGCGCCGCTCGCTGGGCATCGCCCCGCGCTCGAGGTGGCTCCCCCCCTCCGGATCTACAGCGTAAAGAGCTTCGGCCTTTACAACGTAGATCCAAGCTGTGCCGGACGAGACCGCGGCCCACCAGGCGGCCGCAGAGGCCCGTCTGGAGCGGCGGTCGCGGCGGGAGCCCCGCACGGCCACCACAAACGCCGTCACGAACATCGGCACCATCCGAACCGACCCCTGGCCCTGCACCCCAGCCAGCACGCGGTGGCGCCCGAAGGGACGATTGTCCGGATAGTTGTCCGGAGTTTGGGGAAAGACAACGGCCCCCCCGGGGCAAAACGGGAGGGCCGTGAGATGGTCTCCGCAGCGCTCGTCCGGACCAACGAACTGACGCCTCGGGCCTAGCGACCAGGAAAAAAGCCCTGAACGGGGCGCTTCCGAATCGCTATCGGTAGCCAGTCTCGCCTGCCGGAGGGATGTCCGCCGCTGTGTCGGAAGGCTTCGTGCTAAATAGAAGTAACTTCGGACCTCCTCGGACCGCGACTGGAGGCACCTCAGCTTCCCCAACCGTCGATTACCAGGCCAAACGGTGGCCACAGCGGCGTGGCCCGCCCTTAAATTGTCCGCAGGCAGGCGCGTCTGCCGACTCTGTACGCGGTTTATCTCTGCAGGGGTCATGATGCGCGTAATGACGTCACCACGCGCCTGGCGGAGGGCAAACCGCCGGGATCCCCTGCGGGGACGGCGTCACCGACACGCTCGTCCGGACCACACGACAGACCTTGGAGCCGCCATGCCTCCCATGCCGCGCATCACCGTGCTGCCTTGCCTGCAGCCCACCGCGATCCGCGTTCGGATCGTCATCTGGGTGTTGACGCTGGCCTTCGTCGCCATCCTGGTCTCGCTGGGCAGCGAGCCCGCGCTCGCCCTGGGCGTGGCGCTGGCCGCGTTGATGGCGACGGTCGGGGACCTGGTGCCCGGCCGACTCGGCGACAACCGCTGACCTGCCCAACGGACCGCCGTACCGAGGGCACCTGCCGATGCCACGCCCCGAGAATCCGATCGTCGGTGACGGCCCCGTCGCCGACCTAGCCCGCGAGCTCCGTCGTCTGCGTGAGCTCGCGGGACGCCCCACCTACAGCAACCTTGCTGCGACCGCGCATAACTCGCAGTCCACGCTGGCCGATGCCGCTGCGGGTCACCGCTGCCCTACCTGGCAAGTCACCCGCGATTTCGGGCCGTGACGAGCATCGGAGCGAGAAGTCCCGTTTGCGGACCTCAACCTGCTCCGTTGCCGTGACTTTTCGTTCGAATGCGCTTCGGAGGTTAGGCCTGCGTCTCAGGGATGCGGCCGCAGGGCAAGGCACTGACCGGACAGAATCCGGGTACAGTCCCGTTTCCCGCATCACGAATCCCCAGATCACAGCAAGGGCGCTGCCCCAGGTGCCAATCTGGACCTCTGCCGGACCCGGCTGTCCACAGCCGAAACCCCGCCTCCCGCTGCGCCCTCCCGCGGATCACGGGACGGTTACATCCCCAGGTGATCGGCGAGACTTCGCGCTCGGATGCTCGTCATGCCCCATTTCGTCCTTGCCTGTGGCGGAATCCCAGACGACATCAGGCCGCTGTGGGAACTGGCCAACCACGCCGACCGCATCAGACGCGCCTCTCCAAAGCGGCAGCGCCGACAGGAGCGACCGCCTAAAGGAGCCGGCCAGGCGAAGGCCTCGGACCCCACGGAGGCGCCGCAGGCCTTGGGTCCACCGGATCCATGGCTCGCGAAGACACCCCAGGGGTATCGGTACCAGTTGCACGTCTTGTGGGTTTGGGCCGACAGGCCAGCCAGCAAGGTTGCCTGGAACATGATGCGACCGGATGGTCCGAAGCTCCCGCCGAGCACCATGTACGACGCGCTCAATACCAAAAAGCGAGGGCTGCCCAAACTTCGATCTGTCCGGGCCATCGTGGAAGGGTGCGGCGCAGACGTCGACCAATGGGTCGGTGCTTGGCGGGCCATCCAACAAAGCATGTTCGTCCACGAGAACCCGCCCCCCTCTGACCTTGCTCCTGCCTACCAGGCATCTCCATAGCCCTGGGATGGGACGGCCCGCGCCTTTGCCCGGGCCGCTCCCGCCTGTGGCGTCCGGCTCTTCGTGCGCGTGGGCACCTCCCCGCCGAGACTTCCAAGTACACCGTGCTCTACGGTGTCGGCGGCCCCGCGAGTGGGGCCGCCGACCGACCATGGGGATGGGGCAGTTACTGCTGGTCCTCGGCGGGAGGAATCATCCCGTTGATGACGGGCAGCCCAACACCAAACGCCCTCCACCTCCCACCAATCAGGCCCGGATATTGACGGGTAGCGCCAATGGCTGTTCTTGGGTTCCCCGACTCCGATACCGCCAGCAGGCCCGGCCTACTCCTTCGGCAGCAGCAGCCCGGCCGGTGTCGGCTCCGGCAAGCCGGTCGGCGGCACGTCCCAGCGGCCGGGGCTGCTTAGGTCCACCGTGCCGTCATTGGAGAACATCACGCCGTCGAGCTTGACCGTGGCACCGGTGAACGTCGCGTCGGCGAAGTCGATCTCCCCGCCCGACAACCTTGCGTCGGTGAAGTCGACCGTGGCACCCGAGAACGTCGCAGCGACGAAGTCGATCTCCCCGCCCGACAACCTTGCCTCGCTGAAGTCGACCGTGCCGCCCGACAATCTCGCGGCGATGAAGTCGACTGTGCCGCCGGAGAACGTCGCGCCGTCGAAGTTGACGGTGCCGCCGGAGAACGTCGCCAAGGCGAAGAAGACCCTGCCGCCCGAGAACCTTGCGTCGGTGAAGTTGACCGTGGCACCGGTGAACGTCGCGTCGGTGAAGTCGACCGTGCCGCCGGTGAACGTCGTTCCAATGAAGGAAACCATGCCGGCGGAGAAGACTGATCGGGAGAAGTCGCCACCGTCGAACATCACCCCTGTGAAGTCCAGGTCATGGCCCTGCCAGGACACCGGGGCACCCTCGCGCAAGTGCGCGCCGATCAGACGGACTGAAGTTGCCCCGGTTGTGTGGACAGATCGGGGTTTGCGGCTATGCGGCAGCGTAGCGGTCTTGTTCGGCGTCGTAACGGCGTTCGTATTCAGCGGGGCTGAGCATGCCCAGGGTCGAGTGGCGGCGGCGGAGGTTGTAGAACCCTTCGATGAAGTCGAAGCAGGCGGCCTTGGCCTGGGCGCGGGTGGCGAAGTGATGCCGGTCGAGCAACTCGGTCTCCAAGGTCGCGAAGAAGCTCTCGGTGACGGCGTTGTCAAAGCAGTCGGCGACCGTCCCGGTCGACGTGCGAATGCCCGCTGACCTGCACCGCTGGCTGAACGACAGCGACATGTACTGACTTCCTTGATCGCTATGGTGGATCAGACCGGGTGCGGGCCTGCGGTTCCAGATCGCCATCTCCAGGGCGTCGATGACCAACTCGGTGCGCATGTGATCGGCCATCGCCCAGCCCACGATCCGCCGGGAGAACACATCCAGCACCACGGCCAGATACAGCCACCCCTCGCCGGTCGGCACGTAGGTGATGTCGGCCGTCCAGGTCCGGTTCGGTCCCGGCGCGGTGAAGTCCCGCTTCACCAGATCCTCAGCCGGACTCGCCGCGGGGTCGCGGCGGGTCAGCCCGCGCCGGCGGCGTCGATGCACCCCTTCAAGCCGGGCGGCGCGCATCAGCCGGGCCACCCGCTTGCGCCCGATACGCACTCCGAACTCTTGGCGCAGCTCGGCGTGCACGCGCGGAGAACCATAGGTTCCCCGCGATCCCGCGTGGATCTTCGTGATCGTGTCCGTCAGTGCCTCGTCCTGCCGGGCCCGCGCCGAGGGGCCGCGGTTCTTCCAGGCGTAGTAGCCCTGGCGCGACACACCCAGCACCCGGGCCAGCAGGGAGACGCCGTGGTGTGTCTTCTCCGCGTCGATCAGCCGGTACCTCATCTCGGCCGATCCGTCTCCCGAGCGAAGAAAACCGCGGCCTTCTTCAGGATCTCCCGCTCTTCGCGCAGTTGACGGACCTCCCGCCGCAGCCGGGCCAGCTCCTGCTTCTCCGCGCTGGTCAGGCCGTCCTCGCGGCGGCCCTCATCGCGCTCAGCCTGGACCACCCAGTTACGAATGGACTGCGCGGTCGGCTCGAACTCCTTGGCCAGTTCCTCCGGCGTCCGGCCGGCGCGGACCAGCTCCACCATCTGCCGCCGGAACTCCGGCGGGTACGGCGGACGTGACATCGGCACTTGTGAACTCCTCCCGGGACACATCGTCCCAAGCGCTCAGGTGTCCACAAGACCGGGGCAACATCACTGCTCAGTACGATCCTGGGATCTCAGGAGCTTTCCAGGAAGCGCGCGCCCGGCCCGGGCGTGCGGCAGACGTCTTCCGGGGCGAGGTGGCTGTGCCCCGCAGCGCACTCGAGGACGACCTTGACCGGCTCGTCGCAGGAGCGCGCATCGTCGACGGGCCGGTGCCGGACGATGACCGACGGGCCCTGCGGGTCGGCGAGGTACGTGTTGCCCCATTCCAGGAGCGCCACGAGCGTGGGCCGCAACGCCCGGCCCTGCTCGGTGAGCTCGTAGGCGAAGCGCTGCCGATCCCCGGGCTCCTGATAGGGCACGCGGCGCATCACTCCCGCGGTAACCAAGGTCTCGAGCCGAGTCGCCAGGAGATTTCTGGCGATCCCGAGGCGGGAGTGGAACTCTCCGAACCGGCGCGCGCCGTCCAGCGCTTCACGAACGATCAGCAGCGACCAGCGCTCCCCCACCACCGAGAGGGCGCGCGCCACCGAGCAGTTCACTGGGTCGATTCGCCGCGTCTCCATGGGACGAGTGTACCCATCTGGGTTTACAAGCTGTACTTAGCCCTCGTAGACTCCGGCCTGAGTTGAAGAACTAAACTCATGAAGGAGATCGACCATGCCCATGCTCGACGTGTACATTCCCGACGGCGCGCTCCAGCCGGACGCCGAGGCGGCCCTGCTGAACCGCATCACCGAGATCCTCGTCCGCAACGAGGGATTCGACCCCGCCGACCCGGTGAGCCGTTCCGTCTCCTGGCTCTGGCTGCACCGACCGGCCGGCATCTACGTCGGCGGAGAACCCGCGGACGCACCTCGCTACAAGGTCGTTCCGTCCGTCCCCGAGGGCCAGCTCGACGAGCGGAAGCGTGCGAGCGTCATCGCCGAGGTCACCGAGGCAATCCTCGACGCCGAGAACGGCGCCTGGCCGCGTGACGCCGGCCGGATCTGGGTATTCCCCACCGAGATCCCCGAGGGTCACTGGGGCGGCTGGGGCCAAATCAGGCCGCTCGCAACGATCCTCGCCCGGCTCACCGGCGACGACACCAAGCGGGCCCGTACGCTCGCGCGTGAGCGGATCGCTGCCACCCGAGCCGCACACGCCCGCCTGCCCTGATGAGCGGCGAACGAAGTGGGGATCGATGCGGCCGGCTAGGAACTTGGTCCGGTGCTTCCTCGGCTTGATGTGGCCGTAGAGCTTGTCTTGCCCAGGTCAGGCGGCGAACAGGTGTCTGACCCCGTGCGGGCGGGTGCAGGTCGCCCGTCGGCGGGGCCTCGGTTCCCGGCCGGGGTCCTTGTGCCGCCCACCGCGCTCGGCCCACTGCCGCCCAGGGTGGGGCTGGAGGTTCAGCGGGCCGAACTCGTCCAGGCAGAAGACGACTTCAGGCTCACCCTCCTCTGGCATGACCTCGCGGTCGGCGATCGCGTAGAGGTGCTCGACGCGGGCCTTCTTCGTGGCGTAGTCCGGGTCGCGGGAGGTCTTCCAGGTCTTTATGCGTTGAACCGACACGCCCTCCTCTCGGAGCAGGACCCGCAGGCCCTTGTGGCTGATGTCGTCGACCACCCCCTCGGCGACCAGGAAGTCAGTCAGCTTGGCCAGGCTCCAGGTCGAGAACGGCAGGCCGTGCTCGGCCGGCTTGGACTTGGCGATCTTCTTGATCTCGCGCCGCTCGGGCAGCGTGAACGTCCTGGGCCGCCCGCCCATGTACCTCGGGTAGAGCGCCTCGAAGCCATCGACCTTGAAGTTGGGGAGCACGTCCCGGACCCGGTCCGCGCTGGTGCACGTCACCTCGGCGATCTTCCCAACCGGCATGCCCTGCGCGGACAGCAGCACCATCTGGGCCCGCCGCCAGGTCACCACCGACCCGGTGCTTCTGCGGACAATCCGTAGCAGGCGCCGGCCCTCGTCGTCATCGATTTCGCGGACGCGTACCCGTTCTGCCACCCGGGCAGCCTGGCGACACCGGCCGCACGGACCAGCATCCGAACGGCGCGTCACGTCACTACGGGGCAAAGGTTCTCTGATGCGGCACTAGCTCTTGCCGGCATCGCGCTCCGCCTCGGCTCGCGCGCTGAGTACATCGGCGATCTTCCGGTCGGCGTCGCGCGTCAAATCTTGCTGCATGGATTATGACCGGCAGGCTGATACCTCTGAACCGGAAGGCGCGAAGCATTTCGATCCCAGCTTGACTATCCGTCCCCCTGTGAATATCACTGATCACGATGTCGTACGTGTGTTGATCGAGGCGTGTCAACGCCTTATCTGTCGAGGTAACCTCGTCCACCACCATGCCCAACTGCCTGAACAGCGCGGTTAGAGACGAATTACCTTTTGGCATCCACCCAGAGCATCCGGCCGCCCTTAAGGTACACGGCCGCGTGGTCCAGTTGCGGATGACCGCCCGACGATCCGCACGACTGATCAGCGGTCCTGTCTCCTGCTGGCCGCTGCTTTCGACAGCCTTGGTCAGTAGTCGCTCAACCTCCGTGAACTCGACCTCGACGACGCCTAACGCCACGATTCTCGTCATTCTCGGTATGGCTTCCTTGAGCGGTTTCCGTAGGCTGAGATACACCACGAACGCAAAGCTGAGCGGCAGGAACCATGTCGATCAGCTTGCTCCACAACGTTTCGGGCACGAGACCTCCGGAAAACTCGACGCAGACCTTCTGCTCCCAGGGATAGCACCCCAAGTAAAGGGTGTATCGAGTCATTGAGATCCGTTACAGCACTGTGCCTGCGGCGGGGTGGGGCCAGCTCCTGGCCGAGTGCGGACCTTTCCGCGCAGGTCATAGGTGGCTGAGGCTGCACCAGCCAAAATGCCACTTCGCGTTGCGGGGCGTCGTCAGAGACGCCTCGCCCGAGCGGGGAGGCGATTGCGTGGTTCAGCGCATGAAGGGTTTGAAGATAGAACCCACCTTCGTGGCAGCACGGTCGGCGTCCCCGTCCGCGATGGCCTCGACCAGCTCGTGGTGGTGGCGGTGTGCCGCGTCCTCGTCCTCGCTCTTCTCGTCGCGCATGTGGGCAGCGAAGATGTCGAGCATGCTGGAGTACAGCTTGACGTAGAGAGGGTTGTGCGTCGCTGCCACGATTGCGCGGTGCAGGGCGAGGTCCGCGCTTGCTCGCAGGTCGAGATCGTCGGTCGACCAGCTCGCTTCTCGACGGTCGCGCAGCTCGCGCAGCAGCTCGACGTCGGCGTCTGAGCGGTTCATCGCGGCCAGTGACGCCGCAGCGCTGTCGAGGGCAAGGCGTAGTTCCAGGTAGTGGCGACGGGTGCCACCGCCGAGCTGACGTTCAAGAGTGCCTGTCAGCTCGGAGCTGGAGATGACGAAGGTGCCGCGGCCCTGCTCACGGCGCAGCAGGCCTGCATGCACCAGCGACTGCAGCGCCTCGCGCACCGTGTTCCGACCGACCCCGAACTCCGACACCAGTGCGGCCTCGGTCGGTATCTGCTCACCGACCGGCCAGCGTCCGGAGACCACCTCCTCGCGGAAGCGCTCGGCAGCCTGGTCGATGAGTCCCACTCGACGCATGGGCTGTCGCGTGCCAGACTCTTCGGAACTCATCCCATAATCCCATCATCTGCTGACCTTACACTGGAGTATAACGTGACATCGCTCTCATCGCTCGTTCCGTTGCACCGCGGGCGTTTAACCTTGTGGGCCGGGCTCGCCATCGCTCTGACAGCGCTCAACCTGCGAACGGCCGTGACCGGGTTCACTCCGCTCCTGGAGATCATCGGATCCGATCTCGGCTTCGGGGTGACGTTGGCCGGCCTGCTCGGCACTGTGCCGGCGGTGTCCTTCGGCATCTTCGGGTTTCTCGCCCCAGCGGTGACGAGGAAGTTCGGACTCGAGCGCACGGCCACTGTGGCGTTGGGCCTGACGGCTCTGTCGCTCCTGGTGCGCGCCTTCTCTCCAACACCCTCGCTGCTGGTGCTTTCGACCGTGCTGGCACTGGCCGGAATCGGAGCCGCGAACGTCGTGGTCGTTCCGCTGGTGAAGGCCTGGTCCGCCGATCGTCTGGCCCTGTGGACCTCGCTTTACCTGATCCTCATGCAGGCGGGCCAGTTCATCGCCCCGCTCCTCGCGGTCCCGGTGGCAGAAGCGGGGACGTGGCGGCTCTCGGTAGGTATCTGGGCGGGACCAGTTGCCGTGGCTGCTGTGGTCTGGCTCGTCCTGGCAGTCAGGCTGCCCGCCGATCACCACGCGCCCGCGGCGGTGACGGTGACCGACGCGAGACCGAGGATCAGCCGATCATCAACCGTCTGGGGCCTGGTGACCCTCTTCGCGATGATTTCGCTGTCCAACTACGGGATCATCACCTGGGTCCCGGCAGTGCTCACCGACGCAGGAGGCAGCGCGGTCCTGGGCGGCTCCATGGTCGCGCTCTACTCGGCATGGGGCATGCTCGCGGCCTTGGTGGTTCCACACCTGGCCACGCGCATGAAGAACCCGTTCATCGTGGTCGTCGGGTGCGCGATCTTCCTGGTAGCGGGATACCTGGGCCTGCTTCTGTCCCCGCTCGACGGCACGCTGGTGTGGATGTGCGCGCTGGGAATCGGGGTGAGCACCTTCCCGCTCTGCATGACCCTCATCAACCGTCGAACCAAGAGCCCGCAGACAGCCTCTGCCGTGTCGGGCTTCGTGCAAGGCATCGGCTATGGGCTGGCCTGCTTCGGCCCGATCGGTCTGGGCCTTCTGCGCGAGGCGACCGGATCATGGTCGATCCCGCTCCTGGTTCTCGCTGCGACCGCCATCCCAGGGGTGATCGCCGGCTGGTTCGCTTGCCGTCCTCGCTTCGTGGAGGACTCTGCGCCACAGCCGACGAAGCGCGACGCCGACCAGCAGCTGCGACGATAAGAGCCTCGCACCTGTGCCTCGCCACCAGGATGCCCAGGCGGGGCGAGGGACTGCCGGGCGTGGCCTGCGGTGCGGCCGAGTGTTGCGCGCCGCAGGCCACAGGTGCGGGCTAGCTGTTCCAGGTCCACTTCTGGTTGGTGCCGCCGTGGCAGCTGTAGAGCTGGAGCTTGGTGCCGTTGGCGGTGGCGGCTCCGGCGGCGTCGATGCACAGGCCGGACTGGACGCCGGTGATGCTGCCGTCGGAGTTGACGCGCCACTTCTGGTTGGTGCCGCCGTGGCAGGAGTAGATCTGGATCTTGGCGCCGTTGCCGGTGCCGCCGGCGTCGAGGCACTTGTTGCCGTAGACGCGGATCTCATCGGCCGAGGTGGACGACCAGGTCTGGTTGGTCTGGCCGTTGCAGTCCCACAGCTGCACCTGGGTGCCGTCGGTCTGGCTGGCACCGGTCACGTCCACGCAGCGGCCGGAGGCCACACCCTTGATCGCCCCGCTACCGCCACCGGAGGTCGGAGTCACGGTCGGGCTGGCGGACGGGCTGTTGCTGGGTGAGGGGGACGGGGAGGGGGACGGGTCGCCGCCGAGGGTGAGGTTCTTCTGCTGGACCTGCCATTGGGTGTTGCACAGGCCGCAGTTGGCGCCGACGAAGTTGGTGCCGGCGGTGGTGTCGTTCTTCAGCCGCCATTTGAGGTAGAGCACCGCGACGCGGCCGAATTCGCCGCCGTTGGTCTGGGTGTAGGTGCCGCCGTGTCCGACGTTGAGGTTGCCCATGAACGCGGGCAGCCCGGCGGGGAGTTTGGCCCAGTCGTCGATGGCGTTGGGGTAGGCGATGTCGCTGGGCCCGCCGATGAAGTAGGCGATGGGCTTGGTGAGCCGGCGGAGCTGGTAGTCGTCGGAGTCGTTGAGCAGGCCGCTGCTGAAGATGGTGGTCGTGGTGATACGGGAGTCGTTGGAGACGGCGTAGGCTTCCAGCCCTCCGCAGGACCAGCCTCCTACCGCGATTTTGGCGGTGTCGAGTTTGCCGTTGTATTTGCTGCCCTGGCGGCTGTTTTCGGCGACCGCCCAGTCGATGGACTGGGTGAGCATCTGGGAGGTCGTCGAGCCGGAGCCGTTGGGGCTGCCGCTGGCGATGACCAGGAATCCGTGGGAGGCGATCTCGCGGAGGAAGGGCAGTTGTCCTGTCCCGTTGGCCGAGCAGCCTCCGTTACCCCACACGAAGATGGGCATCTTCTCCGAGGGGAGGGTTCCGGGGCGGTAGATGGTGTGGTTGGGCAGGCTGGTGGAGGTTTCGTAGTCGGCTGGGTAGGGGCCCGAGCCCCCGACCGCCGCGGCGGCCGGTGTCGTGGTGAGTGCCACCGTTGCGGCGCAGAGCGGGGCGACCGCGGCCGCCAGTGCCACGCTGATGATCGAGCGTTTTCTCACTTCGCCCTCCGAAGGTGTCACGACGGCAGACCGATAGGGCGGGCCGTCGGCTGCACAATGCGCTCCTGTCAGGCGGAACAGGCCGATGAGAGCAATGTGCAGTTACTATCACCGCGGTCACGAAAAGTGTCAATCGATCGCAGTCGGTGCGCTGAGCGGTGCGCGCGCGGATCGGAAACGCCCCCACCCACTCCGAGCCGAACGCCGAGCGCCCGATCACATAAACGTTCGGAACAGGCGCCCGCCCGCCGCCGCCGGGGGAATGGGCCGCTGGGGGCGGCTGCGGTGCAGGTCACGATGCCTGACCGGCCTGGTGCTCGGGTGGGATCGGCAGCGTGCGGCGGCCGGCCAGGAAGCCGGCGCACCGCCGGGTTACGAGGCGTCCCTTGGCGGCCGGGCAGTCGCCCAGGTGGGTGAAAGTTTCTTGCGGCCGTCCCTGGCGGCCGGGACCGAGACACCGTTCTCCGACGCCTGGAAGTGGGTGATTCAGGACGCGGCGTCCGGCCAGTACGGGGTCGCCTGGATGAGCCGCACCACGACGCCCTCGCCGAACGAACTCCGGGCCTGCGCACGCGGCCCCTCGTACCTGCGTTCCGCATATTCGGTGGTTCTGGAGGTCTCGGCGAGTTCAACCCCGATTGCCTGAAGGCCGTTTATCTGGATCGCTGTGCCCGGCTGGAAACAATTCGGTGGATGGTCCCCCCAGAGTGCCTTCAATTATGTGCTCCACCGTGAGGGCAACGGCCGCCAGATTATTGTGACCAATTGGTTAATATCGCCGCTATATCGATCTGCGCTAAATCTCTATTGATCGATCAAATGCCCGTCCCTGTAAGGAGAAGCATGCGAAAAGTCACTTGGCTCCGCCGGCTCGGCCTCGTCTCAGCGGTGGTGGCGGCCGGCCTGGCAACCACGTCCGTGGCCGCGCACGCCGACGGCTATGACACTCCCCGCAGCGCCACTGCTGATGGGGCGGGCAGCACCTACGCGGCCGGGTTGGCGTCGGCCGAGCAGCGGGCCCGGCAGGCCGTCCTCGCGGTCGGCCACGACTGCACCCCTGGTACCTATTACACGTATATGATCTATTCCTCTCCAGGTGGCGGCACATGGGTCTTCCGGTCCACCCACTACGCGGTGTGCGTGGACTGATCAAGTTTCAGCGGATCGGCCTCCGCCTGGGCCGCCGGGGCAGGATAGCCCGGCTGCCCTCGGCGGAGGCCGTTCCGCAGTGTGGTGGTGCGCCCGCGGCTTTCCGGACGCTCAGTTGTAGGGGTTGTCGTAGGTCACGGATTTGGTGCGGCTGTTGTACGTGTTGCCGGGGTAGAACCAGCCGCCCGTCACATACAGGGTGACGTTCGCGAGGGTGGTGGAGTGGGTGTATTCACCGTCGTAGAGGAACAGGTACACCTGGCAGCCGGAGGGAGCGGGCGCCGTGCCTGTCTGGGCCGGATAGAGGTAGGTACTGCCGTTGACGGCGATGTAGAAGTTCGGCTGGGGGTAGGACCCGCTTCCCCAGCACAGCCGGAGCGAGTATTTGAACTTCGTGTTTCCGTTGTCGAAGGCCAGCGTGCCGGTCACCTGGGCGAGCATGATCGAGGGGCCGGCATTTGAGGTCACCGCGAGGTATACCGTCTGGTCTGGGCCGTAGGTGGCGTGCGCGGGAGTGACTGGCATCAGGATCGCCACGAGTGTTGCGATGACGACGGCGAAAGAGCTGACCGCATTACGTGCTTTGGAACGTGTCACTTCCAACTTCACCCTCTTCATGATGTCGGCGGAGCACACTGGACGTTATTGTCGGGGCCTCCAGGCGTCCAGACAGACGATTGAGAGCCGCTGATTCGGCCCGGCGTTAATTTATTGCCATTGCGGCTCTCGTGAGGGTGGGCCAGGCATGCCACCAGGTCGGGGATCGGTCCTGTAGAGCCGTAATACCGGTGTGGCGGGTGAGAGTTTCATTCCACCCAGGCATGGCCAACTCCGGCGCCGGAGACGGCTGATGATCACCGAGGCCGACGGGCCCGTCGTCGAACCGAGGAACCGGGCCGGCGCCGCTGTGACTGTCGCCCAGGGCGGAGCAAGCGCGTACCGCAGTGGCGGCGCCTCGCTGGGATGCATCACCGAAACATAAAACAGACAGGCCGATACTTTCAGACATCTGACCGTCAGAATATTGACGGTCAGGTTGGCAGGGGCCTACTGTCCCGGAGAAACGATCGACGTGACGTCGCCGAAAGTTTCAGGCTGCCACGAGTGAGGTCAGAAGGCTCTGCAGGTAAGACACCAGGTCGGCATGGCGGTGCCGAACCTGTCCGGCGCCCGCGGTCGGGAGCCTGGAGTAGCACGGCATCGTCGCCGTCCTACGTCTCGGGCACGCAGTGAGGACCGAAAGGTGCCAAATGCCCGGCGAGCGCAGCGCATCCTCTCGCGCCAGGCCGCACGTCACATCCCTGACCACAGCAAGCGAAAAGAGGTCGCCGTGAATTTCCGCAAGGTCTCAGCGGTCGTGTTCACCGCTACCGCGGTCCTCAGCATGGCAGCGTGCTCAGGCTCGTCGTCCGGGACCTCCTCCAGCGAGTCGAACGGCTCGTCGTTCGAGTTCTGGTCGTTCACCGGGATCGACGCGAAGGGGTCCGCCGCCGAGTACAAGGCGAAGAGGCCGGACGTCCAGATCAAGCTGACCGAGGTGGGGAACGCGCAGGAGACGGCGCAGGCGCTCACGACGGCGCTGGCCGGCGGCAAGGTGCCCGACCTGGTGCTGATCCAGGGCGACGACCTGCCGAAGTTCGTCCAGCAGCCGCAGAACTTCGTCGACCTGCGCACGATGGGCGCCGACAAGATCAAGGGTGACTACCTCGACTGGGTGATCAGCCAGCCCACGGCCAAGGACGGTTCGATCATCGGCATCCCGACCGACGTCGGCGGCATGGCCATCGCCTACCGCGCCGACCTGTTCAAAAAGGCCGGGCTGCCGACGGACCGCGAGGAGGTCAGCAAGCTCTGGCCCACCTGGGACGCCTTCATCGAGACCGGCAAGAAATACACGGCGGCCACCGGCAAGGCGTTCGTCGACAACGCCGGCGGGAGCGTGTACTCGCAGGTGGTCAACCAGGGGCAGGAGAAGTACTACGACCCCGCGGGCAATCTGGTGTACGAGCGGAGCCCCCAGGTCAAGGCCGCCTTCGACCTGGCGCTCAAGGCCGTGGCCGCCGGGATCACCGCCAAGCAGAGCACCTTCACCGAGGGCTGGAGCGCCGCGATGAAGAGGGGCGACTTCGCCGTCATCGCCGCACCGGTCTGGATGCTCGGCTCCATCCGCGACAACGCCCCCGACACCAAGGGCAAGTGGGACATCGCCACGATCCCCGGCGGCTCGGGCAACTGGGGCGGCAGCTTCCTCGCCATCCCCAAGGGCGCCAAGAACCCGAAGGCCGCCTGGGAATACATCGCCGCCACACAGTCGCCGCAGGGCCAGCTCGACCACTTCTCGAAGGCCAGGTCGCTGCCCGCGACCCCGTCGGTCTACAAGGACCCGAAGCTCACCTCGGCGAAGGACGAGTTCTTCACCGGCGCGCCGATCGGCACGATCTACACCAACTCCCTGCTCGGCCTGAAGCCGTTCCTCATCGGGCCGGACAGCACCACGATCGGTACGGAGTTCACGAACGCCATCACCAACGTCGAGCAGGGCAAGGGTGATCCCGCGAAGGCGTGGGACGCGGCGGTGACCAACATCAAGAACGCGATCGGCGGCTAGGACTTTTCACGAGCGCCACCGGCGCCGGGCCGTTCCCACGGCGCGGCGCCGGCGGCGGGGAAGCGAGCAGACCGTGACGACGAGCATCACCCCCACCAAGGCGGGCCTGCCCCCCGCCCCGCCGGTGGAGGCGGCGCGGCGCGGTTTCATCGAGATCATCGCCCCCTACGCCTACATCGCCCCGTTTTTCCTGCTCTTCGCGGTGTTCGGCCTCATCCCGCTGCTGTTCACCTTCTACGTGGCGCTGTTCGACTGGAACCCGATCGGCGAGCACGTGTTCGTCGGCCTGGGCAACTTCGACCGGCTGCTCGGGGACGTGCGGTTCTGGAACGCGGCGCGCAACACCGTGAGCATCTGGCTGCTGTCCACCGTGCCGCAGTTACTGGTCGCGCTGGTGCTCGCGCATCTGCTCAACCACGCGCGGCTGCGCCTCGCGGTGTTCTTCCGCATGACGATGCTCGTGCCGTACATCACCTCGGTGGCCGCCACCGCCATCGTGTTCGTCCAGATGTTCGACCGCGACTACGGGTTGCTGAACTGGCTGCTCGGTTTGGTGGGTTTCGAGCACATCGACTTCACCCAGTCGGTGACGGGCAGCCATGTGCTGATCGCGGTCATGGTGACCTGGCGGTGGTTCGGCTACACGACGCTCCTCTACCTGGCTTCCCTGCAGGCCGTTTCCCGGGAGATCTACGAGGCGGCCGCCGTCGACGGGGCCGGAAATGTGCGGCAGTTCCTGCACATCTCCCTCCCCGCGTTGCGGCCGGTCATCGTGTTCACGATCGTGACCTCGACGATCGGCGGGCTGCAGATCTTCACCGAGGCCCTGCTCGTGAACCGCGGCGCGGCCAACACCTGTGGGCCCATCCGTCAGTGCCAGACGCTCACTCTCTTCCTGTTCGAGCAGGGGTTCATCCAGTTCAAGTTCGGTTACGCCGCGGCGATCGGCGTGGCGCTGTTCGTGATGGTCGTCGGGTTCGCCGGCCTCAACTACTTCCTGTCCACCCGGATCCGCCCGGTCAAGGGCTGAGGGGGCGATCATGAGCATGACGAGACCACGCTCCGGCGATCGGGTCCGATGGTGGACCTACGCGCTGCTCGCGCTCGCCGCCTTCGCCTGCCTGTTCCCTCTGTACTGGATGTTCATCGTCGCCACCACCGACACGGCGACGGCGACGACGCTGCCGCCCGAGATCGTGCCGGGCGGCAACTTCTTCCACCTCGCCGGCCTGGTGTTCTCGACCGTGCCGTTCGTCCGGTCGGTCGTCAACAGCCTGGTCGTGGCCGGGACGATCGGAGTGGGTCAGGCGGTGCTGTGCGCGCTGGCCGGCTTCGCGTTCGCCAAACTGCGCTTCCGTGGCCGCGACGCGCTGTTCCTGCTCGTCGTCCTGACGATGACCGTGCCGACCCAGCTCGCCATCGTCCCCCAGTACATGATCACCTCGTTGCTGGGCTGGGTGGACACGCTCCAGGCGCTGATCGTCCCCGGCCTGGCCAACGCCTTCGGGATCTTCTGGATGCGCCAGCACATATCGTCCACCATCAGCGACGAAATCCTCCAGGCGGCCCGGATCGACGGGGCGTCGACCTGGCAGATCTTCTGGCGCGTCGCCTTTCCGCTGGTACGCCCCGCCGCCTTCGTGCTCGGCCTGCTGGGCTTCGTCACCGCGTGGAACGACTTCCTGTGGCCGTTCGTGGTGCTGAAGTCGCCGGAGATGTACACCGTTCAGATCGCGATCAAGGCGCTGCAGAACAGCTTCAACATCGACCTCGGGCTCGCCATGTCCGGTTCCTTCCTCGCCACCCTCCCGCTGCTCGTCCTGTTCGTCTTCGTCGGGCGGCGCATGGTGGCCGGGATCATGGACGGCGCCTTCAAGGGCTGAGGCCGCTCACCGGCGAAGCAGATCACGCTGTCCAGGCGGGATCCCGCCCGATGACGCCGAGCAGGCGGTCGAATGATGGGGCGTCGTCCGACACGGTCACCGGCGGCCCGAAGGCGCCGCGTTGCCTGCCCATCTCCACCATCCGGTCGGTGAAGTGCAGCGCCCGCGAGACGGTCTCGGGGTCCGGCTCGTACTCCTGATCGGTCGCTCTGGCCAGGTCCCAGCCGTGCACGACCATGTCGACGAGGTACATGTGGCCCAGCGTGGTCATCGGCAGGCCCATGGCGGGGCTGGTCCCCTCCCACACTCCGGGCCGCGACCAGGCGGCCAGCGTGGCCTTCGCTCTCTCGGGGAAGTCGCCCGCGTAAGGCCCCTGCTCGACGCGCGGCCCGTTGCGAGCCAGCGACTCGAACAACGCCGCCACCCACTCGAGGTGGCTGAGCAGGTCCTTGACGTCGAACTTCGCGCATGGCGTGGACAACCCGAGCTGCTCCTGCCGCACCGCGCGTACCAACTCCGCGGTCCGTTCGGTGGCCCGCGTCATCAGCGGCATCATGTCTTCCATGGCGACCACCCTGCCCCGCCTGCCCGCAGGGCGGCTTGTAGAAACGCGACAGCGCGGCTGGGTCGATCCGTACGCGGGGCTCGACGCCTTCGATTTCGTCCGGCAGGCGCCATCGCCCGGGATAGCGCCGTACGTGGACCATTTCTGGGTCGTGACGTGGACCGGCCTCGCCGAGCCGTACGAGCAGCGCATCGTCTCGCACCCGACCGTGAACATGACGATCGCCCAGGACTTCCGCCGGATCGCGGGAGTGATCAGAGGCGGGTTCTCCTACACGATGCGGGGCAGCGGCCGGGTGCTCGGCACGCGCTTCCGCCCGGGCGGCTTCCGGCCGTTCCTCGGTGGTCCGGTGTCCCGGCTGACCGGCCGGTTCGTGGAGATCAGAGAGATGTACGGCGCGGCCGGCGCGACCCTGGTCGAGCAGGTCCTGGCCGAGCCTGACGCCCAGGCCGCCATCGCGCTCGTCGAGGCGTTCCTGCTGAGCCTGGAACCGGACCAGGATCCGCTGTCGGAAGAGGTCGCCGCGTTGACGGCGATGGTGGAGAACGACGTGTCCGTGACCAGGGTCGACGAGTTGGCCGCCAGATCGGGGCGATCGGTGCGCTCGCTGCAGAGGCTGTTCCGGGACTATGTCGGCATCGGCCCCAAGTGGGTGATCCGCCGATTCCGGCTCCACGAGGCCGCGGAGAGGGTCTACCAGGGCCTCGACCTCGCCACGCTGGCCGCCGAGCTCGGCTACACCGATCAGGCTCACCTGACCCGGGACTTCACCGCTGCCGTCGGCATTCCTCCCGCGGCCTACGCCCGGCTCAGAGGCCGGGCCTGATCCTCGTAGCGCGGTTCGCGCGGGAGCGGAGGGTGTGGCGGCGCCGCGCGCCGCCACACCGCTGCCGGCGCCCTGCTGCGGGCAGGAGGTCACGCGGGATCGGGCCGATCGACGGTCCGGGACTCCGCGCGACACCGCGCTCAGAGGAGGGTGTCCCTGACCGCGATCTGGCCGTTGTCGATCACGAACTTCTGGTTGTTGTTGGGCAGGCACTGCCACAGGTAGACCGGCGAGAGGTTGGCGCGGCTGTTGGTGACGTCCAGGCAGATGCGGTTGCCCGAGTTGAGAGTGGACTTGAGGATGATCAGGCCCCTCTGGACGACCCAGAGCTGGTTGGCGTTTCCGAGGCACTGCCACTGGTACACCCGGGTGCCGTTGGCGCGGTTGTTGGAGGCGTCCAGACACATCTCCCGCCCCGTGCCGATGGTGTCCTCGACCTTGATGAGGCCGTCCTGGAAGACGAACTTCTGGTTGGGGTTGTTGTCCTGGCACTGCCACAGATACATCTGCGTACCGTTGCCGCGGCCGTTGCTCAGGTCGACGCACGCCGGGGTGCCGACCAGGGCCGTGCGGTCGGCGTGCGGGTCGGCGGAGGCCGAGGCGGGCAGAGTGGTGACCGCACCCACGGCGGCGGAGATGACGGCGACGGCCAGCAGACGGCGAGCGAGCATGGTTTGCCTCCCGAGGAAGTTGATCGAGTCGCAAGCACCATGTCACTACTCACAGTCACTGATCAATTACCTGACGTGCGTGTCCTGTCCTGCGCCGAAACCCGGGGCGGTCGGAGACGGCGGCGCCGGCAGGCGAGATCCACGCTCTGACGCGGCACCGGTGGGCTGCGATGCGGGCGGGCGGCTCAGCCGTGGGCGCGCAGAGCGGCGATCAGCCAGGTGAAGGCGGGTACGGCCGACGGAGCGGGCTCATGTCCGTTGAGCACGGCTATCAGGTGCCAATAGCGCTCCACCCGGGCGTCGGCGACGGTCTCAAGCCACCGAAGCAGTTCACTGCGTTCGCCGGCCGGCATGTCGGGCTTGATGATGCGATGGAGAACCGACCGGCCTTCGACCGAGTCCGGTGTGATCGATGCGGCTATCGCCCGGTTGGCGTGCTCCAGGGTCGGTGACCGGAGCTCATAGCCGTAGCGCGATGTCACCGATGCGGCACCGGCCAGCGCGATCCGCCGGAGCCGTTGCCGGAAGTCCTCGTAGGCGACCAGGTCGGCCAACTCGATCCAGGCGTCGACCTGATTCGGCGCCGGATCGTCCGGCAACTCATTGGGCAGCTCCCGCATCCAATCCGCGATCACCTTGGCGTCGTCGTCCAGCGGGATGTCCGAGAACGTGTTCTCGACGAACTCGTCGATGACCTGCTGCCGCTGCGCGGCGGACAGACGGGCGAGTCTGTGCGTCATCATCGTCTCCTCGGTTGTGCCGCCACGCGCTGCGATCGCGCGGAGTACGGCGCGGCGAAGCTTAAGAGCCCTGATCTCCGCGTCCAGCGCTCGGACGTGTACCTCGGCCACCTCCGCCACCGTGGCTTGGTGCGCGAGGATCTTCCGGACGGCCTCCAGTCCGATACCGAGCTCGCGCAGGGTGTGGACCAGGTCGAACCGGGCAACGGCGGCGGCGTCGTAGAGGCGGTACCCGCCGGCCGAGCGGCCCGTGGGGACTATCAGGCCGCCGTCGGACCAGAAGCGTATGGTGTGCACAGAAAGACCGGTACGCCGAGCGATTTGGCCTACGGTGTAGAACCCCGTTCCGTCACTCACAAGGACGAGCCTGCACCTTCGAGCCACTCGAAACTCAAGCTGGAAATCGTCCTCGGCTCATCCGCCAGGAAAAGGCACGACGGGTGAGCTGAGCCGTGCCGACTTCGATGGTCGTACGAGAAGGACGTTCCCGGTCATGCGGCATGGAGCCTGACCTTCCTCCGGGGGTAAGAGCCCGCTCCACCACTGCCTGAACGTAGAAGCCGGTGTGCCTGTGCCCGTCGTTGTGCCGGGGAGTCACCGCCAGGCTGCGCCGGGGACTTCGACCTGGGTCGAGAGCACCTGGCCGGTTCCGGGTGGCACCATCTCGGGCATGCGCCACTCGGCCGCCAGGATGAACAGGGTCTTTCCGTCATCGCCGCCGAGCGCGCAGGCGAAGCATCCCCGGTCAACGTCGACGGTCTGCAGGACCTCTCCGCCCTCCCGGATCCGGACGCAGCGCCTGTTGCCGACGTCGGCGTACCAGACGGCGCCCTCGGCGTCGACGCAGATGCCGTCGGGGTGGTCCTCGCCGGTATCGGCCCAGACCCGGCGGCCCGCCAGGCCGCCGTCGGCCTCGATGTCGAAGGCGGTGAGCCGGTTGCCGTACGAGTCGGCGACGATCAGCGTCGAGCCGTCCCGCGTCACGGCCATGCCGTTGGGAAAGGCGATGTCGCCGGCGACCTGGCGGGCCGCACCGCCGGGGCTGACGTGCACGACGGACCCGGGGGCGAACGCCCCGCCGCCGGCCATGTCGAAGCCGATCCGGTTGACGTAGGTGTTGCCGCGGCCGTCGACGACGATCTCGTTCCAGCCGCGCCCGAGACCGGTGAGGTCCGTCTCGGCCACCAGGGAGCCGTCGGGTTCCCGTCGTAGCAGCAGCCCCCGCGCGGAGTCGAGGATCATCAGCCGCCCGTCCGCTCGCCAGTCCGTGCAGAGGGGGAGCGAGTCCACCCGGGCCACCACCTCGTGCTTGCCGTCGAGGTCGAGCGCGATCACCTCGTGCGCGGTCCAGTCGGAGAAGTAGAGGCGGCCGTCGTGCCAGCGTGGCGACTCGACCAGCCCGAGACCGGTGAGCCACGTACGCAGTTCCGGCATTGACGGCTCCCTTCGCGATGTCCGCTCCGCCGCCGGGCGACGACTCTCAGGGACGGTACGCGATCCCTACGACAGTTTCGGGGGTACCGCCGGCACCGAGAAGACACCGGGAAGACACCGCGACCGCTTTCCACAGGTGTCACACACGGCCGGGCCGCCCGGTCGATGATGAGTATCCACAGCGCGATAAGGAGAAGTCACATGCCCGAGCTCCTCCCGTTCGTCATCGATCCCACCGGCGCCGACCGGCACGCCGAGTACCGGGCCCTGCGGGCTCGCGGCCCGGCCACCCCGGTGGACATCCTCGGCCTGCGCGCCTGGGCGGTCACCGACCCCGCCGTTCTCCGGACCCTTCTCACCAGCCCCGACGTCTCGAAGGACGGCCGTGCGCACTATCCGGCCTTCCAGGAGACGGCCGGCACGTGGCCGCTCGCCCTGTGGATACTGGTGGAGAACATGTTCACCGCGTACGGCGCGGATCACCGCAGGTTACGCCGGATGATCTCACCCGCGTTCAGCGCACGCCGCATCGCCGAGCTGAAGCCGATCATCCGGTCCATCGTCACCGGGCTGGTCGACGACCTCGCCGCGCTGCCCGCCGGCCAGGTGGTGGACCTGCGGGAGCGACTGGCGTTACCGCTGCCCATCGTGGTGATCGGCCACCTGATGGGCGTGCCGGAGGACCAGCGCGACGGGTTCCGGCAGATCGTCGACCGGGTCTTCGACAGCACGCTCACGCCCGAGCAGGCCCAGGCCAACACCGTGCGTCTCTACGAGCACATCGACCAGTTGATCGCGACCAAGCGCGCCGACCCCCGCGACGACCTGACCTCCTTCCTCATCGCCGCGCGTGACGAGGAGTCGGACGGCTCCGGATTCGCCGACCAGGAGTTGCGCGACACGCTGGGCCTGATGATCAACGCGGGGTACGAGACGACCGTCAACGTCGTCGACCAGGCCGTCTTCGCGATGCTGACGTCACCGGAACAGCTCCGTCTCGTCCGGACCGGCGAGGCCGCCTGGGAGGACGTGGTGGAGGAGACCCTTCGCCACGAGCCCGCCGTCAAGTACCTCCCGCTGCGCTTCGCCGTCACCGATCTCCGGCTGCCGGACGGCCAGGTCATCTCCGCGGGAGAGCCGATCCTCGCGGCGTACGGGGCCGCCAACCGGCACCCGGAGTGGCACGGGCCGGACGCCGACGCCTTCGACGTCACCCGCAGGGTCAAGGACCATCTGGCGTTCGGCTACGGCGTGCACTTCTGTCTCGGCGCGCCCCTGGCCCGGCTGGAGGTCGCGGAGGCCCTGCGTCAGCTTTTCGAGCGTTTCCCCGCCATGTCACTCGCGGTGCCGGCCGCCGAGTTGCGGCCGCTGCCCACCCTCATCAGCAACGGGCACAGGGAACTCCCCGTACGCCTGCGCGCCGCCGGATAGCCCGGCACAAGGGACACCCGGCCGTACGCCTTCGCCGGAACGGGGTCGTCTCCGGCGAAGGCGCGTCGGCGCGTGACCGCGTCACCGCGTCACCGCGTCGTTCAGACGCGGGTCCACTTCTGGTTGTTCTGGCCGTTGCACGACCAGATCTGCACCTTGGTGCCGTTGGCTGTGCCGCTGCCCGCCACGTCCAGGCACTTGTTCGCGCCGACGGCGGTGATGGTGCCGTCGGAGTTGAAGCGCCACTTCTGGTTGTTCTGCCCGTTGCAGTCCCAGATGATCACCGCGGTGCCGTCGGCGGTGCCGGCGTTGTTGACGTCCAGGCACTTGCTGCCGTACACGCGCAGTTCACCGGCGCTGGTCGTCGCCCACTTCTGGTTGTTCTGGCCGTTGCAGTCCCAGATCAGCACCGTAGCGCCGTTCGACTGCGAGGCGCCGTTGACATCCAGGCACCGGCCCGACGCCACACCCCTGATCGAACCCGTGGCCGGAGGCGTGGCGGTGGGCGTGGACGTGGGGGTGGCCGAAGGAGTCGCCGTGGGTGAGGCGGTGGTGCCGGTGACGGTGAGCAGGACCGCCTCGCGGGCGGGCACCGTGGTGGCGTAGCTGTTGGTGAAGGTCCCGGCGTCGGTCCCCGTCCACAGGTTCCGTACGGTGGCCGCTCCGCTCAGGCCGAGGTCCGACCAGCGGACGGTCATGGACGCGGACGAGGTGGTCCGGTTGAGCAGGAGCACGGCCCGGCGGCCGGTGCCGGAGAGCACCTTGCTGTAGACCTGGCGTCCGCTCTGGTCCTCGGCGACCTTCACGCCCTGCCGTCCGAGCGGGTCCTGGTCGACCGCGAGCACCTCCCGGTTGGTGAGGATCGCCCGGGTCTCCGCGCTCATCGTGGCGAGGTTGTTGCCGGCCAGCAACGGCGCCCCGGAGATCGCCCACAGGCCCATGTGCGTACGGTTCTGCGCGGCGGAGAAGCCGTTCATGCCGACGATGAGCATGTCGGGGTCGTTGTAGTGGCCGGGGCTCTGCGCGTTCGGGTGCTGGGCGGAGTCGAAGTTGGCCAGCATCCGGTCCATCGAGGCGTTCTCGCCCCAGTAGATGATGTCCCCGCTGGTGCGCCACATGGTGGAGATGGCCGGCGCCCAGTCCCACGGGCTCTGGGCGCCCCAGTTGCAGACCGACAGCACCATCGGCCGTCCGGTCTGCGCGGTGGCGCGGTCGATCGCGGCGCTGATCGCCTGGTAGGCGGTGCGGGCGTTGAGCCCCTCGGCCTGGCCGCCGCACCAGTCGACCTTCACGAAGTCGAAGCCCCAGCGGGAGAACTGGAGGAAGTCCTGGTCGTAGTGGCCCTCGCTGCCGCTGTTCGGGGCGGCCGGGCGGCCGGTCGGGTAGTAGTAACCGCAGCCGTTGCGGCCGGCGTCGGTGTAGATGCCCGCCTTGAGGCCCTTGCTGTGGATGTAGTCAGCGATCGCCTTCATTCCGCCGGGCCACTCGGCGGTGTCGACGGTGATGTTGCCGGAGGAGTCCCGCGTCCCCTGCCACCAGCCCTCGTCGATGTTGACGTACTCGTAGCCGGCGTCCTTCATCCCCGAGGACACCATCGCGTCCACCTGGGCCTTGATCACGTTGTAGTTGATCTGGGCGGCGAAGGTGTTCCAGGAGGCCCAGCCCAAGGGAGGCGTCGCCACGGCCGCGACGGCCGCGGCCGGCATGGCGACCGTTCGCGCCACGCCGTCCGGGACGGCCCATCCCGCCGACGCCAGGGCGAGGACCACGACCTGTACGGCGACGAGCAGCCGCGACAGGGGCCGGGTGAGAAACGGCGCCGGGGCCGGGTGATCACTCCCGGCGTCGTCGGAACTACGTCGCCGTACGGGTCCGCGTAGTCGCATCGTGCCTCCTCGTCTCTGAGGTGCTCGTGCCGGTGCGGCTCGGCGAGTGGGGAAGCGCGGCGTTCCACTCGCTCCGCGGCTGACCGGCTGAGCCAGAGTACGGTCTGGTGTTAGCGTTAACATTTCCGTGCCAGCACCTTCCCCCGATGGAGAGGCAGGTGGTGGTGGTGCCGAAGGGAGCGAATACGACATCTCAGGGGCCGTCAAGTCTCCTGCCGCCCTCCCCGCCCGACCTCCTGCCCGACCTCCTGCCGGAGTGAAACGTTCATCGGCGGTGGCACTCCCGGTGCCGCCCGCGGGGCGATCGGGGTACGCGCCGCGTGGTTCCTGGCCGCTTTCACGGCGTCATCTGCGAAATATCTGATGGATTAAACGGCGACAAATACCACCAGTAATACGTGGGGCCGCCAAGTTCGAGTTCTCATGCCTCCCGGCTCTCGCGGAATTGTCGGTCGGCCCGGCTAGCGTTCGTCGCTTCCCGAGGGGTGGGAGGGAGCCACCGATGTCTACCGCGGCGGCCGGACGACCGAGGGGCGCTGGCCTCCTACCTCGTGGCCCACTCTCCGGTGGAGGCGCCGCAGGGGGATCGTGTCACCATCAGGTGACGTCTGACTGACAGGAACCGAGGTGATCGCCGGGCGAGAGAATGTCGTCCGGCGATCCGGCCGGTTCTCTCGACGCCGACAGGACTGACACAGATAGAACTGACGCGGACAGAACAGATGCGGACAGAACAGGGGGAACGGGCAGGATGGCTCTGGAGATCGAGAGCCGGCCGTCCGACTCGCCGTACATCGAGCGGGTGTGGCGGAGCACCAGCCAGGACGTCAGCGAGATGACGTCCGTGGCGACGGCGCACTGGGACCTGGTCTTCTGGGAACACCGCGGGCAGGTCAGCGTGTCCGTGCAGGGCCCGGAGACGAGGGCGGCACGGGCATCCGTGCCCGAGGACGCGACGTTCTTCGGGATCGTCTTCGCGCTCGGCACCTCGATGCCGCATCTTCCGGCGAACCGTCTCGTCGACGCCTCGGCGGAGATACCCGACGCGACCCGCAGGACGTTCCACCTCAAGGGGTCCGCCTGGTGCCTTCCGGACTACGACAACGCCGAGATGTTCGTGCGCCGCATGGTCCGCGAGGACGTCCTGGCCTGTGACCCGGTCGTCGCCGCGGTGCTCGACGGCGCGTCGCCGGACCTGTCGGAGCGCACCCTCCAGCGGCGCTTCCTCGCGGCGACCGGCCTCACCCGCGGCGCGGTCCGGCAGATCGAGCGTGCCCGGCGGGCGGCCGTGCTGATCCGGGAGGGCGTGCCCGCGACCGAGGTGGTCCACCGGCTCGGCTACTTCGACCAGCCGCATCTGGCGAGGTCACTGGCCCGTTACGTCGGGCAGACCGCCACGCGGTTGGGCGAGCGCGATCCGGTGGAGCCGCTGTCGCTTCTGTACAAGACCTGATTGCCGCCGCTCTCCTAATCTTCCCTTCGCGGCCGTCGTAACGGCCGCGAAGGGTCTCGCGGCCGTCGTGACGGCGAAGGGTCTCGTGGCCGGCGTGAACGGGGCGCCGCCGAGGAAGAGGAAAAGGGGAGCAGAGCAATGGCGAAGATCGTTTCGAGTTTCTTCATCTCGCTGGACGGCGTGGTCGAGTCGCCGGACCAGTGGCACTTCCCGTACTGGAGCGACGAGATGGGCGCCGTCGTCCAGGCGGGCATGCAGAACGCCGCGGGCTTCCTGATGGGCCGCAGGCTGTACGACGAGTGGTCCGCCTACTGGACGACGACCGACCAGGACCCCGAGGTGGCGGCGGCGTTCAACAACGCCCGCAAGTGGGTCGTGTCGAACACCCTGGAGAAGGCGGACTGGTCCAACACGACCCTCGTCTCCGGTGACGTCGCGGGCAGGCTGCGCGAGCTCAAGGAAGAGACCACCGAAGGCGACATCCAGATGTCCGGCAGCGCGACGACCGTGCGATGGCTGCTGGCCAACGGGCTGCTCGACGAGCTGAACCTGCTGGTCCACCCGATCGTCGTCGGCCGCGGGCACCGGCTGTTCGAGGACACCCCGACGCACAAGCTGAAGCTGACCAGGTCCGAGACGTTCAAGACCGGGGTGCTGCACCTGACCTACGTCCCCGACGCCGGCTGACCGCCGTCCGCCGACCGGCGCGCACGCGCCGCCGTGGAGCGGATCTTTTGATCAGGGCGGCGCGCCGCAGACGGCCCGGGGTGTCCGTCGCGCCGGACTCGCCCGCCGCTGTGCCGTTTTCAGGTGGCGTGCGGGCCGCGGTACTGGAGCGTCTCGCTGTAGACGATGTTGGTGGTGGTGCTGCCGAACCGCGCCAGCTCGTCCACGACCTTCTCCAGGTGGGCCATGGAGGTGGCCGCGACCTTGAGCGTGTAGCAGTCATCGCCGGTGGTGCGCAGGCACTCCAGGATCTCCATGCGCTCGCCCAGCAGCCGGTGCAGCGGCTCGTGCCTGCTGCCCGGATACTTGAGCCGCACCACGGCGAGCACGGCGTATCCGGCCTGCCCCAGATCGACGACGGCGCGGTAACCCCTGATGACGCCGACCGCCTCCAGCCGGCGCACCCGCTCGGTCGTCGCGGAGGCGCTCAGGCTCACCCGCCGGGCCAGCTCGGTGAGCGGTACGCGGCCGTCGCGTTGCAGCTCGGCGAGGATGGACCAGTCCGTCGCGTCAAGACTCTCGGCCATTCGCCGAATCTACCGGGGAATCCACGGCGAAACCACCGTCAAGCAGGGAATTCTTCCTTCCCGATGGCGTGGCCGCACAATAGCCTGGACCGGTGAAACTAGGTGTCAACGTCCCGAACTTCGGGCCGGGCACCCGGCCGGACGTGCTGCGCGGCTGGGCGGAGACGGCGGAGGATCTCGGGTTCGACCTGCTCATGGTCTCCGATCATGTCGTCGTGACCCCCGATGTCGCCGGGCAGTATCCGGCGCCGTTCTACGAGCCGTTCACCACGCTGTCCTGGCTGGCCGGGATCACCACGAGGATCGGGCTCGGCACCACCGTGCTCATCGTGCCCTACCGGCACCCGCTGCTCACGGCCCGGATTGCGGCCAACCTCCAGCAGCTAAGCGGAGGCCGCCTGACCCTCGGGGTGGGCGTGGGCTGGGCGCGGCAGGAGTTCGAGGCGCTCGGCGTGCCGTACGAGCGGCGCGGCGCGCTGACCGACGAGCACCTGCGGGCGATCCGCCGGGCGTGGCGGGACGAGGAGGACTACCGGGCCGGGCACATCCCGATCTGGATCGGCGGCGGCAGCGACGCCGCCCTCCGCAGGGCGGTGCTCCTCGGCGACGCGTGGCACCCGCTGCGCTTCACCCTCCCGTGGCTGGACGAGCGGATGGACCGGCTGGCCGCCATCGCGGCGGGCCTCGGGCGTCCCGCCCCCGCGTTCGCCCCGCGCATCCTGCTGCGGCTCACCGACACCCCCGTGAAGGGCGCGGAACGCCGGGCCGGCGAGGGCACCGTCGGCCAGGTCCTCGACGACCTGGAACGGCTGCGCCTCCTCGGCGCCGAGACTGTCCTGCTCGATCCCTTCCGCGGGGACCCCGATGAGACAAACCATCCGGAGGCGGCCTGGCGCATGCTCGCGACGGTGGCCGCCGCCCGTACGAGAACGGAGCACCCGTGACACCGGACGAAGAAAATCTCCTCCGCAGGGCGATCGAGTTGGCCGCGGCGGCCCGGGAGGATGGGAACCCGCCGTTCGGCTCGCTGCTCGTGGGCCCGGACGGCGGCGTCCTCGCCGAGGAGTGCAACACCTCGCTCACGGATTCGGACATCACCGCCCATCCGGAGTTGAAACTCGCGCGCTGGGCCGCCCGCGAGCTCGACCCCGCCACCGCGGCCGGCACGACCATGTTCACGAGCTGCCAGCCGTGTGGCATGTGCGCGGGGGCCATCGAGCGCTCCGGGCTCGGCCGTGTCGTCTTCGCGCTCTCCACCGAGCAACTCGGCACGCTGAAGCCGCCGACCGGCCCGTCGTCCTTCCGTCAGGAGGGGCCGGCGTTGTTCGACGAGGCGCGGGTCCCCGTCGAGGGCTACTACACCTGACGATTTCCGGTGACGCTTCGATAGCGTCGGGGCATGCGGCTTCATGTGGGATGCGCGATGTGGACGCACAAGCCGTGGCAGGGGCGCCTCCTGCCGCACCCGCTCCCGCCCGGGGAGCGCCTGCGGGCCTACGCGACCTGGTGCAACGCGGTGGAGGGCAACACCACCTTCTACGCGACGCCCGCGCGGAGCACGGTGGAGACCTGGGCCGGGCAGACCGGCCCGGACTTCCGCTTCGTGGTCAAGCTGCCCAAGTCGATCACCCACGAACGCCGTCTCACCGGCGCCGAGGACGAGGTGCGCGCGTTCTTCGACGCGATCGAGCCGCTGGGGCCGCGCGCCCACATGCTGTGGATCCAGCTTCCCGGCTCGTTCGGGCCCGCCGACGCCGGGGTCCTCGGGACCTTCCTCGCCCGGCTTCCCCGTTCCCACCGGTACGGCGTGGAGGTGCGGCACCGCGCGTTCTTCGAGGACCCGCGGGCCGTACGGCTCCTGGAGGCCGTCCTGGCGGGCGCCGGCGCGGAGTGGATCCCGTTCGACACGACCGTGCTGTTCACGAGCCCGCCGACCAGCGACGCCGAGCGTGACGCCTGGTCGAAGAAGCCGCGCGTGCCCCTGCGCGCCGCGGCCCTCACGGACCGGCCGGTGGTCCGCTATCTCGGCCGCGACGACCAGGCGCGTACGGTCGAGGGCTGGCGCCACTGGGTGGACACCGTGGCCGGGTGGCTGCGCGAGGGCCGCTCGCCGACGGTGTTCGTGCACACTCCCGACAACGCCGACGCGCCGGTGCTCGCCCGCCTGTTCCACGACGAGGTAAGGGCCGAGGTGCCCGGCGTCGAGCCGCTGCCGGAACCGCTGTCCGGGCAACTCGGCGACCAAGCCCAGGACGAGCCGCTCACCCTGTTCTGATCACTTCTTGACGGCCCGCAGCAGGACGAATTTCGGGTCGCTCGCGACGACCTCGCAGTTGCCGAAGAGCCTGCGCAGCTTGACGTGGTAGCCGAGGTGGCGGTTGCCCACCACCCACAGTTCGCCGCCCCGCCGCAGCCCGGCGCGGGCGCCGTTGAACATCCGCCAGGCGGTCGCGTCGGTCCGGCCGCGGTGGCTGTGGAACGGCGGGTTGTTGAGCACCAGGTCCGCCGTGCCCGGCGGGAAGCCCGACATGCCGTCGGCCGCCGTGAACCGCGCGACGGCGCCCGCCGGGGCGTTCGCCAGGAACGTCGCCTCCGCCGAGGCCAGCGCCTGGTACGACTCGTCGATGAACGTCACCTCGGCGTCCTGGTTGGACAGCGCCGCGGCGAGCCCGATCACCCCGTTGCCGCAGCCCAGGTCGACGACGTGCTCCGCCCCCGTACGGGCGGGCAGGTTGCGCAGGAGCAGGCGGGTGCCCGCGTCGAGACGGTCGGCGCTGAAGACCCCGGCGTGGCTGACGACGGTCAGGCCCGAGACCACCCCGGCGTCGGCGGGCAGGCGGTGGCCGCGCGGCCACGGATTGTCCTTCCGGGGCGGCCCGGGCTCCGGTGCGCAGAAGATCAGCCGGGCCTTCTTCACGGCCAGGGAGGTCCTCGTCGGCCCGAGGAGGCGTTCGAACAGCCGCAGCGTCGAGGTGTGGATCTCGGTGACCATCCCCGCCCCGACGACCACGGTGCCGGGATGCACGGCCGGAGCGAGGCGGTGCAGCTGGTCCTCCAGGAGCGCGAGGCTCTTCGGCACCCGGACCAGCAGCACGTCGATCCGCTCCGGCGGCGTCTCCCTGGTCGTGCGCAGCCGTACGGCGTCGGTGGGCAGGCCGTTGTGCTCCAGGTTGGCGAGGGTCGCGCGCCGGCCGAGGAAGGAGTCGCTGATCTGGACGGGATCGTGCCCGGCGAGCGCGGTGACCAGGGCGCCCCACCGGTCGCCCAGCACGACCACGCTCCCCGACAGGTCCACCGGCCCGTCCTCGCGCTCGTCGAGATGACGCAGCAGGTATTCGTCGGCGGCGTCCCACGCGCGCAGCGGGTCGCGGGGATCCTCGGGGAAGCGGGCGAGGCCGAAAGTCCCGCGCGCTGTGGTCAGACGCTCCATCGCGCCCCAGGCTAGTGCCCCCCGCTCAGTCGCGGCGGCGCGCGTTCCACCACAGCACCAGCGCCAGGACCGCGATCGCGGTGCAGCCTCCGACGGCCATCCCGGCGAAGAAGCCCGCCCCCTCGCCGCCTTCGGACCGCCCCCACAGGGCCCACAGCGCGACCAGGACGATCAGGAGCGCGGCCGTCACGGCATAGAACCGGCGGCTGAAGAAGATGCTCCGCCCCGGGGCCGCGGGCGGGGAGTCGATCTGCGCGGCCGGTCCCACGCTGGCGGCCTTGGGCCGTTTGAAGTATCCGAAGCAGACCCAGGTGCCGCAGGGCTCCCAGCCATCGGGCGCCAACCGCTCGGCGAGCGCCCGGGCGCCACCCGGTGTCACCCGTTCCCTGCGGTACTCCCACCGCTGCGGACGCTCCGGGTCGCGGTGGCTGACGAACCTGCCGAGGGAGTCGACCCGGTCGACCTCCCAGCCCTGGTCGCCGAGCCGGGCCAGCATCTGCCGGTCGGCGAAGACGTCGGCGGTCCACCGCCACTCGGTCGCGTCCGCCGCGTCCGCCTCGGGCGAGCGCGCCGCCAGAAGCTGCTCTGCGAACCCTCCGACCGGCCCGAACTCCTCCTCCGGGTCCGCGCCGGTCTCGGCGGCGTACGACGTGAGGTCGGCGACCATGGCCTCGGCCTGCTCGTCCGGCACGCCGCCGGCGCGCAGCAGCGCGGTGAGTTCGTCGAGGTAGCCGGTCACTTCAGCCCTCCCGAGGCCAGCATGGTGCGTACGGACTCGTCGAACGCCAGCCACAGGCGGCCCTGCTCGGCGAGCGTCTGGCGGCCCTGCTCCGTCAGCCGGTAGTAGCGTCGCCCGGGGCCGCGCTCGGTCACCCGGAACTCGGCCGACACCAGGCCCGCCTCCTCCAGCCGGTTGAGCACGGGATACAGCGTGCCGCCCCTGATCTGGCCGAGTCCCGAGGCGGCGAGCATCTTGGCGATCTCGTAGCCGTAGTTCTCGCCCTCGGTCAGGCTGGCCAGCACCAGCAGATCGAGGACTCCCTTGAGCCAGCTCGCCCGGCGGTCGGTCGCCATGAGCTCATCCTCGCACGGTAGCGGTGCTACCTAGGCGGCGTGGCCGACCTTCTCCGGTGGGGGCGCGGGCACGAACACCAGGCCCCTGACGTCGATCAGGACGTGCGCCACGATCGGCAGCAGCAGGCTGTCGGTGGCCAGGTACATCGCGGTGAACCAGAGACCGAGGAGGGCCACTCCGGCCATCCCCCTCCAGCCCTGGTAGAGGTGTCCCGCCACGAACACCGCCAGGGCGAGAACCGCGGCCACGCTCGGGTTCAGGCCCAGGACCCCGACGCCGAGCGCGATGAGCAGGCCGCGGTAGACGACCTCCTCGCAGACGCCCGCGGTGACCGCCATCGCGACGGCGTGCCACCGCTCGGCGGGGGTGCGCGGCAGCAGTGCCGCCACGGCCTCCTGACCCGGTACGGCACGGCCGGACCGGGACGCGTGGCGCAGCGCCAGGGAGCCGGCCAGCAGGGCGCCGCCCAGGCCGGCGGTCATCACCGCGACCTTCCCGAAGTCGTCGGGCCGAATGAAGCCCAGGTCGCGGAGGCCGGCATCCGGCGACAGCGCCAGGATCAGCGCCGTCACGGCGATCCAGGCCCACTCCTCGCCGATCCAGATCCGGTACGCCCGCACCAGCGCCCTGGGGTCGTCGGCGCGACGCCGCGCCAGCCGGTCGTACTGGCGCCGGCCGAGCCAGGGGGAGACGAAGGTCAGGTAGGCCGTCAGCGGCACCGCCAGAAACAGGCTCGGGACCGTGAAGCTCGGAACGGTCATGACCAGCCGCCCTTCCTACATCAGGTGACGATCTAGACGATAAAGCTAGCTAGTTAGGAACGCAACCTATAGACCCTCGACGTGGGAATACTCGTCTGCGTATACTCGCCTACGAGTAGCAGAGACGAGGTGAGGGCGATGGCCGGGCGGCGGAAGGTGAACAACCTGCTGGGCCTGGCGGTGCTGTCGACGGTCGTCCAGCGCCCCATGCATCCGTACGAGATGGCCACCCTGATGCGGGCCCGCGGCAAGGACCGCGACATGGGCGTCAAGTGGGGGTCGCTCTACACGGTGGTGCGCAACCTGGAGAAGCACGGGTTCCTGGAGGTCGCGGGAACCGTGCGCGAGGGAGCCCACCCCGAGCGCACGATCTACCGCATCACCGACGCCGGGCGGGCCGAGATGGCCGACTGGGTACGCGACCTGATCGCGGACCCCGAGCCCGAGCGGCCGAGGTTCGAGGCCGCCCTCTCGGTGTGCGGAGTGCTTCCGCCGGAGGAGCTGACCGGCCTGTTGCGGCGCCGGCTGGCCCGGCTGGAGGAGGACGTCGCCGCGCAGCGGGAGGCCCTCGCCGAGTGGCGCCGGGAGACGCCGCGGCTGTTCCTCGTCGAGGCGGAGTACGACCTGGCCGTCCGCGAGGCGGAGGCCTCGTGGATCCGGTCCTTCGTCGAGGAACTGACCAGTGGGGCCTTCCCCGACCTGCCCATGTGGCGGGCCTGGCATGAGTCGGGGCGGATGCCGCCCGAGATGGCCGAACTCGCCGAAAGGGGCCTCACCTCGGACTGAACCCCATGAGCGAACCCCGGCGTGGTGCGGGAACACCTCGCCGGGGTCGCGACCCTCGAACCGAAACCCGCGGACGGATCCGGTCGCAAGGTTGGCAACCGCAAGGATAGCCGGGCTCCCTCCACGGGCCGGTTCGGACACCCGTACGAACCGACACCGGAGAAGACCATGGAGAAGATCACGCAGAAGCAGGCGGCCGGCATGGAGGGCGCGGTGGCCCGGTGGTACGCCCGCCAGCGCGCCTCCGCACCCCAGCTGGCCGCCGTACGGCGGTTCGCGGCGGAGGTCACGGCGGGGCTGCCCGCGGGGGCGGCCGTCCTGGAGGTGGCCCCCGGCCCGGGTCACCTGGCCGTCGAGACGGCCCGGCTCGGGTTCGCGGTGACCGGGCTCGACCTCAGCCGCACATTCGTGGAGATCGCGACCGGCAACGCCCGCCGGGCGGGGGTGCACGTCGACGTGCTGCGGGGCGACGCCGCCGACCTCCCCTTCCCCGACGGCTCCTTCGACCTGGTCGTCTGCCAGGCCGCCTTCAAGAACTTCGGGCGGCCGGTGCGCGCCCTCGACGAGATGCACCGGGTGCTGCGCCCCGGCGGCCGGGCGGTGATCCAGGACATGAGCCGGGAGGCGTCCCGGGCCGCCGTCGACGAGGAGATCGGGGGCATGGGGCTCACGCCGCTGAACGCCCTCATGACGAAGGTGCCGCTGCTCGCGCTGCGCCGCCGCGCCTACTCCCGGGACCTGTTCGCCCGCCTCGCCGCCGAGAGCGCGTTCGGGACCTGCGAGATCCGTACGGAGGGCATCAGCGTCGAGGTCCGGCTGACCAGACCGGCCCGGTAGGCCGCGTGGTCCGGGGCGGGGCCTGGAGCTCCCCGCCCCTGGAGCACGCGCGGTCAGGACGAGGCCGGTACGGGCGTGGTCCCCTCCTCGGCGACCCGCAGTCCGCGCACGCCGGGGGCCAGGAGCGCGGCCAGCGTGACCAGGACGATGATCGCGCCGCAGGCGACCAGCGCCGGTCGCGGCCCCACCCCGATGGCCACCGGCCCGGCCACCAGCAGGCCGAGCGGCCCGAACATGAGAGACCCGAGCGCGTCGTAGGAGCTCACCCGCGACAGCGACTCCGCCGGGATCTCACGCTGCATCGTGGTCTGCCACAGCACGCCGAAGATGTCGAAGCACACCCCCATCACGAACGCCCCGCCCACTACCGTCCACAGCGGCGCGTCCAGGCCGAGCAGCACGTACGGCGCGGCGGTGGGCAGTGTGAGCAGCGTGGCGACCAGGATGGGCCGCCGGGGGCGCAGGCGCAGCGTTACGACCACCCCCACGATCATGCCGACGGCCTCGCCCGCGAGGACGGCCGACCACGCGGGCGCCCCGCCGAGGGACTCCTTGGCGACGAGCGGTCCGAGCACGCCGTGGGCGGCCTGCAGCGCCATGACCAGGACCGAGAACTGGGCGACGACCACCCACAGCCACTGGCGGGAGACGAACTCGCGCCAGCCGTCCCGCAGTTCGGCCAGCACCGAGTGCCCGCCGCCCGCCGTCCGCTCGGCCGGCGTGAGCCGCAGCAGCGCGACCAGTACGGCGGCCACGGCGAACATCGTCCCGCTGACGGTCAGCGCCCACCCGCTCCCCAGCAGGACCACGGCGGCGCCGCTCAGCACCAGGCCGGCCACGCGGGAGACGTTCTGGCCCAGCCCCAGCAGCGCGTTCGCGGTCTGCAGCCGGTCGGCGGGCACCACGTCCGGAATGATGCCGGTCAGGGCGGGGAACAGGGCCGCGGCGGCGATGCCGCTCACCGCGCTCGCGATCACGAGGGCGGGCAGCGGCGTCCAGCCGGTGAGCATCATCGCGGCCAGGCAGAAGTACGCCGCCGCGTTGAGCGACTCGCCCACCATCATGACCCGGTGGCGCGGCAGCCGGTCGGCGATCACGCCGCCGACGAGGATGAACAGCACCATCGGCAGCGCCTCGGCGGTGAGCACGGCCGACAGCGTCGTGGCGGTCGCGCCGGGGAGGCCGAGCACGCCGAAGGCGAGGGCAACCGGCGCGAAGGCGGTGCCGAGCACGGAGATCGTGCGGGCCGCCAGCAGCAGGGCGAACCGCCGATCTCCGAGCAGGCCGAGATCGCGGCGGACGCCATTCATGTGAGAACTCCGAGAGACGGGCCGGCGGTGGAGAAGGGTGCACGGGGAGGAGGGGTGCACAGGATGGGGTGACAGTCCATCGTGCCGCTCCCGGACGCGCCCGTCACCTCATTTACCGCCGCGTTCACCGCGGCCGGCGACTCCTCCCCGCCCACCTCGGTAGATCCATCGGGACTTTCCGGGGGGAGACCAAGTGGGGCCCAGCACCTATCCTTGGCGGGGAGGGGTAGTCTCGGCGGGAAGACAAGAGCGATCCTTCCGACAGTCCGCTCTTGTGCCCTGGTGGAAGGTGGACGGCGGGTTCATGGGTGGAGGTGATCGCATTCTGCGGCTGACCCCTGTGAACAGTTCGCCCGACGGGTCCGGAGAACTCCCGCGGGAAGCCGTCACCGCCCTCGTGCAGGCCACGCTCGACGCGATGCCGACCCAGGGCGTCTGGCAGCTGCCGATCCGCGATCCGGCCGGCGTCGTCGTCGACTTCGAGGTGCTCGCGGCGAGCCGTGAGGCCCGCGACATCAAGGACCGGGTCGGCAAGGAACTCGTCGGCCTGCGCATGCTGCAGGGATACCCGAGCGTCGCCGGCTCCCCGCTCTGGGAGGCCTGCCTGCGGGTCGTGTCGACCGGGGAGGCCGAGGACGTCACTCCCTACGTCCACCGGGAGGACGACGACGGTGTCCCCTTCCTGTCCACCTACAGCGTCCGCGTGGCCCCGTTGCAGGGCGGCATCTTCCTGTCCTGGGTGCGTCACGACAGGGAGGAGCGGCTGGCCGCCCGGCTGCTGCACACCGAGCGCCTCGGTCACCTGGGCTGGGGCCACTGGAGCCTGGTGACGGGCGAGGTCGAGTGGTCCGACCAGCTCTACGTCATCCACGGGCGCGACCCGGCCGACGGCCCGTTCCCCCTGGAGTACTACCGCGAGATCGCCCACCCCGACGACGTGCCCGTCGTCGACCACGCGCTCTCCACGCTCATCGAGAACGGCGGGCCGCACGAGTTCGAGCTGCGCATCCGCGTCGGCCGGGAGCACCGGCACATCAGGGCCACGGCCGAGGTCACCAGGGACGCGGCGGGGCGGCCCGTCGAGATCCACGGCGTGCTCCAGGACGTCACCGACTGGCGCCGGACCGCCGACGAGCTGGCCGAGGTCAGCCAGCGGCTGGAGGAGGAGTCGCAGCTCACCGCGCGCCTGCAGAGCATCATCCTCCCGGTGCAGGACGCGGTGCCCGGGCTGCAGCTCGGCGTACGCTACTTCCCCGCAGAGACGGCCCCGCTGGGCGGCGACTGGTACCAGGCCATCCACCTCGACAACGAGGAGGCGCTGCTGGCCGTCGGCGACGTCGCCGGGCACGGCCTGGCCGCCGCCTCCGCCATGGCGAAGCTGCGGCACGCGATCACCGGGCTGGCCTTCGCCGACCACGACCCGGCACAGATCCTGGTCGCGCTGAACCGGCTGCTGCGGCGGATGCGGCCCGACGTGCTCGCCACGGCGGTGGTGGCGCGTTATCGGGTCGAGGACCGCACGCTCACGTGGACCCACGCGGGCCACCCTCCGATGCTGCTGGTGCGGGGTGACAAGGTGCACCGGCTGCTGCATCCCGGAGTCCTCCTCGGGGTCTTCGAGAGCGTGAGCTACACGTGCGCACAGATCCGGCTGGAGCCGGACGACCTGCTTCTGATGTTCACCGACGGTCTCATCGAACGACCGGGCCGGGACCTGTTCGAGGGTCTGGACATCCTCAGCGAGGCCATTGCGGAGGTGGTGCCGAAGGTGCCTCCGGACGAGAGGGTGGCGGCCGTCATGGGGGTCCTCGCTCCGAGCAACACCGGTGACGACACCTGCATCCTCGCCGCGCGCATCATGCCGAACGCTTTGGAAGTGTCCTGATGTCCGAACTCCATATCTCGACAGAGCCGATCACGCCCGACGCCGGAGACAGTGGGAGCAGCGGCATCCTCGGAGTGGTGACGGTGCGGGGGACGCTCGACTTCATCACCCACGAGACGGCCTCCGGGCTCTTCGACAAGGCCTTCGCGCAGTACGGGCCGCACCTGGTCATGGACCTCCTGGGGCTCGACTTCCTCGACTCGAGGGCGACCGGCCTGCTGGTGAGCTGCTGGAAGCGCGCACTCGACGAAGGGGGCTGGCTGGCTCTCGTCGCGCTGGAGAAGGGCGCGGCGCGCGCCCTGTGGATCACGGGCCTGGCGTCCCACGTCCCGGTCTTCCCCACCGTCGAGGCCGCCCTCGCCGCCGCTCCGCCGCGCGCCACCCAGTAGGCCCCCGCGAGGCCCGGGGTCACCGAAGCCTCCGTGAGCCGATCCAAGACCTCCCCAACTCCTCCTCACGTGCCGCCACGGGCGGGATAGGGCCACAGGGCCCGGGTAGCACCCCCACAGGACGGCCGGGCCGGGGAGCGGAGCCTGGGGGCCTGGAGGGGGCGAGGTCATGAGACGTCTTATCGCCGCCGCGGCACTCGCGGCCGCGGGCCTCGGAGCGGCGCGATGGGCGGCGGCACGCGGCCGGAGGCCCGTCCCGGCGAGGGACCCCCTCGCGGCCGGCCGCTGGCTCGGAGTCACGATCAACCGGCCGCCCGAGGAGGTCGCCCCCGGCGAGAGGCTGCCCGAGCCGCTGACCCGCGTGGACGCGGAGGTGAGGATGAACCGGGCGCCGGGCGGCCGGGGCACGGAACTCTACGCCCGCCCGAGGGGGCGTACGGCGCGGGCCGAAGGCGCCCTGACCCGGCTGCGCGGCGAGGACTCCCGCACGGCGGTCCGTACGGCGCTGCGCGAGGCGAAGTCCCTGCTGGAGACGGGCGACGTGCTGCGGTCGGACGAGGAGATCGCCACCACCCGGCCCACCCTGCCGGGGAAGGTCCTCGACCTGGCGCTCGGCCGGGCCTCGGAAGGGGGACGGCTGTGAAGGCGGTCTGCTGGCAGGGCGTGAACGAGCTGTCGGTCGAGCGGGTGCCCGACCCCGCGATCCTCAACGCCCAGGACGCGATCGTGAAGGTGACGGCCAGCACCACCTGCGGCTCCGACCTGCACCTGCTCGGCGGTCACATCCCGGCGATGCGGGCGGGCGATGTCATCGGGCACGAGTTCCTCGGCGAGATCGTGGAGACCGGCCCGGAGGTGACCCGGCACCGGCCGGGCGACCGGGTGGTCGTCTGCTCGATCATCGGCTGCGGGCGCTGCTGGTCGTGCCGGCACGGCGACTGGTCCCTGTGCGAGAACAGCAACCCCAACCCGGGCATCACGGACCTGATGTGGGGCGGGTCGACGGCCGGGATCTTCGGCTACTCCCACGCGATGGGGGGATTCAGAGGCAGCCACGCCGAGTACGTCCGGGTGCCCTTCGCCGACCACAACGCGTTCACCGTGCCCGAGGGCGTCTCCGACATGGACGCCGTGTTCGCCTCCGACGCCGTTCCGACGGGATGGATGGGAGCCGACCTCGGCGGCGTACGGCCGGGCGACGTGGTCGCGGTGTGGGGCTGCGGCGGCGTCGGCCAGATGGCCGCCAGAGCCGCGATGCTCCTCGGCGCCGAACGGGTCGTCGCGATCGACCGCTACCCCGAACGGCTGGCCATGACCACCCGCCACGTCGGCTGCGAGGTGGTCGACTACACGGCCACCGACGTCGTCTCCGAACTGCGCGAGCGCACGGGCGGGCGAGGGCCGGACGTGTGCATCGAGGCCGTCGGCATGGAGGCGGACAGCACCGGCCTGCAGCGCGTGTACGACGGGGTCAAGCAGCGGCTCCGCCTGGAGCAGGACCGCCCGGCCGCCGTACGGGAGGCGATCCACGCCTGTCGCAAGGGGGGCTCGGTGTTCGTGCTCGGCGTCTTCGCCGGGTTCGTAGACAAGTTCCCGCTCGGCGCGCTGATGAACAAGGGCCTCACGCTGCGGGGCGCGCAGCAGCACGGCCAGCGGTACATCCCGAAGCTGCTGGAACTGATCGGCAGGGGGGACCTGAAGCCGTCCCACCTCGCGACGCACACCATGACACTCGATGAGGGGCCCAGGGGCTACGACCTGTTCAAGAACAAGAAGGACGGCTGCGTGCGGGCCGTGTTCCGCCCCTGGATCTGAGACTCCGGACCCGGCGCGGGCGGGCGTGAAGGCGGCCCGCCGTCCCCTGATGGGACGGCGGGCGCGCGATCTCAGCGTACGGCTGGGGCGGCCAGCCGTTCCGCCTCTTGGTGCAGCGCCTCGATGAGGACGAACTCCAGCCGGAGCTCCTCGTCCACGAGGCTGTCGAGGACGTCCATCCGGGCCTCCTTGTTTCCAAGACGTCCCGCGGTGCGCGGTGGTTCACCGGGCGCCCGCACGAATCCGGAACGGGACGCGGGCGGCTCCTCCGCCGCGAGAACGGCTACCCAGAAGAGGCGCGGCCTCACTCACATCCGTCACACAGATCGACTGCGGCATCAGGGATGGCCGAGAAGGAGCGGAGAAGAGCCGGAAGGCAGGCGGGGAAACGGCCGGACATGGCCTATAGTGAGAGGTTCGAAAGTATCTGAAAAACAGATGTCCTCGTTAGGAGTTTATCACAGGAATGAGTGAGCGTCAACCTGACACCGCTCGCGCCGAGGCCCTGCGGCGTGAACAGGAGTACGTCTCCATGCTGTACGAGCGTCTCGACGTCGCCCGCGACCGGGCCGGCCGCGGGATGCGCGACGTTCTGGCCCGGGGCGCCTCGGGCACCAGGCAGGCGCTCGTGGAGCGGGAGGTGACGGCGGCCGAGCATGCCGACCGCCTCGCGCGGTTGTCGGCCGTCGAACGCGGCCTCTGCTTCGGCCGCGTCGACGACGGCGATGGCCGCACCCTCTACATCGGGCGTGTCGGGCTCCGCGACGACGACCACACGTCCGTGCTGGTGGACTGGCGGGCACCGGCCGCACGCCCCTTCTACGTCGCCACCCCAGGCGACCCCGAGGGCCTCGTACGCCGCCGTCACCTCCACATCCGGGACCGCAGGGTCGTCGGGATCGACGACGAGGTCTTCGACCTCGACCGGATGGCCGACGCCGACCGCCGTACGCTCGTCGGCGAGGCGGCCCTGCTCGCGGCGCTGCGGCGGGGGCGCACCGGACGCATGGGCGAGGTCGTCGCGACGATCCAGCGGGAGCAGGACCGGGTGATCCGCTCGGGCCTGGCCGGGGCGCTGGTCGTGCAGGGCGGGCCGGGCACCGGCAAGACCGTCGCCGCGCTGCACCGTGCGGCGTACCTGCTCTACACGCACCGCGACACACTGGAACGGCGCGGCATCCTCGTCGTCGCGCCCAACGCGACCTTCTCCCGGTACATCGGCCAGGTGCTCCCGGCGCTGGGCGAGACCCAGGTGGTGCTCACCAGCCTGGGCGGGCTCCACCCCGGCGTGCGGGCCGAGGCCGAGGACGCGCCCGCCACCGCCGTCGTGAAGGGCGACCCGCGCATGGTCCGGGTGATCGAGGAGGCCGTACGGGACCGGGAGCGGGTGCCGGAGGGCGACCTGGAGGTGCGGATCCCCGTCCGCACCTCCCTGCGCGGCGGCGTGGAGGTGGTGGTCGAGGAGATGACGCTGCGGGTGGACCACGCCACCTGCCTGCGGGCCCGGGACCACGCCCGCGGCCTGCGGCGGCCGCACAACATCGCCCGCTGGGCCTTCGTCCGCCGGATCCTGCCGGCGCTGGCGCGCGACGAGGCCGAGCGGCTCGACCGGCCATTGGAGGACGGCGACCTGCGGTACGCGGCCACGGCCCTGTGGGAGCACCGATCGGTACGTGACGCACTCGACGCCCTGTGGCCGGAGATCAGTCCGGAGCGGCTCGTCCGCGAGCTTCTGTCCGACGAGGAGAGGTTGCGCGCCGCCGCCGGGCCGCACCTGACGGAGGACGAGCGCGCGGTGCTGCTGCGGCCACGGGAGGCGCCCTGGACCGTCGGCGACGTGCCGCTGCTCGACGAGGCCGCCGAACTGCTCGGCGAGCACGACCACGGGGCGGAGGCGAGACGGCGCCGCGCGGAGGAGGAGCGGCGTGAGGAGGAGCTGTACGCCAGGGAGGTCCTTACGATCACCGACGCCGCCTCGGTGCTGGACGCGGCCTCGCTGGCCGGCCGCAACCGCGACGACGGGCCGTACGTCACGACCGCGGACCGGGCCGCCCGTGACCGCACCTGGGCGTACGGGCACGTGATCGTGGACGAGGCGCAGGAGCTGTCGGCGATGGCGTGGCGGACGGTGATGCGGCGGGTCCCGGCCCGCTCCCTGACGGTCGTGGGCGACATCGCGCAGACCGGCGCGGCCGCCGGCGCCCGGTCCTGGGGCGAGATGCTCGACCCGTACGTGAAGGGGCGCTGGCGGGAGGAGCGCCTGCTGGTCAACTACCGCACCCCGGCGGAGATCATGGAGGTGGCCGCGGACGTGCTGCGGGCGGTGGAGCCCGGGCAGGAGCCGCCCGAGTCGGTCAGGCACGGCGGCGCCCGCCCCCGCGCCGTACCGGCCGCCGGGACCGATCTGCGGCGGCTGGTGGACGCGGAACTGCGTGAGATCGGGGAGGGGGGTGAGATCGGGGAGGGGCGGGTGGGCGTCGTCACGCCGGACGCCCGGCACGCCGAGATCGGCGCGCTGTTTCCCGAAGCCGTCGATCCGCTGGACAGCCGGGTGGCCGTCCTGACCGTGCGCGGCTCCAAGGGCCTGGAGTTCGACGCCGTGGTCGTGGTCGACCCCGAGGGCATCCTGCGTCAGTCCCCGAAGGGAGGCCAGGATCTGTACGTCGCGACCACGCGGGCGACGCGGCGGCTGACCGTGGTCCACGAGGGCGCGCTGCCCGCCATGCTGCACCGCCTGGAACCCGCCGGGCAGCCTGAGAACACCGGGCCGCTTGGCAACGCCGCGCCCCTGGAGGACCCGGGCCGCCGCCTCTGAGCCGCCTTAGAGCACGCCGGGCCGCCGGCGACGGGGCGGCCCGGCGTCCTCGGAGGGCTCGGGGGGCTCCGGACACGCGAACGGCCGGCGTGGAGGACGCCGGCCGTATCAGCGCGGCCGTGTGCCGCGCACAGCGCGGCCACCGGTTTCAGGACATCTTCCCCGAGATCTCGTCGGCGGCCTTGTCGGCCTTCTCTCCGACCTCCTCGGCCTTGTCTCCCACCCACCTGCCGGCGTCGGCACCCGTGTGCCGCACACTGTCCCGCATCGTGTCGGCCCACTTCTGGGCGTTGTTGCGGTACATCGCCACTCCGGCCGCGCCGATCGCGACACCGCTGAGCAGCGCGACGACGGGCCAGCGCCGCCGGGTGCGCCGGGTGCCGGTCGACACCTCGATCCGGCGGGCCAACTCGCTCAGGAACGCGCTGACGATCGGAGCGATCTGCTCCTCGACCGACTGCGCCGCCTGGTCGAGCTTCGGCGCCGCCCAGACTCTGGCGTCCTCGATCCGGTGCGTGGCGAGGTCTCTGGCGTTCTCCGCCATCGGACTCACCCGCCCGCCGGCCTTCATCGCCTGATCTCTCACCCTGCTCAGCCACGTCTGCGGGATGATCACTTCGGCACGGCGCTTTCTGTTCATTGTCAGGGACACGATCAACCTCCCCAATCGACAGGGGCCCCGGACCGTCCCCTTCCCGGATGGTCGGGGCTCAATCACGGGCGGTGCTTGAAGGCATGCTCGATACCCTGTGATCCGGACAACTAACACGAGCAACCTAAGGGGGCGGCCCTCGTGGCTGACAACCTCATCGCGAACCTGCGCACGAACCACGGCACGATCCGGGTCCGGCTCTTCCCCAACAAGGCGCCGAAGACGGTGCGCAACTTCGTCGAACTCGCGGAGGGCACCCGTGAGTGGACCCACCCCGAGACCGGCGAGAAGACGACCGCCAAGCTGTACGACGGCACCATCTTCCACCGGGTGATCAACGGCTTCATGATCCAGGGTGGCGACCCGCTCGGGCAGGGCGTCGGCGGCCCGGGATACAGCTTCGACGACGAGATCCACCCGGAAAACCAGTTCAACCGGCCCTACCTGCTCGCCATGGCGAACGCCGGCAAGCGGTTCGGCAAGGGCACCAACGGGTCCCAGTTCTTCATCACCGTCTCGCCGACGCCGCACCTCAACCAGGGCCACACGATCTTCGGCGAGGTGATCGAGGGCACCGAGGTCGTCGACGCGATCGCCAAGACCCCCACCGCCCGGGGCGACCGGCCCGTCAACGACGTGGTCCTCGAAGAGGTCACCATCGAGCGGTCCTGACGCTTCCGGCGATCACGGCGCACAGCGTCCGGCGATCACGGCGCCCCGGCCGCGCGAACGCGCGCGGCCGGGGCGTTTCCGGCTTATAGGCTGGCTGTCGTGGATGTGCCCGCACCGGGACCCGCCCCAGGAAGGATTCCATGACCTCCCAGCCTCCGCCGCCCCCGCAGCCGGGGGCGCACGCCGTACCCACCTGCTACCGGCACCCCGAGCGCGAGACCTACGTCCGCTGCCAGCGCTGCGCGCGCCCGATCTGCCCCGACTGCATGCGTGAGGCGGCGGTCGGCCACCAGTGCCCCGAATGCGTCCAGGAGGGCAACCGGGAGGTCCGGCAGGCCCGCACGACCTTCGGTGGCGCGGTCGTCGCCGCGCCCCGCGTCACCTGGGCGCTGCTCGCCCTCAACGTGCTCGCGTACGCGGCCGAGGTCGTGAACCAGAACGAGGTCATCCAGCGGTTCGCCATGTACTCGCTGGGCGTCCACCTGGGCGAGTGGTGGCGCCTGATCACCGGCGCCTTCCTGCACTCGCCGCCGCCGTCGTTCTGGCACATCCTGTTCAACATGTGGGCGCTGTACGTCATCGGGCCCGAACTGGAGCGCAGGCTCGGCTCGACCCGGTTCGCGGCGCTCTACCTGCTGTCGGCGCTCGGCGGCTCGGTCGCCATCTACCTGTTCGGCACCGTGGCGGTCGGCGCGTCCGGAGCCATCTACGGCCTGTTCGGCGCGTTGTTCGTGGTCTCCCGCAAACTCGGGTACGACGCCCGGGGCGTCCTGTGGCTGATCGGGATCAACGTGGTGCTCACGTTCGTCGTGCCCGGCATCAGCTGGCAGGGGCATCTCGGCGGGCTGCTGACCGGCACCCTGGTCGCGGCGGGCTTCGCCTACGCACCCCGCGGCAACCGCGTGCTCGTCCAGGTCGGCGTCGCGGCGGTCGTGCTGGTGGCGCTGGTCCTGCTCGTCACCGCGCTTCCGCCGTACGGATATCCTCCCGTGGGCATCCGCACCTGAGCGCGTCGCGCGTCTGACCTGGTCGGCCGGGCCTCGCCGTACGGGAGCGGGCCCGGCGGATCGACCGCGCGTCGCACTTTACCCACAGCCTGTGGACAAAGACTGTGGAAAAAATCTCAAACGGCTAACGCCACTTGGTGGACAGCACGACACCCACGATGATGAGCCCGAACCCGATCAGCAGGTTCCAGTTGGCCAGCGCGGAGATACCGGGAACGTTCGGCGCGATGTAGTAGACCGCGATCCAGACGATGCCGACGATCCAGCAGGCCACCATCAGAGGGGCGAGCCAGCGGGGGCTGACCTTCACCGTCTGCGTCTTCTGCGGCGGCGTGTAGACGGGCTTCTTGCGAATCTTCGACTTGGGCACGGGAGCGTCTCCTGGTGGGTACCCGCGCGGTCGTGCGGGCTGGTGTCAATAGCGTAGTCGCCATGGCGGCGAAGTCCCGAGCAAGGATAGTCGGCGCGGGCCCGCCGGGGCGATCCCCGTACGGCATTGCCTTAGGCTGAAAGTCCGATTTCTCCACACCCGAGAACGCCGAACGAGCCGATGACGCAGCCGGAGACAGAGCGGGAGACACAGCGAACGGCACCGCACGGCGCGCCGCCGAGGGTGCTGGTCGTGGACAACCACGACAGCTTCGTCCACACGATCGTGCAGTACCTGCGTGGTCTCGGCGCGGACTGCGACGTGCGGCCGCGCGACCGGGTCACGGTGGGCGACGCCGACGGATTCGACGGCGTGCTCGTCTCGCCCGGCCCCGGCACGCCCGAGGAAGCCGGCGTGTCCGTCCCCCTCGTACGGCACTGCGCCGGGCACGGCCTGCCGCTGCTGGGGGTCTGCCTCGGGCACCAGGCCATCGCCGTCGCGTACGGCGCGGTGGTGAGCCGCGCCCCCGAGTTGATGCACGGCAGGACCAGCCCGGTCCGGCACGACGGGCGGGGGGTCTTCGCGGAGATCCCCTCGCCGGTCACGATGACGCGTTACCACTCGCTCGCCGTGGTCCCGCGGACCGTGCCGGACGCGCTGGAGGTCACCGCCACCACCCCCGACGGCGTCATCATGGGCCTGCGTCACCGCGCCGCCCCCGTCGAGGGCGTCCAGTTCCATCCCGAGTCGGTCGTGTCGGAACACGGCCACCGCCTTCTCGGAAACTGGCTCGCGCGGATCGTGTAACGCTTTCCGCTCTTGTTACGAAGACCAAAGTGAGGGCTTCCGCCATTGCCCCCGAGTGGCGGAAGCCCTTCTCGCGTGTACGGGCCGTTTCCGCCCGACCTCTCAGCCTCACCCGGCCTGCCCGCCGCGCCATGCCCGCCGCACTCTGCCCGCCGCACTCTGCCCGCCGTGCCCGGCGCCGTACGTGAACCGTTCATGAAAGCCGGACGGCGGCCACCGCCGTGCGGTGCCGCCGTCCTCTCGCAGCGTTGTCAGTTCGGTCGGTGGCGCTGCTCAGCCGTTGCCGAAGGGGTCGTCGCCGCCGTCCCCGAGGTCGACGCCGCCGCCGTCGTCCGTCGGGTCGGCCGTCGGTATGTCGTCGACCGGCGGCTGGGTCGGCTCCTCCGTCTGCTGCTCCGGCCCACTGGAGACCGTCAGCGTGATCGTGGTGCCGGGGTTGAGCTTGGCCCCCGGCTGCGGCGACTGGTCGATCACGTTGCCCGGCGCCACCACGTCGCTCGGCCGCTCCGTCGTCTTCACCCTGAAGCCGGCGCCCTCGATCGCCTTCTTGGCGTCCGCCAGCGTGAGGCCGACGACGCTCGGCACCTCCGTCATCTCCTTGGGCACGTAGAGCTTGACGAGGGAGCCCTTGTCGACCTCCTCGCCCGCCTTCGGGTCGGTGTCGAACACCTTGCCCTGGGGCTGCCTGGAGGCCTTCGCCACGACGCTGGCCTTGAGACCCATCTCCACGAGCTTCGCCCGGGCCTCGTCCGGCGCCAGACCGGTCACGTCGGGGATGGAGATCTTCTCCTCGCCCTTCGACACGATGACGGTGACGGTGGAGCCGGGGTCGGCCTCCTCGCCCTCGGCGGGCTCGGTGCTGATGACGGAGCCCTTGGGCACGTCGGCGTTGAACTCCTCGGGCCCGAACTCGACCTTGAAGCCCTTCGCCTCCAGCGCCTGCTTGGCCGCGGCCTTCGTCTGGTTGGTCACCTGCGGGATGGCGACCTTGTCGGCCGTGGACGAGCCGCCGCCGCCGAGGAAGGCGTACCCGACCCCGATCATCGCGCCGATCACCAGGAGCGGGATCAGGATCCACGCGGCCGTCTTCAGCGCGGTGTTGCCGCCGCCCCCGCGCCGCCGCCCGTCGTAGCGGCCGCCGCGTTCCTCGGGGCCGTAGTCGTACTGGGGGATCGCGCGGGTGCCCTGGGTGGCGGCGCCGCCCGCCGTGGTCATCGTCCGGGTGCGGTCCGGCGCGCCGTACGAGTTGTACTGCTGGGTGGCCATCGCCATCGTCTGCGGGTCGACGGGCATGCCGGACATGGCCCGCTGGAGGTCGCCGCGCATCTCGGCGGCGCTCTGGTAGCGGTGGACCGGGTCCTTGGCCATGGCCTTCAGCACGATCGCGTCGGCCCACTGGGGGATCTCGGGGTCGATCCGCGACGGCGGGATCGGGTCCTCCCGCACGTGCTGGTAGGCGATGGCGACGGGGGAGTCGCCGGTGAAGGGCGGCTGGCCGGTGAGCAGTTCGTACAGCACGCAGCCGGTCGAGTAGATGTCGCTGCGGGCGTCGACGCGCTCGCCGCGGGCCTGCTCGGGGGAGAGGTACTGCGCGGTGCCGATCACCTGTGCGGTCTGGGTCATCGTGGCCGCGGAGTCGGCCATCGCCCGGGCGATGCCGAAGTCCATGACCTTGACCTCGCCGTTGACCGTCAACATGATGTTGGCCGGTTTGATGTCCCGGTGGACGATGCCGCCCCGGTGGCTGTAGTCGAGCGCCCGCAGGATGCCGTCGACGAGCTCCGCGGCCCGCTCGGGCATCAGCCGCCGGTCGGCGCGCAGCACGTCGCGCAGCGTCCGCCCGTCGACGAACTCCATGACGATGTACGGCACGGGCGTGTTGTCCATCATGTCCTCGCCGGTGTCGTACACGGCGATGATGGACGGGTGGTTGAGCGAGGCGGCCGACTGCGCCTCACGCCGGAAGCGCGCCTGGAACGTGTGGTCCCTCGCGAGGTCGGAGCGGAGCGTCTTGATGGCGACGACACGGTCCAGCCGGATGTCCCGGGCGCGGTAGACCTCGGCCATGCCGCCACGCCCCACGACGCCGTCGAGCTCGTAGCGTCCGCCGAGTAGTCGTGGCTGAGTCATTTCCTGCACAGTCCCTTGCCGTTCATCGTGGGGTGCCGCCGGTGTCCATCATCGACCTTTTTCCTCATCACTCCCCCTCAGCCGGAGGGTTCGTGTCGGGCGGGGGTTCCGTGGGGCGCGGAGTCTCGGTGGTTTCCTTGGCCGGGGTGGACGTCGGTTCCGAGGTCGAGGAAGAGGTCGGGGACGGGTCCGGTTCGGGCGTCCGGGTGGATGGTGCCGACCTGCTTACGGTAGCCGACGGAGCGGCGGTCGGCTCAGCCGACGTCCTCCGGGCCGTGGGCCGGTGCGACGGCGGCGCCGCCGGTTTGGACACCCGCGCCGGCGACTCGGACGGCGTCGGCGAGGTGGACGACGAGGTCGTGGGCACGGTGGTCTCCCCCGTGTCCGGCGGCGCGTCGCCGATCTGTCCGGCGGTGAACGCCAGCACCCCGATGCCGACCGCGGCGGCGCAGCCGGCCGCGGCGAGGATCAGGGCCGCCGGGCGCCGCCTGCGCCCGCTCGGCGCGGGCCCGCCCGCTCCGGCCGGCTGTCGGACGCCGGCTCCGGGGACACCCGCGGCGGGCGCCCTGCCCGGGCTCGTGGGCCGAGCGGACACCGGGGTCGCGGGACCCGGCGACGGGTTGAGCGGCGAGTTCAGTGGCGAGTTCAGCGGCGTTGTCCGGCCGGGCGCGGGCGGGACCGGCACCGCCCCCAGGGGCCGAGTCCCGCCGGCGGCGTCTCCGGCGGTGCCGCCCCCGATGGTGTGGCCTCCGGCGGCGGGGAACCCGCGGGGGTCGGTGAGCGAGCCGAGCACCGCCGTCGAGGCGGCCGTGCCCGCGAGGTTCCCGCGCAGCCCGCGCACCCGGTCGATGAGCGGCTGCCCGGTCTCCGGCCGCGCGGCGGGATCCTTGGCCAGCATGGACATCACCAGGGCCGCCACCGGGGCGGGCACGTTGCCGGGCAGCGGCGGGGGCGTGTCGTTGAGGTGCCGCAGCGCGAGCGCCACCGGAGTCTCCGCCGTGAACGGCGGACGGCCCGCCAGGCACTCGTACGCCACCACTCCGAGGGAGTAGATGTCACTCGCGGGAGTGAGCGTGTCGCCGGACGCCTGCTCCGGGCTCACGTACTGGGCGGTGCCGAGCACGAGGCCGGTCGCGGTCAGCGGCGCGGCCTCCAGCGCCCGGGCGATGCCGAAGTCGGTGATCTTCACCTGGCCGGTCTCGGTGACGAGCAGGTTGCCGGGCTTGACGTCGCGGTGGATCACCCCGGCCCGGTGGGCCGCGTGCAGGCCCCGGGCCGTCTGCTCGACGACGTCGAGTGTGACCTCCGGCCCGAGCGCGCCGTTGCGGGCGAGGACCGCCGACAGCGGCTCGCCCTTCACCAGCTCCATCACCAGGTAGGCCACGTCGTCGGTCTCGCCGTAGTCGAAGACCTGCGCGATGCCGTGATCGGTCAGGGCGGCGGTGATCCGGGCCTCCGAGCGGAACCGGTCGCGGAAGGTCGAGTCGCCCGCCACGTGGCGGCCGAGCAGCTTGACCGCCACCTCCCGGCCCAGCAACTCGTCGTCGGCCCGCCAGACCTCGCCCATCCCGCCCGCGGCGATGGGGGAGGTCAGCCGGTACCGGCCGCCGAGCACCGTCTCGGTCACTGTCCGAGCACCGCCTGCATGACGTCGTGCGCGATCGGCGCGGCCACCGCGCCACCGGTGGCGTCGTTGCCCGCGCTGCCCGACTCCACGAAGACCGCCACGGCGACCTGCGGGTCGTCGACCGGGGCGAAGGAGATGAACCACGCGTGCGACGGCTTGCCCGGCGAGGTCTCCGCCGTGCCGGTCTTGCCCGCCACGGTCTTGCCGGGGAGCTTGGCCGCGCCGCCCGTGCCGTTCTCGACCACGCTGATCATCATCTTGGTCAGCTCCCCGGCGACCTCCGGGGTGACGGCCTCGCTCAGCGGCTCCGGGTCGGTTCCGTCGATCTCCGCGCCGTCGGGCCCGAAGACCTTGTTGACCAGGAACGGCTTCATCACCGTGCCCTGGTTGGCGATGCCGGCCGCGACCATCGCCATCTGCAGCGGGGTCATCTGGTTGCTCTGCTGGCCGATCGCGGTCTTGGCGAGCTCGGCCTTGCCCTCCTCCTTGCCGATGCTGCTGGCCGCGACCGACAGCGGGATCGCCAGCGGCTGGCCGACGCCGAACTTCTCGGCCTGCTCCTTGAGCTTGTCGTAGCCGAGCTCCATGCCCATCTTCGCGAACGGCGTGTTGCAGGAGATGGTCAGCGCCTCCACCAGCGTCGCCCGGCCGCCGCAGGACTCCCCGTGGTAGTTCGGCAGCGAGATGCTCGTGCCCGGCAGCGGCAGCGAGTCGGGCGCGTCGACCTGGGTGTTCTCGTCTCGGGAGGAGTCGTCGCTGAGGTAGGCCGCCGAGGTCACCGTCTTGAACGTGGACCCCGGGGCGAACGTCAGGTCGATCGCCCGGTTCTTCAGCGGCTTGTCGCCGTCCTTGTCGAGCTTGTTGTACGCCTTGTTGACGACTGCCTTGTTCGCCTTCGCCAGCGGGTTCGGGTCGTACGACGGCACCGACACCAACGTCAGGATCTTGCCGGTCTTGGGCTCGATCGCCACGACCGCGCCGCGCTTGCCCGTGCCCGCCAGGTCCTTGTACGCGATCTCCTGGGCCTTGGTGTTCAGTGTGAGGTCGACGCTCGCGCCCTTGGCGGGTTTGCCGCTGACCATGTCGATGGCCCGGCGGACCACCAGGTCGGGGTGCGAGCCGTCGAGGTAGCGGTTCATCGCGCTCTCGATGCCCGCCGCGCTCTCCGGCGCGAACCAGCCGACCACGTGGGTGAACGGCTTGCCCAGCGGATACTCCCGCTCGAACCGGAACTTCGGGTCGCCGGTGTCGACGGTCTTGGCCAGGGTGGTCTTGGTGTTGTCGGCGGTGATCCAGCCTCGGTCGACCTTGTACCTGGAGTACAGCATCCGGACGTTGCGCGAGTCGTTCCGCAGACTCTCCGCCTTCACCGTGCCCAGATAGGTCACGTTGGCCATCAGCAGGCCGAACATGAGCAGGCAGGCCACGGCCACGCGCTTGAGCGTGCTGTTCATCGCTGCATCACCTGGGTCATCCCCTCGTCCTGGATCGCCTGTGGCGGTGGCCGGCGGGCCGCGTCCGACATGCGTACGAGCAGGGCGATGAGCATCCAGTTGGCCAGCAGAGCCGAGCCTCCCGCGGACATGAACGGCGTCACGAGACCGGTCAGCGGGATCACCCGGGTCACCCCGCCGACGATGATGAACACCTGCCAGGCCAGGAGGAACGACAGCCCGCCCGCGAGCAGCTTGGTGAACGGGTCGCGGGCCGCGAGTGAGGTGCGCAGTCCACGCTGGACGATCAGTGCGTACACCATGAGGATGGCCATCAGACCGGTCAGGCCCAGCTCCTCGCCCAGGGCGTCGAAGATGAAGTCCGAGAAGGAGAACGGGATCTCCCTCGGGTAGCCCTGGCCGAGGCCGGTGCCGAGAATGCCGCCGGACCCGATCGCGAACAGTCCCTGCATGAGCTGGTAGCTGCCGCCCGCCTCGCGGTAGTAGAGGTCGTTCGACTCGGCGTTCAGCCAGCCCTCGAAACGGGCCTCGACATGGCTGAAGATCTGCCCGGCCAGCATGGCGCCGCCCACGAACAGCAGCAGGCCGATGAGCACCCAGGACGTGCGCTGGGTGGCGATGTAGAGCATTGCGATGAACGTGCCGAACAGCAGCAGCGAGGTGCCGAGGTCCTTCTCGGCGACGAGGACCGCGATGCTGACGCCCCAGGTGATCAGCACCGGGCCGAGGTCGCGGGCGCGCGGCAGGTCGATGAACAGGAGCCTGCGACCGGCCAGGGCCAGCACGTCGCGCTTGGCGACGAGATAGCCGGCGAAGAAGACGACCAGGGCCAGCTTGGCGAACTCGCCCGGCTGCAGGGAGAACGGCCCGAGGTTCATCCAGATCCGGGCCCCGTAGTGTTCGGAGCCGACCACCGGCAGCACGGGCAGGATGAGCAGGACGATCCCGGCGAAGCCGGCGGTGTAGGTGAAGCGCTGCAAGGCGCGGTGGTCCCTCAACACGATCAGCGTCGCGGAGAACATCACCACACCGAGCGCCGTCCACATGAGCTGGTTGGTGGCCGAGGCGCCATCGATACCGGTCTGCTCGATCCGGTAGATCATCACCAGGCCGATGCCGTTGACCAGCGTCACGAGGGGAAGCAGGAGAGGATCGGCCCACGGCGCGAACTTGGCCAGCACCAGGTAGGCCGCGAGCATGAGACCGCCGAGGCCGAGGCCGTAGCCGAGCATGCCGGACGGGACCTTGCCGTTGATCCCGAGCCCGACGCTGGCGTACGCGCCCATCACGATCAGTACGGCGAAGGCGAGCATGCCCAGCTGGGCGCCGCGCCGCTTCGCGGTCATCGGTACGGGCGTGGCTTCGACAGCAGTCACTTAGCGGACCTCGTGGGGGTCGGTGTCGCCCCGGTGTCCGTCGTGGACGTCGCCGAGGCGCCGAAGTTCTTGATCCTGGTTATCCCGGCCTGGAGGTCGTCGACCGGGATGCCGGTGCGGACCTGGTCCTGCTGGACCGCGGGCAGCGCCGAGACGCGGATGTCGTCGGTGTAGGCGACCTTCTTGAGGGACACCGGCCCGACCTCCGCGTCGACGCCCTGGAAGACGACGAGCCTGTCCCCGCTGGCGCCTATGTAGAACTGGCTCTGGGTCCACTCGTAGCCGAAGTAGCCGCCGAGCCCGAGCGCGACGGCGACGACCAGCACGCCGGCGGCGACCTTCGGGCCCGAGCGGCGCTTCCGGGCGCGACGCCCCGACGACTGAGGGTCCCGTACGGGTTCGTCGTCGAGGTCGTCGTCGGTGATCACCGGCTGCGGCGCGGTCACCGTGGCGGCCCGGCCCGCCGGCGTGTCGGGCGGCACGGTGGAACGCCCCCGGCCGGAGCCGGCCGCGCCCACGACCGCCGCGGCCAGCGGCGGCGGCTGCACGTCGTCCACCTCGATCACGTCGGCGACCACGCAGGTGATGTTGTCCGGCCCGCCGCCCCGGTTGGCGAGGTCGATGAGCTGCCGGACGACGTCCTCGGGATCGTCGATCGTGGTCAGGGTGAGATGCAGGGTCTCGGCGCTGACCACGGTGGACAGGCCGTCCGAGCACAGCAGGTACCGGTCGCCCACCTGGGCCTCCCGGTCCTGCAGGTCGGGATCGACCTCGCCGCTGCCGTCGAGCGCCCGCAGCAGGATCGAGCGCTGGGGATGGTTGGCGGCCTCCTCCTGGGTGATCCGCCCGTCGTCCACCAGCGACTGCACCAGTGTGTGGTCGTGCGTGATCTGGTACAGCTCGCCGTTCCTGAGCAGATAGGCCCGGGAGTCGCCCACATGGACCAGGGCGAAGCGCGGGCCGCTCCAGAGCATCGCGGTGAGGGTGGTGCCCATGCCCTTGAGGCTCGGGTCCCGGGCCACCATCGCGTGCAACTGGTGGTTGGCGTCCCGGACCGCCGCCTCGATGGCGCCGAGCAGGTCACCGCCGGAGGCGTCCCGGTCGAGGGACGACATTGCGGCGATGGCGACCGAGCTGGCCACCTCGCCGTGAGCATGCCCGCCCATGCCGTCGGCGACGGCCAGCAGGCGGCCGCTGGCGTACGCCGAGTCCTCGTTGCCTTCACGGAGGAGCCCGACGTCCGAGCGAGCGGCGTAGCGGAGTGCGATGGTCATTTGCGCAATTCGATGACGGTCTTGCCGATGCGGATCGGAACTCCGAGGGGCACCGGGGTCGGGCGGGTCACTTTCGAACGTTCGAGGTACGTGCCGTTGGTGGATCCGAGATCTTCCACGATCCACTGGCCGTCCTGCGGAAAGAGCCGGGCGTGCCGACTCGAAGCGTAGTCGTCGCTGAGTACCAGCGTGGCGTCGTTCGCCCGGCCGATGGTGATTGGCGTCTCCGTGAGGTTGATGATGGTCCCTTGCAGGGGGCCACCGGTGACGATGAGCTGACGTGGTTCGCCCTTTTTGGGCTTGGACACCGGTCGTGGTTGCCTGGCCGGTTTCCGTGGGGGGGCGGGAGCCGTGCGCGAACCGAACAGGTCTGTCCGGATGACGCCGACCGCGGCGATCACGAAGAACCACAGCACCGCCAGGAAGGCGAGCCGGATCAGCAGCAGCGTTAGCTCGGACATGGACCGTTTGTTACCTCTAATCGCGCCGGAACACCAGTGTCGTGCGGCCGAGGGTCACCCTCGTCCCATCCTGCATCTCGACCCTGCGGACCGGCTGGCCGTTGACGAAGGTGCCGTTGGTCGACCCCAGGTCCACGAGCACGACCTGTGGCCCCTCTACCCGTAGCTCGGCATGATGCCGCGATACGCCGGGATCCACCAGTCGTAGATCACAATCGGTTCCGCGTCCCAGCAACGTCACCGGTGTGGTCAGCTCGTACGAACGCTGCCCCTGGGGGTCGTCCTGGGTCGAGACGAGCAGCCGGGGGCGGCCCTGGAACGCGCTGGGCCGGCTGGCGGGCAGGTCGCTCGGAGGCTGCCGGATCTCGTCCTGCTCGACCGTGGCGCCACGGATCACGCCCGACCGGATGCGGAACAGCCCGACCGCGAGGTCGTCGGCGGTCTCGAAGCGCACCCGCACGGGCCCGACGAACGAGTACCCCTGCTCCTTGGCGTACTCCCGGGCGAGCGTGGCGAGCTCGTGGCTGATGCTGTCGGCGTACACCTCCAGGCGCTCGCTGTCGGTCGTCGACAGCTCCACCACGAAGTCGTTCGGCACGAGCGTGCGACCCTGAGCGACGATCGCGGCGCGCTCGTCCATCTCCCTCTGCACGGCGCTGGCAACCTCGACCGGCTGGAGGTCGGACTTGAACGCCCGCGCGAAGGCCCCTTCAACCATCCCTTCGAGCCTGCGCTCGAAGCGCTGAAGGACTCCCACCGGATACCTCCCTTCCACTCGCGTCTATGGTCGCGACCGCTCCGGTGCTTCGCTGAGCTCCATCGCATCGTCGTTGATGAGGATCGTATCCGGGTTCGGTAGCACGGGCGGATACGTGCTAACCTTTCCAGGCACCCAGAGATGGGGGCCAACCGCAAGGGCAAGTGGCGGAATGGCAGACGCGCACGGTTCAGGTCCGTGTGTCCGAAAGGACGTGGGGGTTCAACTCCCCCCTTGCCCACGAGAAAGCAGCCTCGCACGGTCGGAAGCAAAGCTTCCTCCCGGCGGGGCTTTCTCTTTGTGCCGCCCAGGGGGACGACCCCCTGGAACCCCCGGCCGGACAAGCCGCGTCGCACGGTCGGAAGCAGAGCTTCCTCCCGGCGAGGCTTTCTCTTTGCGCCACCCAGGGGGACGACCCCTCGCTTGGAAGAGCCCTGGCCCCACGTGGTCGGGAGTGAACACACGTCGGGCATCTCCTTCCGGCCCGTACGGCGTCGGGCCCCGGTCCACAGGTCGTGACGCGCCGGGGGCCCCGATGATCGGGCCCCTCGATCGCGCACTGCACATTCTCCGGAGACCGGCTTTCAAACCACTTTCCGCGCGCTTGCGAGTCCGGCGGGTCAGGCCACCAGCAGCTCGCCCAGCAGGGTAGTGAGATCGATCACACCGACGGGGGCGCCGCCCGCGTCCGTGACCAGCCCGAGCTGGGCGTGGGCCTCCTGGAGCAGGGTCACGGCGTCGGAGATCGTGGTGCCCTTCGCCATGCGGGGGACCGGGGTCGCCAGCTCACCGGCCCGGTGATCGGGCCGCACGACGGCGTCGCGGACGTGGCACACCCCGACCACGTCGTCGGGGGTGACCACCAGCATGCGCAGGCTCCCGACCCGCGCCGCCGTCCGCCGTACGAGCTGGGCGTCGGCCCCGGCGGGCACCGACGGCGCCTCGCTCACGGGCACCATGAGGCGCTCCACCGGCTGGGAGTGGACCCGCAGCGCGCGGGTGAGCAGGTCGTGCTCGTCGCGGTCGAGCATGCCCATCCGGCCCGACTCGGCGACCAGCATGGCGAGCTGCCCGGGCGTCCGGGTGGTGGCGAGCTCGTCGCGCGCGTGCACGCCGAGCAGCCGCAGGATGCCGTTGGTCACCGCGTTCAGCGTGGCCAGGACCGGGCGGACGATCCAGGCGAAGCCGCGGAACGGCAGCGCCAGCCCCATCGCGGCGCGTTCGGGGTGGGTGAGCGCCAGCGACTTGGGCGCCATCTCGCCCACGACCATGTGCAGGAACGTCACCAGGGCGAGCGCCACGACGTACGCGACCGGCGTGCGCAGCGACTCCGGCAGCAGCGCGAGCACCGGCTCCAGCAGGTGCTCGATGGAGGGCTCCGCGACCATGCCGAGGCCCAGCGAGCTCAGGGTGATGCCGAGCTGCGCCCCGGCGAGCATGAGCGACAGCTCGCGCCCGCCGCGCACCGCCGCCCGAGCCGTGATCTTGGCCAGCCGGCCGCCGCCGGCGGCGATCTCCTCCAGCCGGTGCCTGCGGGCGGACACCAGGGCGAACTCGGCCGCCACGAAGACGCCGTTGGCGGCGAGCAGGACGATGCCGAGCAGGACTCCGGTCAGCGAACTCATGCCGGCCTGCCCTGGAACAACGCGGAGAACAGCTCGGGGGCGTAGTAGGCGCCGCCGGAGGGCTCATGAGCCGCCACGCGGGCGTCCTCGGCCTCCCGCCGCTCCCCCGCCTGCGTCGACAGCCGGATCCACTCGGGGACCCGGCGGCGCACGCTCTGGACCGTGAGCACGGCGTGCCGCGTGTCCTCCTCCTCGTCATCGAAGAGGTGCGGTTCGGGCACGAGGGGGGAGACGACCTCGTCGCCCGGCTCCGCCATGCGGCCGAGGGCGGCGAGGACGAGCCCGGCGACGGTCTCGTAGTCCTCGCTCTCGGGCAGCCGGACATGGGTGGCGCGTTCGACCTCGTCGAGGCGGAGCGTGCCCGGCACGTCCCAGACGTGGTCGCCGCGCCGCACGACGCCGAGGGGTTCGGGGTCGTTCTCGTCCACCAGTTCGCCGACCAGCTCCTCGGCGAGGTCCTCCATCGTGACCACGCCGGCGAGCCCGCCGTACTCGTCGATCACACAGGCGAACGTCTCGCCGGCGGAGGTGATCCGGCGCAGCAGCTCGGGCAGCGGCAGCGTCGCGGGGACGAGGACCGGCGCGCGGGTGATGCCGCCGACGAGCCCGTCGGCCGGGGATCCGGCCTTCAGATACTCGGTCAGCCCGGTCACGCCGACGACGTCGTCGGCGTCGGTGCCGAGGACGGGGTAGCGGGAGTGACCCTGGGTGCGCAGGGCGTCGAGAAGGTCGGACACCGGCCACTCGGCGCGCAGCGAGACCACGCGCGGGCGGGGGACCATCACGTCCTCCGCGGTGCGGTCGCCGAACTCCAGCGCCCGCTCCAGCGTCTCGGCCAGCCGGGGCGGCAGCTCCCCGGAGGCGGCGGACTCCGACACGATGCGCGACAGCTCCTCGGGGGTCGCGCCGTGTTCGAGCTCCTCCACCGGCTCGATGCCGAACAGGCGGACTAGTCTGGTCGCCGCCGTGTCGAACAGCCGGATGACGGGCCCGGCGACCGCCAGGTAGATCTCCGTCGGCCGGCCGAGGGCCTTGGCGACCTCCTCGGGCCGCGCGATGCCGAGGTTCTTGGGGGCGAGCTCGCCGATGATCATCTGGACGACGGTGGCGATCACGACGCCGAGCGCCACGGCGACGCCGGGCACGGCCGCGCCGGGCAGCCCGGCCGCCTCCAGAGGGCCGCGCAGCACGCCCGACGTCGCGGGCTGGGCGATGAAGCCCACCAGCAGGGTGGTGACGGTGATCCCCAGCTGCGCGCCGGAGAGCATGAACGACAGCCGTCCGGTGACGTCGAGGGCGCGGCGGGCGGCGTCGTCGCCGGCCGCCGCCTGTTCGCGCAGCGCGCCGCGGTCGGCGGCGACGAAGGCGAACTCCTGCGCGACGAAGAACCCGGTGGCGAGGGTCAGGACGAGAACGGCAAGAAGACCGAGGGCGGCGCTCATCGGGCGGCCGCCGTATGATCATGAGAGCCCGTGCCGAGGCACGGGCCGGTACTCCAGGGGTCCGGAACGGACACGTCGATCCTTTCGCGTGGTTCGTATACCACCGTAACGGCTGGAATCTCTCCTGTGTTTCCCGGCGGCGTTTACTGGCTGCTTAGAAGCCGCCTGAGTACCGTGAAGGAGGGGGCCCATCGGCAAAGAGTTCCGCCGGTGAGGTCAAAGCGGTGGTCAGGACGCTGAGGGGCTGGGGATTTCACGTGGCCGACGAGAACGAGGCGACCCGGGCGATCCGCCGCCCGGCGGAGCCCCAGGCTGCCCCGCTCGGGGCGCCCGGGTCCGGGAACCGGGCCGAAGGGCCGGGCGGAGCGTCCGGGAGGGGGTCCGGCAGGGACGACACGGTCCCCCGCGCCCGTTCCAAGGTGTACGGCAAGCCGCGCTCGGGCAGCGCGCCGGTCCGCCGGATCGGGGGGAGCGGGCGGACGCCCAGGGACCCGGAGGACGCCCCGCACAGGGACGGCGGCGGGTCCGGTGGCGGATTCAGTGGCGGGTCGGGAGGCGGGCGTGGCGGTGGGTCCGGCGGCAGGCGTGGTCCCCGGGTGACCGGCAGGGCCGTCGTCCGGATCGTCGTGGTGCTGCTGGTGCTCCTGCTGGTCGCCGCCGTCGCCGGGTATTTCCTGGTCAGTGCCAGGCTCCACTCGGTCGAGGCGATGACCGACTACGACGGGCGGTCCGCCGAGACGCCGGGCGAGGACTGGCTGCTGGTCGGCTCCGACAGCCGGGCGGGCCTCACGGCCGCGCAGCGCAGGAAGCTGGCCACCGGCAAGGCGGTCGGCAAGCGCACCGACACGATGATGCTGCTCCACATCCCGGAGGACGGCCGGCCGACGCTGGTCAGCCTTCCCCGCGACTCGTACGTCCCCATCGAGGGGCACGGCAGCGGCAAGCTGAACGCGGCCTACGCCTTCGGCGGGCCGAAGCTGCTGACCAGGACGGTCGAGCGGGTGACCGGCATCCGGATCGACCACTACATGGAGATCGGCTTCGGCGGGTTCGTGGGCATCGTCGACGCGATCGGCGGGGTCAACATCTGCGTGAAGCAGGACATCAACGACCACAAGGCCGGGATCAACCTCAAGAAGGGCTGCCAGGACATGGACGGCGGCACCGCGCTCGGCTACGTGCGCACCAGGAAGACCGGCGCCATCCCCGACTTCGACCGCACCCAGCGGCAGCGGGAGTTCTTCTCCGCGGTGGTCCAGAAGGCGGCGAGCCCCGGCACGCTGCTCAATCCCTTCACCTCGGTGCCGCTGGCGCTGAACGCGGCCGACTCGGTCGCCGTCGACCCCGGCACCGGCCTGTTCGACCTGCTGTCGGTGGGCCTCGCCATGCGCGGCGGACCCGTCACGACGGCTGTCCCGATCGGCTCGCTGCCGACCATCGGCGGTCAGGCCGTCGTGAAGTGGGACACGCAGAAGGCGCTGCGCCTGTTCGAGGCGCTCGCCGCCGACAAGCAGGTCCCCAAGGACGTCATCACGAAGTGACGCCGCGGCCGCCGCGCCGTCCCCGGCGCCGTTCCTCGGCGCCGGTTCCGGCGCGGCCCAGCGGAGGCTCGGGGGAGGCTTGGCGAGGGCGCGGTGGAGACCCGGCGCGGCTCGGCCGAGGCGCGGCCGACCCCGCCGGCACCCGGCCGGGTGCCGACTGAGGCCCGAGCGGAGGGTCAGTTGATGGACGCGGTGGTCGCGGCGGTGGTCGCCGCGGTCGTGGCCGCCAGGACGGCCGCGTGCACGGACGCGATCGTCCTGCGTACCGCCTCGCCGGCCCACTCGCCCTGGGCGATCTCCTTGACGCGGCCCTTCGGCGCGTCCGGGAACGCCTCACGGTCGAGCTTCGCCGCGTGGACGACCGCGATCAGCGCCGCGGTCCGCTCGTCGGGCTGGGCCCCGGCCAGCACGTTCCGGACGCGGTCCCGCACCGCCTGCTCATGGCTCGGATCGAGCTCCGGATAACGGGTGGTGGGGAAGATCCCGAGGATCTTGCCTTTCTGCTCGCTCAGCACGCCGCGTACGGCGAGTCGGGTCAGCAGCCGCTTGCGCAGCCCGCCCATGCGGAGCTTGCCCACCCACCAGTCCGCCTTGTGCCGCCGGGACTCACCGGAGATCCGGGCCAGCGCCTGGTCCAGCTCCTCGTCCCCCAGCGACGCGTTGTCCGTGACCACCAGCTTCTTGTCGTCGAAATCGACGCGCCCGGTCACGGCGAGTTCGGCGACCACGGCTCCCGCCAGGGCGGCGTCGAGCTCCACGGACCCGATGACCGGCTTCCCGGTGTCCTCCCGGTAGGCCAGCAGCAGCACTTCCTCGGCGATCGTCAGAGTCACGGCATCGAGCCTAACTCTTCCCTTACCGCGAAAATGAGTACTTATGGGGATATCAGCGGACCTGCACGCCATCGGACGGCCGATGCTCGACGCCCAGCTCGCCCACCCGACCGTACGCGGCATCGCGGCGGGAGACCTGCCCGAGCCGGTCTTCCGGTCGTGGCTGGAACAGGACTACCTGTTCCTGCTCGACTACGTCAGGGTGTTCTCCCGGCTGGCCTGGCAGGCGCCGGACGGCCACCTCGGCGACCTGGTCGACCTGGCCCACGCGACCTGGCACGAGGAGCTCGACCTGCACCGGTCGCTGGCCGCTGGCTTCGGCGCCGACCTGGACGGCGCGGTGAAGGGCCCGGCCTGCGCGGCGTACACGTCGTTCCTGCTGGAGGCGGCGGCCGGCTACGGCGAGGGGCTGGCGGCGCTCTACCCCTGCATGTGGGGCTACTCGACGCTCGGGCGGCTGCTCGCCGAGGAGCCGCCCGCCGAGCCGCGTTACCGGGCATGGGTGGACACCTACGCCGACCCCGGCTTCGCCGCGCTCGCCGCCCGGATCGGCGAGATGATCGACGAGGCGGCCCCGGACCCGGCACGCGCCCGGGAGCTGTTCGTACGCGGCATGGAGCACGAGCTCGCGTTCTGGGACGTGCCCTGACGGCTGCGATTAGTGTGGGGACATGCCGGAGCTGCCCGAGGTCGAGGCGCTCGCCGGGTTCCTCCGCGAGCACGCCGTCGGCCACGCGATCATCGGGGTCGACGTGACCGCCTTCCAGGCGCTCAAGACCGTCGACCCGCCCGTCACCTCGCTCGGCGGACTGCCGATCATCGCGGTGGCCAGGCACGGCAAGTTCCTGGACCTCGACTGTGACGGCCTGCACCTCGTCACCCACCTCGCCCGCGGCGGCTGGCTGCGCTGGCGCGACGACCTCACGGGCGCGAGACCGGTGCGGCCGGGGAAGGGCCCGCTCGCGGTCCGGGTACGGCTGTCGCCCGGCGAGGACGGCCGCGCCCCCGGGTTCGAGCTGACCGAGGCGGGCACGCAGAAGCGCCTTGCCGTGTACGTGGTGCGGGACCCCCGCGACGTTCCCGGGGTGGCCGGGCTCGGGCCCGACCCGCTCGCCGAGGAGTTCACGCCCGACCTGCTCAAGACGATCGCCGGCGGGAGCCGGGCCCAGATCAAGGGACTGCTGCGCGACCAGAAGGTGATCGCGGGCATCGGCAACGCGTACTCCGACGAGGTGCTGCACGTCGCGCGGATGTCCCCGTTCAAGGTCGCCGGGACGCTGACCGACGGCCAGATCGCCGACCTGCACGACGCGATCGTGAGCACGCTGCGGGACGCGGTCGAGCGGGCCCGCGGCCTGGCGGCCAAGGACCTCAAGTCGGAGAAGAAGTCGGGCCTGCGCGTGCACGGCCGCACCGGCGAGCCCTGCGAGGTGTGCGGCGACACGATCAGGGAGGTGGCGTTCGCCGACTCGTCGCTGCAGTACTGCCCGACCTGCCAGACGGGCGGCAAGCCGCTGGCCGACCGGCGGCTGTCGCGGCTGCTGAAGTAGGCCCGCGAGGAGGGCCGGCCCCGGTGGAGCCGCTCCACCAGGGCCGGTGTCAGGCCCGGAGGAACTCGGCGATGGGCCCGGCCTGGCCGAAGACGGCGTGACCGACCTGGGGGAGCAGGCGGACGGTCGCGTGCGGGACGGACTTACGGACCCGCCGCGCGGTCTGGTGGGAGTCGATCATCGCGTCGCGGTCGCCCGCGATGACGAGGACCGGCATGGTGAGGCCGCGCAACGCGTCGTCGGAGAACACCGGAAGCCTCTCCCTGCGCGGGTTGAAGTGCGTGAACGTCAGGACGACGGCGTCGAGCGCCTGCCGGTCCCGCTCCCCGTCCAGGCCCGCGACGGCCATCGCCGACTCGCGCACCCCGCCACCCCCGAACGGGCGGGTCAGCAGGGCCTTGAGGATCCAGCCGACCTTCTGCCGTCCCACGCCGCCGGGGCAGATCAGGGCCAGGCGGGTCACCCGTTCCGGGCGGCGGACGGCGTAGTCCAGGGCCATCCAGCCGCCGAGTGAGGTGGCGACGAACGCGGCGCCGGCGATCCCGAGCCCGTCCAGCACGTCGTCGAGCCAGAGCGCCACGGCGTCGGAGTCCAGGGCGGGGCGCGAGGGCGCGCTCAGGCCAGGCTCGCCGACGAGGTCGACGGCGTAGGTGCGGAAGTGGCGGGACCAGGTGGAGACGTCGCCCCGCCACATGGACGCGTTGGCGCCCGAGCCGTGCAGCAGCACGAGAGGCGGCGCGTCGCGGGGGCCGGAGACGAGGACGAACGTCTCGCCCTCGCGAGTCGGCACCCGTACGTGCTCGGCCGGAACCGGCCAGGCGTCCAGCACCCGCCGGTAGTGGTGGAGGATCTCCCGTCGACCGGCTTCGGATTTGTATATCATCACTCCTCAAACATACGTCATAAAGGGACGTATAGGGAAGTTTGGGGAATCTTGTCGCCCTCATGCGGGCCGCGGGTGGACCACCGTGGGTCACAGCTCCCGGCGCGGGCCCGGGCATGGGTGGCGTGCCGCCAGAATGGGCGCATGACATTGCCGGAAATCGCCCCCGACGCCCTGCCCGAGGGCGCGTACCTGCTGGACGTCCGCGAGGACGAGGAGTGGCGGGCGGGACACGCCCCGGAGGCCGTGCACATCCCGCTCGGCGAGTTGCAGGCGCGGGTGGACGAGGTGCCGCCGGACCGGCCGGTGTACGTCGTCTGCCGGGTCGGCGGACGGTCGGCGCACGCCGCCATGTGGCTCAACCACATCGGCCGGGAGGCCGTCAACGTGGACGGCGGGATGATGTCCTGGGCCGCCGCCGGACGTCCGATGGTGAGCGAAACCGGAGGGAACCCCTACGTCGCGTAGGAAAAGGGGGATGTAGACCGCGTAATCAACATGCTGGTCGGCGACACCCAGCGGATCACCGAGTACGCCAAGAAGGGCTTCGCCGTCGAGCAGCCGTACCCGGATGGCGTCGATGGGGCCTTCCAACGGCTAGTAGCTGCCGGCTTCGTAAGTCGCTTGGTTGGACGTTGAACGAGCGAGTGCTGGCCGGCAGCCTCATCGCGCTCGGTTCGCCTGCCGACTGACCTGCGACGGCTGCTCCGCGCGCGTTGAGCTGCCCTTTCAGCGCTCGCCGGTTCTCATCGTTTCGCATTGCTTTTCGCGTTCATGTGCCCTGACTGTGCCCTGGAGCCTCCCGGTACCTGCCCGCGCTGCTGGCTGGCGCATCGGCATGACCGCCTAAACGGGAGCCAGTCACGAGGTAGAGGGCTTCCCGCCCTGCTCGCTAGGTGGTTGCGGCCCGGCCGTGGGTGCCTGTGTGAGGTGGTGTTGCTGTACTTCGCTGCTGTAGCCAGCAGTTCGCTACCGCTTCTGGACCCGGTACTGCTGCAGCAGCGCGGTGATCTTCTCGCTGTTCTTCTCGCCGTTCAACTCGTTCAGAAGGTCGTCGGGGCATAGCTCGTAGAGGTCACCCCACCAGCGACGGGCCTTGTTGTCCCAGATCCGGTAGCCGCCGGGCTCGCCTCTGGCGACGTATCGCCTCCTGCTCACACGCAGAGAGTAGGCCCTATAGGAGGACGGCACACGCCTGAACGTAGGGTCGCTTCCTTATCAGGCAACAGCGACAGTCGTTCGAACTGGCCTCTTTGGCTCTCCACCTGTTAGGAGAGTCCATCGTCGTCCGCTAGCGTCCGCTGGTGTCCGTGGGCGTTGTCACGCAGTTGGACACGCAGGGCGGATCGGCGGGGAGCTTACTGCGGGTCATCGGGTACGGGAGCGGTGATAATCCCGCCGAGCAGAGCGTCACTCTCGACCATGTCCCGGTGGAACAGGACCCCGGAGAGGCGGCTGGCCAGCGCGAGCGCGAGCGCCACGATCTCGTGCCGGTACCGGGACTTCTCCTGCGGTCCTGAAGGCGTGAGTCCGAGCTCGCGCATTTCTGCGTTCAGGGCGTCGGGCTGGGCTCCCCAGCGTTCCTGGGGCCACTCCAGCCGGAAGGCTGTGCGCAGTTCACCGTCGACCGCATGCGCGAAGTGGTGGGATGCGGCGTAGTCATGCCGCATGACAGAAACCGCCTCGCCTCCCCGGGACAGCTCACGCAACGTCTCCGGCCGGTTGCCTTCCCAACCGCAAGCCTCAAAGGCGATCGTCCACCCGTTCAGGTGGGTCACGACGACCAGGTCGGATTCTCCGTCGGTCTCCTCGACACGCTCCCAGACGTCCTCCCAGTTGTACGGCCGCATGTCCGCCTGTGCGACCCCGAACCTGCGCAGCGTCTCCCGCTCATCGTGGCCGCAGACGAACATGACCGTGTATATCTCCTCCCAATCGCTCTGCCAGGCGTAATCGTCAGAGGTGGCGGGTGGCATAAGCTTTATACCTTTGGCTCTTCCCTGACCTCTCGATCAGGCTTCCCGAGCAACGAGTGGTAGTCATATCCGAGCTCGTCAAGACGGGTGCGGACCCATTGAGTATGTGCGTCGTCTGCTCCCAGCAGAAGGAGTCTCAGGCTCTCACTAGCCCTTCGCTCCCGTTGCCGCTTGCTGCGCGAGCTAAGACTTCCGGGCAAGTTGTGGCAGATGTCCGCGATTACTCGTATCTGCTCGTGGTAATCCTCCGGGCCGTCAATCCACCCCAGGAGCGTCGGATCGCGACGGTAACTCATGGTGCGGATCTCTATGAATGCCAAGCTCATCAGACCTATGACGGCCTCCTGCACGGAAATTCGCATTCGAATCACCGGGTTCTCCCACGTTCGTGCGGACCCGCACATTATCCGCTGGCCTGATCTCTCGTTTGCCGTCGACCCATCGCGAAGCGACAGCGGGCCGGGGACGGAGGGTCAAGCCCTGCCTCGCGTGTACCTGCTCCCGGTGAGCTTCCTCGTCCGCTGGTTGTCCTGGCCGCACGGCTGGGCTTGACCTGGAGGAGCCGGGCTGCTGGGCTCTGCCTGGGCCGATGGCGGGCGAGCGATCAGGACTTCCACCCCAGCCAGCTACGGCGTGAGCTATGCGCGGCCCCCTCTCGGAGCCGGAGTGCCCCGGGGTTTGGGGCAGCGCCCCAAGGTCGTCCCTGCGTCTTTGGAGAGATCTTCATCAGTGCCAACGTTTGCCGCCGGTTCGCCGACGTTTCGCCGCTTGCCGACAGGGGTGCGCGACCGCCGAGGCGGGACCGGCCGGAGAGCCGCAGCCCGCCGACGGCGGGGCGTGCGGCCCGCGGCCGGCTGATGCTCGTGCTCGCGTGGGCTCCGGTGCGGGCCGTCGTGATCCCGGCCTTCGGTGCGCCTTCTGCTCTCTCCCCTTGCCTGCTCTTTGGTCGGGCTCCTCCCTGCTCCCCGCGGCACTCCCCGCCGAAGGCGGCTTGAAGACGTACGGAAAGTGCGCCCAGCCTCCAGGTGAGTCATGGTTGTGTGCCTCGACTGCCGACGGGGCTGGCGCACGATTCCCTCGCACAAAGCAGTACGACGACGCTACGGCCTTGCTCGCCACCGTCTGGCATGGCGGGTCGCGCGTCGGCCCGACGTCGACGACAGCCCCCGGACAGCGAGGGCCCGCCGGCCCCTCCATGCGCGGGTCTAGCAGCAGGTCGCGGGCGATTTCGTACAGCTGATATGTACAGCTACCTCTACGCACTTAGGTCCCTTTTCTTGAATCATGTGCGGAGCCAGATCACCAGGGCTGCCACAGTCACGGTGCCGAGATAGATGTAAGCGCGCTTGTCGTAGCGGGTGGCCACAGCCCGGAAGTTCTTCAGCCGGTTGATCGCCCGCTCGACAACGTTGCGCTTCTTGTAGCGCTCTTTGTCGAACCTTGTCGGGCCACCCAGCGGTTCGCGCACGACCTGGCCCGCGAGCTCGACCACCCCGAAGCCGCGATGACCCAACGGAGAGGGACTGTCGTGCGGGAGCGGCCGCCGATGAAGCGCTTGGGCATCGAGCGATACGCCAAGAGCAAGTGGAAGTTCGGCCTCGTCGCGTTCGCCGCCGACCGAGAGACGTCCGGCCGGGCCTGGAGTCCAACCGACCAGACCCAGACGGTTCGGCTGATAGATGCGGACGCTGAAGTAGCCGAAGCGTTTGGCCTAGCTGAGGGCGCGCAGGTCTACGAACGAGCGCGGCTCGTCAAAGAAGGAGACTCACCGACGCACACTTTGACGAGCTACTACCGACCCGAGGATGTGCAAGGGACGCCAATCGTCGATCCCACGCCCGGCCCTGCCAGCCGCGGGGGAGGCTTCGCAGTGCTGACCCTCCAGGGCCTGGAGCCAGACAGCATGACTGAGACGGTCTACGCGCGGATGCCGACGCCGACTGAGATGGAGACGCTCCAACTGCCCGCCGGCGAACCGGTCATGATTTTGCAGCGACGCACCTTCACGCGGGACGGCCAGCTTGTCGAGTTCGCTCGGGGGGTCCATGCCGCGTCCCGCTTCGCGTGGTCCTATACGTTCAAGATTCCGGACTAAGGAGAGGTAGGGGTCATGACTACCACTGCCTCTATACCCGAAGCCATCCGGGCTGACGTCGAAACCTTGTGGGACTACCACAACATGCACCACGTCGTTCGCTCCTCGGATGTCGGCATCGGCCTGGGAAGTCATGATCTCGGAGTTGCCACATGTGCCGCTGATCTCTATCAGCAGGGCATGTTCCCGCTGATCGTGTTCACGGGTGCCAACGCCCCCACGACAGTCAGTCGGTTCCCCCGTGGCGAGGCTGTCCACTACAAGGAACACGCCATCGAGCTCGGCGTCCCTGGAGACGCCATCTTGGTCGAGCCTCACGCGACCAACACGGGGGAGAACTTCACCAACACGCGTGCCCTCTTGGAACAGCGGGAAATCACTGTGGCGTCAGCCGTTCTCATCTCTCGGCCGTACCAGCAGCGACGTGCCTTCGCGACGTGCAAGAAGCTGTGGCCCGAGCTTGAAGTGACGTGTGCGTCGCTACCCCTCTCGCTCGACGACTACGTGGTGAGCATTGGAGATGTAGACCGCGTAATCAACATGCTGGTCGGCGACACCCAGCGGATCACCGAGTACGCCAAGAAGGGTTACGCAGTCGAGCAGCCGTATCCGGATGACGTCAATGCCGCCTTTCAACGACTCATAGCTACTGGTTACACAAGTCGCTTGGTTTGACATGGGTGGCCTCCTCACTCAGCTGGTTACGCCCGTTTTATGGATGCAAAGCAACCCCTCGCGAGTTACACTGCTGGTCGTGAACCCGCAACCCGAATCGGTAGCTACGTGCATCGTAATCGATACTAATGAGTGGATCCGGCTTAAGTGGCTTGGGAGTCCTATTGGCTTAACTTTTATTTCCGCATTGAGACAGAATTCTGCCGCCGTCCTGGCCATTCCCGAAGTTCTTGAACTGGAGCTTGACAAGCATCGTGCTGAAGCTGCGGCGTCACTACTCGACAAGCTCATAGCCAGTACCACCGAGATTGGTACGGTGGCCGGAAATAGCACAGCAGCGGGAATAGTAACCCTTACGGCAGAAGATATTGAGGTCGCTATTCGCAGGAGGCAGACCAGCCTCAAGGGCCAGATAATCTATCCCCCTATGGAGATGGGCGAAGTGAAGCGGGCCCTTGTCAGGGTGAATGCCGAAACTCCGCCGAACGGTCCAAAGAACCAGCAGATGAAGGACTCCTTGCTTTGGGAGGCATGCATAACGCTCGCCGATCGCTACAAAGTCCTGTTCGTGACTGGGGACAACGGTTTCTATAAAGATCGCCAGCCGAAAAAGGGGTTGGCGGCGAATCTGGCAGCCGAGACTTCCGTCACGGTAGGGCGGTTATTGGTATTTGAGACGCTGGAAGAAGCCATGCGCTCTTTCGCGCCAGCCAGTTCAGTCCCGGTGGATTCAAGCGAGGTCGCGGGAATCGATTTTGAGGGGTTGGTGGCGAAGCAGGCACAGGAAGCGCTTGAGCGAAGTGAAATAATCACAATACTCGGACGTGTCAAATTTCGGGGTGTCGTGCCTTCGTACTTCAAAACCGAGACTCCCCATGCCTTCGCCGTCTCCTTCTCGGCATTCTTCTACGCCGACCGAGACGCTAATAGCGTGCTGAGCGGAGAAGTTGTCGTTAAGGGAGAGTCTAGACTGGACACCCGCACTGGAACGATTGAGCCTATAAGCTTGAAGGGTATTTATTTGCGAACGCGGAGTATGTTCGGCGACGCCTGGGTCGAGGCCGACGACGTGCTCGAGAAGGCCGATTCGTTTATTAGGGCAAATTGATTCGCCAGTTTTGATTGTGTGTAGGGGCGGATAGGCTGAATCAAGCAGGGGCCTCCATTCGTATCACCTGCAATCCTGGAAGCAGCCATCAAGACGGCCGGTCTGCTCCGGACACGACCTTTTGCGATCTGCGGGGTACCGTCGCGAGTACCGTCCTGGCGGAGGGCTTCCGATCTTCGAGGTGTCTCGGCAATTCAGCCATGAGTCGATCACCACGGCGGTTGATTTCTTCGGGCCTCTCCTGCCGGAAGCCTCCGAGCGGGCTCGTACGGCCCTCGATACGGCGTTCCGTTCCGCGCTCGGTGTGCCCCCGATGCGCGAGAGGGAGTGACCCGGGAGTTGGCCCAACTCAGAGGAGGAGGTGAATGGGCCGGCCTGTAGGCCGTGTTCTAACGCCTTTCGCCGGTTGTCACTGTCTTGCAGCCGTTTTCGTCCTCGTGTGCCCTGATCTCTTCGCTAAACGATCCTCGTCCTGTTCACGTGGATGTCTCGAATCAGCTCGGCCCGTTTTGCACTTGACGCTGCATGTCACGTTAGTAGAGCCAGTGAGGCTCACTCGCTGTACGGGGGCTGCTCTACAGCAGACACGTCACCGGTCTGCGTCAGCCCCTCACGCGAACGCTCTCGGTCGCGCAAGTAATCGTTGACGATCCTGTTGATGATCGTTCGCAGGTTATCATTGTCCGAGTCGTTTTTCCAATGCACCATATAAGCGCGTACGGTACCGCTCGAATTGAAGTCTCGCATAAATTCGTCTGCAGCCTTCAGAATGTTATAGTTCGTGACCAGTAGAACTGGGGCGTGCATGAGAGTCGAAGTGTCTACGAGTTCCTCCAGCAGCTTTATTGGCATTGGCCCACCATGCGCTGTGTATTTGATGATGACGCCAATATGTAGGTCGAATCCAGGGCCAACTATGCGCACATCTCCCTCGACTCCGGACACATCTGTTTGCGCAGATATCGCCGAGAGTCGGGGGTGGGATAACTCAAGATTCGCCCATAAGAGGCGTTCGTAAATGCGGGCCGACCGATGCACATCGGCCATGGTTTGCAACCCTTTTTTCTGCGGCACGGCAGATACCCGTGGAGCTCCCTCGGCACTCCAGTTCACTGAGATCTCGGGAGGTTCCTTCTGTCCTGCTCGGGCCCATTCCCACCCAATCTGTGCTCCTTCCGAGAGAACTCTTTCCAAAGACGCGCGTCGCGTTTCTTCCGCCGTCAACAGCTTTTCCAACTCGGCTATCCGTCCTACAAGTCCACTCTGGTTACCCTCGGAAGCCCTACCTGTCCGCGGTGATTGATCGCTAGGGGAATTTTCAGGGTGAAATTCCGGCTGGATCTCTGATGATGAGAACTGTGTTGTAGCTTCCTCCAATGCTTCTCCCGCAGCCTCTTCGGCGCGCCCTACGCGGACCTTAACGCCACCTGCTTCAGCTTCCAGGTCTCGCTGTAACAGTGCAATCAAAGACTTCCTCAATGAGAGGACTAATGCAAGAATAATAAGAGGCCACGCGAAGATGACTTTCACATATTCAAGTCCTAGTTTCCACCACTCCACCTACAACATGATGCCCGTGGCTGCGGCGCGTGTCTAACAAACGGCACACTTTGGATGGGCTTATCCATGCTGCGAGTCAGAACCCCCCAAGCCTCCAGCCTTGTCCGCTGGTTCTGATCTCTCGTCTGCTGGGCTTGCCTGGGTCCATGGCAGGCGAGCGATCAGGACTTCCAGCCCAGCCACCTACGACGCGAACCGTGCGCGGCCCTGCTCTCGAAGTCGGAGACCCCGGGGTTTGGGGCAGCGCCCCAAGGTCTTCCCCTGTGACTTTCGAGAGATCTTCGTCAGTGCTTCCGTCTGCCGCCAGCTCGCCGACGTGGCGCCGCTTGCCGGGCAGGGTGCGTGCCCGCCGAGGCGGGACCGGCCGAAGAGCCGCGCACCGCCGACGGCGGGGCGCGGCCCGTAGCCCGGCTGATGCTCGTGCTCGCCTGGTCTCCGGTGCGGGCCATCGTGGTTCCGGCCTCGGTGCGCTCTTCTGCACTCTCCCCTTATCGCGCTCTTGGCCGGGCTCCTCCGTGCTCCCCGCGGCACCCCGCCGAAGGCGGCTTGAAACGTACGAAAAGTGCGCCCAGCCCCAAGGCGAGTCCTGGTTGTGTGCCTTGACTGCCGACGCGGCTGGCGTACGGTTCCCCCACAGAAAGCAGTACGACGACGCTACGGCCTTGCTCGCCACCATCTGACACGGTAGGCCACGCGCCGGCGGAACAGAGACGGAACAGAGCATGGCTCCGGCTCAGGCAGGCAACGAGCGCCAGCATCCATAAGATGACTACGAGCAATGAGACCGTTGAGGGTAGGCAGTCATGGGAGATCTAGCAGCAAACGTCAAGAGCTGGCTGGCAGCCGAAGGTTATCCCCTCGAAATGAGGACGGCGCGCACTTTATCGAAAACCACAACATCCCTGGTTTCGCCTTCACAATATTATACCGATCCCGACACTGGTAAGGCATGCGAAATTGACATACATGCAGGCTGGGGTTATAAAATTGACAGGAAAACCCGCATCGGCATCTCGTGTGCAATTGAATGCAAATCATCCACCGAGTCGCCTTGGGTTCTATTTTTATCACACAAGAAGCTTAGTAAGAGAGCGCTGATACAAGATCGCTTGGCAACTTCCGCCGGGGCGCAGTGGCTAAAAGAGCTGGCCGAAAATCACATAGACGAGATATCGCAGCTTCCGCTGTTTGCGGGGGATGGTGTGCACGCATATGGGATGACAACAGCATTGAGCCAGAAGAAGGATAATTCTTATGGGGCGTTGATGAATGCAGTCAAAGCGGCCGCACACACGGCTCGCATCATGTCGGAGATGAAGCATTTTCTAGTTTATGCGATTTCCTTTCCTGTTATAGTTTTCTCGGGCCGATTGTTCCAGGCTAGCCTTAATGAGCAAGCGGATGTGGAGGTAGCCGAAATTACCCATGGCCGAATACTCACCGGGCATCCAGCTAGTGGAAAATCTCGGGCTATTGTGGATATCGTCACAGAGGATCAGTTTCCACAGTTTGCTAGGGACATGGAAGTCACGGTGCAATCCCTGTTCAAAAAAGATGACAGAGCGCGTCGGTTGGGCTTGTGAAAGCCCATTGAAAGTGGAGTAGAAAGTGGACTTGGTGGTTTCAAAGTAGGCCAATACCAGTGAACGAGAATCGCCTCGCGCTCTATCCGTCACGGATGCCGTCGATCCCACCGCGGAGCGGCAGCGGGCCTGCGACGGAGGTGCAAGCCCGGCTTGACGTGTCCCTTCGACTGGGCACCTTCCACGGCCATTGGATGCCAACGGGCACAACCGGGCTTGCGGTGGCAGTGGTCTGCTGGGCTTGCCTGGGGTCGATGGCGGGCGGGATGCCTCCCACATCAGGCAACCACATCCCGCATGTGCGTTCGAGACCATCTCGGAGTCGGAGAGCCCCCGCGGGAGGCACCACTACGCGCGGCCGGCACTTGGCGGGCACTCCACCTCAGCCCGCCGTCCTGTGACTGACTTGTACTGTCGCGCGGCGGCGCGTGCGGCCCGGCTTCGGACCGCCTTGAAAACGTACGGAAAGTGCGTCCAGCCCTGAGGACCCGCCGGCCCCTCCATGCGCGGGTCTAGCAGCAGGTCGCGGACGGTTTCGTACAGCTGAAAAGTACAGCTACCTCTGCGCACGTAGCTGTACTCCGGCGGACGACGACGGACAGTAGTAGTGAGACGGACGTGATGTGTCTCACTGTGGTCAGAGAGCCTCTGATGAGGCAGGATGAGGGCGCCAACTGCATAGGAAGTCGCGGGAGCTCGGGGCACCGGGCTGAGAGGGCAGCTAAGCCGCTGCCGACCGCCTGAACCTGTCCGGATAATGCCGGCGTAGGGAGCGTGTGATGACCGCCGTCGTCGACGACGCGCATGCGGAGGTTCCGCTCACCCTGGACGAGGAGGTCCCGAAGACCCTCGGCCTGCTCGACCAGGGGGCGTTCTGGGCCAACCTGGGCGTCAGCCTCCTCGGCTTCTCGGGGGCGCTGTTCCTGCTCGATCCCCTGGGCGGCAGGCCCCTGACGTTCACCGCCGCGGTGCTGGCCGCCGTGGTCGGCAGCCTCGTGGGCACGGCGATGGTCGGCCTCGCGGCGATCCCCGGCGCCCGGACCGGCCGGCCCGCCATGGTGCTGCTGCGCGGCCTGTTCGGGGCCCGCCTGTCGTACGTCCCGACCGTGCTGAACATCGTGCAGATGCTCGGCTGGGGGGCGTTCGAGCTGTGGGTCATCGCGCAGGGCGCGCAGGCGATGTCGGGGACCGCGGTGCCGTACGCGGTGTGGGCGGTCGCGGCCGGGGCGCTGACGATCGCGCTGACGATCCGGCCGCTCGGCGCGCTGCGCCTGCTGCGCCGCTACGTCACCGCGGGCGTCGTGGTCGCGATGATCTGGCTGTCGGTCGCCCTCTTCACCCGGGGACCCTCCGTGGGCGGCGGCTCCTGGGACGCCTTCGCCCCGGCCGTCGACTACGTGATCGCGCTGTCGGTGTCGTGGGTGCCGATGGCCGCCGACTACGCGCGGCACTCGCGGTCGAGCGGCGCGGCGTTCACCGGGGTGGTGGCCGGTTACACGATCGCGCAGGTCGCCTGCCTGGCCCTCGGCATCGCCGCGCTGGCGCTGGTGGGCAACGACCCCGACAAGGTGTGGGACCCGTTCGTGGCCGCCCCGCTCGGGCTCCTGTTCTTCGGCGTCCTGGTGCTGCGTGAGGCCGACCAGTCGTTCGCGAACGTCTACTCGACGACCGTGTCGATCCAGAACCTCGCGCCGCGCTGGGACCGCCGGGTGATCTCGGTCGTGATCGGCGTGCTCACCACGCTGATCGCGCTGCTCGCCGACGTGAACTCCTACGGCGCGTTCCTCACCGTGATCGGGGCGGTCTTCGTGCCGATGTTCGCGGTCCTCGTGGTCGACTACTTCCTGCTCGGCGGGGCCGCCCGGTGGAACACGGCCGAGGACGCCCCTTCGCGCTGGTCGATGGTCGTGCCGTGGATCCTCGGGTTCGCGGCGTACTGGATCGTGGCGGTCACCCCGACCGTGGCCTGGTGGGACGGCCTCTGGGCCGACGTCCGCGACGCCGTGGGGTTCGTCCACCAGCCGTGGATGAACGCCGCGCTCGCCGCGTTCCTGGTCGCCGCGCTGGCGACGGCGGCGCTGTCCGTGCCCGGCCGGCTCGCCCGGCGCCGGGCCTGATCGCCCGGGCGCCTGAGCCCGTACGGCTGATCAGGGCAGCGCGCCCTCCAGGCGGAGCAGGTGCTCCTTGGCCGCCTTGCCGCCCGCGTACCCGCCGAGCGAGCCCGGGCCCTCCACGGCGCGATGGCAGGGCATGAGCAGGCAGAGCGGGTTGCCGGACAGGGCGCCGGCCACCGCGCGCGGCGCCTGGGGCCGCCCGATCCGCTCGGCCATCTCCTGGTAGGTGGTCACGCTCCCGTACGGCACGCCCTGCATCAGCTGGATGACGGTGCGGGAGAAGCCGGTGACCAGGCGCGGGTCCACGGAGAGCGAGAAGGTGCGCAGCCTGCCGGTGAAGTACGCGTCGAGCTCACGGCGCAGGGGATCGAGGCGGCGCGGGTCGGGCCCGATGAACGAGCCGACGGCGCGGGTCACCCGGGCGAAGACGGCGTGCTCGTCCTCGTAGGTGCAGGCGAGCACGCCGCGCGCGGTCACCGCGAGGACCAGGCGGCCGACCGGCGTGTCCGTGGTGCCGAACGCCACCTCGGGCGGGGCCAGGCCGACGTAGCCCGGCGTGGTCACGCGGAGCAGGGCTTCGAGGTCCTCGGTGGACATGGGCGCCCAACTTTCTGTTCATCGCGTGGAGGCAGCGTATCGGAGCGTTCGTGAGGCGCTGGAGAACGCCGCCGGGCCGGCCGCGTTCACCGGGCTGACCAGGGCGGGCGATGCGGAGGATCTTCACTCCGGCGGGACGGTCCGGAGCGTGGCGTCGCGATTTGGCGACTGATCTATTGTCCAATGTGCACAAGCTGTGATCCGGGGCACGGTTTCCCGGCTGATACGACGGGGCATTTCGGTCGTACTGGGCTGTGCAAGGGGAAACGTTGTGCAAGGGGAGTCGGGGGAATCGGGGAGGTGAGTGCGTCGAGCGTCGTGATGCTGCCGTACGCACCGTCGAGCGTCGCCGTCGCACGTCAGCGCCTCAGCGCCGAACTACAGGGGGCGGGGCTGCTCGCGACCGCCGTCGACGACGTGGTGCTCATCTTGAGTGAACTGCTCAGCAACGCCCTGCGGCACGCCCACCCTCTCCCGTCCGGACAGCTCAAGGTGGCCTGGTACTGCTCGGACAGGCAGGTCGAGGTGGCCGTGAGCGACGGCGGCGCCTACACCGAGCCACGGGCGGGCCGTCCGACGCTGTCGTCACTGGGTGGCCGAGGGCTGGGCATCGTGGAGTATCTCGCCGAGCGCTGGGGGGTCCGGCACGAGGCGGAGATCACCACCGTGTGGGCCGTCGTCCTGGTCGCGACCCCGGACCGTAACGGACATCAGGGTCCGTCCGAAACCCGCATTCTGCGCGAGGTTGGCTGAGCGCCCTCCGCCAGTCGCCGAGATGGCTCCGCGCCGTGCTTTCGCGCCGAGCCTCCCCGCCGTGTTCTCGCGCCGAGCCGTGGCCGCGCAGGCCGCCGGAAGCCGATGGTCACGGGTCAGCGGAGAGGGTGCTCCAGGCAGAGCAGGTCCTCGCGTGCGTCCCACGACGGGGTGACCGCGAAGCCGAGCCGCTCGTAGAGCGCGATCGCCGTCGCCCGCCACCTCCAGACCGACAGCCGTACGGAGCGCAGGCCGGCCGCCCGCGCCCGGGTCAGCGCGGCCCGGACGAGCGCCCCGGCCACGCCCCTCCCGCGTTCGTCGGGGTCCACCCAGAGCCGCTTGATCTCCGCTCGCCCGCCGACCGGCTCCGTCAGCACCACGCAGCCGATCGCGGTCCCGCCGCGGCGCGCGACCAGCACGACGTCCCGCGCGAAGGCCGCTCCGGGGTCCTCGACCTCCGCCCGGTATCGCTCGGGCAGCTCGGCCACGCCGGGCACCGGGACGCCCTTCTCCTCCTCGGTGCGCAGGTGATAGGCCGCGAGGAGTGCGTGCGGCCCCTCCCGGCCGTCCCCCTCCGCCCAGGTGCTGATCGAGTACGCATCGGTCACAGGGAGCAGGATTCCATCTCACGCGTGATCGCCCGGGCGCCGGCCCCGGCGGCCTAGGCGGCCCGGGGGTAGAGCACCGCGCGCTCGGCGGTCGCCCAGGCGGTGCTCACGAGCAGGTAGACGCCCGCCGCGAGGGGCAGGAAGGCCGCCGCGAGCACGGTCCAGAACGGGAGCAGGACCTGCAGGCGCCGCATCGGAGCCGTGGGCTCCACCCGGCGGGCGGCGAACACGGCCACGACGGTGAGTAGCGCCAGCAGCACGGCGAAGATCACCACGGGCGGGCTGAACAGGCCCGCGCCGGCGACCGCCGCCCCCAGGTGCTCCCCCAGCGGCACTCCCAGCACGCCCTGCGCGAGCAGCAGGTTCGGATGCCCCGCGATCGTCACGGTGGTGAACAGCCGGTAGGTGACCATGAAGAACGGCATCTGCGCGAAGCCCGGGAGGAATCCGGCGAACTGGCTGGTGCCCTCCGCCGCGTACAGCGCGTTCACCTCCCGCATGAGCCGCTCCGGGTCCTTCTGCCACCGCTTGCGGAGCTTCTCCACCTGGGGAGCGAGCCGGAGCCGGACGCGCTGAGCGCGGGCGACGCGGATGCTCAGCGGCAGGAGCGCCAGCCGTACGGCGAGGGTGACGAGGACGATCGCGAGCCCGGCGCCGGTGGCGTGGCTGAGCGCGTCGATGAGCCGGTAGGCGGGGTCGAGCACGAAGTCGAACATGGGGAAGCCTTTCGTCTGAATTCAGGGCATGACGAAGGCGCTCGCGACCGGATCGGTGGTCAGGCGAGCGCGAGGCTTCCTGATGGTGCGCGGGGACGGGGGCGGCCGGGCGCGCCGGGATCGCGCAGCCTGACCATCGCCGTCTCACCGTCGTACGAACGTCTGCCCGGGCCCCGCACGACGGCGGGGACCCCGGTCAGCCGGGAGAGCATCCAGGCGAACACCAGCACGGCCACCCCGGCCACACCGGCGAAGGCCACCACGGAGGGCACGGCGGAGCCGCCGGCCAACCCGATGACCAGTTCGGCGAGCAGCCGGACGAGTGACGTGACGGCGGCCTGGAGAGCGTTCACGTCAGCGGGACAGCTTCCCCACGACGGTGACCGCGAGCACGGCGACGGCGGCGACGATCCCGATGATCAGCAGGAACTTCAGCGTCGCGAACAGTGCGGGGATGATGAATGCGAACACCAGCCACAGGGCCAGCAGGATCCCCAGAATGGTCAGTACGGTACGGGCCATAGGCACACGCTACGCGGTAGGTCCGACAAGCGCGAGCTTGATCCAAACGAGTCCTACTACCCGCTGCCGCCGAGGTTTCACGTGAATCATCGTGATCGGTGCAGTTTTCCACCGACTCGCGTGCGCTGGAAGATCCCGGACCCCGTGGTGGCGCTGGTCCCGCGGGTTGTTCTTACGGGGCGGTGACGGGGCTCGGCGCGGTCGTCCCGCGGCTTTACCGTTGAGGCGTGCCCTCCCCGAGGAGTCCGATGTCCGCGAACCCCGCCGCTCGTGTCCTGGTGGTCGACGACGACCCGACCGTCGCCGAGGTGGTCGCCCGCTACCTGGAGCGGGACGGTCACGAGGTCGAGTGCGTGGGCGACGGCGCCGAGGCGTTGCGGCGGGCCCTGGCCGACCCGCCCGACCTGCTCGTGCTCGACCTCATGCTGCCCAAGCTCGACGGTCTCCAGGTCTGCCGGAAGCTGCGGGAGCGCTGGCCGGTTCCCGTGATCATGCTGACCGCCCTGGGCGAGGAGATGGACCGGGTGGTCGGCCTGGAGACCGGCGCGGACGACTACGTGACCAAGCCGTTCAGCCCGCGCGAACTCGCCCTGCGCGTCCAGTCCGTGCTGCGGCGGGCCCGGGGCGCCCTGGTGCCGACGGGAACCGGCGTCCTGCGGGACGGCGACCTGGTGGTGGACGTCGGCGCCCACGAGGTGCGCCTCGGCGGGCAGGAGATCACCCTGACCGCCCGCGAGTTCGACCTGCTCGTCTACCTGCTGCGCAACCCGCGTCAGGCGTTCAGCCGGGCGGCGCTGCTCGACCAGGTGTGGGGCTGGTCCTTCGGCGACTCCTCGACCGTGACGGTCCACGTGCGCAGGCTCCGGGAGAAGATCGAGCCGGACCCGACCGACCCGCGGCGGATCGTCACCGTCTGGGGTGTCGGCTACCGCTACGAGCCGCTGTCGTGATCGTCCAGATCGTCGCGGTCGCCGCCGGGCTCGGCCTCGTCATCGCGGCCCTGGGCCTGGCGCTGCTGCGGGTGCTGCGCCGGCGGTCGATCGGCGTGATGCTCGCGGTGGTGGCGGCCGTCACGGTTTCCGCGACGCTCGCCGGGGTGGTCGCCATCACGCTCGCCATGATCATCGAAGGACGGCCGAAGAACATCGTGCTCACCGTCGTGGCCATCGGCGGCCTCGTCGGACTCGGTGTGGCGCTGGTGAACGCGCGTACGGTCGTGCGCGCCAGCAGGAGCCTGGTGACCGCGGTGGAGAACGTGCCGCCTTCGGGCCGTTTCACCCCGCCGCCCACCCCGCTTCCGGCCGAGCTGCGGACCATCGGCGCCGCCCTGGAGCAGGCGTACGAGCGGCTCCGGCTGGGCCGCGAGCGGGAGCGGGCGCTGGAGAGCGCGCGGCGCGAACTCGTCGCCTGGGTCAGCCACGACCTGCGTACGCCCCTCGCCGGGATGCGGGCGATGGTCGAGGCGCTGGAGGACGGGGTGGCCGACGACCCCGAGACGGTCAAGCGCTACCACGTCCAGATCAGGGTGGAGGTCGACAGGCTCACCGGGATGGTGGAGGACCTGTTCGAGCTGTCGCGGATCCACGCGGGTTCGCTGCGGCTGTCGCTCGCCCGCACCGGGCTCGGCGACCTCGTGGCGGACACGCTGGCCGCCGTCGAGCCGCTGGCCCGCGCCGAACGGGTACGCCTGTCCGGGGAGGCCGACCCGCACGTCCCCGTCTACGCCGACGCCGGGCATCTCGGCCGGGCCGTACGCAACCTGGTCGTGAACGCGATCCGGCACACGCCCGCCGGGGGGACGGTCCTCGTGCGCGCGGCGGCGGACGGAACGGCCGCCCGGCTGTCGGTGCTCGACGGCTGCGGCGGCATCCCGGAGGAGGATCTCCCCCGGGTCTTCGACGTCGCGTTCCGCGGCGAGGCGGCGCGCACGCCCGGGCCCGACGGCGGCGCCGGGCTCGGCCTCGCGATCGCCCGCGGCATCGTCGAGGCCCACGACGGGGAGATCGGCGTGGTCAACGAGGGTCCCGGCTGCCGTTTCACGATCACGCTGCCGCTGGGTCGTGCCTGACGGATCAGGCCCGGCTTCGCGTGACCCGGGCGGTGCTCGCGACGGGCGATCCAGGCCGGCCGCTCCCCGCCGCCGGAGGAGCGGCGCCGCGTGCGGGTGTCGTCCGCACGCGGCCCGCCACGGCAGGTCTCAGCAGGTGCCGACCTCGCCGCAGTAGTAGCCGTAGTTCCCGCCGTAGCAGCACCACCGCTGCTGCATGCACCAGCACGGCACGGTGGCCGACGCCTCGACCCGCGGTACCAGGCGGGCGAGCAGGCGGTCGCCCAAGGACTGGATCGTGTGGAACATCGGGCTCCTTCCCTCGGTTGATTGCGCGCGATCACCCTCACGTTCTCATCGCGACGGCGCAGGTCAACCGGTGGGACGCGGCGATACCGCCCGGTCGTCTCGCCGCGCGGGAACCACGGCGGTGACCTGCGGACCGCCGCCGGCCACGACCGGGATCCGGCGCGCATGACAGCGGCCGCGGTGAAAAGTTCACGCCCTGAGCGGGTGCACCCGACGGCGGCGTGACCATCCAGGCGGGTGGCGTCGATCGCGGCGTTCAGCACCGCGGCGGCACACGGTCCCGCCCGGCCCGGGGCGCGTCATGCGCCCGCGGCGTCCTCGTCGGCCTCCCAGCGCAGGAGGTCGCCCGGCTGGCACTGGAGCACCTCGCAGAGGGCGGCGAGCGTCGTGAAGCGCACCGCCTTGGCGCGGCCGTTCTTGAGTACCGCCAGGTTGGCGGGCGTGATCCCGACGCGGTCCGCGAGTTCGCCCACGGACATCTTCCGCCTGGCCAGCATCACGTCGATGTCGACGGCGATCGGCATCAGATCACCTCGTCCAGCTCGGCCTGCATCTGCGCCGCTTCGACGTCGCGCGCGACGGCCTGGGCGAGCAGCATCCGCAGCACGAGCACGATGAGCGCGACCCCCAGGATGGCCACGCCGACCCCGCCCATGATGACGGTGACGCCCGGGTCGTCCCGCTGGCCCGGCGCGTTGACAACCGTGACCGCGAACCACACGAGGGCGGCCGCCACGATCGCGCCGATCACGCCGTCCACGTACCGGAAGGCGGCGTGGGAGAACACGGTTCCGCGTCGCACCATCGTCACCAGCCGCCATACGCAGACCAGGGCGACCTGGACCGACACCATGCCCAGGATCGTGATCACGCGCAGCGGGGTCAGCGGGAGCGACCCGTCCTCCGGGTCGCTCCCGCTGACCAATGCCCACACCATCAATGCCTGTACGAACGCGGTGCCGGCGAGCACCACCACGAGCACGGCGCGCAGCGCAAGCACCGTCAGCTTTCCCATGGCCCACCCCTCCATTGATTCACGATGGAAATCTATCGAAAATCAATAGGTGAAATCAAGGGCCGGAACGGAGAATGGGCGGCGGGGGCGCTAGCCGAGGTCGGGGGCTCTCTGCGGTTCGAGCTGTCCCCGCCAGGAGGGCAGGCCCGGGGCGGCCTCCCGGCGGCGCGGCGTGAACGCCTCCGCCATCGCGCGGAACGTGGGGCAGGGCCAGCGCCACATGCAGCTCCTGCATCGCAGGATCGGGTTCGCCGGGTCGCTGGAGATGCCGCCCGCGTCCCTGGGCTGGTGCAGGTCGAGCAGCCGGATGCCGAGCTCGGAGAAGCACAGCAGCTCCTCGCGGGCCTCGGCGAGGAAGTCGAGGTCCTCGCCGACCAGGCGGGCGCTGACCCGGACGTACCCCTCGCGGTTCAGCAGGCCGCGCAGCGGCTCGGCGGAGGCGCGCCACGACGAGGCCTTCTCGGTGTGCGCCTGGATCGTCTCCAGATGCTCTCGCAACACGCGCCGCTGGAAATCTTCGGGGATGTCACTGTTCATGATGCTGTCGGGCCCACTGTTCCGGGTTCTGGCCGTGGATCTCCCAAGTGGTGAAGATCCACGTGGCATTCCCAGGCGCCCGCCCTCCTTCCGCGAAGTGACGACCAGGACGCGGAGGTTCCGGGCCCTCCATCCGGCGACGCCGGTGTCGCTCTGCGTCAAGCTTCGCGCACTCCGCGTTTGCATGCGGCCGGAATCGGGGACAAAGGGCGGACGACTCTTCGACGAAACCCGTGGAACGTGACCCGGGGCCGGGACGACGCTAGTGTGCGCGTCGTGGAGCTGAAAGTCGCGACGCAATCCCACGCCGGTCAGGCCGTCATGGCCGTATTCGGCGAAATCGACCTCTATACCGCGCCTCGGTTGCAGACGGAGTTCACCCGCCTGCTGGACACCGGGCCGGACCGGGTGGTCATCGACATGTCCGGAGTGGAGTTCTGCGACTCCACGGGCATGAACGTGCTGCTCTCCGCGCTCAAGCGGCTGCGGGAGCGCGGCGGCACGCTGGAGGTGGCCGCCCCGAGACCGGCGGTACGGAAGATTCTCCAGGTCACCGGCCTGGACTCGGTGTTCACCGTGTACGACGCGGTGCCCGCCGATCTGCTCACCGCCGAACACCAGGGCTAGGCGTATGAGGGACATGGCAGTGCCCGAGCCGGACACCGCGGTGGTGATCCCGGCGAAGGACGAGGCCGAACGGATCGGCGCCACCGTGAACGCCGCCCTGAAGCTGCCCGGCGTGGATCTCGTGGTCGTGGTCGACGACGGCTCGTCCGACGAGACCGGCCGGGTGGCCAGGGCGGCCGGCGCCCGGGTCGTACGGCACAGCCGCAACAGGGGCAAGGCCGCGGCGATGGAGAGCGGGGCGGAGGCCGCGGGCCTCCTGGACGCGGACCACGCACGTCACCTGCTGTTCCTCGACGCCGATCTGGGTGAGACGGCGGCGGCGGCCCTCCCGCTGATCGCCCCCGTGCGGGCGGGCGAGGCCGACATGACCATCGCGACGTTCGCGACCAGGGTCAAGCTCGGCGGCCACGGCATCGTCGTACGGGTGGCGCGCGACGGGATCAAACGGCTGACCGGCTGGGAGGCGACCCAGCCGCTCAACGGGCAACGGTGCCTCACCCGGGACGCCTTCGAGGCGGCCCGCCCGCTCGCGCACGGCTTCGGCGTCGAGACCGGGATGACCGTCGACCTCCTCAGGAAGGGCTTCCGGGTGGTCGAGGTCGAGGTCGAGATGTCGCACCGGGCCACCGGCACCGACTGGCGTTCCCAGGTGCACCGGGCGCGGCAGCTTCGCGACGTCGGCCTGGCCCTCGCCGCCCGCGAGCCCGTGGTGCGGCAGACCCTGTCCACGATCAGGTCGCCGCGCGGGTAGCCGCCCGCACGGGCGTGACCGGCCCGGCCGTGTGGTGGAATTCTCGGGTGGAAGCGCGGACCGTCGCCGGGCCGGCCGTGGCCGTGGCGGCGGGCGGCCTGTCGATCCTCCTCACGATCGCGATCGGGGTCCTCGGGCCGTCCGCGATGGTGCCCGCGCTGCCCGGGCCACCCGGGCAGGCCGAGTCGTGGCAGCCCCCCTGGTCCCTGGGCCTCGCCCCCGACGGACGTCTCGTCGTCGCCATGGCCGCCGCGGCCGTCGTGCTCGGGGCGATCGGCCTGGCCGCCGGGCTGTCGTGCGTCGACCGGCTGCCGAAGGCGCGCACGCTCGTCCTCGCGGGATGCGCCGCCGCCGGGGTGCTCGCGTTCCTGCCGCCCTCCGGGTCGGCCGACCATCTCAACTACGCGGCGTACGGCCGGATGGCGGCCCTCGGGTACGACCCCTATCTGACCGTGCCCGCCGACCTGCCCGGCGATCCGGTGATCGGCCACGTGGAGGAGTGGACGAGGACCCCCAGCGTGTACGGCCCGGTCGCGACGGCCGTACAGGCTCTGGCGAGCCACGTGGGCGGCGACTCGGTCCGCCTGACGGTCTTCCTGATGGCCCTGGTCAACGCCGCCGCGTTCGCCGCCACCGGCCTGCTGTTGCACCGTGCTACTGCTCGCGCCACCGCTCGTGGCACCGCGGGTGTCACGGCCGGCGACTCCGTACGGCAGCGCCGCGCGGCCCTGCTCTGGACGGCGAACCCGCTGGTCGTCTACCAGCTCGTGGCCGGGATGCACCTCGACACCCTCGCGGTCGCGCTCGTCGTGGCCGGGCTCGTCGCCCGCCGGGGCGTGCCGCTCGGCCTGGGCGTCGCGGTCAAGGCCACCGTGGGCGTGGTCGCGCTGGGCGCGGCGTGGGAGCTGCGCGGCAATCCGCGGCGGCTCGCCCTGGTCGCCGGGCTCGCCACGCTCACCGTCGTCGTGGCGTACCTGCTCGCCGGGCCCCACTCGCTCGACCAGCTGCTGAACGCCAGCAGGTCGGTCTCGCTCGCCACCCCGTGGGCGCTCGGGAAGAAGGCCCTGCAGGCGGTGTTCGGGTCCGGGGCGTATCACGCGTGGATCCAGACGGGGTCGCTGCTCCTGCTGGCCGCGCTCGCCGTCGTGATGCTGCGCGGCCGTCCGACGGAGGAGCGCGAGGGGCCGGTCGTCGCGCTCGCCGTCGCGGTGGCCTGGCTGTTCGCCACGCCGTACGCGCTGCCGTGGTACGACGGGCTGGGCTTCGCGCTGCTCGCCCTGGTCGCCTGGCCGGGCCTGGAAGCGTTCCTGGTCGCCCGGCTCACCGTGCTCTCACTGGCCTATCTCCCCGCGCGCCAGGCGCACCAGCCGGAGGACCTGTCGTGGCGCGTCGACGTGGTCAGGCAGTGGGTGGCGCCGTCGCTTCTGCTGGCGCTGACGATCGTGCTGCTGTGGTGGGCGGCGCGAGCTGGAGGGCGTGTACGGACGCCGCCAGCGCCAGCGGCACCGCGACCGTCAGGGCCATCGCCGGAATCGCGATCCCCGAGTCGTTGATCAGGAACCCGGCGAGGGCGGCGGTCAGCGCGCCGATCAGCCCTGCCCGCAGCTCGGGAGCCTGGGCGTAAGCCAGGCTGAGCGCCGCCGCGCCCCACCGCGAGGGCCTGGCCAGCACGAGGAACAGGAACGCCAGCGCGACCACCGACAGCAGCGTCAGCGGCAGGTTGCCCAGGGTGTGGAGCATCGCCCCGAGCTTGCGGCCGACGACCGAGCCGCCGTCGCCGCCGATGACCTGCTGGACGAACGCCCCGAGATGGGTGCGCTGATCGGCCGGGCGCAGCCAGTCGGCCACCGCGATCAGCGAGATGAGCGCCGCGCCCGCCAGCCCGATCACGCCGAGCCGGAGGACCGACACCCGCCTGCCCGCGGTCATCAGCACGCACACCGCCACGCCGAGGACGAACGACGGCACGCCGCCGAAGTCCGCGCCCCAGGTCGGCCAGCCGTCCCCGGCGATCGCGAGCAGGCCGTACGCCACGCACACGGCCACGGCGAGCCTCGGCCGGCGGCGCAGCGCGTGGGCGACGGCGGCCAGCAGCAGGATGGTGCCGGTCGAGTAGACGGCGAAGGCCATGTTGCCGAAGCCGTAGAACCGGCCGCCGGTCACGGGCTCGTACCCGGCCACGGCGTTCACCTGCAGCCGCGAGCCGGTGACCACGTCGGCGAGGAGCGCGAGCGAACTGACCCCGGCGACCACGGCGGGCGGCCCGAGCACCCGGCCGCGCCACGGCCCCGCGTACGCGAGCCCCGCCACGAGGGCGGCGAAGGCCACGATCGTGCCGAGCAGGGCGGGCATCGGGTGCCGGAGGCTCCACCACGGCACGAGCTGGGCCAGGAAGATCGACACCGGGAGCGCGGCGCTGACCGTGGCGACCACGCGGGTGGCGGTGAGCATGCGCCGGTGACGCCTGACCACGATCGCGGCGAGGGCGTAGAACAGCAGTTGCGCGCTGACCAGCGCGATGAAGAACGGCTCCCTGACCTCTCTGAGCACCTGGCTCGCCAGGTCGGCGTCGGCCAGCCCGCGGGCCGCCTCGGCCGCGGACGGAGCCGCGCCGCCCCCCGACCACGCCCTGCCGACCACGCCCTCGGGCGTGGGGATGCCGAGCAGGTGGGTGACCGTGGCCGTGATGTCGGTGATCGTGACCAGTGCCCGCTGCCGGGTCGAGGCGGCGGTCAGCCATCCGCGCCCGTACGGCCCGCCCGAGGCGATCGCCACGTGGAGATGAGCGACGGAGCCGGAGTCGGAGATCCCGGCCACCAGGACGGTGGCGCCCTGGGGGACCTTCGACAGCACCTCGCCCACGGTCCGGTCGGCCGCGCTCACGGCCTCCCGCCGCGCAGCCCCGTCCAGGTCGGCCGGCTCCCGCTCGGCCCCGGCCGTGGTCGTGGACGGCGCGGCCCGGGCTGGGAACGCGGTGGATTCCGGGGCCGATGCCGTGGGCCGCGCGGGCTGGGTCGTGGACGGCGTGGCCTGGGTTGTGGACGGCGCGGTCGGCGGTGTGGCCTGGGCTGTGGACGGTGTGGATTGCGCGGCCGGGGGGCTCGCCTGTCCGTCGCCGGTCCAGGCTCGGGTGATCTCCCCGGCCTCGGCGACGACCAGTGCGTACGGCGCGAGGTCGGGCAGCGCGGCGGGCGTGGCGGCGTACGCCGCGACCCGCCCGGATCCGTCGGCGGCGGCGAGGGCGGCTCCCGGGCCGATCGCCGCGACCTTCCCTCCGGCAGCGGTGACGGCGTCGGCGAGGAGCCCGAGCCGTGCCCTGAACGGACTCGACTGCTGCGCGGCGACCAGCGCGGGCCAGCCGGGCACCGACGCCGTACCGCCGTCGCCGGCGGCCACGGGTGCGGGGATCGCGCCGCAACCCGGGCCGGGGGAGGCCGCCCGCTGGCCCGCCGAGACGGTCAGCCATCCGGCGGCCGGGCAGGTGACGGGCAGGCCTTCCGGGGGCACCGCCCGCGTGGACAGCGACGCGGTGGAGCCCCTGTCCGCCAGAGCCCACAAGGTGGGCGTCCGCTCCGGATCGAGGTCCGCCCAGCGAAGCCCGGGCACCCCGATCACCACCACCCGCCCCGTCGGCGCGGTTTCGGCGGCGGCCGGGCCGGACGAGGCGGGCACGACGAGGGCCGCGACGAGGAGCGTGAGGAGAGCCGCCAGGAGCACCCGCGTCCCACGGGAACGCCGACCGCCACGGGCTGTCGCGCGCTCCCCGCGAGGACCCGGACCACCATGGGCCGCCACCGAGACCCGGCGAGGGCTTGGGCTCACGGGCACGCCGCCGCGGCCCGGCGGGGCGGCGGAAGGTCCCCGGCCCGGCGCCGGTGCTGGTGCGGATGGCACTGTTCCAGGCTCCCTCATGATCGACGATGGTGCGGCCACGGTCCACGGTAACCTGCCTGGTTGTGACGACTGGCCGCATCGCCGGGGCCCGCCGGCCCGCCTGGGCATGGGCGCTGGCCCTGGTGGCGGTGGCCGCCGCCGCGTCCCCGCTGATCGCCTACTGGCTCACCAATCCGGACGACCAGCGCCTCGTCGACCTCGACGTCTACCGTACGGGCGGCTGGGCACTCCTGCGGGGCCTGCCCGTCTACGACGTGATCACGCCGGCGCCCCAGTTGTTGCCGTTCACGTACCCGCCGGTCGCCGCGATGCTGGCGGTGCCGCTCGCCGCGATGTCCTGGCCGGTCGCGCAGTGGGTGTGGACGATCGCGGTCGTCGCCGTTCTCGCGGTGACGGTCCGGCACGCGTTCCGGGCCTTCCTGGACGGCGTACGCGGTGCCCTGGCCGCGCCCGCGATATTCGCCGTGCTGTGCGCCGCGTGCATGTACCTCATGCCGATCAGGGACCAGGTCAGGTTCGGCCAGGTGGATCTGTTCCTCCTCGCGCTGTGCCTGCTCGACTGCGTGGCGCGCCGCCCGTGGTGGCCGCGCGGGATGCTCATCGGGCTGGCGACGGCGGTGAAGCTGACCCCCGGCGTGTTCCTCGTCTACCTGGCCGTCACCGCGTTCGCCCCTAGCGACGCCGGCCCAGGCCGCAGCGGCACCGCCCCCAGCGGCCCGAGGCAGCGCCACGGGGACACCGCGCAGCATCATGGGGACACCGCACAGCGCCACGGGAGCACCGGGCAGCGCCACGGGAGCACTGGGCAGCGCCGCGGGGACGCCGTGCAGCGCCACGGGGACGCGGCGCAGCGGCGGGCTCTGTTCATGGCGGTGTTCACGGCGGCGGTGCTCACGCTGCTGCCGTTCCTGGTGATCGCCGACGACGCGCGGGACTTCTGGTTCAGGGCGCTGCTCGACTCCGAGCGGCTGGGCGCCAACGCCGCCACCACCAACCAGTCGCTGCGGGGCATGCTGCTGAGGCTCTACCTGCCCGACGCGCTGACCTCGGCCGTCTGGCTCGCCGCCGTCGCTGCCGTCGGCTGGTACGGCTTCCGCCAGGCCCGGCGGGCGTACCTGGACGGCGACACGATGACGGCGGTCGCGCTCACCGGGCTGATGGCGGTGCTGCTGTCCCCGGTGGCGTGGATCCATCACATCGCCTGGATCGTGGTGGTGGTCGCGGCCGTGGCCGGGTCCGGGCGCGATCCGGTCCGGCTGCTGGTCGCGGCCGCCGTGTGGCTGTACTACGTGCTGCCCATCCCCTGGTGGGGAGTGTCGATCAAGGCGCTGGAGATCCCGATCCTCAGCCCGGTCGCCGGGAAGATCGTGCAGAACGCCTTCGGGCTCGGGGCGATCGGCCTGGTCTGGCTGCTCGGGTCCTGGCTGCCGCGACGGCGGGCCGCCGTCACCACCGCTGCCGCGGTCCCCGCCGCGAAGGCATGACTCCGAGAACGCGTGCGCGACGGGCCGTGTGGAGGGCGCGCGCGGCAGCCGGGTGGGCAGCGCGATCGCCTCATGGTTTTCCACAGAAGGTGATTCGGCGCGCTCACGGCCGATACCTGCGGATACTCTGGACGGCATGTCGAAGCTCGCGTACCTGGGGCCGCAGGGCACCTTCTGTGAAGCGGCACTGCGACTCCTGGCGCCCGACGCCGAGCGCCTGCCCTGCGCCAACGTCGGAGCCGCGCTCGACGCCGCCCGCGACGGCGCGGCCGACGGCGCCGTCGTCCCGCTGGAGAACTCGGTTGAGGGGGCGATCACCCAGACCCTCGACGAGCTGGCCAAGGGCAGGTCGCTGCACATCACCGGCGAGGTGCTGCTCCCGGTCGAGTTCGCCCTGCTGGTCCGGCCCGGCACCGAGCTGGCCCAGATCAAGCGGATCATCACGCATCCCGCCGCGCACACGCAGTGCCGGGGGTTCATCGAGCGCGAGCTGCCCGGAGCCGTGGTGATCGCCGGATCCTCCACGGCCGCCGCCGCGCAGGAGGTCTCCCTCCCCGGCTCGCCGTACGACGCGGCCATCAGCCCGGCCATCGCCGGGGAGTACTACGGGCTCGACGCCGTCGCCTCGGACATCGGCGACCGCTCCGACACCGTGACGCGGTTCATCCAGGTGAGCCGGCCGGGGCCGCTGCCCGAGCCGACCGGCGCCGACCGCACCTCGCTCGTCGCCTTCCTGCGCGACGACCACCCGGGCGCCCTGCTGGAGATGCTGAGCGAGTTCGCCGTGCGCGGGGTGAACCTGACCCGGATCGAGTCGCGCCCCACCGGCGACGGCATCGGGCGTTACTTCTTCCACTTCGACCTGGAGGGTCACATCGCGGACGCCAGGGTCGGCGAGGCCGTCTCCGGGCTCCACCGGCTCTGCGGCGACCTGCGCTTCCTCGGCAGCTATCCCCGCGCCGACCGGGTCGCCACCCAGGTCAAGCCGGGTACGGCGGACGGCGACTTCGACGAGGCCGCGCAGTGGCTCGGAAAGATCCGCGCCGGTCTCGCTTGACACACGGGAGCCGCACCGGCTCCGGTAGCCTGTGAGCCGTGATTGACCTGCGAACCCTTCGTGAGGACCCGGACCGGCTCCGGGCGTCGCAGCGCGTCCGCGGCGAGGACGACTCGGTCGTGGAGACCCTGCTGTCGCTCGACGAGCGCCGCCGTGCCGCGCTCAACAACTTCGAGTCGCTGCGCGCCGAGCAGAAGAGCATCGGCAAGTCGGTGTCCCGCGCGTCCGGAGACGAGCGCCAGGCCCTGCTCGACCGCGCGAAGGAGCTGGCCGCGCAGGTGAAGACGGCCGAGGCCGAGGCCGCCGCGCTGGCGGGCGAGCTCGACGAGCTGCTCATGACCGTCCCGAACATCGTCGAGGAGGGCGCGCCCCCCGGCGGCGAGGACGACTACGTGGTCATCGAGGAGGTCGGCGAGAAGCCGGTCTTCGACTTCGAGCCGCGCGACCACGTCGAGCTGGGCGAGCTGCTCGGCGCGATCGACACCGAGCGCGGGGCCAAGGTGTCCGGCGCGCGGTTCTTCTTCCTGAAGGGCGCCGGCGCGCGGCTCCAGCTCGGGCTGCTGAACATGGCGATCCAGCAGGCGGTCGAGGCGGGCTTCACCCCGATGATCACCCCTGTGCTGGTGAAGCCGGAGTCGATGCAGGGCACCGGCTTCCTCGGCGCCCACGCGAGCGAGGTCTACCGGCTGGAGGCCGACGACCTCTACCTGGTCGGCACCAGCGAGGTGCCGCTGGCGGCGTACCACTCCGACGAGATCCTCGACCGGGCGGCGCTGCCGATGCGGTACGCCGGGTGGTCGTCCTGCTTCCGGCGCGAGGCGGGGTCGTACGGCAAGGACACCCGGGGGATCATCCGCGTCCACCAGTTCGACAAGGTGGAGATGTTCTCCTACTGCCGTCCCGAGGACGCGCACGAGGAGCACCTGCGGCTCCTCGCGTGGGAGAAGGAGATGCTGGAGAAGGTCGAGATCCCCTACCGCGTGATCGACGTGGCGGGCGGCGACCTCGGCTCGTCGGCGGCCCGCAAGTACGACTGCGAGGGCTGGGTGCCCACCCAGGGCCGCTACCGCGAGCTGACCTCGACCTCGAACTGCACCGACTTCCAGGCCCGCCGCCTGAAGGTGCGCTACCGCGACGAGGACGGCAGGCCGCAGCACGTGGCCACGCTCAACGGCACGCTCGCCACCACCCGGTGGATCGTGGCGATCCTGGAGAACCACCAGCAGGCGGACGGCTCCGTCGTGGTGCCCAAGGCGCTGCGGCCGTACGTCGGACTCGACGTTCTGGAGCCGGTGTCGCGTTAGGGACGCGCCGCCGGGCGGCCCTCTTCGGCGCCGGGTGAAGGTGCCGGGTGATTGGCCGAGTGGGGGCAGGCGTCAGGAGTGATGTAAATCTCTTCGCCGGATCGGCGATCGGACCCGAAAGAGGCCTCCGTGCGTGAAACTTTCACGCACGGAGGCCTCCTCATGTGAGCGGTACCAGACCTGGCGGCCGGGCCAGCGATTGGGCCCGGATATACGAAAGGCGGGGCTCGCAGGCGCGAGCCCCGCCTTCGTCACGTCAGGTCAGAGACCACGGACGTTCGACGCCTGCGGACCCTTCGGACCGGCGATGACCTCGAACTCGACCCGCTGGCCGTCCTCGAGGTTGCGGTAGCCGCTGCCAGTGATCGCGGAGAAGTGCACGAACACGTCGGGCTCGCCGCCGTCCGGTGCGATGAAGCCGAAGCCCTTCTCAGCGTTGAACCACTTGACGGTTCCCTGAGCCATTACTGCTCTCCCTAAGGAAGTGAATCTTGGGGACCACACCTCGTGGCCCCCGGTGTGTCGCACAGCTCCCCGGGTGGCTCATACAGTCAAACTGGTTTTCGCTACGGGAACAGCTAATACAACGCCTTCACATCTAACACTATGTAGCCCGTTGGTGTTCCACGTCTGGGGCAGATTTCTCGCACCAGGGGTGGTCGAGGGGTGGTCGTGCCGGGTCACGGTGCAGACTGGAACCTGCTATGACCTGCCCCCGCCTCATCGCCACGGATCTCGACGGCACCGCGCTGCGTACCGACGGAACGATCTCATCGCGTACGGCCGCCGCCTTCGCCCGGGTGGAGAAGTCCGGCGGCACCCTCGTCTTCGTCACCGGGCGGCCACCCCGGTGGATGCACAGCGTCGCCGGGACCGTGGGGCACTGCGGGCTCGCGATCTGCGCGAACGGCGCACTCGTGTACGACCTGCACACCGAGCGGATCGTCGAGTCGCATCTGATCGCCCCGGACATCCTGGAGGAGTGCGTCGCCCGCCTCCGGCGGGACGTGCCGGGCCTGACCTTCTCGGTCGAGTACGAGGGTGATTTCGCCCACGAGGCGGCGTACGCCCTCGGCGGCTGGGACTCCCGGGAGGTGTCGTGCGGACGCGAGGTGGGGACCGCCGCGCTGACCTCCCTGCCGTGCGCCAAGCTGCTCGCCCAGCATCCCGCGATGGACCCCGACGAACTGGTCCGCGTGGCCCTGGAGATCGTGGGCGACATCGTGACCCCGACGCACTCCAGTGGCCGGGCGCTGCTGGAGATGAGCGCGTACGGGGTGACGAAGGCGACGGCGCTGGCCACGCTGGCGGAGGAGCGGGGGATCAAGCCGGCGGAGGTGGTCGCCTTCGGCGACATGCCGAACGACCTGCCGATGCTGAGCTGGGCCGGCACGTCGTACGCGGTGGCGAACGCCCACCCGGACGTGCTGGCCGCCGTCGATCACGTGACGGCGGCCAACAACGACGACGGTGTCGCGGTGGTGCTGGAGAACCTCTTCCGGCCTCGCGGCCCTTACAGGTAGGGGCCGCCGGCGCGGTGGCCCTGCTCGTCCGCGGCCTGGCTCAGGCCGCCGGGGAGGGCGCGGCGCATCTGTTCGAGCTGGGCCCGCGCGGCCATCTGCTGGGCGAACAACGTGGTCTGGATGCCGTGGAACAGGCCCTCCAGCCAGCCGACGAGCTGGGCGTGCGCGACCCTCAGCTCGGCGTCGCTGGGCGGGGTGGGGCTCTCGTCGCTGAACGGCAGCGACAGCCGTTCCAGCTCCTCCACGAGCTCGGGGGCCAGACCCTCCTCCAGCTCCTTGATCGAGCTCTGGTGGATGTCCTTGAGCCGCTTGCGGCTGGCGTCGTCGAGGGGAGCGGCGCGCACCTCCTCCAGAAGCTGGCGGATCATGCTGCCGATCCGCATCACCTTGGCGGGCTGCTCCACCAGGTCGGCGACGGAGCGCTCCTCGTGCTCGCCGCCCTTACCGTCGCCGGAGACCGACAGGCCCTGCGGGCCCACGACCACGATCTGCGGCGTGCTCTCGTCTGCGTTCATCGATCGCTTACAACTCCTGACTCACTCCGCTGGGGCACACCGGTGCTCACCCGACCCAACCTAGCTCACCTGACCAGCAGCAGCTTTCCGACGTGGGCCCCCTCCTCGAGCAGGCGGTGCGCCCGTCCGGCCTGGCCGAGCGGAATCCGCTCGTGCACCACGGGCCGTACGGCCCCGGCGGTGACCAGCGGCCAGACGCTCTCCACGACGCCCCGGCAGATCACGCCCTTGTCGTCCACCGGGCGGTGGCGCAGCCCGGTCGCGTGGATCGCCGCCCGCTTGGCGAGCAGCGCCCCGAGGTCGAGCTCGCCCTTGGCGCCGCCCTGCATGCCGATGACCACCAGCCTGCCGCCGGTGGCGAGGGCCCGGAGGTTCCCGGCCAGGTACTTCGCGCCGATGATGTCGAGGATGACGTCGGCCCGGCCCTCGAACCGCTCGGCGAAGTCCTCCTCGCGGTAGTTCACCGCCTCGTCCGCGCCGAGGGTCCGGCAGCGCTCGATCTTCTCGGCCGAGCCCGCCGTCACCAGCACCCGGGAGCCGTACGCCTTGGCGAGCTGGATCGCCATCGTGCCGATGCCGCTCGCGCCGCCATGGACGAGAAGCGTCTCGCCCTTCCGCAGGCGGGCGGTCATGAAGACGTTCGACCAGACCGTGCAGGCGACCTCGGGCAGCGCGGCCGCCTCGTCGAGCGGGAGCCCCTCGGGCACCGGCATGACCTGCTGCCACGGGACGGCCACCCGCTCGGCGTACCCGCCACCCGCGAGCAGGGCGCAGACCCGGTCGCCGGGGGCGATACCCGGAACGTTCCCGCCGACCTCGGCGACCACTCCGGAGCACTCGAGACCGGGGATCTCCGAGGCGCCGGGCGGCGGCGGATAGAGGCCGCGCCGCTGGAGGAGGTCGGCCCGGTTGACGGCCGAGGCGGCGACGTCGATGACCACCTCACCTGGGGCGGGACGTGGATCGGGCACTTCCCGCCAGTCCAGAACCTCGGGTCCGCCGGGTTCGGAAATCACCATCGCGCGCATGTGACCTAAAGTAGCGTGACGGAGAACTAGGGCGGTTGCCCGCATTCACCGGATTACGTGGCGCTAATCTTCAATGTGATTGCTACCCCATAAGCCCATCCCGAGGGGGTACTCGGTGGCGAGACATGATCGTGAGGATCCCCATTCTCTGGAGGACCAGCTCGCGTGGCTGGACGCGATCAAGGAGATGCCCGACGAGGTCGAGATAGCGGTGAGCGCGGTCACGTCCGCGACCCTCGCCTCTCCACCACCCTCGCCCGCCGCCGAGCCCGAGCCCGCCTCGCCGTACCCCGCCGACCCCTGGAGCCTCGTCCCGGCCGAGCCCGCGTCCGGCGGGCTGTTCCGCGCCACGACCGAGTCCGCGTACGGCGCACCGGTCCAGGAGGACGCCGAGGCCCGGGAGGCGTCGTCCACCGGCCCGATCCGCGAGTCCGGTTTCGGCGGTTCCGCCGCGTACGGCTCGGGTGATCAGGGCGGCGACAATGCCGCAACCTCGGCGTACGACTACGGATACGGCACCGATTCGGGATATGGAACCGACTCGGGATACGGGAACGACACCGGATATGGCGAAACGGCCTTCGTCACGCCGCCGGAACGCTCCGATGAACCCTCAGCCGTGACTGAGGAGCGGGAAGAGGGCCCGTCGGTGGAGTCCTCCACCGGGCCCGTGCGGTTCTCCTCGTTCAGAAGTACGGAGACGGAGAGCGGGGAATCGTACAGTTCCTTCGGGACGCCGACCGCGTCCTTCGGCACGCCGCTGGGGACGTCGACCGGGCCCGTCAGCGCTCCGCAGCTCGGCGATGCGGTGGACGCGCCGGCGCCGGAGTCTCCGGCCGCGAGCCGGGACGAGGAGGAGGACGGCGACGACCACTCCAACCCGTCTGGAGGGGCCTTCGGGCGTGGCGCGTTCTCGTCGCCCGTGGACACCGACTCCTACAACATCGGGGCATTCTCGGACACCGAGACGCGCAAGCGTCACACGCCGGACTCGCCGTCCGCGTCGAAGGAGCCGCTGCGGGGCTGGCTGGAGCCGGCGGTGCCGGTCGAGGCCGTCAGGCAGGAGGACGCCACCGATGCCGAGCCGGAGGAGCCTCCGGCCCCTTCGGAGGCCTCGTCGTCGTTCGCACCCCCGCGGTCCGAGCGTACGGACGATCGCTTCACCGGCTCCCTGCGGTCCGAGCACACCGACGATCGCTTCACCGGCTCGCTACGGTCCGAGCGTACGGATGACCGCTTCACCGGCTCTCTGCGGTCGGAGCGTACGGATGACCGCTTCACCGGCTCGCTACGGGACGACCTGGCGGCCGAGGAGCGCAAGCCGTACGAGCCGGGCCCGGCGGCGGCCCTCGCGCCCGAGCAGGCCGTGGCGCCGGAGCCCGTCGTGGCTCCCGAACCGGCTCCGGAACGCCCCGCCGCCTCCGCCTACCCCACCGCCCCCGCTCGTTCCGCCGTCCCGCCTCGCTCCACCGCCGAGGCCGCTCCGGTCATCCCGGATGCTCCGGCTGTCCCGGAGCGGGACGCCTTCGCGGAGCGGGAGGCGTACCAGTCGCCGCGGCGGCCCGCTCCGCCCGTCTCCGCGTTCAACTCACCGGCGCGCGCCACAGGTCCCAAGACGGCGGGGTCCAAGACGGCGGGGTCCAAGCCGAACGCCGACAGTCTCGACCCGGTCGTCCTCCTGCGCGGCCGCAGGAACGCTCCCGCGACGGGCTGGCGGCGGTTGGTCTATAAGGCCTCCGCCGGGCTGATCAAGCCGGGAGAGGCCCCGGAGGTGCGGCGCCGCCGCGAACTCGTCCAGCGCGCCCGTACGCCGGTCGCGACGGGGCATCACCGGGTCGCGGTGCTCAGCCTCAAGGGCGGGGTGGGCAAGACCACGACGACCGTCGGCCTGGGCGCCACGCTCGCGCAGGTGCGCGGTGACCGCGTCATCGCCGTCGACGCCAACCCGGACCGTGGAACGCTTTCCGACAAGGTGGAGCTGGAGACGTCGGCGACCGTACGCGACCTGCTGAACGAACGCGCCCAGATCAATCGATATGTGGACATCCGGGCCTTCACCTCGCAGACGCCCTCGCGGCTGGAGATCCTGGCGTCCGACCGCGACCCGTCGGTGTCGGAGGCCTTCAGCGCCAAGGACTACCACTCGGTGGCGCAGGTGCTGGAGAACTTCTACTCCATCTGCATCACCGACTGCGGCACGGGGCTCCTCCACTCGGCCATGTCGGGCGTGCTGGGCATGGCCGACCAGATCGTGCTGGTCAGCTCGCCCTCGGTGGACGGCGCCCGCGCGGCCTCGGCCACGCTGGACTGGCTGGAGGCGCATCACTACGGCGACCTCGTCCGGTCCGCCACCGTGGTGCTCTGCAGCGTACGGCCGCGGTCGAAGTCGACGGTCGATCTCGACAAGCTGGAGGCCCACTTCGCCGCCCGCTGCCGTACGGTCGTCCGCGTGCCGTACGACCCGCACCTGGAGGAGGGAGCGGAGATCGACCTCGACCGGCTCCAGCAGGCCACCCGGGACGCCTACCTCCGCCTGGCCGCCTCCGTCGGCGACGGCTTCGCCGGCCCGCAGGCACTGGCGGAGCGCAAGTTCTCCGAGATCCCGGATCACCTGTAGCACCATCGACTGATCTTTTTCACCGGTCGCGGTCACGTCCGGGGCGGTGAGAGACTAGTCTGCGGCGTGGCGCCTCGAACGAGGCGCCGCCAGGGAGAGCTCGCCTAGTGGACGATGGCGGCGGTCTTGAAAACCGCTAGGCCGGGTGACCGGTCTCGTGGGTTCGAATCCCACGCTCTCCGCTCTGCCTCTTAAAACGGCGTCTGACCAGCGAATTCGCTCGGTTCAGACGCCGTTGATCGTTCCGGCCATGCGCAGCCGTACGCCACCCTGAGCAGCCCTCGGCCGCTGTCCACGTTATATTCACGGGATGATCTTGAGAGGGTCTGCCCAGGTCGCGCCCTAGTTGATCTGTGGCACGTAGAGGTCACCTCGCCGGGGACGCAACTTGCTCGTTGGGATGTTTCCATGCCGTCAGGCATGGTGGGGAACGATCCGCCAACAACCTTCCCGATCTCCTTCCGTCCCGGAACCGGCCCGGCATCGTAGGAAACATGCCGCGCCTCCCCCGCCAACTTCCGCGCCTGACGCGTCTACTCCCCCTGCCTCGCCGCACACCCCACCCCAAGGGCCTCGCTGAGCCCCGTGGGCTAATGGACTTCCGACGCGCTCTGGCTCTCACCTTGGTCGCCGCCACCCTCCTCGCCGGTGCCTTGCTGGCTGCCGCGCTGGCCTGGATCGGGCTGCCGTCCAAGGTCACGCTCGACACCACCAACCTGCTGGAGATCGTCAAGATCTCGCTGGCCGTGGTCGGCGGCATCGGCGGCGCCGTCGCCTTGGTCGTCGCTTACCGCAAACAATGGTTGGCAGAGGAAGAGAATCACCGTGCCCGGGAGCAAAACCAGCGCGCGAGAGAAGCGGCCCGGCGCGAGGACACGAAGCTGTATGCCGAACGCTTTGACAAGGCCACCGACAAACTCGGCTCCAACGCCTCTCCAGTCCGCCTGGCCGGCGTGCACGCCCTGGCTGCCCTCGCCGACGACTGGCAGGGCGGTCGCCAGATGTGCATCGACGTGCTGTGCGCCTACCTGCGCATGCCGCCCGAACCCGAACCTGTGGCCGATCAGGACCCCGCCGCGCATGCCGCCTGGCGAGCAATGCGGGAGGTACGCGCCACCATTCTCCGTCTGATCGCCGCCCACCTCCGCCGCGATGCCGCTGTCCCCTGGCACGGTCACGACTTCGACTTCACCGGAGTCGTCTTCGACGATGTCACCGACTTGTCCGGCGTGGTGTTCTCCGGAGGCCAGGTCTCGTTCGACCGCGCGAAGTTCTCTGGCGGTATGGTCTGCTTCGACGCCGCGAAGTTCTCGGGAGGCCAGGTCTCGTTCGACCGCGCGAAGTTCTCTGGCGGTATGGTCTGCTTCGACGCCGCGAAGTTCTCGGGAGGCCAGGTCTCGTTCGACCGCGCGAAGTTCTCTGACGGCACGATCTCCTTCGAGAAGGCGTGGTTCACTGGCAGTCAGGTCTCGTTCGGCTACGCGGAGTTCTCCGGCAGCATGGCCTCGTTCCAGCGCGCGAAACTCTCTGACGGCACTGTCTCGTTCCACAGCGCGAAACTCTCCGACGGCACTGTCTCGTTCCACGGCGCACGGTTCTCCGGAGGCACGCTCTCGTTCAAGGGCGCGAAGCTCTCCGGCGCCACCGTCGCCTTCGACCTCGCGAAGTTTTTCGGCGGCACCGTCTCCTTCGAGAATGCGAGATTCGCCGGCGGTGCGGTCTGGTTGCTATACGTACGGTTCTCTGGCGGCACCGTCTCGTTTCTCAGTGCGTGGTTCTCCGGCGGCACCGTTTCCTTCTCGGATGCCGAATTCTCCGGCGGTAGGGTCTGGTTTTTTGATGTGCGGTTCTGTGGCGCCAGCGTCTCCTTCGACCTCGCGGAGTTTTCCGGCGGCACCGTCTCTTTCGAGGATGCGAGTTTCTCCGGCGGCGCGGTTTCTTTCGACGATGCCGGGTTCTCCGGTGCCCAGGTCGACTTCAGCGAAGTTGCGCTCTGGTCTCAGCCGCCTACAGGATTGCCAGCTCAAGCACCAGGGCTACAGTTGCCACTCCAGCCCGCGCCACAAGCCGACTCGCAGCCTGCCGACGAGGATTCCGATCAGAACGAGACAAGCGAACCGGACGAAGAACCCGATAGTGATGCCATAGACCTTCCTTGATAGCAGGGCACGGTCCGTGGATCGTGAAAAGGGGATTGATTGCGCTTTCTATGCCGCCGCTGCGGGGATTGCGAAGGCAAGTGCGGGAGTATGCGGGAAAGAAAAACAAAATGGCCTTGGCATGAGCGAGGCCCTTCGATTCGCTATGATCGCTAGTTTAGAGCTTCCTCGATTCGGCGGTTGGCTACCTCAACCCCGCCATCGATGCACTTGGCGTAGACCCTGAGCAGCACATCCACGCCATGCCCGGCGCGTTCCGCGACCTCGGGAGCGGCTACCCCCGCGTTCAACCAAAGCGAGACCGCAGCGTGTCGTAGGTCGTATGGCCGGGCCGCCAGCGGGGAGGCGACCTGTTCCGGCGTGAAGGCAAGGGTTCGCGCCTTCTGCCACGTCGCGCAGTACGTTCCGATGGAGATCACACCGCCCCTCGATGTACGGAACAGGCGCCCGTCATCGTGGATCCCGAACTCTTCGATGTGCTCGCGGAGGATGGTCACCAGCTCAGGTGGAATAGGGACCGGACGACCCTCATCTTGTGCGCGGTGCTTCAGGCCGCGGTCGTCGTGTGCCTCACCACTGTCGGTCCATCGCTTGTTCGCCTGAGGCTTGGACTTCGCCAGGACCAGGCGCCCCCACCCCGACTTCGGCAAGTGACAGTCCTGCATGCGGAGGCCGAGCGCTTCAGCGGGTCGGAGGCCGGCGAAGTAGAGGCAGGCGAAGAAGGCTCGAAGGTGCCGACCACGGTCGAGGCGGCCCGCGTAGGTCACTGCGGTGAGTAGCTCCCGAGCCTGGGTCGGGTTGACTACTACCCGCCGATCGACAACCTCACGGACTTTCGGCGGCTTCCACGCCTTCACCTTGTCTATCGGGTTCGAGGGCAGCTCTTCCAGGTCCACGGCGTATTGGAGCACGTTGTAGAAGACTGAGCGCTTCCGGGCGATCGTGGTAGCCGCAGCCGCCCCGCCGTCGAGTCGAAGTGTCAGGGCATCGAGGCCGAGCCGCACGTTTCGAACCTTCGCCAAGTCGGCCACGGCGAGCGAGTGACGTTCGAGCCACGCGACAGCCACCGTGATGCCCGCAGGACGCTCCAGTTGCCGAGATGCTGGGGGAAGAACGTACTGGCGCAGCGCTTCCCTCAGGACCATCAGATCCGGCTTGCCAGGGGCTTCCTCGTCGACGAGGGCGGGCGTCACCGTCGCGAGAGCGTCAGTCAGGCTGTCTCGGGTTTTCGCCGCAGCGTGCGGCCACTTCATATCGATGTAGGCAAGGACGAAGGCGAACCAGGTGACGGCCTGCTTGACCTTCACCAGGGAGACGGGAAGCCCTGTTTCCAGGTCGAAGGTCTCACCGCGCTTAGATGCTTGGCGGAGGTCAGACAGGAAGCTCTCGGCCAGGGCCTTGGTCCGAAAGGCCTTGGACTTCTCCTTGGGGCCTACCTTCCAACGAACGATGTAGGAGGGCGCTTTGCTGGTCCGGTTCGGCCGGATGTCCCAGAGCTTCACGTCATAGGAGGTGTTCACGCCGCCTCCCGGAGGGATTCCAGCCAGGCTGCGAGATCGCTCCACCAGACGCGGAGCTCCCCATTGGGGAGCTTCACACACTTGGGCGCGTGGCCGAGCTCACGCCAGCGGTAGAAGGTCCGGCGGGAAACGCCGCCCAGCTCAGCAAGTACTTCAGGCACGGTCAGGAGTCGGTCGTTGCGCTTCATCGGGCGTCATTCCCGACTAGTGACTGCGATGGCAGCATCGGTGAACCCGTGAGCGCGGCGACGAGGGCGTCACCGGGGGAGTAGCCCTTTCCGGCGTACTCCCATTCGCTGATGACGAGGACGATGTCCTCGTCCAGGAGGGGCAGGCGGCCGGTGGTGATGTCCTCGTTGCGAGCGTGATTCTGCCGGTCGGTGCGGATGCCGCCGAGCGTGGTGGAGTAGCGGCGGGATCGGGTGGAGAAGTGGCCGCGGAAGCCGAGCATGTGCGCCCAGTGGATCAGTCGGAGTTCGGCCAGTTCCCCGATGGCGCCGAGGCGGAGGCATTCGGCGATGAGCCGTCGGGCGTGGTCTCGGACGGGCAGGGCGGCCAGGTCCTCGCTGGGGACGATGCGCCGGTCGAGGGTGCCGACGCATTCGGCGGCCTTAGTCGCGTACTTGGCGACATACCCGGCTACGGCCTGGTCGGTCAGCTCACCGTCAAGGGTGATCGGGCGGGCGTCGAGTTGCGTGCCCCAACGGAGTACCCGTTCCGGTTGGTAATCGTACGCGGGCACTTTGGCCGTGACCACGGAGGCGGCGTGCTGGACGGCTTGGGTGAGCAGGTCGAGCGTGGCCCAGGCTGGGGGCGGTGAGATGGGTCCGGCCGGTCCGTCGAGGCGGATCACGGCGTGCAGGTGGACGACGCCGCGCCGCTGGTATTCAGCGACCTTGGCGAAGGAGACGACGAGCTGGTCACGCATGTCGCGGAGGGTTAGGCCGCCGAGCTTGGCCAGGTGCCGGCGCAGGGCGTCGGCGAAGCGCTTCCACAGCAGCGGCGCGACCGCGTTGAACAGCACTGAGCCGGTGTAGTCGTAGCAGTCGGGGCATAGCGGCTCGCCGAGGCAGTCAGCCTCGGGCCCATGCAGAACCGTGCAGGACAGGACGCGCCCGTGTGGGCAGGTTTCGGCGTCGCGTCGGGGGTGGCAGGGCAGGACGCTCCCGTTGTGCTGCCTGCGGGTGTGGACCGGGCCGAAGGACGGCGCGGTGAGGGTGACGAACAGGCACGGGTGCGCGGTCACCGATGCGGGGACGCCTTTGCCGCCGATGAGGCCGGCGCGGATGAGGTGGTAGGTGTCGGCGCGGTAGGTCTCGGCGCAGGCGGGGCAGCGGGAGGCGCGGCGGGTCTTGCACGGTACGCGCAGGATGCCGTCGGGTTCGAGGCGGGTGCTGTAGCGGTGCAGCAGGGTCCCGGTGGCCCTGTCCCAATGTTCGACCTTGCCGCGCAAGTGGATCGGCTGTCGGCAGCCGCCCGTGTGGCGGATCTGGGAGGCGAAGCGGGAGCAGTTGGGGTCGTTGAGCCGGGCGATGGCACCGCGGATGGCGTGCGCATTGGCGGGGGTAACGGGCAAGATGGAGACCTCCTTTCGCTCGATGGGTGAAGGGATGGCCCCCGACCTGGCGGTTGTCTTGGCGGATGTACGGCCAGGCCGGGGGCGCTGACGGGGTTCAGCAGAAGCCGAGCCCGTCACAGTGGCCGCAGGTCTCGCCGTAGGAGTCCAGGCCGCCTCCGCCGCAGTGGCAGCACTGCCACCGACGCGGCGTGATCGGCACCGGAGTCGCGGGCGGGGCCTGCTCGGTGTCGGGCATGGGCGTCACCTCCTTTCGTGGTCAGGCGGCGTGCGCCGCGTTCTGGTCGGGGATGGGGTCGGGCTGGATGCAGCCCTCGTAGCTGCGTTCGGCCTCGTACTGGGCGCGCCGGGCCGCGAGGATGGCCACGGCCCGGTACTCGACGGGGCCGAAGCGGACCGAAGCGGCGTAGTGGCCGGACTCGCGCTCGCGCGGGTCGATCGATATGCCGAGCAGTTCGGCAATGTGGTCGACGTCGGCGCATATCTCGGCATCGGTGGCGCGGGGCGGGAAGTGCAGGACGTTGACCGAGTACGGGATGGGGACGGCCGGGTTGGCGTCCAGGAAGTCGGCCAGGGCGCGGAGTCCGGTGGTGAGGGCGGAACGGTGGTCGTCGTTGGTCATGTGGTGATCTCCTTTCGTCAGACGGGTTCGGATGCGGTGCGCAGGGTGCGCAGCAGGTCGGAGGCGAGCTGGTTGGACACGCCCAGACGTGCGCGCAGCAGGTCGCGGGTGATCGGCTTGCCGTGCTTGGCCTCGTGCTCGTCGGCGACGCGGCGGGCGTAGTCGACCAGTGCCGGGGACGGTCCCGGCTCGCCGTCCTGCCCGTCCTGCGTGGCCGGGACGAGCGCGGGGGAGGGGGACGGTGAGGACGGGACGGCATCGACGGTCAGGACGGGCGCGGACGGCGCGGGACGAAGGGCGGCGGCGCGGCGTTCGAGCATCGAGACGGCGATGAGGAACGCACCGGCAGGGGTGGCGGCCGTCAGCCAGCCCCACACGGTCGGTTCGGCCTGGTGCAGGTTGGCAGCCAGGGACAACACGATCCCGCCGGCCAGGACGAGCGTTGGCCAGGACACGAGGCCGGTCCGTTGGCGGCCGGTCTTCTTGTCCCGCTGGCGTTCGCGGGCGGCCATGACGCAGGTGAGGTCGACGCAGACGGCCACGGCCCACGACATCCAGCCGGTCTGTCCGTGGTCGGTGGCGGTGTCGCGGATGTGGGTGAACGATCCGGCACCCGCGATGGCGGCCAGGACGAGAACCGGCCCGGTGTCGAGCAGCCATGAGGCGAGGCGTCGCATCGTTACCCCCTTTCTCGGTCAGGCGAACAGCAGGTCAGACAGCTCGGCCTTGTCAAGGCTGGTGGCGCGGCCGGGCTGGGCGATCTCGGCCCACGCGGGTGTGAGCTGGGACCAGTGCCGGGCGGTGTGTTCTGCGGTCTGCTCGGAGACGTGGAAGGAGCGGGCGCGGTACCACTGGCCGTCCTGGGAGGCGACGATCGCGACGCCGGGGGTCTCGGCGGGGATGGCGCGGGCGGAGACCAGGGCGGCGGGGTCGAGGTCGCCGAGGGTCATGGTCGCCGTCTCGGGATCGTTGACTCGGTGGCAGATCCGCCCGGAGCACTGGGCGCGGAGGGCGGTGACGCCGGGGCCGAGGTCGGAGCCGATCCGCTGGCCGGACAGGAACAGGTAGATGCCGAATGCCCGCCCGAGCTGAGCGATGCGCAGCAGTACGGTGGAGATGTGGGCGATCTCGTCTTTCTCGGACTTGTCGGCCATCAGGTACAGCTCGGCCAGCTCATCCACGAGCACCACCACTGGGAGCGGACGGACTCCGGGCGGCAGCTGCCAGATGTTGCGGGCGCCGGCCGTACGGCACATCCCCATCCGGTCGACCATCACGGCCGTCAGGTCATCGAGCAAGGTGACGCTCTCGGCTCGCGTGGTGGCCAGGGCCGACAGGCGGGGTGCGTACGGGGTGAACTCGACGCCGCCTTTGAGGTCGATGCCGACCAGGGCGACCGGTTGCGGGGCGAGCCCGACCAGCAGGGCGTTGGCGAGGTTGGACTTGCCCGATTGAGTGGCTCCGGCGTTGATCCAGTGCGGGACAATCCGGAAGTCGATCGTCCACAGCCCACCGGTCTCCAGCCGCCCGACGTTGACGGTGAGGAGCTCGCCCGCGGCCGGGAGGTGGTCGAGCCGGACGAGTGGGTCCCGCACGGTGGAGGCCAGGACTACGCGACCGGGCCCAGGGGAGGAGACCCGTACGGCGTGGACCCCCCAGGAGTGCGCGAGCCGTTCGGCGGCCTGGGCGTAGTCGGCGGGGATCTGCCCTTCCAGGGTGTGGACGGTGACGCGCCAGCCGTGCCGGGTCGGGCGGGGTAGCCACATGAACGGTTTGGTGTCGACCGCGACCCGCTGGAAGCGCCGCCGTACCCTCACGATTCCGGTTGAGGCGATGGCGCCGGGGACGGTGGTGAACCACCAGCGTTGCCGCTTCTTGGTCAGGCCGCAGCCGAGGGCGACCTTGCGCCAGGTCGCCCAGATCGTGACGGCCATGAGCGGGAAACCGACGAGCAGCCAGTACGACCGGTAGTGCAGGTGCCGCCAGGCCCACAGGCCGGCCGCCGAAGCGGCCAGGCCCGCGAGCAGGATCAGCAGGGCGTCACGCATGGGCGGTCACCCCTGCCGGGACGATCGAGCTGGCCCGGTAGCTGATGCCCCAGCGGGCCTCGCCGCCCCGGGACATCTCCCAGACGTAGCCGACCAGGCCGACCGGGTTGACGTCCTGCCCGGCGGCCACCTGGGGCTCGCCGGAGGTGCCGACTTTGACGAGTTCGATCCGGCCGAACTCGTCCTCCACCGACAGGACGATCTCGTAGACGGTGTTGCCGTTCTTGTCGGTCTTGATCTCACCGGTGTCCTGGTTGAGGACGCGCGGGCGGGGTGCGCGGACGCAGACGAACTGCAGTTTGGTCACGTCGACCGGGATCGGAATGGTGCGCATGTGTGAACCTCCTTAGCTCGATGCCAACATAGTTAACTAGGTTGGCCTGGTTGTCAATGTTCTCTCGGTTGGCTTGGTCGTCTTCCTGTGCTGAGATGTCATGTGGGCACGTAGGCCCTCAGGGCAGGAGAGGGATGGTCAAGAAGACGGGACGGCCCGGTTACCTCCAGATCGCCGACGATCTGCGCGAGCAGATCCGCGGCGGATCTCTGCCGCCCGGCTCCCCGTTGCCGTCGACCACCCAGCTCGCCGCGCAGTACGACGCCTCACTCAGCGTCGTGAAGCTCGCGGTCGGGATCTTGCGGACCGAGGGCCTGGTCATCGGCCAGCAGGGCAAGGGCGTGTTCGTCCGGGAAGACGTCCCGGACACCGACCCAGGGCCGGCGGGCGACTTGGCGAGCGAGGTCATCGCGCTACGCACCGCCGTACAGGACCTGGCGGGACGCCTGGCACGAGTCGAAGCGACCTTGTCTCAGCGATCCGAGAGTTAGGACCGCCGTCCCGGACCGTTAAGCCGGTGACATGGCGGGCCAGCCGCGCGGACGCATCCCCGGAGGTGACCCCGCCGCGCATAGCCTTGTCCTCCCGCCGGATCCCAACCAGGACCGCCACGAAGCCGACGGCTACGACCGCGCTGAGCGCCAGGGCGATGATCAGAGGCAGCGCGCTCACGACCAGATCACCCCCAGGGCGGCGGCGCCGAGCGGACCACGCGGGGGACGGCGGGTGATGGCGCGACGCCGAGCGGCCCTACGCCGGGCCTTCTCGCGCCGCTCCCAGCGCTGACGGGCCAGGCACTTGCTGCAGTGGATCTGTCCGGGCTCCAGGAGCGCGCCGCAGACGCAGCCGGGGCTCTCCTCCGGTGGGGTAATCGTGCTCTCTGTCATGGTCTGTTCTCCTTCCGTCGCAGGTAGTGGTGCGTTGTGACACCGAGAGTGCGACGGAAGGGCAGGACGAGATCACTACACGACGGGACATGTTCAAGACGTCCCGTCTACGATTGCCACGTCCTTGGACGTCCCGACGCGGCAGGTGAAATGGCCAACGAGCGACTACGCGCGGCCCTTCTGGAACGCGGGGTGAGCATCGCCGAGCTGGCGACCGCGATCCAGGTGGACCCCAAGACCGTCGAACGCTGGATCACCAAAGGCCGCGCACCGTACCGAAAGCACCGGTACGCCGTCGCCACCCACCTGGGGATGGACGAGAGTTACCTGTGGCCCGAGGCCCTGACGCGGGAACAGGTGGCATCGGCGTCCGAGAGCGAAATCGTCACTGTCTACCCGCACCGCTGGGCCGTCCCTCGGGACGCCTGGGGACGTCTGTTCGCCCAGGCCCAAAACGAGATCGGTATCCTCGTCTACAGCGGGCTGTTCCTCGCTGACGACGCCGGCATCGTGCGCATGCTCGCCGAGAAGGCCGCAGCCGGAGTGAGGGTGCGGATTCTGCTCGGCGACCCCGACAGCCCCCAGGTCGCCCAGCGCGGCGCGGACGAAGGGGTCGACGACGGCATGGCCGCCAGGATTCGCAACGCCCTCGTGCTCTACCGACCCATCCGCGGCCTTGCCGGCGTGGAGATCCGGCTTCACTCCACGGTGCTGTACAACTCCATCTACCGCGGCGACGATCAACTGCTCGTCAACACCCACGTGTACGGCGTGCCCGCCGGCAACGCCCCCGTCCTGCACCTGCGCAAGGTGTTAGGCGGGGACATGGTCACCACCTACACGGAGAGTTTCGAGCGGGTGTGGGAGCAGGCCACGCCGGTAGGGTCGTGATCGTGGCCCGCCGGATTGACTATTACGACGACTCTGACGCACCCAAACCGAACAGCCTGGTCCCGTCCGTCAACGTCGTCGTCACCAACGACGCCGGAGACATCCTCATGATCCGCCGTAGCGACAACGGCAACTGGGCCGTCCCCGGTGGTGCCATCGACCTCGGCGAATCCCTCCCCCACGCCGCTGTACGCGAGACCCTCGAAGAGACCGGCATCGTTTGTGAGATCACCGGCCTCGTCGGCACCTACACCGACCCTCGCCACGTGATTCTCTACACCTCCAACGGTGAGGCCCGTCAGGAGTTCTCCATCGTCCTCACCGCCCGGGCCGTCAGCGGCGAGCCTACGCCGAGCAGCGAGTCAAGCGAGGTCCGATGGGTGCCCTGTGCCGAGGTCGAGACGCTGCCGATGGACCGCTCGATGGCCCTGCGCATCGGCCACTACCTCGCCGGCACCGCCCTGCCACACATCGGATAAGCCATGACCTTGCTCGTGCACCTCACCCCTGCCAAAAACATCCGCTCGATCCGGAGGGTGGGCATCCGCGCCGTCAGCGTGGGGTGGAGCGATGCCACAGGCGTCTATTGCTTGCCGGTGTTGCCCTCCTACCAGATCACCTATCAGTGGGGCCGTGAGCTGCGGCGTAGTGGTCACCGCACTCTTGTTGCCGTCCACTTCCGCATCCCTGACGACGAGCCGGTGTTGGTGGGCCACTACAACGCCCCGCCGGTCGAACTCGGCAGTGCCGCAGCCGCGGCCCTGATCGCCGAGCAACAGGACGCCCGCGGATACGAACTCCTGGTCCCGCGCCCGATCCAGGCCAGCGAGATTCACAGCATCAGGGGCGTGAATCAGGTCACCGGGTGGCGCTATATGCCCAACGCACACGGCATGCCGCCCTGCGGATGCCCGATCTGCAACCCTCGCGGAGCGTACGGCGCAGCCAAGATCCGAAAGGCATACATGGCTGAGTGAGCCTGTTGGTCAGCGGGCCGACAGTTCGCGCAGTTTCGTCTCAACTGCGTCAACAGCCGCCAGGATGCAAGGCGTAGACGTCGTAATTGATCGGCTCACCAGGTGGTCCGGGCCATAGCGGGAGTGGATCTCAGCCAGGCGCTCGTGTGCGTCAAGGTGCCGGCCGTCCGGGCCTGTGGTCATGTCGCAGTAGGTCAGCGCTTCCACCAGCTCCGGCCGTTCCTGGGCGAACTCGGCGTTAAGGATGTTAAGCAGGCCGCGTTCGGTGGCTTCGTTGACCGCGCAGGAGTGATGGGCGACCAGGCGGCACAGTCGCTCGTCGGCGCCCGCCACATCGCGCAGGTAGCGGGCGCCATCGAGGGGGTGAAACCCGGTGTCGATGAGCTTCGGAGAGTAGCCGATGTCGTGCAGGTAAGCGGCCGCGGTCAGGATGTCCGCCTCGTCGCCGAGGATCGGGGCCAACGATTCGGCTCGCGCTGCCACACCCTGAGTGTGTGCCCAGCGCCGAGGGAGCGGCTCGGCAAGGAGTCGTTCGGCCAGATCACGCGCGCACTCGGCTTGTCCCATGAGACAGACGATAAGCACTTCGCGGCCCCGACCTAGAGCTCCAACCCGGACGTCCCGAGACGTCTCACTCCTGATGCTGCACGAATCGGCCCTTGCCCTGTTGAGACACAATCAGCCCTTCCCGCTCCAGCTCCGCGAACGCCTGCCGCACCGTGTTGCGCGACGCCTCATACAGCCACCGGAGTTCGGCTTCGCTGGGCAGCAGGTCGCCAGGGCTGAGGTCGCCCCGCTCGATCCGCCGCCGTAGCTCCCGGGCGATGACCTGGTAACGGTAGGAGGCGTCGACAGGCTGATCAGCGCCTTGTACGAGCCGCGCCTTCGACGGGACTGTCACGATCAACCCCTCAGCCTCTAAGGCCCGCAACGCGCGACGCACTGTGTTGCGGGCAACACGGAATTCCGCGGTCAGGGCGATTTCCGAGGGCAGCGCTCGCCCTGCTGGATAGACACCCGCGCGAATCCGCTCGCGCAGCCGCTCGGCCAGCTTGCCCGAGACGCGCTGCCCGGTCAGCCACGCCTTGCGCCGCTCAGGAGCGGTGCGCATCGACGATCTTTGCCAGGTCGATGCCGAGTTCGCCCTGTTCGCCCTCGGGCCAGCCCTCGCGCGCCGCCTTCTCGATCCGGTCGGCCGCTGGCCCCAGCTTCAGGCATGACACCCGTTCGTCGTGTTGGTCGCCCCAGTAGAACCACAGGAACGCCAGGTGGACGTAGACCCGGCGGGGCCGAAGCCGGTTGTCGGTCACGTCCAGCGCGGGGCGATTCTTCTCATCCACTATCAGGACTGCTGTGATCCCCCGCTGCTCCAGCTCGTCCCGCAGCTCCGTCAAGAGCTGTTCTTGATACTCGCGCTGTCGCTGGCGAATCGGCCGCATCGGTTCCATGCCCGGATCGCGCTCCTTTCGGCGTTGACGGTGGGCGGTCAGTCACGCCCATGCCGAACGAGCTTCCGCCGAGGCAGGGGAACCTCTACACCGCGACTAAGGGACGTCTAGGGACGTCTCGTGTTAACGTCGCAGGCAGAGCCGCCGCCCCCAGGAGGTGCACCCCCGTGAGCGACACCCTGCGTCACGCCCTTGCCCGGGCAAGACTCGAGACCGTCGACGTCGCCGCCGCCCTCGAAGTGGACCCCAAGACCGTCGACCGCTGGCTCAAAGGCCGCATCCCCTACCCACGCCACCGCTGGGCACTCGCCGACATGCTGCAACTCGACGAGGGCGACCTCTGGCCTGACGTCGCCCACCCACGGCGAACCATCTCCCACGAAGTGAAGGCCGTCTATCCCCATCGCTGGGCCGTACCGCAGAACATCTGGCGGCGGCTCTTCCAGGGCGCAAGTCGCGAGATCGACATCCTGACCTACAGCAGCCTCTTCCTCGCCGAGGACACCGGCATGATCCGCCTGCTCGCCAGCCAAGCCCGCGCAGGCGTGAAGATCCGCATCCTTCTCGGCGACCCCGACAGTCCCGAGGTGGCCGCCCGAGGAGCCGAAGAAGGCATCGGAGCCGACGTCATGGCTGCCCGAGTACGCAACGCCCTCATGCTGTACCGGCCGCTGCGGAAGGTCGATGGGGTGGAGATCCGCCTCCACCGCACGACGCTCTACAACTCCATCTACCGGGCCGACAGCGAGCTGCTCGTGAACGTCCACGCCTACGGCACACCGGCAGCCCAAGCCCCGGTTCTGTACCTCACTGCCACCAAGGACGAAGACAGCACAGCCGTCTACCTCACCAGCCTCGAACGCGTCTGGGCCACAGCCGAACCACTTCGCTAACGACCGTCCTGCCGCGGGAAGCAACTTTTCTTCTCGCTATCAAGGGCGAGCCGCCTACGGCGGCCCGCCTCGCGCGCCGGTCGGCCAGCCGGCCGGGCTGCGGCTCTTCGGCCGGTCCCGGCCGGCGCCGCCCGCGCGCTGCCGGCCACCAAGACGAACGCCAGACAATAGAAGACCCACCGCGGCCAGGACGAAAACCAGGGCGACGCGATCCAGCTCGCGGAGGCGATCCGGAGGGAAGAGCCGCAATGGGCTCCGCCCCTTGCACCCCCGGCCCTCCTCGAAGATGAGCCGGGACGGGGGTAAGTTGCCGAACCCTCCGGTCTATGGGAGAGGTAGGGATACCGTCCCGCCAGCCACCGGCCCAGGCAAGCTGGCGACCAGGGCCAAGGGGACGGGATAGCGGAGGAGTGGAAGCTAAGCCTCAGAATCTTCTTCTGCGGCTTCCTCGACAGCTTCGACGCTCGACAGGAATACGTGGTGTCGATCGTCCTCGGCTAGGTACTTAAGAAAAGCATCCCTAATCTTCTGTGATTCGATGTAGTAGGTTCTGAACGCTTGAGATGCCGTTTCTGCGTCACCAGACGTAGGGGCAATTGGAATCTCTATTTCACGGTAGCGAGGCCCGACATCTTCCCGGTTCGTCTGCATGAAAATCACGCGGCCCCACTGACGGCGGACGGCCTTCAGCATCATGGCCCAAAGAAGATAGAAGTTGTCAAACGGGGCGTCCTCAGTGGCGCGAAGGACAAGCATCTCCTTCGTAAGAACCACCCGTTCTTGGCCGGGCATCAACACGGCGAATTCGCCGATGTTCTTTGAAGTTCGGATGGGGGTGATAAGATCCCAAGCTCGCAAGCCGGATTCCTGATCCCCCCAAAAGCGTTCCGCAACGACACTGGATACGCGGTTGCTCGGATTGATGTTGACCTGGCCAGCCCGAATATCGCTGACCTTGATATAGGGAACCTCACCAGTGCGGAGGTCAGCTGATGGGCTGCCATGGCCCGCGCTAGCCCTTACCCAGCCCTTATCAATTAGCTCACCCAGCGACGCGCTCGACCAGCCCTCAAAATCCTCGCCTTTGAGTAGGGCTTCAAACTCTCGTTGTGGCCGTTCGTCGAAGTAGACAGGCACGGCCAGGAAGGGTTCCTGGGGACCGCGGCTAATCCACCTAGCAGTGTCCTCGGTGCTGGGCGTGAGTCCCGAGAGAAGCCGGTCAATGTCGTCAGCCATGCGGTCGTCGATAACGTTCGTCCGCTGTCCCGTCTCAGAGTCAACAACGTACAGCTCCTCGCCGTCCTTGTTGATACCGCAGGTGGGGGCGTAGGAGACGAAGACCTGGTCATCGCGGAACCAAGCTGGCTTGTGTACCACCCCGCTTACCTCTTTTCTAGGACGTAGAAATTTGTTTTTGCCCGACAGAATCCCTGGAACGCCTCCATAGGGATATTTACAACGCCTCGCAGGATGAATCTTTCCTCTAACCAAGCCGTAAACCAACGGTACGAGGACGAGAAGAAGTAAGTCTCCGGTAGGATGATTCCTAGGCGTCCACCCGCCATAAGTAGCTGATGGGCCCGCTCTACGAACACCAACCCAATCTCTATGTCCTTGTGTTCGCGGCTCCCTGCCTTAGTTACCGTGTAGCCGTTGCGCTTGCCGTCATTCTTAGCGACTTTGAGGTTCTTGCCGAACGGTGGGTTCGTGATGACAACCGAGAAGGTGCCGTCCTGTACCGACGCGGGAAGGTGCGGGTAGTCTCGCTGCCAGCGATCTTTGAGAAGAGAATCACCAACATGTATGTGGGCTGAACCGTCGCCGAGGATAACCATCATAGCTCGTGTCAACTTGACGTTGATCGAGTCCTTGTCGACGCCAAATACATTGCGGTGAGCCCATGTCCTAGCGGCGCCGGGATTGGCACCGATTCCCATCTCGCTAATCTGTTTGAAGGCCTCGACCAAGAAACCGCCGGTTCCGCAGGCAGGGTCAATTATCTTGTCCCCTGGCCGAATATCCATCAGTCGCACAGCGCTCATGATTACCCTTTGAGGGGTGAAGTATTGCCCCTCGCCTGCCTTCAAGTTTGCTCTACGGAACACTTGAAAGGCCGAGGAAACTGCTTCGGTGCCGACCTCTAGAAGGTTTAAATTACTGAGCTCGTACACGGCCGCTTGGATTGTATGGTCATCCAGGTACAGGCCAGGCTCGTTGTCATTTGCGAAGACGTCCCCATACGTAGCGCGAAGCTGGTCGAATTGGCTTCGGATTCTTCGTGCGGTCGCCTCTTCCGATGCCGCCAGCTGGAATGCGAGGGGTTCGCGGGGTTCGAAGGACCCCTGCGTATCCGAGTCAAGCTTGAGCAGTAGGAGATTGCACAGCTGGTTTAGCTGTCCGTCTGATCGAGTCGATTTGCTGTCGCGAGCAACGACGGCATCGAGCAGTCTCTTAAATACCGCCTTGAGTTTCCCGGCTTCGGGGATCACCAGGTCGCCGAAGGTCAGCGGTTTCTCGCTGGGCCGCTCGAAATTGTCGCCGGGTTGAGGAATCCCGCCGTTCCTATGATGCTGAAAGGTGCCGTCTGCTCGCTTATGGACAGTAAGGGATTCGGTGCCGTTACTCCAATAACCAGCCCGGGCTCTTGGCTCCCTCGCCAGGTAAATCTCTAGCTGGGAGGCACCTTCTGTCAGGGTTGGCGCCTTGAACTCGCAGATGACCAGTAGGTGCTCCCACTGCCCCGTCGTGCTGACATCATCGAAGATCGCCAGGTCGACGGGCCAGCCCGCAAACGATCGGCCAGCCTCTCGCTTGGCGGCATCATGCGGTGACTGCGGCACTCTCCACTCGGGTTGCCACTGAAGCTGTGACCGGTCCCACCCCGCCGCAACCAGCGCGTCTATTGTGGGGACTCGGACCCGTAGGTGCTCGGGTCCCGCTAGCGCCCCTCTGGGCTGTCTCGCTTCTGCTGCTACCACGAGCGGTGAGCCTACCGACTGCGGGCGTCAGACGACAGGAGCATCGATCTTTGGAGAGCAAGAATGGCCGACACGCCGGCCAGACGTCGAGGAGAGCAGCCCAGCGTGCCATTAGCGTCCCATTGGGCTAGGGCAGCAGGGGCTAACCGAGGCCACGAGAGACCACCGAGACCAGCCCGCCCGCACGATTGCCAGCAGAACATCGACAATTCTCCAAGCTGCAGCGCGAGCTCGGTTTCCGTCACCAATGCCTTCCGGAGGCGCTCCGGCTCCGGATGATCACCAAGGGCCTGCTACACACACCTTCGAACAGACGTTCCAATGAGGTTAATTGAGCGTGGCTGGGTGTGGGGACATCGTGCAACCTGCACGGGAGTTCTCGCTTTTCTCGTAGGGCGGGCGGGACTTGAACCCGCGACCGACGGATTATGAGTCCGATGCTCTGACCGGCTGAGCTACCGCCCCGCAGTGTAAGGAGTTTTGCACAGATGCCGGGCCGAGCCTAATAGATCTTGCAAGCTCGTGGGAGCGTGTCCGTCTGAAGTGATCGATCGTGACTGTGCCGATACCCTGAGTGCAAGTCGGACGACCCTTTGGGTCGGCACTCGGTAGGAGGTGGCCGCGGCTGGAAGGTGGGAGGTTCGGGGTATAAGCAGGGGTCACGGCGACGAAGGGACTCCGATGCAAGAACTGCGAGTGGTTGCTGTCAGTAGAAGTCGGGATTGCCTCGTCTTGGCCGTTATTGGGCAGGAAGGGCGCTATGTGCTTCCAGTAAGTGATCGTCTGCGTGCCGCCTTAGATGGTAGCCCTGCTTGCCGTACTCGCCACGAGATTCAGGTGGACAAATCTCTGAGTCCTAAGGAGATACAGGCTCGCATGCGTGCAGGACATTCCGCAGAGGAGATTGCGGCTCTCGCCGGCATCCCTGTGGAACGAGTCCGGCGATACGAAGGGCCGGTGCTGCACGAGCGCGATTATATGGTTGTACAGGCCCAGCGCTCGGCGGTCCTCCTCCACCCAAAGGGAGAGAGCAGGCAGACGCTTGCTGATCTCGTGAACGAGTGTCTCCTCAGATATGGCCTAACAGCTGGAGCCGTTGAGTGGGACGCCGCCAAGCGTGATGATGGGCTGTGGCTCGTCAAGATCCGCTTTCTCTGGATGGGTAACGTCCAGGTTGTCGAATGGCTCTACGATCCGCGCCGTCAGCAGACGGTGCCGGCTGAAGAGGGGGCACTCAAGTTCTGTTCAGGACCCGCAGGTGCCCCACCTACGGGGACGCACGACCTATCGATTGCGTCCGCGCCAGCCGACGACTTCCCGTCAGTGGAGCCCGAGGCCGGGCAAGTGGTGGAGGGGGCGTCCGGGCCTACGGACGAGCCTGACCGTTGGGTCGGACCGGCGCCAGGCTCTACCAATGACGCGGTCCGCGCAGGTTCCTTGCATCTCGAAGATCTCCCTGATTCGCGGTCGGAGGTGGAGACGCCTAGTGTTGAACGGCTAGTCGGGCGTGCGGATGCGACCTCCAAACCGGAGAACGTCGCTCCTGCGAAGGGTGCCCTAGCAAAGAAGCGAAGGCAACGTGCGTCTGTCCCTAGCTGGGATGAGATCATGTTTGGCCCGGCTCGGGATCGCTAGTTTTTCTGCGAGCTACGACATGCAGCCAAACCGATTGGCATGTAGGTGCTCTGGAACGAGCGCTGGCAGGTGTCCTTTGACCACGGAGCCAGGCTTGCTTGGATGAGCCAGTGGCCAACTTACCTCGAGATCTTCCACAACCGCCAACGACGTCACAGCGCCCTGGGGATGCGCACCCCGATCGAATACGAGATGCTCTACGCAAACACCCAGCTGGCATGACGGCCAACCAAGCCGACTCCACGGAACCCGAGGCACATCAATCGAGGGCATTCGAAAGCCGGACCGCAGGCTCTTCAACATCGCTGCCGAACGGTGCGGCATGACTCTCGACGCCGGAGGCTGGGTGATCGGAGATAACCTCATCGCAGACATCGCCGGCGGACGCGCAGCCGGACTCCGCACGATCTGGATCGACCGTGGGGCATGGCCGGACCAGGAACACGACGCGGACCCATGTTGTTACCGACGTGCTCCAGGCGATGGAGATCTTGCGCAGTGTGCCCTGATGGAGGGGCTCCGTCACAGGTCACGGCAACTGCTGTACAGCAGCGCCGTACAGCAGCGCCGTACAGCAACAGCCCCATACGTGATCACACTCCACCGGCCCGCACCTACCGCCCCAGCAGGACTGCAAGGCCTCAACCAGGAGCCTGCCCTTCCCTCGTAACGGGGTGGTCAGTTGTCGGCGCTTTCTGATGAAACGGACGTGGCGGTTTCCGGCTGGAGTTCGTGAGCGTTTGGTGGCTCAAGCGTAACGAGACGTATTCCCTGTCCGCGTTGTAGGTTCCTCAAACCCTTGCGGGTGCTCTTTTGCAGTCGGGAACGCCTCCAGTGGAATGATATTCACCTTCCTGAAAGTGTTGTCCCTGCGGGCTGCCCCGCCCTGTGTGTCAGTCCTTGGAGCACTGCGCTCCGGATGGTCGGGCCTTGCTGTCGAATGGCGTGCTGAACATCAGTAAAAGAAATTCGGGTTCCTATGACAGCCATGTCAAAGGGTTCTCGTTGCCGCACCAACGGTCGAGAAAGTCGCTGGTCCTGCGACGGAGGATCAGGTCGCGCACTAGGAGAAATTCGGGGGAGTGGGGGCGATCGGGATTTACGTATTCGGATATTGCGTATCGGATGTCTGATAGATTGGCTTTTTTTGCCGCTCCGATCACGACCATAATGGCCTTTAGGATGTGTGCGGGCGATACGCGCAGTAGGGGTGGACAGTCACATTCATTCTTTGGGGGTGCTCCACATCCAAGGCATTCCCGCGGGCCGTCTTTCGCCCAGGGATTGAAGGACCCGCGAGGTGAGGCGAATTCTCGAGCAGCGCGTTCCCAGTATCGGATCCTTACGCCACAAATGCTTGTGGGAGTCCAAGATCTGTATCTATTCCATACCGGCGAATCGTCTTCATTCGAGTTGCAGCTAGTGCAGAGCCATCCCCTCACTAATCCGGTATCGTGATCGTGATCACATACCAGCGTGGCTTTCTCGCCACAAATGGCGCAGACCCCTCTTTGCCAGTCCCGCAGTCGTAGGGCAGCTTGGCGCTCTGAATGAGCGTCACCGGGCAATATCTGGATGCCTGGCGTGGGTGCCACCCAGGTCCAGCAGGCTGGCTCTCTGCGCGCCTGTTCTGCTTCCGCAGTCGCAAGATCTTCAGCTAGAAGTCTTTCGTAGGTAGCTCGATCTTCAGGACTCAGGTGCCGCTTGCAGGTGCCGGCCACGGATCTAGGGGGCCAATGATTCGGCCACTCTGACCATGATGGCAGCCTACATGGAGCCCCTTTCTTTGTTCGCTGCCCACAAGCAGCCTGTTCGACGTCGGAGATCATGAGGCCATAGCGTAGACGGCAGAACTGACACTATTGCTGGTCCTGCTGGAGTTGTGTCGGGGATCAGACACTCCGGAGACCCCACTCGGCCCCTCCGGCTCGCCGGTCTCCGACCTCGTGTTGACGACATCAGTGACGACAACGTCAGCCACCAGCAGCGCATGGCGACATCCGTAGAGCACCGCTGACCTCGTGCCACAGAGTAGGAGCAGGGTGATTGTTCCGCCTGGCTGAAAAGCGGACGGTCATGATTACCCAGCCCATTGACGGACGACATCACCCCTTGGACTGTGGATAGATGAAATCCACCATCCTCAGGATCTTCCAGGGCCACGACCCAAACCGGTTCCCCAACGATACGGACGGGGCCGCTGGACGGTGCAGTGCACATGGGCAAGCGGGGGCATGCGGCGGAGTCGGCAACCATGATGTGCTACTCGAAGAGGAGGACGGAACCCCTGTGCACTGGGCTGTCTGCACAGGATGGACGCGAACCCAGCCCGACGCGGTGGAGCACCTGCGACGCCACGGATTCACCAGCTGATGGCACTCCTGCGGTCCACACGCCGGCGGACAGGCAACCAGCGCAGTTACCTCACCTGTACCGGCTTGCCGTACATCGTTAGCGCCGGTCCACTGCGGGATATGTGCGGGATGATCTTCCTTGGCCATGCCACTGCGGGAGGCTGACGCGCAGGTCAGAGCTGGTGCGGATGTAGGAACCGTAGTGTTCTTGAAAACCGCTAGGCCGGGTGACCGGTCTCGTGGGTTCGAATCCCACGCTCTCCGCTCAACCAGCCAAAACGGCGTCTGACCAGCGGTTTCGCCCGGTTCGGACGCCGTCGCTAATTCCGGCCGTGTGCAGCTGTACGCCACCAGGCGGCGCGCTGGAGGAGCGGACGATGAGTCGTCGAGGTCAGGGCGGTTGGCAGCCGTCGCCCGTCGTCGTCATGCTCTTGGCCGCCCTGTTGGCGGTGATGCTGAACCTCGCCACCGACACCGTGGAGGTGCCCTGGAGGTGGTGGCCGTTTGTGGTGTGGCCGCTCGCCATCGTGGTGCTGGCCGTTTCCGGGTTGGTGGAATGGCGGCGCCATCGAGCACCACGCGGCGATGACAAGGCGTTGCGAGAAGCGGCCCTCAGCCTGGCCAAGCGGCTGGTGGTGGCGTACGGAGAGCAGGAGCGCCGCTATGGCGTCAGCCGTTCCGTTCCTCTGACACTGCGCTTCGCGACACCCGGAGGAGCGGAGAGCGACGTCCACCAGATCGCTCAGGTGTGGCGCCTGGAGCTGTCGCGAAGCCAGCTCGTCGTGGTCGGCGAGCCTGGCGCGGGCAAGAGCGTGCTGGCCTTGCTGTTGTGCCGACAGCTACTCGTGGAACCCCGCGCCGGAGAGCCGTTACCAGTCCTGGTGTCCGCCTCCTCCTGGGATCCACGTGCTCAGTCCCTCACTGCGTACATCGCCCGGCGGCTCGCCGAGGACCACCCGTCACTTCCGCACATCGACCAGTTGGTGAATGAACCGCGCCTCAGACCCGGCAAGCCGATCTCCCACTGGGTGTTCCCCGTCCTCGACGGACTGGACGAGCTACCGGTCGCACTCCGCCGGCGTGCTGTGGCCCGGCTGGAGGAGTTCGCCACCTCGGCGGGGGGCCGTCCCCTGGTGGTGACCTGCCGCAGCAGGGACTACGACAAGAACCTGACCATGCTGCCTCACGCCGCCATGATCGAGCTGCAGGCCGTGGACGTCACCGAGGCCGTGCGCTTCCTGACCCGGTCGGTCCTGGACCCGGCGCGGTGGGAACCCGTCCTCGCCGAACTCACGCGAGCGCCGTCCGGTCCACTCGGCCGGACCCTGCGCACACCGCTGATGCTGGCGGTGACGCGCGTGGTCGGCCGGAGCTCGTATGCCGATCCCGCGGATCTCCTGCGCCTACCGACCCCTGGCGCCGTGTCCTACTGGCTGACCGAGCGGTATCTGCTGGCGGCCTACGATGCCGAGGATCCTGTCCTGATAGCCGGTCAGGACCTGCCGCGTGCTTACCGCGCCGAAGCCGCGCTCCGCTGGCTCAGATGCCTCGCCTTCCAGCTCCACCAGGACGGCGCCCGCGACATGCGCTGGTGGCGACTGTCGATGACACTTTTCGATCTGCACCCGATCCGGTCGATGAGGTTATGGGCAGTTGGTCTGTTCGTGGGCGGTGTGGCGGCAGCTACCAGTACGGCGGCGCTAACGCTCGGCCCGGGAGGTGGCTCCGGCACCTTCTGGGCCTGCCTGCTGCTGGCCTGGCCGGTGGGTCGGAGCTGGTTCAGGTCCCTCTGGCCCCGCGCGATCGATCCGGTGCGACTACCGGAGGAGCGCTTCTTCCCCGGTGCGGCGCCCCTGCCCCGGTGGCTCAAGCACCTGGCCTTCGGCGTGCTGTACGGCATCGCCGCCGGTCTGGCGTCTCAGGCGGGGTGGCTGGGGCCGGCAGGCGGGCTGCTCTGTGCAACGACCAGGGTGGCGATAGATCTCGTCACCGGTACGCTCCGGCACGCCCCGCCGGACGCCGGTGTCTCGCGGACAGAAGTGCGCAGGTCCGTCCTGGCCAACGCGCTGGGCTACGGGTTCCTGGCCATGGGCTCGTTCGCGGTGACCGCCACCCTGTTCGCCCCGTCGGCGAACCCAGTCCCGATCGTGGCCGCAGGCACGGTCACCTTCGCCGCCGGAGCCGCTCTCGGCTCGGGCGGGCGCGCTCTACTCACCTTCCGGCTGGCACACTGGCGGCTCGCGGTGCTCCGGCAGCTGCCGTGGCGGCTGTCACGGTTCCTCGAAGACGCTTACGACCGTGCGATCCTGCGGAAGAACGGTCCGCTGTGGCAGTTCCGCCACGCCAGGATCCAGGATGATCTCCACGCGAAGGTGCGGTTGCGCTGGTTACGCACGCTGGCGGAGCGCGGGGAGCCGGTGGAGCAGCAGTTACTGACCCTCCTGGAGCGGCTCGACCCCGGCCAGGCCATCGCCTTGGCCCGGCGCCGGCTGGACGAAGGGGCCCCGGATGCCGTGGTGGCCCTCGCCGGTCTCCTGCGCAGGCAGGGCGACATCGACGGCGCGCTCGCCCTGCTGCGCGAGCACGCCCAGACCGATGTCGAGTCCCGCGAACTGCTGGTGCACATGCTCCGTGACAGCGGGAGCATCGAGGAGCTGCGGCGCATGGCCGATGCCGGTCGCGGTGGGGTGGCCGAGGAGGAACTGGCCAGATGGCTGTGGGAACGCGGCGAGAAGGCGGAGGTGCGGCGCCGGGCGTCGGAGAATCCAGCGATCGCCGAAGTCCTCGTCGACCTCTCCCGCGAGCAGGGGGACCTGGACCTGGCACTCGCGATGTTCGGCCGCCACCTCGATGCCGACTGGTATGTGCGCCGGTACATGAACGTGCTGCGGGAGCGCGGCGACCTTGAGACGCTGCGGCGCCACGCCGAGGAAGGGCTGGGGCACGCCAAGAACGCGCTGGTCGTGCTGCTGAGAGAGCAAGGACACATTGAGGAACTGCGCCGCCGCAGCGCGGCGGGCGACAGCTCGGCGGAGCGCGAATACGCCCTATGGCTACGCGAGCAGGGAGATCTCGAAGCCCTGAAGAGCTGGGTGGCCTCCAGCACCACCCCCTACGAGAACTGGGATGCCAAGTGGGAACTCGCCACCCTGCTGTGGGAACGCGGGGAGCACCGAGACGCGATCGAGGTTCTGCGTGGTGTGGCCTCGGCTGAGTACTGGGACAACGGCTATGGCTACGCCGGCAGGCAGGTCGCCCGGTGGCTACGCGAGCTCGGTGATGTGGATGAGCTTCGTCGACGAGCGGGCGCCCATCACGACGACGCCGCCTACGAACTGGCCGAGCTTCTGTGGGAAACGGGTGACGTGGACGAGGCTGTCGCGGTGCTGCAGCGTTTGGCGGACGAGGGAGACAGGGGAGCGCTGAGGCGATTGGCCGAGTTTCGCGAGGTGGACTGACCGTCCGATACCCATACCGCGACCACGTTGTCATGGTCTGTGGTCACCGACGGCGGCCCGAGTGCGCGACGATGATGCTCGCGATCCCCACCATCCAGGTCAGGCTGACCGGTTTCGCGCCCGACGCCCCGACCCTGATGGGCGCGCTCAACCTGGCCGCCCTCAATCTGGCCAACTCCCTCGGCGCGATCGGCGGCGCGGTCACCCTGGATGCCGGCTGGGGCGCCTTGTCCACGGTCTGGGCCGGTTTCGTCCTCACGTCGGCGGGTTTGCTCCTGTACGTCGTTGCCATCGTCCGGCGGCGGCGCCGCCGCTGTGACGGAGATCATGCCTCGTGCTGACCAGGGTGAGCATCCCTGTCGTCGTGGCGGCGAGGACGGCGACGGCGGGCTGTTCCAGGTGCGCGAGCTCGGCCCGCATGGCCAGTCCGCAGTCGTACCGGGCGGCAGGCAGGAGCCACAGCGCGAAGGCGAGGAGCCGCCCCGCGCGTCGCCTCTGGGGCGGCTCACCAGGCACCGCGCAGTGAACCCTGTGTGCCGGGCCTGTCCTGCTCGGCGGCCGAGCGCGCGGTACGGCGAATGGGGCCGCACTCGTGGAGTGCGACCCCATTCCTGTCGGTACGGTCAGTGGCCGGCGCCCGGGCCGTTCCGGCGCGGCGCGCCCGCGGCCAGTGCCAGGTCCTGCTGGATCACGTAGTACTGCGACTTGGGCTTCAGGTCCGCGTCGTACAGCAGGGCGGCGCCCTCCTGCGGGTTGTCGAACCAGCCGGGGATCCAGGAGTACGTGTCGCCGAAGCCCCACGGGGTGAACGAGATGCACTCGCGCACCGCCAGGCAGGCCTTCAGGGCGCGGGACCAGTAGCTCTCCTGGGCGTACGGGGCCAGCGGGTCGGTCGGGGTGTTCACGTTCGGCGCGGCCTGCGTGAACGTGCGGACGTCCACCTCGGTCTCGGCCACCTTCAGGCCGAGGTCCGCGAAGCGCTGCAGGTTGTTCTGCAGGTCCGGGAAGCCGTACTGGGTGTCGAGGTGGCCCTGGAAGCCGACGCCGTCGATGGGCACACGCTGGGCCTTCAGCGTCTTGACGAAGTCGTACACCGCGTTGCTCTTCGGCCCGGTGAACTCGAGGTTGTAGTCGTTGTAGAACAGCAGGGCCTTCGGGTCGGCCTCGTGCGCCCAGCGGAAGGCGTCGGCGATGTAGCCGAGACCGCCCCACGCCTTGTACCAGACGGTCTGGCGGGGCTTCCCGTCGTCGTCGAACGCCTCGTTGACCACGTCCCACTGCCAGATGTCGCCCTTGAAGTGCTTCACCTGGTCCTGGACGTGCTTCTTGAGCAGGGCCTTCAGCTCGTCGTTGGACAGCGTGGTGGTGTAGCCGTCCGAGGAGAGCCAGGTGGGCAGCTGGCTGTGCCACACCAGCGTGTGGCCGCGGATCAGCTGCTTGTTCGTCTTCGCGAAGGCGACCAGCCGGTCGGCCGGCGCCCAGTCGTAGGTGCCGCGGGTGGGCTCCACCAGCTGCCACTTCATCACGTTCTCCGGGGTGACGCTGGAGAACTGCTCAGCCGTGATCTTGGTGTAGTCGGTGTTGCTGCCGAGTTCGTCCATGTTCACGGCGGTGCCGATGCGCAGACCGATCCGGTCGCCGAGGGCGCGCAGCGAGTCCGCGGGGTAGCGGACGGCCTTGGACGGTGCGGCAGCGGCGGCGCCCGGTTCGGCGGAGGCCGAGCTGGTGAGAGCCACCCCGCCCAGCAGGACCGTGGCGCTCAGGACGCCGATGGACAGTGCGGAACGAACCACAGGAACTCCTCGGGTTGGATACAGGGATCTGATGGCTGTTGTGGATCAGGTCAGCCCCGCCGGACCGGTGTCGGCAGGTGCGCGGGTGGCGACGCTCGTCTCCAACAGAGCCGCGCACGATCGCCCGACGGGCACATGACTGCGCTCACGCGGCGCTCGCGCGGTACGGCGAGCAGGCGCGGCCGACCGGCGGGAGAACCGTCGCGGCCGGTGGAGCTGCGAGAAGACGTGGCCCACGTGGACGCCGGCTTCGGTTGACCACGACGACTCCATCTTCGTACGGAGGATGACCGAAAGTTTCGAGGTTGTTACGAAAGTAATGCAGACCATAGGAAGTGGCTTGTTGTACGTCAAGAGCCACAACCACCAGTGGTTTCGCTTCCGGTGCGCCCTGGGGGAGGTAGGAGTGCGAGAGTCGGCCCTCCGCCTGCGGCTAAGCCGGCGGCAGGTTTTTCGAAACTTTTCGAAATTCCCCGCCCTGACTGGGAAAGAGGGCGATCACAAGAGATGGCTTGCCGCCAGGGCCGCTGCGGCGTCGTGGGGAGGAACTCGGAAACCCTGGGAGCTCGGCGAGCGCAGGCGGGATCGGCGGCCCTCAGACGGACGTGGGGTCCGATGGCGATTCACCGCTACTGGTGTAAATTTCACGGCCGCCGCCGCCCGCGGGCCCGCAGATGTCGTCACCGAACTCGACTTGCTGCCTGCGGGCGGATCAAACGGGTCGTACGGGATCGCGAGGCGCGTGGCTGGGCAACCGTGCGCGGCCCGCGCGCTCAGCAGTTGACGAAGGCCGCCCGGCTGTTGTTGTACGAGCAGGAGTCGATGAGCTTGCCGCTGGGGTTGCGCAGGTAGGCGGTGTCCTTGTCCTGGTTCCAGATGTAGGCGAAGGTCCCGCCGCCACTACGTCCCCAGTAGAGGGTGGTGGAGGTGTCCTTGCCCTTGCCGGTGCGGAGGACGATCGTCTTTCCGGCCTTGAGGGTGACCGCGCCGAACGTGTAGACGTGGCCCGCCTGCTTCGTCTTGTCGCGCATCGTCCATCCCTCCAGGCTGACGGCCTGCCGGGTGGTGTTCCTGATCTGCACGTACTCGCCGTTCAGGCTGCTGTTCGAGCCGTGGTCCGGCGAGCCGGGCGAGTTGTAGTAGATCTTGGTGATCTGGACGGCAGGTGTGGCGGCCTGGGCGGGCGCGGCGAGCAGGGGAACGGTGACGGCGGCGACCAGCAGGCCAAGGGGGACCGGACGCAAGATGTGCTCACTCCTGATGTATGGGACGCGACAGATTGTTGACGCCGCGCTCGGGGTTCCGGTTGACCGATCGACGGTTCTGCCGCTCGGCTGAGGTCGCGTACGGCGTGAGCCGCCTGGCTCGGCGCGGGCGGTGCCGCGGCGCCGAAGGCGTCGCCTGCGCGGTGCCGGTGTCCGCCGCCAGGTGAAAACCGGGTGACATTTCGCGTCACTTGCCGGAATGCTGGACGCGGGCGATGAGTTTTGTCGGTGGTGTCCGTCAGGCTTTCCATGAACGCAACTTCTTGCGGAGCCCAAGGCTGGGGCTCCAGCCATGCCCGCGTCATGTTCCGACGACCCTGATCGAGGTACCGTGTCAATCGCTCAGACTGATTCACCCGCCAAGCCTGTGACCGCCGCGGCTCCGGGGCGCACCCCGCCCGTGATCCGGCTGCTGGTGCTCGCCACGTTCGTGGTGATCCTCAACGAGACGCTCCTGATCAACGCGATTCCGCGGCTGATGGGCGCACTGCACATCACGGAACAGACGGCGCAGTGGTTGTCGACCGCCTTCATGCTGACCATGGCGGCCGTCATCCCGATCACCGGGTGGTTCCTGCAACGGGTGTCCACCCGGGGTGCGTACGCCACCGCGATGGGATTGTTCCTGCTCGGCACGGCGCTGGCCGCCGTCGCGCCGTCGTTCGAGATGCTGCTGGGCGCCCGCATCATCCAGGCGTCCGGGACGGCCGTGATGATGCCGCTGTTGATGACGACGTTGATGCAGGTTGTGCCTGAGTCGGACCGCGGCCGTGTGATGGGCAACGTCACGCTGGCCATCTCGGTCGCGCCCGCCATGGGCCCGGCGGTCTCGGGGGTGATCCTCCAGCTCGGGTCCTGGCGGCTGCTGTTCGCCGTGGTGCTCCCGATCGCCGCGTTGATCGCGTGGAGCGGTCTGCGGCAGCTCAGGAACGTCGGGGAGACCCAGGCCAGCGCCATCGACTGGCTGAGCGTGGTGACAGCCGCCGCCGGTTTCGGCGGCCTGGTCTACGGGCTCAGCCAGTTCGAGGGCGGCGACGCCCGCGTGGCCGCCTCGATCGTGGCGGCGGGCCTGGTCGCCATCGCCGTCTTCGTCGTCCGCCAGCTGTCGTTGCAGAAGCGCGGCGTGCCGCTGATGGACCTGCGCACCCTGCGGCACCGCACCTACACGATCGCGCTGATCCTCATGTCGGTCTCCTTCATGGCGATGCTGGGTGCGATGATCCTGCTGCCGCTGTACCTGCAGAACGTCCGGCAGTTGAGCCCCCTGGAGACCGGCCTCCTCGTGATGCCGGGCGGCCTCGCGATGGGGCTTCTCGGCCCGACCGTCGGCCGCCTCTTCGACCGGTTCGGCGGCCGGGTTCTGGTCGTTCCCGGCGCGGTCGGGATCATGTTCGCGCTCGCCGGCTTCACCCAGGTCACGATGACCATGCCGTACTGGCAGCTCCTGGGCCTGCACGCGCTGCTGATGGTGAGCCTGGCCGCGACCTTCACCCCCGTGTTCACCCTCGGGCTCGGCGCGGTTCCCCCGCACCTCTACTCCCACGGCAGCTCGATCCTGAGCACGTTGCAGCAGGTCGCCGCGGCCTTTGGCACCGCGCTCGTGATCACCGTGATGAGCGCGCGGGCCGATGCCCTGAGGTCCGCGGGAACGACGGAGGTGCTCGCCAACCTGGGCGGCATGCGGCTGGCCTTCGTCATCGGCGCGGTGCTGTCCCTGGCCGTGGTGATCACCGCCGTGCTCCTGCCGGCCCGAGCGGACGCCGGAGCCGAGTTCCAGGGACACGGCCACTGAGACCGGCCTGACGACGGGGGGAGCGAATCTGCCGGGTGGGTCGTGCCTGCCCGGCAATCAGCGGATCAGGCCCGCCGGCCGGCGGAGGCCGCGAGCCGATCGGCGAGGGCGATGACGAGGGTGCGCAGCTCATCCGGTCGCTCGATGACGAACCGCCGGTCGAGTGACGCCAGCAGCGGAGGCAGCCAGTCGAGCCGTTCCGCCCGCACCTCGACGCGGAGCCAGCCCTCGGTCTCCGAAGCCACGCCCCCCGTCGGCGGCGGCTCCTCCACGATCGCGACACTGGCGGGAAACCTGGTGCGGATCTGCTCGACCGTCCCCTGGATTCTGAGGGTCACCTCGTGCCGGTAAGGGGCCTTTGCGAGCCCTGACAGGACGCGCTGCGCCGGATCGATCCCGGCGGTCGGCGGCTCGAACGAGCCGGGCAGGGTTCTGGCGTCCGCGATGCGATCCAGCCGGAAGGTCCGGTCCTCGCCGGCCCCGGGATCCGCACCCGTCACGTACCACCGGCCCGAGTGGGCGACGAGCCCGTACGGGTGCAGCGTGCGTTCGCTGCGCCGGCCGTCGGCGGCGGTGTACCGGATCGAGATCGGCCGACGGTGGCGCACCGCATCGGCCACGGCGAGCAGGACCGTGGCCTGCGGGGCGGGGAACTCGCCGGGCGGAGCCGTGAAGGCGAGGGATTCGAGCACGGCGTCGACCTTACGGGCGAGCCGCTCGGGCAGTACCCGCCGGATCTTCGCAGCCGCCGTCTCGCTCGCCGTGCCCGTCGTCGTCACCAACCCCGCCCGGCGGGCGGCGACCAGGCCGAGCAGCACGGCGAGGGCTTCGTCGTCGCTCAGCATGAGTGGAGGCATCCGGTATCCGATGGCGAGCCGATATCCGCCGTATCGGCCGCGCACCGACTCGACGGGCACGTCGAGGTCGATGAGGTGGTCCACATACCGGCGCACGGTGCGTTCATCCACGCCGAGCCGATCGGAGAGTTCGGCCAGCGTCCGGATGCCGCCCGACTGCAGGAGTTCGAGCAGGGTGAGCACGCGCTGAGTGGGCCGGGCCATACACACAACTTAGTGCCGATAGTGGGCCGATTCTGTCCAGTATTCGACGTAACTTCTCCTGCGTAGGCCCCGCAGACCAAGGAGATCTCTCATGGATTTCGTCTCGATCCGCGTCATAACAGGCGACCTCGCGCGCCTCGTCGGCTTCTACGAGCGGGCAACGGGTGTGCGGGCCGACTGGTCCGGCGAGGACTTCGCAGAGATCAGGACCGGGTCCGCCACCCTCGCGATCGGTAGCACCCGCACCGTTCCGTTGTTCGCGCCCGGAGCGGCCCGTCCGGCCGTCAACCACTCGGTGATCATCGAATTCCTCGTCGACGATGTGGACGGCGTGCACCGGAACCTGGCCGGGTCCGTCGCGGAGCTCGTGAAGGAACCCACCACGATGCCGTGGGGCAACCGGTCGCTCCTGGTGCGCGACCCTGACGGCAACCTCGTCAATTTCTTCACCCCTGTCACGCCGGCCGCCATCGCGAAATTCGCTCGCTGACGTGGGAGAAGCGACCGCCCGGCAGGCCGCTGCAGGGTGAATCGCACCGATAACGCTCGCGGAAACGGCTCAGTCCTGCATTCTGTTCAGGCGGATGACTCCGTACGACAGTGCTTTTCCTATAACGGATGGACCGGCCGGGTGAATGCGGCCGGGACGGAGGACTGATGGGATCGTCTCCCAACGCCCGGGCGTTCACCGCCGGACTGCTGGTGAGTAACAGCGCACCTCATCTGGGGACGGCGGTGACGGGACGCCGGCACCTGACACCGTTCGGCAGGAATTCCGGTCCGATGGTCAACCTTGTTTGGGGGCTCGTCAATCTCACCGGTGGCCTGTTGCTGCTCCGTACGGTGGTGCAGGCCGAAGGGACAGACCAGAAATGGTATTCGCGGCTCGTCGCATTCGAGGGCGGCTGCGCCGCCTTCGCGATGTGGATGGCGGTGACCGAGAAAGCCCTCTCGATGATTCACACCCGGGACTGACCGCGGCTTCCGGCGATTTTTCAGGTCGGGACGGCGTCTGGCCGGTCAGCCGGACGCCGTCGACCGCTACCGGCGGTGGATCAGCACCAGCCGTACCCTCTGGCCGATGCTCGGGCGCCGAGCGCCCTCAGGAACCTGTCAGCCTGTGCAGGAGCGCCAGCGTGGTGAGGGCGACGCCGATGGGGAGCGCGAGCGCCGGGCTGACGGCCACGGTCGCCCCGGTCTGCACGGAGACGAACACGAGGAGGAGAGCGCGGGAAGAGAGCAGTGCCGGGGGACGTCCCTCATAAGGCCCGCTGCTCTCCACGCGCCTGCGCATCACCCGGCATCTCCGTTGGCCCATGGCCTCATCGGTCCTTCCACCGGGATGGTCCGTCGTTCCCGGCGGTGTCCTGTGCCGGGGACTCACGAGGCCGCGCCCGAGACCCTGGCCGAGATCCCGGTCGAGATCCCGGCCCGTGTTTTCAGCGATATGGCCGGTGGGACGCACACCGGGGCGCGCCGAGCGCGAGCCACAGGGGGTATCTTCATCATCGTTCATGTCCTTTCGTGCGGTGGAAGCGCGGGGACTGATCGGGAACGGCCCTCTGTCTGACCACGGGGGGCCGTTCGTTTTTGCATGGCTTCGACACGATGCCACGCTCGATGGCGCTTATCCTCCACCAGCGATCACCTCCGTGCAAGCGCCATCTGCACGTGAGTATGACCGCCCACATGCACGTGCATGACCTTCTCTATCAGACCGGAGAGCTTTCCGGATTGCCGCCCTGAGCCTGATCGACCTTGGGCAGAGTTCCGTCTTCAGGCGAATTCCCAGCTCATAACGGATGAGCGAGGAACAGCATGTGGGGCGAGGGCGGATGCCTCGCGGTCGGGTCATGCGTCCCTCTGTCCTCTGTGCCGAACACGGACAGGCCGTTCGTCGATCCGCTCGGCCTCACCCTTCCTTTCACCTTGTGCTTCTCCTGGCGCCGCGCTCGGCCGAGGGGCGCTGTCAGGCCCGTCAGTGGTTTGCACCTGCTTATGAGCGGCTATATGCACGTGCACGACGGTTGGCGCGGCAGACTCGGTTACCATGGGCGCCGGACAATTCGATGGCGTACTGTCGAGCCCGGGACGGTTTGACGTGCGCGGACCCTCATAGAGGCATGGTTTCCCAGGTCAGGTCATCTGCGCGGGAGAGAGTTGATGGCGGCGGTACTCGCAGGAAGCGGATGGCCGGCCGACGGGGATCGCGGTCATTCGGGAAGCGGACCGACTGTCCTGCGCATCACACTGGGCGCCCAGCTACGTCGGCTGCGTGAGGCGAGAGGCATCTCCCGCGCCGCGGCGGGACATCTCATCCGAGGCAGCGAGTCCAAGATCAGCCGTCTGGAGCTCGGCCGGAGCCCCTTCAAGGAGCGGGACGTCGCCGATCTCCTGACGTTCTACGGCGTGACGGACGCCGAGGAGCGCGCGGCACTCCTCGACCTGGTGAAGCAGGCCAACAACCCGGGCTGGTGGCACAAGTACAGCGACGTCCTGCCGCATTGGCTCAACGCCTATCTGGGGCTGGAAGAGGGAGCCTCGGTGATCCGGGGCTACGAGGAGCACGCCGTCCCCCCTCTCCTGCAGACGGCGGAGTACGCCAAGGCGTACCTGACGCTTGCCAATCCGGGCGCGCCTCCGTTGGAGATCGACCGCCGGGTCGACCTGCAGCGAGAGCGTCAGCGGATTCTGTCGGAGGCCGAAGGCCCGAGAGTGTGGACGGTGATCGACGAGAGCGCTCTCCGCCGCCCCACAGTGGGAAGCGAGACGATGCGGGGGCAGTTGCGGCGTCTCATGGAGATGGGGCAACGCCCCAACGTGACCCTCCAGGTTCTTCCGTACGGTGCCGACGCCCATGCTCTGGTCGGTCACTCGTTCACCATCCTGCGGTTCGGTGAGCCGGACCTTCCCGATCTGGTCTACCTCGAACAGCTCAACAGCGCGCTCTACATCGACAAGCGCGAGGACGTCGACCTCTACACAAGCGTGATGGAGACTCTGTGCGCCCAGGCCCTGCCTCCTTGGACAACGGCTGAGCTGTTGCGGGAGCTGCACGACCTCTTGTGACGCCTCACGCCGCGGGGCCGTCGCCGCCGCCGGGAGCGCGCGACGGCCCGGGACGGCAACGGGCCGCGCGCCTCGCTCCGGCAAGAGGGGCGGCCGTGGACATAGCGCCGGGAGGGGTTGGCGAGGTACAAACGACCCAACACATTTTTCGCGGCTTGATACAAGCCCGCCCACCCGAGAGAGCGCTCTCACGGGCTCCGTAGGGAGGCGGCGGTGTCGGGCCGTCCACCCCCTGAGTAGGCAGGTCGATGACGATCGTGAGCCACCCCGGCACGCGAACGGGCCACCGAGCCCGTCGAGGGACCCCGCACGCGGCGCCCGCATACCCGCCGTCCATCCCCACGTCCTCCGCATTCGGCATGGAGCGGGAAGGGCGGCCCGCATGACGCCCCAGCCTTCCGGCCGCCGCCGGGTCGGCCTCGTGTTCGCCGCCGGCCTCCTGATGACGGCCGCCGCGATGTCCGCGGCGTCCCCGGGCGCCGTGGCCGCCCCGTACAAGCCGGGTGCCGCCCCGCACAACCAGGGCGCCGCGAACCTGGGCCCGAACGTCACCGTCTTCGACCCGAGCATGCCGGTCGCCGACATCCAGGCGACCCTCGACGCGGCCAACGCCGCCCAGGTCGACAACGAGATGGGCACCACCCGGCACGCCTATCTCTTCAGACCCGGCACGTACGGCACGGCGGAGCATCCGCTCCAGATCAAGGTCGGTTACTACACCGAGATCGCCGGCCTCGGCGCCTCTCCCGGGGACGTCGTCATCAACGGCAAGGTCGAGGTCTACAACCGCTGCCTGGAGAACAACGGCACCGGCAACTGCCTCGCGCTCGTCAACTTCTGGCGAACGCTGTCCAACCTGTCGATCAACGTCAACGGAGCCGGGCAGGACGACTGCCGCAAGGGGGCGAACTTCTGGGCCGTCTCCCAGGCCGTCTCGATGCGCCGTCTCAACGTCACCGGCGGCACGTTGTCGCTGATGGACTACTGCACCGCCGGCCCGCAGTACGCCAGTGGCGGTTTCATCGCCGACTCCAAGCTGCCGTCCGTCACGAACGGCTCACAGCAGCAGTGGCTGACCCGCAACACCGAGATCGCCGGCTGGTCCAACGGCGTGTGGAACCAGGTCTTCTCCGGGGTCGTCGGAGCGCCGGACGAGAGCGGTTTCCCCAACCCGCCGTACACGACGCTCGACACGACGCCGATCAGCCGTGAGAAGCCGTACCTGTTCGTGGACGCGCAGGGCAGGTACAACGTGCGGGTGCCCGCCGCGCGGAAGAACACGCGAGGCGTCTCCTGGGCGAACGGCCTGACCGTGGGCCGTACGCTGCCGATCGGCGACTTCTTCGTCGCCAGGCCGTCGGACTCCGTGCAGACCATCAACAGCCAGCTCGCCCGGGGCAGGCATCTGCTGCTCACGCCGGGCGTGTACGACATCGCGCGGAGCATCGAGGTCAAGCATCCCGGCACGGTGGTCCTCGGCCTCGGGCACGCCACGCTCACCGCCGTCCACGGCTCGACCCCGATCGACGTCGCGGACGTCCCCGGCGTCGTCGTCGCGGGCGTGACCATCGACGCGGGAACGGAGAGGTCTCCGGTCCTGCTGCGGGTCGGCAGGGGGCACGGCGGGCACCGGACCTCGGCGAACGACCCGACGACCCTGTCCGACGTGTACTTCCGCGTCGGCGGGCCGCACGTCGGCAAGACGGACGTCGCGCTCCAGGTCGACAGCGACGACGTGCTCATCGACCACACGTGGGTGTGGCGCGCCGACCACGGCGTCGAGGGCTTCACCGACACGCAGCGCTGGCAGACCAACATCGGCCGTTACGGCGCCGTCGTCAACGGCGACCACGTGACGGCGACCGGCCTGTTCGTCGAGCACTTCCAGCGCTACAACACGGTCTGGAACGGCGACGACGGTACGACGATCCTCTACCAGAACGAGCTGCCGTACGACCCGCCGACCCAGGCCGACTGGATGAACGGCAAGGTCGAGGGCTACGCCGGTTACAAGGTCGGCGACCGGGTGCGGACGCATCGCCTGTACGGCGGCGGTGTCTACGTCTTCAACCAGAACAACCCGTCGATCCACACCGAGAACGGCTTCGAGGCGCCCCGGACCCCGGGCGTGCGGTTGCACCACATCATGACGGTCAACCTCAGCGCGGGCACGATCGACCACGTCGTCAACGGTGTCGGCGACGCGGCCGACACGACCAAGGTCGGCGCACCGGTGTACATCTCCGACTACCCGGCCCAGTAACAGGAAAAGGAACCCCGGAAAAGGCCGAGGCGGTGTCCGGCCGGCGGCTCGCACCGGCCGGACGCCGTCGATCGTTCCGGCCGTGTGCGGACGTACGGCCGCACACGGCCGGTGGGGAGGTCAGCCGGTCACGTCTAGTGGTCGTGGCCGCAGGAGGTGCGGGCCTTCTCCAGCTCGTCGGCGTCGTTCCACCAGAAGGCCGCGGTGCTCGGATGGGCGGGCACGCGGGCCCTGACCTTGCCCCGGGGCGCCGAGGCGGCGGGTGCGGCGGCCTGGTCGGTCGTCGTCGAGGACGGGTACGGGGCGAGTAATTGCTCGACCGTGTGGTGTCTCCCGCCGACGACGACGGCGGTGACGTTCGCGGCGTCCTCGATGCGGGACAGGGGATCGCCGTCGACGACGGACAGGTCGGCGTACATGCCCCTGCCGATCCTGCCCAGCGGCTGGCCGAGGAACGTCCCGGACGTGCTGGTCGCGGTACGCAGCGTCTCCAGCGGCGTCAGGCCGTACTTGACCATGGCCCTCAGGTTCATGTGCAGGCTGACCGCGAGGTGATCGATCGGTGAGTCGGTGCCGGCGGTGACGACGCCGCCGCCGCGGATCATCGCGGCGAACTGCGCGACGTGATTGGCCAGGGCCGCCCGGAGCACCGTCTGATCGGTGGTCTGCGCCGACGTGACGGACGCCTGGAGCGCCGCCATCCGCCAGTTCGGGTAGAGCCGGCGGACCCGCTCGTCGGTGACCAGCGAGGTGTCCTCCTTGTAGAGGGTGCTGCAGTTGAACAGGGTCGGGGTTCTGGCCATCTTGGACGCGTTGAACATGGAGATGACGTCGGAGTAGGCGGAGCCGACGTTGGTGACGGTGCGCGAGTAGCCGAACCGGTTGGTGGCGCCGTAGTGCTCGGTCTGGTCGCCGCCCATCGCGATCGCCGGATAGTGGTAGTGGGACGTGACTGGTTTGCCCTTGCGGTGGGCCCATTCGATGATTTCCTTGTGCCACACGACCGGCAGCCGCACGTACGCCTTCATGAGGTCGTAGTCGAGGCTGGCGGCCCGTTCGAGCTCCAGCCGCAGTTGCTGGTGGGAGAACGTCGGGCGCATGAAGTTGTAGTAGATGCGCGGCCCGTCGATGGCCTCCCCGGTGGCCAGGTAGCGCGGTGCGAGCCGGGCGCCGGACTGGACCGACTCGCGTTCTTCGACCATGTGGTACGCGGGCGAGCCGGGTGAGCGGGTCGTCGTGATGCCGAGGGCGAGCCACAGCGGCCCCTGGCGGGATCCGTAGGCGTAGCCCTGCATCTCGCGGTGGTGGTGGATGTCGATCAGGCCGGGCATGACGAACTTGTCGCTCGCGTCGATCAGCGTGCCGGGCCGTCCGTCGCGGTGCGGCTCGACCGCGACGATGCGCTGGCCGCGCATGATGACGTCGACGTCGCGGGCGACGCCCGCGGAGACGCCGTCCCACATGCGGCCGGCGTGGACGACGACCTGGTCGGCGGGACCGGGGTCGTTGCGCCAGGTCAGCGGTACCGGAATGGATCGTCCAGGCCTGCCGTCGATGCGGACGGTCTTCAGCCGCCCGCCGTTCAGGTAGAGCAGGGAGGCGGAGTCGCCGGCCCATGCCGGGGCGTCGGACAGCTCCTGGGTGACCTGGCGGGCGGGGCCGGTGGGCCGTCCGGTCTTGTCGACCGGCATGACCCATAAGAGCGATTCCATGGCGAAGGCGAGCATGGTGCCGTCCGGCGACCAGACGGGGCCGTCGTCGCCGCGGGTCTGCAGCGACCGGTGCGGGGCGGGGTCGACGTACGTGCCCGCGCCGGTGGCCCGGTCGACGAGGAGGATCTTGGACAGCCCTTCGCGGTACCGTCGCGAGTACGGCACGACCGCGGCCAGGGCGATGGTCTTCCCGTCGGGCGACCAGGTCGGCCGGCCCGGTTCGAAGGTGGCGCCGAAGACCTTCTGGATGTCGCCGGTGCCGACGTCCAGGACCCACAGCGCGCCGTCCTGGTCCAGGTAGGCGATCTCCTTCCCGTCGGGTGACCACCGGACCGACAGGGCGGCGGAATCGGTCAGGTGGGTCAGCTGCCGGTCGGTGCCGGCGGCCAGATCGCGGACCCAGATGTTGAGGGTGCCGGTGCGGTCGGTGACGAACGCCAGCCGCCGCCCGTCCGGGGAGAAGTCCGGGTCGGCCTTCCACCACCGGTCGCGGAACAGCGGGACCGGCCTGCCTCCGATCCGCATCGTGTAGATGTCGTTGAGGGCGCGGAACGCGATGGTGGACCCGTCCGGGGACACGGCCGGGCTGCCGATGCCGACGACCGGGAACGACCCGGGCGCGTCGAACACGCGGACGTTCTTCTTGTACTTCGGGGTGGTCACGGTCAGCGCGGCGGTGAAGCCCACCGTGCCGGCGGACGTGGAGCCCAGGCGGCGGGTCCGGATGGTGCCGCCGGAGGTGTAGAAGTAGCGCCCGTCCGCGGCGAACCGCGCCCGGAACGGGAAGACCTCCTCGCCGGTGACGAGCGGGCCCGCGGTGCTGGCCAGGGAGTTCACGCCGGCGTTGAAGAGGTGGTAGGCGATGTCGGTGCCGTTCGGCATCCACGACGGCTGGTGGACGACCTGACCGGTGGGCACGGTGACCGCAGTGCTGCGGGCGCCGGTGGCGACGTCGACGACGTCGATCCTGGTGTCCGAGACGACGAACGCGACTTTGGTCCCGTCGGGTGACCAGACCGGCTCGTACTCCTCGGCGGACGTGTCCGCCAGCGCGCGGGTGGCGCCGGTGGCGACGTCGAGCAGGTGGATCCCGTAGCTGCCGCCGGCGTCGGAGGAGTAGGCGATGGTGCGTCCGTCGGGGCTGTACCGGGGCTCGCGGTGGTCGTACGGGCCGGTGGTCAACTGGGTGATCGCGGATCCGTCGGACCGGATCTTCCACAGGTTGAACACACCGTCGCGGTACGACTGGAACACGATTGTGGATCCGTCCGGAGACCAGTCGGGCTGGGCGATGTCGTACAGGTCGCTGGTGAGCCGGCGGGCGGTGCCGCCGGAGGCGGAGCAGACCCACAGGACGCCGAGCATGTCGATGGCGAGCAGGCGGCCGTCGGGTGAGGGGGCGACGGCGAAGTCGGTGCCGGAGGCGACGGAGGTGCCGCCGCCGTTCCGGGCCCCGTCCGCTCGGGCGCGGGTGGCTGTGGCGGGGATCAGCGAGGCGGCGAGGGCGGCTCCCGCACCGGCCAGGACGGCCCGGCGGGACGGACGGAAGGGCGATTCAGTGGAGAGAGGTGCGTCGGGAGATGCCGGGGTGGGGGGCACCGACAACTTTTCCTCCTACGTTTCGCGTCGTCGATCAGCTTGTTGCGATCATTCGAATCATGACCTTTGACGCGGATCTTTCATAGGAGTCAGAGAAATTCGGTGCTATGAGCGGGCGAAGGACGTTATGGGGTTCTCGCGCCCGCTCAGCCGAAGTCAGCGGAGGCCGGCGAAGAGGTCGTCCTCCTGGTCGGGGGTGGCCACCCGGGACGTCTTCCTGATGAAGAACTCGTGCGAGAAGGCCTGGTGCTGGGCCTCGGGGGACATCTGCAGCATGGGGATGTTCTCGCCCTGGCTCGCGTGGGCCCGCAGGGCCTTCATCTTGCGCTCCACGTACGGCGAGACCTCGACGACGGAGGTGATCAGCTCCTCGGGGGTGCCGAAGTCCTCGGGGATCTCGAAGTCCTCCGGGGCCATGCCGCTCTCCTGGAGGAACTCGAACATCCGCTGGATCCGCTCACGCGGCACGGCGATGTAGTACAGCTTGTCCGGGATGCCGGTCAGCTCGGCCGCGGCGACCGCGATGCGGTGGGCCTGGATGTGGTCGGGGTGCCCGTAGTTGCCGTTCTCGTCGTAGGTGACGATCACCTGGGGCCGGTAGCGCTCCATGAGCGCGGCGAGCCGGGCGGCGGCCGTCTCGACCGGGACGTTGGCGAACGCGTCGGCGTGCCTGTTGCCCTCCCATCCGACCATGCCGGAGTCGCGGTAGCCGAGCAGTTCGAGATGGTCGATGCCGAGGTGGGCGACCGACTCGCGCAGTTCGCTCAGCCGCTGCTGGGCCACCGCCGCGTCGTCGTGCCCGGGCTCGCCCGGCTTCACGCCGCCGGGGCCGTCGCCCTGCTCCCCGTTGGTGCAGGTCACCAGGACCGTACGGATGCCTTCCTGGGTGTACTTCGCCAGGACGCCGCCGGTGCCCATCACCTCGTCGTCGGGGTGGGCGTGCACGGCCATCAGGGTGAGTCTCGAATCCATTACATCCCCCGTGGTGTCGTTTACCGTCACCTGGACGACCCTATATCTCGGCTTGATCCTCAGAGCGGGAGGGAACCGCCTCATCGGCGGCCGGGCGGGGCGCCGGGGTCATGCGGCCCGCCACTAGCCACCAGACGAGGAGCAGCGCCAGGGCCAGGACCACGGCGAAGGGCGGCAGGGTCCACACGCCGACGCCCTGCGCGATCGCCCCGGCCAGCCAGGGGAACACGGCCCCGCCGACCACCGACACGCCGTTCAGCAGCCCGATCGCCGTGGGCACCAGCCGGGGCACGGTGAGCCGGGGCGCCACGGCCATCGTCGTGGGGAACACGGGCCCGAGCCAGAAGCCGAGCAGCACGAAGCTCACGCTGGCCACGGCGGCGCCCGGCGCGATCCAGGCCAGCAGTGCGCTCACGGTGATGCCGGCCAGGCACACGTAGGTCATCCCGGTCGCGGTCATGCCGAGCCTGGTGGCGGCCGGGCTGATGAGGAAGCGGCCGAGGGCGAGCCCGAGCCAGTAGCCGGAGACGGTGTATCCGGCGATCAGGTCGCCCTGCCCGTGCTCCTCCACCAGGAAGCTGAACCCCCAGTTGCCCACGCTGATCTCCAGGCCGACGTACACGGCCAGGAACACGGCGCCCAGCAGGACGGCGGGCTGCCGTGAGACGGCGGTCAGCAGGCCGGGACGCTCCGCCGGTTCCCCGTCCGCGGCGGGCAGCGGGATCTCGCGGGCGGGCAGGGTCAGCCAGAACCCGGCCAGCAGTGGCAGGCTCACCAGGGCGAGGACCAGCCACACGGCCGTCCACGGCAGGAAGCTCAGGATCCAGGTGGCCAGCAGCGGCCCGAGCAGCGCGCCGACGCCGAAGAACGCGTGCAGGCGGTTGAGCAGCGTCGTCGCCCCGGGCCGTTCGGTGAGATAGGCGTTGAGCACCGATTCGAGGATGCCCGTGCCGTACCCGGCCAGGATCTGGACCGCCACGAAGGCCGCGAACGGCGGGCGTACGGCGGTGTAGAGGCCGGCCAGGGCGAAGACGCCGCCGCCGACGACGAGCGAGGTGCGCACGCCGAACCGGTGGATCAGCCAGCCGGCGGTCGAGCCCGCCAGCATGAACCCGGCCGAGAAGGTGAAGAACTGGGTGCCGACGGTGGCCTTGTCGAGGCCGTAGTCGTCGATCTGCGCGGGCAGCAGCACCCCGCCGACGCCCGCGCTCAGGCCGACCAGGACGAAGGTGGCGTAGGCGAGGGCGACCGGCACCCACGAGTCACGCCGCAGTGCGGACACCCGACCTCCCGCGATTGACGAGCAGCCTGCCGACCACCCGCGGCGCGGGAGCATCGGTCCGTGATCACCGATGATCCCGTTGCGGCGAAATGTTACTTGCCATACCCGTCGGCTTTAAAGGGGTTATGGGCGGTTATGTGGTGAAAGCTGAAACCGGTGTCAGCGGGTCGCCGGCAGCGCGAAGAGAGTGAACCCTCGGCGGCCGGCCTGGCGGGGCCGTCGCCCTGGCCCGCGCCGTCGCGCCGCGCGCCCGTCAAGCACCCCCCACTTTCGGGTGATTTGTGGTGGTTTACGTAGCCTGAAGTCCTGGGAGAGGGGAGTCGCCATGCCCGATCCAGCGGACGCGACCGTGTTCTTCGTGGGTAACGCCACCATGATCATCCGATCACATGGGTTCACCCTGCTGACGGATCCGAACTTCCTGCACCGGGGACAGTGGGCCCGTCTCGGCTACGGCCTGCGCAGCCGCCGGCGTACCGAGCCCGCGATGCAGGTCACGCAACTGCCACCCGTGGACCTGGTCGTCCTGTCACACATGCACGGCGACCACTGGGACGCCATCGCCCGCGACGGCCTCGACAAGGACCTGCCTATCGTCACCACCCGCCACGCCGCGCACCGGCTGAGGCGCCAGGGGTTCCATCGGGCCATCGCCCTCGACCCCTGGGAGTACCACTTCGTGCGCCGCCACGACGCCACGCTGACGGTCACCGCCACACCCGCCCGGCACGCCCCGGGTCCCGTCGACAGGCTGATGCCGCCGGTCATGGGCAGCGTGCTCGACTTCGCCCACGCCGGGGAGGTGGACATGCGCATGCACATCAGCGGGGACACGATCATGGACCCGTGCCTGGCCGAGATACCGCGCCGCTTCCCGGACATCGACGTGGGCGTCGTGCACCTCGGCGGCACCCGGATCCTCGGCGTCACGGTGACGATGGACGGCCTCCAGGGCGCGGAGTGGCTGCGGCTGATGCAGCCGGAGTCGGCCCTGCCCGTGCACTACGACGACTACGAGGCGTTCGCCTCGCCCCTCAAGGACTTCCAGCAGTACGTCCGGCGGGCGGGGCTGTCCCACCTCGTGCACTACCTCATGCGCGGCGAGACCTACCGCCTGCCCGTACGGCAGGCCGGCCTGCGCCCGCACCGCCCGGTGACCGGTCCCGGCCGGGGCGCCGGCCCGCCGTACGGCTGAGCGCGCGGCGTCACCTGCGCTCGGGACGGCGTACGGCGAAGGCGATCACGAGGTAGGGCACGGCCGCGACGGCGAAGAGCGGCCCGGGGCCCGCCCACATCGATCCGGCGGCGTAACCGCCGTAGACCGTCAGGCAGACGATCTCGACGCCGACTCCGGCCATCGAGGTGACGGTGGCCCGGGCGCCGTCCGAGATCTCGTCCTGGAGTCTCGCGTCCAGCGTCGCCGAGGCCCACTGGACCAGGCCGAAGGCGACGGCCACCAGCGTGACCGCCGCGGGGTGGCGCGCCGCGGCCCCGGCCGCCCCGGCGGCCAGGCAGACGGCGGCGAGCACCAGGGCCGGTGCGAGCGCACCCTGTCCGCGCCCGGCGAACCACCCGCCGGCCATGCCGCCGATGCTCACCAGAAGCACGAGCAGCGGCACCGCCCCGGCGGACACCCCGGTGGCCTGGGCGAGCAGGGGCAGGTACTCCTCCATCGCCCCGATGACCGACATCACCGACAGGACCGTGATCGCGCGGCGGATCGCCGGCCCTTCGCGCACCTGGGCGAGGCCCTCCCGCAGGACGGCCACGGGGTTCGCCGGACGAGGGCTCTCGTCGCGGCGGCGGGACTCGGGGAACGTCAGTGCCACGACGGCACAGAGCAGTGTCACGAGCACACTGGCCAGACCCGCCGCGCGCAGGCCGCCCGCGGCGAGCACCGGCGCCGCGAGCGCGGTGGCCGCCGTGATCGCCGTCGTGCCGACCGCGGCCGACCGGCCGACGAGCACCGGGTAGCGGTCCGTCCCGCCGTGCCGCCCGAGTTCCTCGTACACGAGGGCCTGGAGGGTGCCCGAGCGCAGCGAGCTCCCGGCGCCCCACAGCACGAAGCCCAGCGCGAACGACCAGTAGGAGGGGACGAACGTCCACAGGGCGTAGCCCGCGCCCGTGAGGAGGGGCGCGGCGGTGAGCAGCGCCCGGCGCGAGACGAGGTCGGCCCACACTCCGGACGGGATCTCCAGCACGAAGCCGGTGACGGACCAGATCACGAACAGCGAGGAGATCTGGGCGGGCGACAGCCCGGTCTCGGCGAACAGCAGGGCGTACACCGGATAGAGGACGATGAAGTCCTCGAAGAACGCGTAGGCGTACAGGCGGGCCGCGAGGGCCCGTTCGGGTGAGCGTCAATGTCGCCAGGTCATGCCCGGCACCCTAAGGTCACGCCGATCCGCTCCGCATCGGGTTTTTCCGGACCGGGTTTTTCCGGCGCGGACCCGCTCACGGGCTGACGGCCAGGAGCAGGAACGCGGCGAACAACGTGAGATGCACTCCGGCCTGCAGCAACGTAGCCCGGCCGGGCACCACGGTCAGCGTGGCCACGACGACCGTGAGGCCGAGCAGCACGATGTGCGTCGGGCCGAGACCGAGCAGCAGGGGCCCCTCCAGCCACAGCGACGCCGCGGCGATCGTCGGGATGGTCAGGCCGATGCTCGCCATGGCCGAGCCGAACGCCAGATTCAGGCTGACCTGGACCCGGGCCCGCCGCGCCGCGCGTACGGCGGCGAGGGTCTCCGGGAGCAGCACCAGCAGCGCGATCACCACGCCCACGACGGCCTGCGGAAGCCGGGCCGTACGCACGACCGTCTCGATGGCGGGCGCCTCGATCTTCGCCAGCCCGACCACCGCGATGAGCGCCGCCAGCAGCAGCGCCAGGCTGACCATGGCCGCGCGGTTGGAGGAGAGATCCGCGTGCTCCGCCTCGCCCCCGTGGCTGCCCCCCTGCTTGCCGCCGCGCTCGCCGGTGGTCTCGACGGGCAGGAAGTATTCGCGGTGCCTGATCGTCTGGGTGAGGACGAACAGGCCGTACAACGTGATCGAGGCGACCGCGGCGAACGCGAGCTGGGCCGGGGCGAAGGCGGGGCCCGGCACGGTCGTGGTGAAGGCGGGCAGCACGAGGCTCAGCGTCGCGAGCGTGGCGACGGTGGCCAGGGCTCCGCCGGTCCCCTCCGCGTTGAAGACCGCCACCCGCCGCCGCAGCGCCGCCATCAGCAGTGACAGCCCGACGATGCCGTTGCAGGTGATCATCACGGCGGCGAACACCGTGTCGCGGGCGAGCGACGACGCGGCCGGGCCGCCGGACACGGTGAGACTGATGATCAGCGCCACCTCGATCACCGTCACCGCCACCGCGAGGACCAGCGACCCGAACGGTTCTCCGACCCGATGCGCGATGACCTCCGCGTGATGCACGGCCGCGAGCACCGCGGCCGCCAGGAAGATCGCCGCGATCGCGACGATGAGGGGAGGGATCGTCCGGCCCCATGCCAGGGCGAGCACGATCACGGCGAGAATCGGAGCGGTCGTCGCCCAGGTGGTGGCCAGTCGGCGGAAGAACAGATTCACGCTCTTCATCCTGCCCAGATGGGGCGATTTACGATGATTCGTCCATGTGTGTCCGATGTAGGGCTGAAGGCCGGTCCGCCGCCGGTGCGGGCGGGTGCCGAGGCGGTCCGGGCTCACGGCCGTGCCGGCCCGCGCGGCGTACGGCGGTGTGGGTCAGAGTTGTGCGGTGACAGAGCCGTCTGGTGTCAGAGCCGCGTGGTGACAGAGCTGTGTGATGTCAGAGCTGGCCGAGCAGCCAGCGTGGTCCGGTGACGAGGGCGCCGAGGGCCGTCACCCGCTCGCGCAGCCCGCGGTCGGCGGTGACGACGAGCGCCGTCTCCCATGGCCGCACGTCGCGCACCGTCTCCACGATCGCGTCGTCCCCGCTGCCCCCGGCCAGTACGACCGACATGTCCCCGTTCACCGGCCCGGGGTCGGCGGCCCTGGCCGCGGCGCCCTCCAGCACCGCGAGCATCCGGGGAAACCACCGCGTCAGCGCCGGCACGCCTTCCGGCATGTCGCCCACGCCCCGCGCCGTCAGCGCGATCAGCTCGTTGAGCAGGCGGTTCGCGGCGCCCGCCCGGTCCTTCCACCAGCCGTGCTCGGCCCGGGCCCCGATGATGTTGGCCACGTCGAGGACGACCACGACCGGGCTCAGCGCGGCCCGGATCAGCGGCCAGGAGCCGGCGAAGCCCGGATGCAACCGCTTGGCGGCGACCTCGTCCGCGGCCACCCACCGCATGTCCAGGCTCTCGCCGTTCGCGGGCGCGGCGTCGAGCAGCCCGTCCGCCTCCGCGATCACGGTCTGGAACGACCAGCCGCCGTGGTCGTCGACGTAGAGTCCGCGCACCCGGACGAGATCGGCGCTCAGCGCCGCCTCCTCCCGCGCCTCGCGCAGCGCGCCGGTGACAGCGTCCTCGTGGCTATCGCGGGCCCCGCCGGGCAGGCCCCAGGTGCCGCCGTGATGGCTCCACCAGGCCCGCTTCTGCAGCAGCACGTACGGCATGCCGTCCAGCGTGTGGTGGACGGCGAGCAGACCGGCGGCGCCGTGCAGTCCCCAGTGCTGGTGTCCCAGCGAGCACAGGGCCCAGCCGTCGCCGTCCATCGCCGCCATGTCCCCATTTTGGCGCAGCCAGGGAAAGCCCCGGTCATGCGGTGCGGAGCCGGGCTCACCGCTCCCGGCGTCACCAGTGGTCGACGGGCACCTCCACCCCGGCGGACAGGTCGAAGAGGGTCGCGCCGTCGGCGAGGCGGATCACCTGGATCTGCGTCGCGAAGCGGAGACCGCGAAGGCGGATGGCGGCCTCGTGCGCCCTGCGCGGGAAGTGGTAGCGGTCGGCCGCGCGGCCACCGGGAGCGGGCCGGACAGAACGGACTTCGAACCGGTCGGGGGGCCATAGAGGGGGCAATGGAGCAGATTGCTGCCAAGCGGACATGTCTCTCCTGTCTCGCCGTTGAGAACAAGCAGTTGACCGGTCGGGCGCGCGTGATCGCCACAGCGTGACGGCGTCGTAGGCCGATCGTTATTAACTGGTAAGCGATCCTTCCCAAGCCGGAGTCCGTAGCCCGTTAGCGTGTGAGCCCTCACTCGTGATTCCCCTTTATCCGGAGAATCAGGAGATGTCATATCTGGAGAGACGCCCGCTTCTGCGGCCGGAGAAGCGGGCGTTGTCCTCCATCCCTCGCCCCACCGATCCGACCCGCCTCCCGCGCGGTCCTCTCCGTGTGCCCGTCCCGAGGTTTCCGGGCCGTGCCGTCTGCGCGGCCGATGCCGTCAGCGCCCGTTGACCGAGAAGTGCTGGTAGTCCCGGGCGCCCGACCAGGTGCCGCCCCAGCCCCAGCCGATGCTCGCGAAGGCGCGCACCACGCGGTCGCCTCTGTTGATGACGCCGGGCTTCTTCAGCGGTCTGTCCACGAACGCGTCCGCGTTGCGGTGCGCGTTGCTCCCGTCCGCCTCCACGTACGGGTTCTCGCGCGGATTGAGGTCCACCGCCAGCCCGTACGCGTGGTTGGACCAGCTGCCCGATCCCGTGGCGTTGCGGCAGTTGAAGGCCGAGGTGTTGTCCACCTCGATGGAGTCGAAGTCGCTGCCCTTGTAGACGTCGACGGGCTCCATCCGCCGGATGGGATAACGCATCTCGTACAGCTTCCCGAAGACCGACGCGACGTCCTCGGCCACCGACCTGTTCACCACCAGCGTGCCGGTGTGCGCCTTGTCGTCGAAGCCCCAGTAGGTCATCGTGATCTTCCGTAGGCCGCTCGGCGCCACCGGGCAGCCGGGGCGCCAGGAGTGCCGCAACTCGTCCCGGGACACCTTATCGATCTTCGAGGAGAAGGCGGGCGGGCCGCTCGGGCTCGGTGTGCCGCCGTCCTCCGGAGCGGACGGGGCGGGCGTCGCCGAGGGCGTCGCGGGCGCGGGCGTGGCGGTTGCCGGGGAGAGGGACGCCGCCGGTGACGTGACGGCGACGGGCACCGACGTCCGGGCGGGTGCGGAGGCGGCGCCTCCGGCCTCGGGGCCTGCCCCGCCGCCACAGCCGGTCACGCCCACCAGCGTCGCTATCATCACCGCTGACCTGCGGTTCTTCAATAAGCCCATAGGCGCAGAGTACCCGCGGCCGCAAGGTGCGCCGACGGTTGTGCACAACCTGTGGATAACCATCCTTCGAATGCACGTGGCCGATCCGCGCCGACCTCCCCGTACGGGCCGTCGCCCGGAACCGCCCGGTCAGGTGAACCCGGCTCGGCCGGCCCGGAAATCGAGGATCGGAAACGTCGGAAGCCGCCGCTAGGGTGGCGTCCGTGATGGAGGAACTGCGCTTCGGCGGGGTGAGCGTGCCGGCCCACGCTTTCTTCGTGGGCCTCGGCGTGGTCCTCGCCAGTGTGGTCTTCGTCCTGGAGGCGCGCCGCAGGGGCGCGCTGCGTGAGGAGTCGCTGGTGGCGGTCACCGGCGCGCTCGTCGGCGGAGCGGTGGGCATGCGGCTGTCCGGCTGGGCCGAGCACCTCGACCCCGCGCTGAACCCCGGGCTCGTCGAGGCGTGGATGTTCGGCGCCCGGAGCATCCTCGGCGGGCTGACCGGCGCCTATGTCGGCGTGCTGGTGGCGAAACGGCTGATCGGCTACCGGGAGCGGACCGGTGACCTGTTCGCCCCCGCCGTCGCGATCGGCATGGCCGTCGGGCGCATCGGCTGTTTCCTCACCGAGGCCCCCGGCCGCCCCACCACTCTTCCCTGGGGCGTCCACGCGCCCGCGACCGTCCCCGAGTGCCCTGGGTGCCTGGCCGGGCAGGCCATGCACCCCTCTTTCCTCTACGAGGTCGTCTTCCAGCTCGCCGCCTTCGGCGCGCTGCTGTGGGCGCGCGGCCGCGTCGACCGGCCGGGCGAGCTGTTCACCCTCTATCTGGGTGCCTACGCCGTGTTCCGTTTCCTGGTCGAGTTCACCCGGGCGAACGAGACGGTCTGGCTCGACCTGACCCGCCCGCAGTGGTTCCTGATGCCGGGCCTGGCGCTCCTCGCCGTCCGGCTCACGTATGGCTGTCGCAAGGGGTTCTACGACAGACTGCTCCCCGGCCGGGGCGAGCGGCCGTTATTGACGGGCGTACGGCTTTCGCCCGCCGGCGAGGAGGACAGATGAGCACACCCCCCGAGCCGCCCGAGCGGCCTCAGGACCCCCAGCCCCAGGATCCGCAGCCCCAGGATCCGCAGCCCCAGGACCTCCGGCCCGGCGACCGGCCCCCGCCACCGGAACAGCCCCCGCCCCCCGGCCAGCCCCCACCCCCGGGCCGGCCTCCGTACCCCGGCGAAGCGCCGGGTGGTCCGCCCGGTCCCGGCGGTCCGTACGGTTCCGGCCCGGGCGGGCCGCACGGCCCCGGTGGCGCGCCCGGCCCCGGTGGCGCACCCGGTCCCGGCGGTCCGTACGGTCCGGGCGGCGGGGCGCCCTACGCGTGGCCGCCACCACCGGCGCGGCAGGAGAACACCACCGGCGTGGTCGTCGCGTTGACGTTCGCGGGGATCGTGCTCGAGGTGATCGTCAACGCGATCCTCGCCGTCGCCACCCTGGCGGCAGCCGACGGCCTCGGCGATCACAAGGAGATAGCGGTCGTGGGCGGGGCCGTGATCCTGGCCGCGATCGTCTTCGGCGGCGGGACGCTGCTGATCCGCCACCGGCAGCCGTGGTCGCGGGGGCTCGGTCTCGGCCTGATGATCGGGTGGGCGCTCGTGACGATCGTCACCGCCGGTTTCTGCACCGGCGTCAACACCTCGCTCTACACGGACGGCGGACTGTGACCATGGGAATGCCGCTGCGGGGAGACCGGATCCTCCGCTACGTCAACGCGTTCTGCCCCCGCTGCCACGAGGAGCGGCCGGACCGCCCGCTAGCGGAGGTGCCGCGGCTGTCCGGCTGGCTGGCCGCCCGTGACGGCCGCGTCTACCTGGAGCGCGGCTGCCGGGCCCACGGCATGGTCAGGACCCTGTACGACGAGGACCCGGAGATCCTCGCCTACCTGGAGGAGTGGACCGCTCCCACCAAGGCCCACCTGCCCGACGTCGCGGGCAACTTCGACCCGATCCCCGAGGCGTACCTGCGGGGTCTGCCGGAGATGCAGACGCAGCACACGTGCATCCTGCTGGAGGACGTGGCGGAGGCGTGCAACCTGCGCTGCCCGACCTGCTTCACCGAGTCCTCGCCCGACCTGCGGGGAGTCGTACCGGTCCGGGAGGTGCTCGCCAACGTCGACCAGCGGCTGGCCCGGGAGAACGGCCGGCTCGACGTGCTCATGCTCAGCGGCGGCGAGCCGACGCTGCATCCCGACCTGCCCGAGTTGCTCGCCGGACTGGTGGCACGGCCGGTCACCCGCATCCTCGTCAACACGAACGGCCTCCTGGTGGCCAGGGACGACGCGCTGCTCGACCTGCTCACCGAGCACCGCGAGCGCGTCGAGGTCTACCTGCAGTACGACGGCCTGTCCGCCGAGGCGTCCCGGCACCACCGGGGCGGCGACCTACGGCGGCAGAAGGCGGAGGCGCTGCGCCGGCTGTCGGAGCGGGAGATCTTCACGACCCTGGTGATGACGGCCGCCCTCGGCGTCAACGACGGCGAGATCGGCGACGTGGTGCGCCTGGCCCTCGACACGCCCTACGTCGGCGGCGTGTCGATCCAGCCGCAGTTCGGCTCGGGACGGTCCGGCGTGATCGACCCCATGGACCGGCTCACCCACACCGGCGTGCTGAAGCGCCTCGGCCCCCAGACGGACGGCCTGGTCACCTGGCAGGACCTCACGGCACTGCCCTGCTCGCACCCCCACTGCTGCTCGGTGGGCTACATGGTCAGGGACGACGCCGACCGGTGGCGCTCCCTGACGGCCCTGATCGGCCACGACCGTCTCAAGGAGAACCTCGGCCTGGTCTCGAACCGGATCGCCGACTCGGAGATCCCCCGCCAGCTTCGCATGGCCGTGCAGGAGTCGCTGCTCGGCCTGTTGTCGGAGCAGTCGTCGCTGTCCCACCCCGAGATCGGGAAGGTCTGGCGCGACATCTGCGAGAACTGCGATCTCGGGCTGACGACCCTGCTGACGCTCGCGTCGTCGGTGCTGCCCGGCCGGCAGCGGCGCCTGCGGAAGCTGCTCGGCGAACGGGTCGTCCGGATCACGGTCAAGCCGTTCATGGACATGTCCACGATGCTGGAGGAGCGCCTGACCCAGTGCTGCGTACACGTCGGCACCCGCTCCGACCAGGACCAGTGCGCGCCCTTCTGCGCGGTCCAGGCCTGGCCGGCGCTCGCGCGTCAGCGCCTGTCGGCCGTCGCCTCCGCCGACGCCGGTGTACGGCTGCCGCTCGTGGAGATCACGTGAGCCGCCGCGTCGCGGAGCCCGCGTGAACCCCGGCACCGGGCCGCGAGCGGGTGACCGGCCGGACGACCACCCCACCGGCGTCGCCTACGAGCAGGCCCTCGCCGCCCAGGGCCGTACGCCCGGCCAGGCCCCGGAGGACGGTCAGGCCCCGGCGGACGGTCAGGCGCAGCCGTACGATCCGCTGAAACTGTGCGTCTACGCCACGGTGGCGCTGCTCGCCTGGGTGTTCGGAGCGTGGGCGGTGCTCGCCTTCGCCGCCCTGGGCGTCGCCGGATACTGGCGGGCCCGCCGCGCGGGGCTGACGAGGAGCAAGTGCTATCTCCGTGACACCCGGCTCGTCCTCGCCTACCTGGGGCTGGTCGCCCTGGCTGCCGCCGCGGCCCTCGTGCTCCCGCACCTGCCCCGCTGAACCGGCGACCTGTGTCCGACCGGTGTCCGTCTATCCCGTGAGCCCGAGTTCGCCGGCGCGCAGCCCGGCCTGGAAGCGCGAACCGGCGTCCAGCGCCTCCATGAGCTCGGCGACGCGCCTGCGGTACGTACGCACCGACAGGCCGAGGTGCCGCGCCGCGGTCTCGTCGGTGTGACCCGCGCCGAGCGCGCGCAGGACGGCCCGGCTGTCCTCGTCGAGGTGCGGCGCGTCGCCGCGCAGGTAGGCGGTCAGCTCGGTGGCCGCGTCCCAGGCGGCCGTGAAGAGGGCGTACACGCCGCTCACCAGGGTGGGCGAGGTGGTGACGGTGAACTCGCGGGGGCCGGGCCCGTCCCGTCCCGCGAGGATCATCACGCGCCGGTCGATGACGATCGTCTCGTGCGGCAGCGGGGTGGAGCTGATCCGCACCTCGATGCCCCTGGCCACGGCCTCGCGCAGGTGTGTCCGGGAGGCCTCGTCGGCGAGGGCGACGGGGGTGTAGAGCTTCCTGGCGGCCAAGCCGGAGCTGCCGGGGGCGGGCATCCGCCCGATCATGGAGTTTCGCGCCTCGGGCTGCGACCACGTGGCGAGGTCGCGGGCCGCGCACACGAACTCCTGCCGGGCGCCGGTGAACAGATGACCGGCCCGGGCCACGAGTTCCGCGTCGCCACGGACGGTGATGACCTGTTCGGCTGTCATTCGCCCATTATGACCCTCCATGACCTGGCGGGAGGCTGGCAGCTTGCTGCCACCACGTTGGCCGCCGCCCCCGGCCGCGCGAGGCTGACGGCATGACGACCAACACGAACGCCGCGCTCGGCGGCGAGTTCCTCCTCGGCGGCGACCTGCCCGTTCACCGGCTCGGCTTCGGGGCCATGCGGCTGCCGGTCGGCACCTTCGACGGCGCCGTGCGCGACCCCGAGACGGGCGTCGCCGTGCTTCGCCGCGCCGTCGAGCTCGGCGTGGACCACATCGACACGGCATGGTTCTACCGGCGAGGGGGCGTGGCCGCCAACGACCTGATCCGCCAGGCGCTCGCGCCGTACGCGGACGGCCTGGTGATCGCGACCAAGGTCGGCCCCCTGCTCGGGGAGACCGGAATGCCGACCGGCGAGGCCGGCCCGGACGAGCTGCGCGGGCTGGTGGAGGACAACCTGCGCACCCTGGGCGTGGAGCGGCTCGACCTCGTGTACCTGCGGGTCGGCGGCATGAGCGGCCCGGGCGGCGCCTCCGTCTCCGACCGGTTCGCGGCCCTGGCCGAGCTCCGCGAGGAAGGGCTGATCCGGCACCTCGGCGTCAGCAACGTCGACGCCGCCCAGCTCGACGAGGCCCTGTCCATCGCCCCGGTGGCCGCCGTGCAGAACAGCTTCCACGTGCAGGACCGGGGCGACGCCGAGCTGCTGGCCCGGTGCGAGAAGGACGGCATCGCCTTCGTGCCCTTCTTCCCGCTCGGCGGCGGGTGGCGGCCCATCGACCAGACACGTCTGGCGGCGGTCGTGGAGCGTCACGGGGCGACCGCCCCGCAGATCGCGCTCGCGTGGCTGCTGGCGATCTCGCCCGCGCTGCTCGCGATCCCCGGTACGGGGGTCCTCGATCACCTGGAGGAGAACATGGCGGCGGGACGGATCCACCTGACGCCGGAGGACCTCGCCGCCCTCGAGGACTGAAGGCCCTCCTGACCGGAGCCGAACGACGGCGTTTGGCGGAGCTTTTTCACCGAACGCTCGCGCACATGTTCGATGAGGCGCTACAGTCATGGGCACCGGATCGAACACGGGTTCGGTCGAGTCCCGGCAGGTGAGGAGTGTGCGATGGCTGTGCCGACGGTGTCCGCCGCCCCCGCTCCCACTCCCGCCCCCGGCCTCGCCGGCCCGGCGGCGTTCGACCGCGGCGTACCCTCCCCGGCTCCGCCCGTCGTCGTCCCGGTCGTGCCGGCCCAGGCTCCGCCCGCCGCCGTGCGGTGCGTGCCCGGGCCGCGCCGGGCGACACGCCGTAGCGCTTTCTACGGAAATCTACGACGGCCGCTATATCCCGTCATAAAGTCCGAGAGCGTGGACCCCGTGCGCAACCCCTACGCCCCCGGCGCCGGACAGCGCCCCCCGGAGCTCGCCGGACGCGATCGCGAGCTGCAGCAGTTCGAGGTCGTGCTGGAGCGGGTGGCCCGGGGCCGCCCGGAGCGGAGCATGGTCCTCACCGGTCTGCGCGGCGTGGGCAAGACGGTCCTGCTCAACACCTTCAAGTCCATGGCCATGCAGCGGCTGTGGGGCACCGGGAAGATCGAGGCCAGGCCCGACCAGTCGATCCGGCGCCCGGTGGCGGCCGCGATGCACATGGCCATCAGGGAGCTCGCGCCCCGGCACCGCGCCCCCGAGCGGATCGAGGAGTTCCTCGGCGTGCTCAAGGCGTTCGCCATGCGCGATCCCGCCGCCGCCAAGGGCACCTCCCACTGGTCGCCCGGCATCGACGTCCCCGCCGCCCGCGGCCGGGCCGACTCCGGTGACCTGGAGATCGACCTGACCGAGCTGTTCGTCGACGCGGCGGGCGTGGCGACCGACCTCGGCGTCGGCATCGCGCTGTTCATCGACGAGATGCAGGACGTGCAGGCGCCGGACGTCTCGGCTCTCTGCGCGGCCTGCCACGAGCTGTCGCAGAGCGGTGGCCCGCTGATCGTCGTGGGCGCCGGCCTGCCGCACCTGCCGAGCGTGCTGTCGGCGAGCAAGAGCTACTCCGAGCGGCTGTTCCGGTACGCCCGCATCGACCGGCTCGACCGCGACGCCGCCGACCTGGCGCTGATCGTCCCGGCCGGCCGCGAGGACGTGGAGTTCACGCCCGACGCGCTCGACGCGCTGTACGAGGCGGCCGACGGCTACCCCTACTTCGTCCAGGCGTACGGGAAGGTCGCCTGGGACTTCGCGCCCCGCAGCCCCATCACCGCGGAGGACATCAAGGTGTCCGCGCCGGAGGCGGAGGAGGAGCTGGCCGTGGGCTTCTTCGGCAGCCGGTACGAACGGGCCACCCCCGCGGAGCGCGACTACATGCACGCGATGGCCCAGCTCGGCGACGACCCGGTGCCGACGGCCGAGGTGGCCGAGGCGCTCGGCCGCAAGCCGTCGAGCCTGTCCCCGGCCCGCGACAGCTTGATCAAGAAGGGCCTGATCTACAGCGCCGAGCGCGGCGTGATCGGGTTCACCGTGCCCCATTTCGGGAGGTTCCTGCGTGCCCAGCCGGTCTGAGGCGGCACGCCCATCGACCTCTCTACGGCTTTCTAGAGGGGAAGCTAGAGAGCCGTAGAGAGCTGAAGTGAAGTCCTCGATGCGGGAATCTACGCCTGTATAGCGTCAGGCCGATACAGGGGTAGATTCCCGCAGAGAGGCGTCCGTACGGTCACCGGTGGCGGCCGCGACGCGGCCGTCCGCGCCGACTACGGCGACGCGGACGGCGGGACGGCGTCCGCTCAGGTACACCGCGAAGACCACCTCGGTGCCGTCCTGGGCGGGAAACACGAAGAAGCGCCAGCACAGCTCGCGCCACACGTCGGACGGCTCGCCGGTCACCAGCGACCCCGCGTGCGCCCGCCACGCCGCACTGCCGCGCAGGCGGGACAGCGCCCGTCCGGAAGGCAGCGCCCGCTGCTCGCACGGCGCGCGGTGCCGTACGCGGGCGGCGACCTCGTCGATCTCCGGCGAGAGGACGAGCAGCAGCAGGACGAGGCCGCCGGCGATCCAGGCCGCGGTCCCCCGCGGCAGGACGGGCCGGGCCATGACTCCGGGCAGACCCGGGACGTTCCCGGCCGCGACGAGAACCGCCATCGCCGTCAGCGCGGCGGCCCGTCCGATGGACCGCAGCCCGACCGGCGCCGCGCTGACCTCACCGAAACAGCCGCACCCGACGTCGGGCCGTCGCCTGCGCAGGTCCCACAGGACGTACGTCGCGATCGCGAAAAACACCACCGGCGACCAGCGTGTGACGGGGTGGTCCAGCACCAGCGATCCGCCGGCCAGGGCGAACTCGGTCAGCGCGCAGGCGATCATCGCGGGCCTGGCGAACCGCTCCGGCGCGAGCGCGACCGGGCCCAGCCGGGTCAGCGCGCCCGGCGACGCCTCACGGCCGGCCGTGGCCAGCTTGGCGACGCCGCCCAGCGTCAGCGTGAGGGCGAGGACCGGCAACGCGGCCGTCGCGATGATCGTAAGCACCGGTCACCCCAATCCGACGCGGGCGTTGAAGCAGCCCTTGGTCAAGTCTCCCCCGAGCGCCACGTAGGACGACGCCGACAGTTCCACGAGCCTCCCGCGCGGGGAGGTGCCGCATTCCAGGCAGCGGTCGCAGAACCGCCCGGCGAGGCACCCGCACGCCACGATCGGCAGCGTGTCCGCCCGTCCGTCGCACACGTTCCGCACGCGCAGCAGCGAGCCCAGCGCGAGGTACGGCAGGCCCGCGCAGGAGACGCCCGCGTCGTCGCAGCCGGTGTCCTCGGATTCGAGCACGGGATAGGCCGCGCCGTCCTCCGGAAGGTCCGCCCACACGGCCGTGCCCGCGACGCTCGCCTGGACCCCTCCGTACGCCGGGGGAGCCGGGGGCGACGCCGAGGCGTGGTACGGCGGCTGCGAGGTCGCGGGAAGCTGCGCCAGTGACGTGCCCTGGTCGAGCAGGCCGATGGCGTCGAACAGATACCCCGGCTCCAGCTTCGGGTGCCGCACCCGGATCCGCCCCGAGGAGCGGTAGGGGATCACAATGGAGCGTTCCCGGCGGTGCGGACCGCAGTCGAGGTCCACGGTGAGGTCGCGGGTTCCCCGGACGTCGCGGATGACGCCGGTGATCCGCGTGACGTCGGCCCAGATGCGCTCGGCCACCGTGCCGGACCGCAGCGCCCTGATGACCACCCGCGACCCGATGGGCAGGTCGGCGGGCGCGACCGCGCCGCCGCGCCAGGCGGTCGCCCACGGCGCGATCACCAGGCGCCGCTGGCGGCCGTCGTCGGCCTCCACGATGATCAGATGCGGGCTGACGTCGACCATCTCGCCGTCGACCACGTCGAACGGCGCCTCCTCCTCCGGCGACCGCGGCGCGGGCCCGGGATCGCGCCCGAGCGCCGCCGCGGCCAGCATGCGCCGTCGCGCTCCGGCCCGGTGCGGTAATGACCCTTCCACGTCCTCCAGCCTCACATGCCGGGGCGGGATGGAGATGCCGTTTTCCGGGCGATGGTGGCGTCCGGGATCAATATTCCTCCTCCCGGTGCAAGGGGTTGCCACCCGCCGAGGGCAAACCACCGCCCGGGTGGGATTACGGCCCGTCCGGCCCGCCGCTACCGGCTTGTCCGGTGTTTACGCAGGCCGGGGCGAAACCTGAATTCCGGCTCAGTCGGATCCGATCGCGTGGCTGCGATTCTGGCACGAGATGCCTCTCTGGCCGGGTTGGTGATCCTGAGCGTGAACCACGAGGAGTTCCACACGTACGTCCAGTCCCGCGGGGCGGCGCTGCTCCGGGTCGCCAACCAGCTGACCGGCAACCCCAGCGACGCCGAGGATCTGCTGCAGACCGCCCTCACCCGCACCTACCTCGCCTGGGACCGCATCCGCGACCGGTCGTCGCTCGACGGTTACGTGCGACGCGCGATGGTGAACATCAACATCTCCTGGTGGCGGCGGCGCAGGCTGGAGGAGTACCCCTCGGAGTCCCTTCCCGACGTACCGGCGCAGCAGGACGCGCGGCACCGGTACGAGGAGTTGGAGCAGGCGCTCGACCGGCTCCCCACCCGGCAGCGTACGGCGATCGTGCTGCGCTACTACGAGGACATGACCGAGCCCGAGATCGCCAGGACGCTGGGGATCAGCGTGGGCACGGTCAAGAGCACGGTCTCGCGGGGCATGGCGAAGCTACGCGGCGATCTGGTCGTCCCCGATCCCCGGGAACGGGTGAACTGACCGCCGCGCGCCTCACCTGCCGCGCTTCTCAGGTCCCGCGCTTCTCAGGTCTCGCAGACCACGCCGTCGCTGTCACTGTCGACGTACCAGTCGTACTCGACGTCGATGCCCCGGACGTACGGCCCGTAGCCGGCCCTGTTGGCCTCCTCGCAGGTGCCGAAGCGGGGATCCGTCGAGCCGTCGTCGTCACCCGTCGCGGTCGGAGTGGGGGTCGGCGTCGGCGTCGCAGTGGGCGTCGGGGTGGGTGTGGGAGTGGTCGTGCCGCCGGTCAGCCCGTCGGGGTCGGGGCTCGCGGACGCGCCGGGCGCGGGAGAGGCGCCGTCGGCGGGCTCCACCGCGAGGTCTCCGGACGATCCGGGCGGAACCTGGATCGAACCGCGCTTGTCGTAGGTGTCGGCCGCCCAGCAGGGACCCGACCACATGCCCCGGCCATCGGCCTGCGCGCGCATCTGCTCGGCGAACTGCCAGTCGGTGTAGCTGTGGTCGGGCAGGTAGGGCACGGCCTGGGCGAACCCGCTCCTGACCATGTCGCCGTTGACGTACAGGCCCTTGGGCGACCACGTGTAGACGAGGACGCGGTCGTTCTCGGTCACCTGCTCGGAGGCCCGCACGTAGGCCGGCTTGCCGACGGGAAGCAGCGCCTTGAGCCGCGCGACCGCGCCTTCGTACCAGCAGTCGCCCTTCTCGGGCGCGTCCGCCTCCAGGAGACCGATCCGTACGGTCCGGCCGCTGGCGGTCACCACGTCCAGGGCGTCACCGTCCACGATCTTCTTCACCGTCACCTCGACGGCGTCCTTGGGCACGGTCTTCGGCCGGGGGGTCTTCGTGGCCTTCGCGGTCGTGCTCGGGGTGGCGCTGGGGCTCGGCGTCGCGCTCGCGCTCGGGCTGGGGGTCGCGGCCGGAGTCTGGGACGGGGTCGGCGTCGGGCTCGGACTGGCGCTCGGACTGGGGCTCGGGCTCGGGCTCGGGCTCGCGGCCGCGGCGAAGGCGCTGGTGGACGCGGCCACAGGAACCGCGAGGACCGCGGTGGCGAGGACGGCGAGTGCGTGTGAGGGGAAACGCACGAGTGCTCCATTGGCTTGGGTACGGGGGACACGTCGGCTTCGTGGAGCCGTTTCCTGGATTACGGAGTCCACCAGAAAACGATCGTATGCGCCAGTCCGTCCGGTCAGTTCCCTCGAATCACGATCCTGTGCGGCTCAGCCCGTCCTCGTCCGCGACGGCCTGCCGGCTCCGTCCGCTCCCGCGGTCGCGCAGGGCCGTACGACGTCGCGGATCACCCGCAGGGTCTCCAGGAACTCGGCGAGCCGCTCGCCGGTCAGCAGACCGGTGAACCAGGTCTCGATGTCCTTGATGTGCTCGGGGAGCACCGTGCGCAACCGCTCCGCCCCCGCCTCGCTCAGCACCGCGTACGACGCGCGGCGGTCACTCGCGCACGCGTGCCTCTCGACGAGTCCCTCGCGCTCCAGGCGGTCGACGACACGGGTGATCCCGCTGGTGGACAGCGAGGTCTGGGCCGCGAGGTCGCTCATCCGCAGCCGCCGCTCGGGCGAGCGGGCCAGCCGGATCAGAGTCTCGAAGTCGACCTCGGACAACCCGGCGGTGACCAGGGTGGGGGTGGTCTTGGCGGCCAGCCCGGCGAAGACCTCCGCGAACAGGCCCATCGCCGTGAGCCGCGGGTCGTCGAATGGATCCATGGTCCAAGTCTACGTCAGAATAGTTGACGCGAGGAATATCCTCGGGTAGAAATTTGCTCAGTGAGACATCCGCACCGCAACGATCTGGGGAGTAGCCATGAGCATCCGTGAGTGGGAGGGCCTGAAGGTCCCGACGGCCGGCGAGTTCGCGCTCGACAAGGCGCACACGCGCGTCGGTTTCGTCGTCAAGCACATGATGGTCAGCAAGGTCCGCGGGCACTTCGCCGACTTCGAGGGCAAGATCGCCATCGCCGAGAACCCGCTTGAGTCCTCCGTCGACGTCGTCATCAAGACCGGCACGATCGAGACCGGCGCGGCCGACCGTGACGGCCACCTGCGGAGCGACGACTTCCTGGGCGCCGACAAGTTCCCCGAGATCACCTTCCGCAGCAAGCGCGTGACCGACCTGTCCGGCAACGAGTTCACGCTCGTCGGCGACCTGACGGTGCGTGACGTCACCAAGGAGGTCGAGCTCAAGGTCGAGTTCAACGGCGCGGCCAACAACCCGTGGGGCCAGGAGATCTTCGGTTACTCCGCCGAGACCGAGATCGACCGCGAGGACTTCGGCCTGACCTGGAACCAGGCGCTGGAGGCCGGCGGTGTCCTCGTCGGCAAGAAGGTCAAGATCGAGATCGAGGGCGAGGCCGTCCGTCAGGCCTGAGCCCGTGGACTGCACCGGCGGAAATCCACACCTTGTGCACAGCCGTCATCCACAGCCTGTGGACGGCGGCTGTGCTCTTGTATAACGCCAGCTCACCCGGCGGCCGAGGACATCCTGCCGTACGCTCCGGCGCGAGTCTGTGGCCCGCTCGCCGACCCGCGCGGCTACCTCCGGCCCCGCCGAAGCCCGCCCGGAGCGGGCCCGCTCCGGTGCCGCGACGCGGGTGGTCGAGACGGTGCCACGCCCCACCCGGCAATCCGCTTTGCCGCGTTGCGCGATCGCCGGTACGCTGTGCTGAGCAGCGCTCCCAGGAGGCTTCGCCTAGTCAGGTCTATGGCGCCGCACTGCTAATGCGGTTTGGGTCTTAAGCCCATCCGGGGTTCAAATCCCCGAGCCTCCGCAGTTCAGAGCCCCTCTCGTTCTCACCGACGAGAGGGGCTTTTTGATCTCCACAGGGCCTCTGGTTGTAGTTGTCCTCGGTCCTCGCAGCCCCATGCGCTCGCTGACGATCCTTCACCTGGGGACTGGCGATGTAGTCGTGAGTCGCCGGCGCGTTCGTGTACGCAGCACCGTTGGGGTGGCCGTCCGGGCGAACTGGGAGAGCCGATTACATGATCAGATCACGGCATGGGCGAGCCGACGCGATGCAGTGTTCCGTCAGGGTCGACATAGCCGAACTCCCGAAGTCCGTATGGAGTGTCGTGAGGCTCGCCGAGGCGGCCAGTGACGTTCGCTGCGACCCATTCGGCGTGAAGGGCATCGGCGTCTGAAACATAGATGTACACGGCCGCAGCAGTGCGCGCAGGGTCGTGCTCGTTCCACTCGGTGAGATGGAGCGACACCGGCCCCCGAGCGACGAACCCATATCCAGGGTCCTCATCGGACCGCCGCGCCGCAAACCCCAGGTGACGGTAACGCTCAAGCGCGGCGGCCAGATTGCGGACGGGGATCACAGGCGCCACGCCCTCGAAGACGACCTTGCTGTCCATGGCCTCTCCTACGGCTGTCGGCGCCGAACCTCGATGCGAGGCTACGCGGTGGCCCTGACAGTTTCACCGGGCCCAGGTAGCTCAACGCCTCCGGCTCCGGGAGGTGCCGTACCGGAGAGGCGGGGCGTGCGCATCCACGCAGGTCACGACCCGCTCGAGTTGTAGTTGCCCACCGCTGCGGTCTGGTGACCTGAGACAGATCTCCGATCCGGGGCGCGGCAACAAGATCCACACCCTTGCGCTAGTTGTACGCCATCCTTCGCCCCGTATCGTCCGCATCAGTGATCCCGTCTGCGTGAGAAGGGACCGGCATGTCCGGCGATGCGGTGCTACGCGTTTTCCGATCAGTAGATTCGTTCGATCCCGACGAGTTCGGGCGGCTGCTGGCCGAGGACGCCACGCTGGTGTTCGGCAACGCCGAGCCGCTGGTGGGGCGTGAGGCCATCGTCGCGGGCATCCGGGAGTTCTACTCCACCATCGGCGGCCTGCGGCACCGGGTCGTCCGTACCTGGCAGGTGGACGCCGACATCATCGCCGAGACCGAGGTGACCTACCAGAGGCTCGACGGCAAGGACGCGAGCGCCGTAGCCGTATCGATCTGGCGCACCCGCGACGACGGCCTGATCTCGGACTACCGCATATTCGTCGATCTTGCCCCCATCTACGCGGTCTAGCGATTCGGCCACAGGTGAGGAGGAGCTGGAGCGGCGCTTCTGACGCGGCTACGTCGTCGATGCCGATCGGCTCGACGAGCGGCTGAACGTGTCCAAGACAACCCGACCTCAAGGAACTGGGCGACATCAAGCAGGCGCTGGTAGTGCGCGACGTTCTTCATGTGCCATGGTCGATTGATCACAGGTACACACCTCCGCCCGGGGTGACTTCGATGGAGGGGGCGTTGTGGGCTCTTCGTACGTTGTCACCGGGGGTGGGCGGGGCATCGGCCGGGCGATCGTCGAGCGACTCCTGGGCGACGCGAACGCTGTCGCCGTGATCGAACTCGACCCGGCGGCGCTCGAGTGGATCCGTACTCACCCCGCGGGTCCCCGGCTGATCGCGGTGGCAGGCGACGCCGCCGACGAGACCGTCACGGAACGGGCCGCCGACCTGGCGCAGGCGGCGGGCCCGCTCGCCGGATGGGTCAACAACGCCGCCGTCTTCCGCGCCGCATCGCTCGACTCCCCGTCGGCGAGTGAGCTCCTGGCTCTCATCGGGGCCAACTTCGACCCCGTGGTCGCCGGCTGCGTGACGGCGATCCGCCGCTTCCTCGACGCCGGTACGGCCGGGGCGATCGTCAACGTCTCGTCCCACCAGGCGCAGCGGCCGGTGCGCGGCTCCCTGACGTACGCGACGGCGAAGGCCGCGACCGAGGGGCTCACCCGGGCGCTCGCCGTCGACTACGGCCCGCGGGGCATCCGGGTCAACGCCGTCGCCCTCGGCTCGATCAACACCGAACGGTACGAGGCGTTCCTCCGCCGCCAGGAGCCCGTGGCGGCCACGCGGATCGAGAACGAGATGGGCCTGCTGCACCCGCTCGGCAGGGTGGGCCGTCCGGAGGAGGTGGCCGCCGCCGTCGCCTACCTGCTCTCCGCCGACGCGAGCTTCGTCAACGGCGCGATCCTTCCCGTCGACGGCGGACGGTCGGTGCTCGGACGCGACCCCGAGGAGGCATGAGTCACGCGCGGTTCTTCCAGTCGTCGGCGAGCAGACCGTAGAGGAGATCATCGGTCCATTCGCCCTTGAACCAGGTGTGCTGGAGGCGCAACCCCTCCCGCCGGAAGCCCACTCGCTCCAGGAGCCGTGCCGAGCTCGTGTTGCGGGCGTCGCACTCGGCGGAGACGCGCCGCAGGCCGCGCCGCTCGAACAGGTCGCGCAGTACGGCCCGCACCGCCTCGGTGGCGTACCCCCGGCCCTGCCATCGGGCGGCGAGAGTGAAGCCCAGCTCCGCCTGCATCCGGTTCTCGTGCAAGTTCACCCCCACGTCGCCGATCAGGCACTCCTCGGCCCGAAGCTCCACGGCGTACTGGAACCACCCGGGCTCCTCCGGGTCCCGCGAGGAGAACACGGTGACGAGCGAGACGGCCGACTCCACCGGAACGGGGGCGTCCAGCTCTGGTAACGCGCGACCACCGGGTCGGAGCGGTAGGCGGCGAACGCCGGCGCGTCCTCCGGCCGGAACCGACGCAGGAACAGTCGTGGCGTTTCCAGGAGCATTCGCCGATTCTCGCAGCGGGCAGCCCGGTGCGGGCCGCGGAAGGGTCAGGCGAGGCCCTCGGCCGTACGCCGGCGGAGTGGCGCCTCGTGGGCGGAGTCGGTGCACAGCGTCAGGGTCAGCCCGTCCTCCGCCGCCCCGGCCAGTACGGCCAGCAGGGTGGCGAACTGCTCGGCGGGTTCGGCGGCGAGCAGGTCCCCGGCGTGCTCGACGACCAGGTGGACGTTCCCGATGTCGCGCAGCGAGTCGGTCAGCGCGTCCCAGTTGTGGCCGAAGTAGCCGGGGAGGCGCAGCACCCGTGCCACCTCCGCGAAGAAGGCGGCACGGGTACGGCAGGCCCGCCCGTCGACGACCGCCGGGGCCCGGCCGGTGGTGATCGTGAGCCATTCGGGCAGCGGACGCGGGGCGGAGGTCATGAAGGATCCCTAGAGCCGGTAGAAGTCGGTGTAGTGGTTCGGCGAGAACCAGGTCACGCCGGTGCTCCGGTTGACGACGATCCGGTAGGCGTCCCGCGCGGCGCCGCGGGCCCGGGAGTACACGTCGTACTCGTAGTAGGTGGCGCCGCTCGGCAGCTGGCCCTCTCTGTTGTAGAAACGGCCGCCGGTGTAGTTGTACCTGCCGTCCGGCCAGGAGTACCAGCCGGCGCTGGTCGGGTATCCCTTCCCGGCCCAGATCGCGTTGGCCGAGCGCGCGTCGGCGCAGCGCGAGATGGTGCAGGAACCGTAGACCGCCGCGTCGGCGGGAACGGTGCCGGTCACCGTGGTCAGGGACACGACGGTGGCGATCAGGGCGATGAACCGGGCCGGCCAGGACGACCGGAAGCGTCGCGGAGTCCGCACGAGACCTCCAGAGGCGAGGGGATGGACAATCGCCAGCATCACCCCGAATTCGGGCCGAACCAAGGTAAAGATCGCCAAAGGTATGGTGAACTCCCGGCCGCGCCGCCGTACACGCTCGGTTCCCCGCGAACGGGCGGATGGGTATGACACCTGACAACGAGTATGCCCGGATGGTCGAGTACCGATCAGCCGCTGCTCGCCGTCGGGCGAGGATCGGGGGATCCGATGCTGAGATCGCTCATCGTCACGGTCGCGACCGTGATCGCGCCGCTGTCAGGGGTCACCGCCGCACCGCCGGATGCCAGCGACCAGGACAAGGCGTTCCTGGTCAGCGCGCATCAGGACAACCTCACGGAGATCGAGGGCGGCCACACTGCCGAGAAGCAGGCCGGAAGCCAGGCCGTCAAGGACGCCGGAAGCCGGTTGGTCAAGGACCACACCGCCCTCGACGAGCAGGTCACGAAGGTCGCCGCGGAGTACGGGGTGGACCTGCCGGGCGAGCCGACGGAGAAGCAGCAGGCCGAACTGCGGAAGTTCGCCGCCAAGAGCGGCGCCGCGTTCGACCGGGCCTGGGTCCCGGCGCAGGTCGAGGATCACCGTATGACCCTGGTGGCGCTGGACAAGGAGGCGTCGACCGGTTCCTCCGAGAAGGTGCGGCAGCTCGCCCGGGACACCAAGCCGGTGGTGCAGGAGCACCTCGACCTCATGGAGAGCATCCAGAGTGGCGGGTGAGGGCCGGTGCCGGCCGGGGCGGGTCTCCTGGCCGGCACGTCCCCGATCCCTCTGAGCGATCCGGCTTCCGCAGGGACGGCTCTCACCGGAACAAGGCCACGACCAGCCAGATGACCAGCGCCCAGAAGACCAGACCCGCGACCACGGCCGCGACGAGCCCGCGAAGGCGGTACCGCCTGCCGGGCGGGCCTGGTGGCTCGTTCACGTTCCCTCCCGCGGGGCGGCCCGGTGTCCGCCTGCGTGCCCTGCTCCTATACCCCGGGTACGCCTCTCCTGTCGCCACGAAGCCATATCCGTCACACAGAGTGATGGCGTGGCAAGGGTCCCCCGAGGACCAGTGTGCGCATCGGCGGCGCGCCAAGGTAGCCATGCGGCCGATTCCGGCCAACCCGTTCGCCGACCGGCTCCTGCCGTGCGCGAACGGTCCCCGCGTACGGGTCGGCTTGACCGTGCGCAGGGCGGATTATTGGCGCAAGCAGGGGTGAGGGGTCTGGTAGAGTTACACGCGTTGCCGAGCACAGCAAGTGAACAGGCAGCCAGGCGGCCGTAGCTCAATGGATAGAGCATCTGACTACGGATCAGAAGGTTGGGGGTTCGAGTCCTCCCGGCCGCGCAGTACGAAAGCCCAGATCATCAGCCGATGACCTGGGCTTTCTCGTGTTCCAGATCGGTTGCCGGTGTCCGGCTATGTCCGGCCGTCAGCCGTTGACTCCGGTTGATCTTTCCCGATGCCTTCCCACAGAGTCTCGCAGGCCGACAGCACACCGTGCCATTCCTTGGTCCGGTGCCGCAGACGGTCCCTGACGTTTCGACGGCTTTCCTCTGACGATGGGGCTTGTTCCCGTTACGGTCAGTGCATGCTGGTTATCGAGGCGGCCCGCCGGGGGTCGGCCGGAGGCGTGGCCACCGGGTTAGCGTCTGTGACGACTGCGGTGAGGGCTGCCAGGGATCCAGGCCGGGTCGGCCGGGATCGCACCCCAGGGTGTGTCAGATCGATCCCGACAGAATCAGGTCGGAGCCGATCCGTTTCCACGACGTCGAGCCGACGGATCAGCGCGCCGGCGCCTCCGCTGCGCCGGTCAGGCGGCTGAGCATTTCGACCCGTTGAGCGCGTACTCCACGGGCCGCGAGTTGGTGCCGGTCCAGGTGCCGATGAATCCGAAGGAGACGGTGGCCCCGCCCGCGATGTCCGGATTCCAGTCGGCGTGGGCGACCGTGGGGGACACGCCGTTGGATACTTGGACGGCGTTCCAGATCTGGGAGATCGTCTGGCCGTTGGCGAAGGTGAAGGTGAGCCGCCAGCCGCGGACGGTGGTCTTGCCGGTGTTGAGGATCTTCACGTCGGTGTGGAATCCGCCGGGCCATTGGCTGTTAATGGTGTAGGTGACCGTGCAGCTGGTGGGTGGGAGCACGGTCGGGCTCGGCACGGGGACACCGTAGTCGAGAGTGTTGGGCGCCGGCGAGATGTTGCCCGCCGCGTCCAGGGCGCTGACCCAGAAAGTGTGGAGGCCGGGGGCGGCGATGCTGAGGGTCTGGCTGGTCGTGGTGCCCGGAACGGTGACGAACTCGGCGTGGACCGTACCGCCGACCTCGTACCACTGGTGGCCGACCAGGTAGCTCACGACAGGCACGCTGCCGGCCGCGGCCCAACTCACGGTGGCGGTTGACCCGTTGACCGTCAACATCTGGTTGCCGGGGTAGCCGTACGGGTACCCACCAGACGGCGACGGCGACGGCGACGGCGACGGCGGCAGGCAGGACGCCGACCAGCATCCCGTGGTGGCTTGGCCAAGTCCGGAGGCGTTGCCGGCAGCGTCCACGGCCGTGACCGTGTAGACCTCGTGCCCCTTAACGTGCTGACTGCGAACGAGGTGCCCGTCACGAAGTAGCGGTAGAACTGTTCGGACTGGTTGATGTTGCGCAGGATGTAGTAGCCGACCACGCCGACGTTGTCGGTGGCGGGCGCCCAGCTGACCACGACGGTCGGTCCGCACTCGGTGAAGACCGGCCCGCCGTGCGGCGTGGGCGGCACGGTGTCGCCATTGGCCACGGCTGGGCTCGCCGTCCCCCATGGAATGAGCGCCGTCGGCGACGTGGGGCAGATGGTCGGCGTCGTGCTCGGGGTCGGCAGGACGCCCGCAGTGCTGCTCGGCGTGGGGGTGGCCGCTGCGGGAACTGCGGACTGGATGGTCGCCGCACCGGCAGTGCCGGCGACCAGCCCGATGCCGGCGACCACGGCGGCCAGCATGGCGAGCACGACGCTCACGGAGCGCGCACGCGGACGAGGCCGGGTGGGGGCAGCCTCGGGTACAGGTATGACAGGTTGGTGGGTCATTGGGGCCTCCGGGGGACGGCTTAAACAAGCGAACTCTCAACAAAGGCGGTCCCATACTACGGATTCGATCAGCGACATGCGTTCATCATTGGATGCGCCTGGACAACCTCGTGCCAGCGTTCGGGGAGAACGGTCAATGGGGCGCCGCGGGCGCGCTGTGAAGTCGGATCCTGTCGTCGTCCGGAATCGCGGCCGTGTCATTTTAGATTCGAATTGTGTACGCGACGCCCTACGTGAGGGTGATTCCGTGGGCTGCGGGCGGAACGGACTCAATCTCCCGGCTTGCATGCGTACATAAGGCCCTTTGGGTTGATGCCAAAGGGCCTTATCGGAAAAGGTGATGAGCTTACGATTCGCTCGGGTTATCGAGACTCCGGTTGAGCCAGTCAAGGGCAGCGCGGGTCTCCGGGGTCGGAATCCGCGTGTAGACGTCCATGGTCATTGAGATCTGCGAGTGCCTCAGGATGCGCATGGAGACGCGAGGGTGAACGTCGAGCGCGGCCAGGAGCGAGGCGCAGGTGTGTCGGGTGTCGTGGACGCGGATGACGGGCACACCCGCTCTCCGGCAGTGCGCCGTAAAGGCCCGGTTGAAGTTACGCGGCTCGACCGGCGTGCCGTTCCGTGTGGTGAAGACGAGGTTGGAAGCCCGCCACTTCTCCCCGGCGGTCTTGCGTGCGTCCTCCTGGGTCCGCTGGCGATGCCTAAGCGCGGTGACGCACAGGCCCGGCAGCGGGAGTGAGGCCGTGGAGTCGTCGGTCTTAGTCGTCTCCCGGTGGAGAAGTCGGTCACCGACCCGGTTGAGCTGATGGGAGATCCACAGCTGCTGTTCGCTGAGGTTGACGCCGTCCCAGACCAGCCCGAGCACCTCACCCCGCCGCAGGCCGAGCACGAGGATCAGCACGTAAGCGGCATAGAGAGGATCGTCCACCGCTCGCAAGTGTTCCAGGAAGGCCCGAGCCTCATCGACGCCCTACACCGCGCGCTGACGCTTCTTCTTGGTCTTGTTCGCACTGGGCAGGGTTGTCAGCGCCGCGACGTTCTTGGAAATCAGCTCTTCCCGTACGGCGTTGCCGACCGCGGAGCGCAGGACACGGCGAAACCTTCTTGCCACGGGCCATGTCGGTGTCCATCTGCGGCCGGCTGAGGAAGGATGGCGGCGCGGTGCTCCGAGAGGCGAACTAGGTGACAACAGTCGGTGGAGGTGGAGCGGAGTGCGTGTCCAGCAGCCCGTACGCACCGGCGCCTTGGCGATCACCCGCTACCGGTCGGCAACTACCGCGGCCGGGACTTCCCGCGGCCGGCCCGCCCGGCATCCGAGGAAGTACCCTTAGCTGGTGTTCTCGCCTCAAGGCCCGTCGCTGCGTGAACTGGTGGTCCAGGCGCTGTCCTCGGTCGAGCGCGGCTACGACCTACTCGCCCCGAAGTTCGAACACACGCCTTTTTGCACCCCCGATAGCGTTCTTGACGCAACCGCCGACGCTCTGCGTCCGCTCGGGCCGTTCGGGAAGGGACTGGACGTGTGTTGCGGCACCGGTGCGGGCATGCGGATCCTCAACCCCCTGTGCCAGGGACGGATCACGGGCGTCGACTTCAGCACCGGCATGCTCGCCCAGGCGCACCGGGCGCACCCGGACGCTGAGTGGGTACAGGCCGACGTTCGAGCCCTGCCCTTCGCCGGGGCGTTCGACCTCGCGGTCAGCTTCGGAGCGCTCGGACACTTCCTGCCCGCTGAACGGCCCTCGCTGTTCGCCGGGGTGTACCGCGCGTTACGGCCTGACGGGCTCTTCGCCTTCCCGATCGTCGCGCCGCCCCCCATCACGTCGGGCTGGTACTGGGCGCTGCTCGGATTCGACCTGGCCATGCAGGTGCGCAATGCCGTGTGGCGTCCCCCCTTCGTCATGTACTACGGCACCTGCCCGCTGCACGCGGTCCGCAATGACCTGACAGCAGCCGGATTCACCGTGACGACAGTCCCTTTGACGGCCCTTGGCCGACGCGAAGATGGCAGCCCGCGCTGCCGGCTTGTTCTCGCACGCAGAACTTAGGTGTCCAGGTACTGGCGAACTCGATAGAGCAGGTGCAGCACCTGTCGCCCCGGATCACGGTGCGGTCAAGGCCCGATCTGGGTGAACGGAGCCTTCATCCGATATCCGCTTCTCGGTATGAGAGGTCGACCCCCGCTCCAACGGAGCGCTCTTGCTAACGCGGCTGCTGACAACAGCCGCGCTTGGCCGCTAGCAGCTCGGCCTTCTCCGTGCTGGTCAACCCCGGATCCAGCCCGCGGTCGATGCGATCCTGTCGCCGCCACATGTAGATCGTCTACGTGCTGATGTCCAGATCGCGGGCCAGGTCGATGACCTTACGTCCAACCTCGATCAGGTTCAGTACCTCAGCAATCCCGGCGCGGTTCAATGCCGGACGGGTTCAGTGACCGGGTGGCCTCTCCGCTTGGGGCTTCGCTACCCGCAGTTGCCAAAGGTCTTGCGGCCACCGGTCGCCTCGGCGAAGTCCAGCCGGGTGTCTCGGGTGCTGCCCCAGTACGAGACGCACTTGCCGCGCGCCTTCACCTTGACCGGCCCGGCGTAGTACTTGAACTTGCCCGCGTCGGTCTTCGGCTTGCTGCCCTTCACCGTCAGGGTGGCGGTGGTGTAGGTGGCGGTCCGGTAGAAGGCGGTCTTGATGCTGACCACGCAGTTGTAACCGGTCCTGCGGTTGTACATGAGGTAGACGTAGCCGAAGGTGTCACGTCCGGACTTGAGGGGACGGGAGCCGTCCTTCACCCGGGCGAACCCCGCCCCGCAGACGCCCTCGGGAGTGTAGGGGGCGGAGGCCGCGTACGCCGTGTATGCCGGGTTGGCCGCGAGAACGCCGGCGGCCAAGGCCGTCACGGCGACGACCTTCGTAACAGACCTGATCACTTGTCTACCCTTCGATGGTGGACCGGGGCGCATGCCACAGCGGATCACCCATCGATCTTGGCTTAACCCCCTACTTCCCGGCAATGGGCACCCGGAAAGGCCTGGCCGAAAGGCCGGTGCCTCATATCGCGGCGAGAGCCCAGGCGGCCTCGCACCAGCTCGCCGGGCCCGGGGCGCGCCTCCTCGGCATGGGGCTGGCCGGGGCGAAATTCACCGGTCCGTGGATCTCGCCGGGCCCCGAGGCGTTGGAGGACCTCTTGGGGTGCGCGGGCGATCCAGTGCCTGATCGCCGCGTGGCAACGGATTGCAGCTGCTCGGAAAGCGGCCAAGGCGAGAGCTCAGGAGGCCATCGCCGCATCGAAATGTCTCCACGCTTTCGGGCATCGCCAGAGCATCTGTGTGTGCCTTCCCGACTGACGTTGGCGCGTCGGCCTGCTTGAGATGCCTGATCAGATTCGGGAAGGCACACCCTTCCCATCAGATCCACAGTTTCAAGCATTGCTCGTAGACGAGATCTTCCGCGTTCTGGATCAGTCGGCTGTGTTCGGCCGTCAGCCGTTGGCTACGGGTGATCCTTCATCCTCAGCCATGGCTCCGGTTCGCTCAGGTTTCCTGGTCGCGCCAGGATTGCCGCATGAGCGAAGCCGTGGACAGAACGCACGCGCCGGACCCGGTGACGAAGGCCGGCTATGTGCTGGAGTTCGAGGACACCTTCGACGGAGACACGCTCGACGAGCGTCGCTGGATCCCGCGTTACCTGCCCCAGTGGACGACGCGTGCCGCCTCGGCCGCCCGGCATCGGATGGGCGACGGGTGCCTGCGCCTGCTGATCGAGGAGGACCAGCCGCCGTGGTCGCCGGAGACGGAGGGCCGGATGCGCGTGTCCTCGCTGCAGACGGGCGTGTTCTCCGGACCTGTGGGCAGCGGCGTCGGCCAGCATGGGCGGGGCCGGGCCGTCGTGCGGGAGGCGCAGGACGAGGTGCGGCTCTACACCCCGCACTACGGGCTGATCGAGATGCGCGCCAGGGCCGCCGACGACCCGCGTGCCATGGTCGCACTGTGGATGATCGGCTTCGAGGACGCGCCCGAGCGGTCCGCGGAGATCTGCGTCTGCGAGATCTTCGGGCGTGACGTACGACCGGAGGCAGCGGCCGTCGGTATGGGTGTCCACCCGTTCGGCGATCCCGCGATCACCGACGAGTTCGCCGCCGAGGTCCTCCCCATCGACGTACGCGAGTTCCACGTGTACGCGGCCGAGTGGACCCCGGATCGGGTGACGTTCTTCGTGGACGGCCGGCACGTCAAGACCGTCCGGCAGTCCCCGGACTATCCGATGCAGCTCATGCTCGGGATCTACGAGTTCCCCGACGCGGAGGGGCCAGAACGGGTAGGGCCGTACCCCAAGGAGTTCGTGGTCGACTATGTGCGGGGCTACCGGCCCGTGACGGATTGAGCCCTACTCTTCGCCGATTGAGTCTCCCCCTACGAATCAGAAGGTCAGTGGGTCGAGTCCTCTCGGCCGCGCACATCACAGCAGGCCCGTTACCAGGATCACCTGGAAACGGGCCTCAGTGTCTTCCGGGCTCGAAATGGCGTCCGTCGCCGCTCGCTTCGAGGTGCCCGGGCGTCTCGCTCGTCACGAATCACCTGTCAGGCGGCGCGTACGCCTGTACGGCGAGCGTGTCGAACAGGCTGACAACACGATCTCGTTGTGGACAGCGCGAGGGATCCGAAACCGTGGATCCCGCCGCAGGATTCACCTGACGGCGCTCGCCACCAGGAGAAACGATGAAGCTGCCGCCATGCGCCGCCGCCCTCGCGGCCCCCCTGCTCGCTTGCCTGACCGGAGTGTCCGGGGTGCCGGCGGCACAGGCGGCCGACGTCAGGACCCTTCCGAGGGTGGACATGGAGGCCACGGTCAAGGCGGCCCAGGTCGACCCGCGGCGGTCCGACGACAGGCCGACCCCGGGCGCCAAGGCCGACGTGCTCCTTGTCGAGCGGGCGCTGCGCGACCGGCACCTGCTCGACGCGAAGTGGGTGGACGGTTACTTCGGCGCGACGACGGTCGTCGCCTTCACGAAGTTCCAGAGGTCGCTCGGCCTCACTGGTCTCGCCGCCAACGGACTTCCGGGAAAGGCGTCGCTCACCAGGCTCGGAGCCGGTCGTTTCACGGTCACCCGCACCATCGGGCCGGGCGCTCGGGTGTCCGTCGGCGGTGTCGTCGTCGACGCCCGCACGCGGAGCATGCTGGCCGAGGCGAAGCGGCTGCTCGGCCGCGACCTGGTGCTGTTGCAGGGGTCGTACAACCGCGGCGGCGACCCCACGTCCGCGGGCACCCACGACGGCGGCGGCGTCGTCGACATCTCGGTCGAGGGGATGGGCTCCGCCACCCGCACCGCCGTCGTCCGCGCGTTGCGGCGTGTCGGCTTCGCGGCCTGGGTGCGTAATCCCGGCCAGGCCGACTGGCCGTGGCACATCCACGCCGCCGCCATCAACGACACCGACCTCTCCAGCCAGGCCCAGCACCAGATCGGTGACTACTACCTCGGCCTGAACGGGCTCGCCGGCCGTGGCCCGGACGACGGCCCGAAGGTGCCCATCCGCACCTGGGAGGAGTACCGGCGCCGCTGACCATCCGAAACCCAGGCTGCACAGACAACGAAGGAGAACACCATGGGAACGCTCAACAGGATCCTCACCACGGCGGCCGCCGCGACGGTGCTCGGCGGGGCGGTGCTGGCCACCGCCTCGCCCGCCTCGGCGGCCACCCGCAACGGCGTGTGCGAGACCGGCGAGTTCTGTTACTACTTCAACAGCGGCACCAAGGGATCGCTGTCGGACTTCACCGGGTCCGTCCCCGACTACGGCACCCGGCAGCCCTCCTGCTTCGACTTCAAGGGACCCGGCGCAGGTAAGGGCAAGTGCGTCAAGAACGCCGCCGCCTCGGTCTGGAACCGCAGCGGCAAGACCGTCCGCGTCTACTTCAACAGCAGCTACGGCGGCAGTATCTACCAGGACTTCGCGCCCGGTGCCAGGGGCAACCTCAAGCCCGGCCTGAAGAACCAGAACGCCTCCCACCAGTTCGGCCCGTCGTCATCGGTGCGCGTCAACATGTCGTACGCGCTGTACAAGGCGAGTGGCGGCTACATCAGCTGCGGCTTCGACGGTTACGTCCACACCTCCGGCCGGCACGAGGGCATCGACATCACCCGCAGGGTCGGTTCGGCTGTCCACGCGCTGACGAGTGGTCAGATCATCAACGTCGTGTACGGGAGCAACGGCGGCTCGGGGCTCTCCACGATCGCCGTCTACAACGCCTCGCTGAACAAGACGATCATCTACCTGCACTCGGCTCCGCTGTCCTCGCTGCGGGTGGGCCAGCAGATCTCCCGCGGCCAGGTCATCGCGGAAGAGGCGTGGCACGGGGTGTCGTCCAGGAACAAAGCGCACACCCACGTCGAGATGCGCCGCGGACGGCAGACGCGGGCCGCCAAGAGCGTCGGCGACTCGACTCTGAGCAACCCGAACCCGAACTCGTTCTGGGTCTCCCAGGGCTACAACGTCCGCTAGCGCACCGGGACCCCTGTGAAGCACCGGGGCCTCTGATGAGGAGGAAGGCAACTGTGTCTCCGCGAACTGCACGGCTGATCTCGCCCCTGGCCGCGGTGGCCGCCGCGACGGTGCTCGGCGGGGCGGTGCTGGCCACCGCCTCGCCCGCCTCGGCGGCCACCCGCAACGGCGTGTGCGAGACCGGCGAGTTCTGTTACTACTTCAACAGCGGCACCAAGGGATCGCTGTCGGACTTCACCGGGTCCGTCCCCGACTACGGCACCCGGCAGCCCTCCTGCTTCGACTTCAAGGGACCCGGCGCAGGTAAGGGCAAGTGCGTCAAGAACGCCGCCGCCTCGGTCTGGAACCGCAGCGGCAAGACCGTCCGGGTCTACTTCAACAGCAACTACGGCGGCAGCGTCTACCAGGACTTCGCTCCCGGCGCCAAGGGCAACCTCAAGCCCGGCCTCAAGAACCAGAACGCCTCCCACCGGTTCCTGAGCGCCGCACCGCCGACCGGGTGCAAGACCGACGGCACGCACAGCCGGCTGCCCACGACAATCCTCGTCTACCGGAAATCCCTCGACCGCGTGGACCGGGTGGAGTTCAAGACCTACATCAAGAACGTCCTGCCCAACGAGTGGCGGTCGCACTGGCCGAAGGAGTCCCTCAAGGCCGGGGCGATCGCGGTCAAGAACTTCGGCTGGTACTGGGCGCTGAGGTCGGCGAGCAGGACACCGAGCGGCCAGTGCTACGACGTCACCGACCACACGTCCAGCCAGATGTACAAGCCCGGCTCCGCGACGGCGGCGACGAACGCCGCGGTGGACGCCACGTGGGGCATCCGGATGACGCGTGACGGGAAGATCTTCAAGGCCCAGTACTGCTCCACGACGACGGCGTGCGGCCACTGGGTCACCGGCGACTGGATGTCGCAGAACGGCTCTCGCGACAAGGCCGAGGCGGGCTGGAGCTACGCCAGGATCCTCAGGTACTACTACAAGGGGATCGTTCTCAACTGAACCCCCGGAGATCGTCCGCCCCTGTTCCCCGCCGTGCCGCGTACGGCGGGGAACAGGCGTCAGCCGACGATGACCTGGAAGTTGAGCGGCCGGCCTCCGGGGAACGCGACCCGTCCCGAACCCTCCATCATCTTGAACCGCACGTAACACAGGCCCGGCTTGCTCGGCGTGGTGATTTCGGTCCGGATGTCGACCGTCTCTCCGGGTCGTGTGTCCTTGATCGGTATGTCGGAGACGGTCCGGCATTGATCAGGTCGCTGCGGGAGGTCGAGGCGATGCAACGAATATCCCTTCCACGGCACCGTCCCGGCGTTCTTGAGCCGCCACACCTTGGTCACGGTCTGGCGGGGGCCGACGCGCGTGCAGTCGGTGAGCGTGATGTCCCCGATGAACTTCGCCGAATCACCCTCGTGCGCGGGTGGGCTCCACGGCGGGCTGGTGGCGTGTATCGGGCAGTCGGCCGCCGACAGCCCGGAATTCGACGGGCTCCCGGACGGGTTCGAGCTGTGCCCGTCGGCCCCGGAGCCACGACTGACGGCGACCGCGATGAGGACCGCCGTCACCACACCGACGGCCGCTACCGCGAGCGCTGCCGGGCGGTTCCGCCGGAATCGTCCTCGGTCCTCTGGCGCGGAGGGGACCGGCCGGACGTCGCCCGCGATCTCACCGCCCGGCCGTGAGGTTCGCGACTCGGGAGCGCTGGGCGCGCTACGGCCTTCCGCGACGTTCGCGGCGGAGGCTTCGAGTCCGGTGCCCGCCGATCTGACCGCCAGGTTCGCCCTCTCCCAGCGTTCGCGGTACGCGGCCGGGTCCGCGCCGCACGCCTTGACGAACTCGACGGTGGTCTCCCAACTGGGGAGCCGGTTGCCCTTCGTCGCCTCGTGCAACGTCGTGTGTGAGATCGCCCCCGACCGGCCGGACATTTCTCGAAAAGGTGGGTTGCCGACCGATTTGCGGAGTTCTCGCAGTGCCGCCGCGAAGTCCTCGATCGCCTTCGCCCGTGCAGGCATGTCGTCCACCGGGTGAAGCTAACAGCGCTCACAGTATTCACTCAAGCTCAGGGAGTCGCGATCACGACCCCGAGGCTCGGAGGAGCGCCGGGTCCACGTCGGGAACGGCGAGTCTCGGGTTGTGGCCCGCTGCGACGACCCTCATGACGAATCCGGCGGCCTCCTCCAACTGCCGGGCGCTGCCCAGCCCGCCGACCACCGCGGCCCGTCCGCCGAGATCCCGGATCAGCGCCGCGGCGCGGTCGAGGGCATCCGGCTCGTCGCCGCAGATCGCCACGACCGGCGCCGACTCCCGCGGACCCGCGTACGGCCATGAAGCTCCGGCGAACAGGTGGAGCGCCTTCACCACGTGCGCACCGGGAGCCGCCCGAGCCACGAGTGCCGCTGCCGAGCCGGACGCCGGCTTCAGTTCACCGGTCGCGTAGTCGACCGGGTTGGTGCAGTCGATCACGGTCATGCCGGTCAACGCCCCTTGGGGGCCGCCGACGAGGGACACCGCGGCCTCCAGCCCTTCCCAGGCGATCGCGATCACGAGCGCATCGACCCGGGCCGCGAGGCCGGCGGAGTCGGCGGCCTCCGCCGCGGGGCCGATCCGGTCGGCCGCCCGGCGGGCGTGGCCCGGGTCACGCCCTGCCACCAGCAGCGAATGCCCGGCCGCGGCCCAGGCTCGGCCAAGCGTCACGGCGAGGTTCCCGGTGCCCAAGATTCCCAGATTCACAGCGATCTCCTCTTTCTCGAAAGGGCTTCGTGGGAGACGCTACGAACGAGGCTCCTACCATCCGGTAGGCGACCGATGCGAGACTGGATCAGTGATCGAGGGGTCCTGTGAGACGTTCGTCTCCGACTGCCAGGTACGCGCCGCGGCCGAGCTCATCAGTCACGCCTGGGATCCCGTCGTGCTCTCAGCCCTACGCCTCGGGCCGACGCGACGGAAGGAGCTGCTCACACGTATCGCGGGAGTCAGCGACAAGGTCCTGACCGAGGCCCTGCGACGTCTGCTGGCGCGCGGACTCGTCCTGAAAGACGGCGCCGACCAGATGTCGACGCGGGCAGGCGCGGTCTACCGGCTCTCCCCGCTGGGCGAGTCGTTCGCGAACGGGCCCCTCGCGCAACTGGCGCAGTGGGCCGCCGACAACCAGGACGATCTCATCGCCTCGTCGGTGACGGCATGACCTGACGGCCGTCACCGTGCCGGATGCCGTCGAGGATGAGCGAGACGACGCTCGCGGCCTCCGCCTCGATCTCGGGGGACTGCCACTCCGCGGCGTGCCTCGGATCGAGAAACCGGGTGCTCGCGTTGAAGACGGCTCGCGCGGTCGCCTCCGGATCGCAGGGCGCGAAGTCGCCGCCGGCCACGCCGTCGGCGACGACGGCGCGGATCTGGTCGAGCAGGAACGCGAGATGGGACCGCGACTCGGTGCTGTGCTCCGCCGCCAGCACCCGGAAGGTGGCGAACAGTTCCGGGTCCTCCCTCGCCTTCGCCCATTTGACGGCGAACATGGCGGTGAGCAGGCCGCGTAGCCGGTCGGGCGGGGTCAGTCCGGCGTCCTGAACCGCCGCGACGAGATCGTCTCGCACCCGGTCGAGCCAGCGCCGGATCACGGCCTCGCGCAGCGCCGCCTTGGACGGGAAGTGCCGGTAGACGCTGCCGTGGCTCACCCCCAGCAGCCGCGCGACGTCGAGCACCGTGGTCTTCTCCGGACCGTGGCGGCGCAGCACCTCCTCGGTCGCCGACACGATCGTCTCCGCGTCGAGTGGCTCTCCGCGCATCGGATCTCCCTGTCGAGCTGGTACGAGGCCTCCGGGCCCCGCAGCGGAACGTACGTCAGCGGACTGACGGCCGTCAAACCATGTTCGACAGATGACAACTATTGAAATCTGTCATTTGCTGTTTGTACGGTGTGGTCATGAGCACTCCTACTGCTTCCTTCGCCGGCCGTACCGTGGCCCGGGTGGGCTACGGCGCGGCCCAGCTCGGCCGGTTGGGAGACCACCGCGCCGAGGCCGTCGCGCTGGTGCGCCGGGCGGTCGAGCTGGGCGTGAACCACGTCGACACCGCCGAGTTCTACGGCTTCGGCTTCGCCAACGCGGTGATCCGCGAAGCCGTACGCCCCGAAGACGACGTTGTCGTCGTCACCAAGGTCGGCGCCGACCCCAATCCGGGCGGGCGCCTGCCGTTGCGGATGGCGCAGCGGCCCGAACAGCTGCGGGCCAGCGTCGAGGACAACCTGCGCAGCCTCGGCGTCGACCGGCTCCCCGTGGTCAATCTCCGCCGCCTCGACTCCGGCCCGGGGCTGCGTCCCGAGGGCGACCAGGTGGTCGACCTCGACGACCAGCTCGCCGCCATGATCACCCTGCGCGACGAGGGCAAGATCGGGGCGATAGGCCTGGGCAGCGTGACCCTCGACGGCCTGCGCCGCGCCCTGCCGGCCGGCATCGTCTGCGTGCAGAACGCCTACAGCCTCGTCTCCCGGGACGACGAGGACCTGCTGCGGCTGTGCGCGGCCGAGGGCATCGCGTGGGTGCCGTTCTTCCCGCTCGGCGGGGCCTTTCCCGGTCTGCCGAAGGTCGCCGAGGAGCCGGTCGTCCACACCGTGGCCGAGTCGCTGGGCGTCACACCCGCCCAGGTCGGCCTCGCCTGGCTGCTGCACCACGCCCCGAACGTGCTGCTCATCCCCGGCACCGCCGATCCCGGCCACCTGGAGGCCAACATGGCGGCCGGCGAGATCGCCTTCGACGAGGCCACCCTTGCCGTCCTCGACGCGGTCGAGTCCCGCTCCAGCGAAGTCTCGCTCGGCTAGGGGACGGACCATGAAGGCGATCGTCTACCGCGACAACGGCGGCCCCGGCGTACTCCGGCTCGTCGAGCGTGACCTGCCCGCGCCCGGTCGCGGCGAGGTTCGCGTCCGGGTCGCCGTGTCCGGGGTCAACCCGGCCGACGTGCAGGCCCGATCCGGCGTCACCGGCCCCAAGCGCTTCCCGGAGGTCACTCCGCACCTGGACGGCGCCGGCGTGATCGACGCCGTCGGCGAGGGGGTCGACCGGAGCCGGATCGGTCAGCGGGTCTGGCTGTTCATGGCCGCCGCGGGGCGGCCCACCGGCACCGCCGCCGAGTTCACCGTCGTGCCCGCCGACCAGGCCGTCCCACTGCCCGACGAGGCCGGTTTCGACGTCGGCGCCGCGCTCGGCGTCCCCGCGCTCACCGCGCACCGCGCGCTCACCGTCGCCGAGGACGGACCGCGCCGCCTGCGGCCGGGTGCGCTCGACGGCAGGGTGGTGCTCGCCGCGGGCGGGGCCGGAGCGGTCGGGCACGCGGTGATCCAGCTCGCCCGATGGGCCGGCGCCACCGTGATCAGCACGATCAGCGGTCCGGAGAAGGCCCGGCTGGCCACCGCGGCCGGCGCCCACCACGTGGTCGACTACCGCGGGGGCGACCCGGCCGCCGAGATCCGTACGATCGCCCCGGACGGCGTCGACATCGTCGCCGAGGTGGCGCTCGGCGCGAATCTCGCGCTGGACCTCGCCGTGCTGCGCACGCGAGGCACGATCTCGACGTACGCCAACGAAGGCGGCAGACCGGTCCAACTGAACGTGCCGCAGAACATGGTGCTGAACACACGCCTGCAGTTCCTGGTGCTCTACACGGCCGGTGCCGCGGCGCGCGCCGCGGCCGCCGAGGACGTCGCCGCCGCGGTCCGCGACGGCGCCCTGCCGGTCGGCGAAGAACACGGCCTGCCGCTGGTCCGCTTCCCGCTCGACCGCACCGCCGACGCGCACCGGGCGGTGGAGCACGGCGTGGTCGGCAAGGTCCTGGTCGACGTCACCCGATGAACCACGCGCGGGCCGGCGCCCGTCAATCTCAAGAAGAATCCTGAGGAGCGCGCCTGACGTGCACGTGTCCCCCGCTGGGGTACGGCGGGCGAGCCGGGACGACCTCTTCCAGGACGTAGCCGCACTTCTGCGCCACGCGGCACGACGCGTGGTTGTCCACCAGGTGGAGCAGTTTGAGGAAGTCCAGGCCCTGCCCGGCGAACCTGTCGTCCGGAGGACTGTGGAGCACGACGGTCATGCGTTGAGGTCGGCGACGTCGTCGAACCGGTCGTTCATGTGAATCTCCTCCGAGAACGATACGGCGATCATCGCATTCCCTTACGACAGACGACCGGGGCATCCGGACGATCAGGAGGAGTCCTTCACGCAGTCGTCGCCCCGCATGCGGGGACCGGGGACGTCGGGACGACTGTGCGTGGGGCCCACCAGCAGGCGGGCGCTGCCCGCCGACCTGAGCACGCCCTCGTGGACGTACCAGGACCCGGGCACGGTGGCGCGATCACCGTCGGCGGTGACGAAGACCGCGTCCGGCACTCCTCTGGAGCGCAGCAGCGCGATGACCCGGTCCACGCGCTCGCCGCGGAAACCGGTGCAGTGCAGCGGTTCCCCGGGGGCGTCGACGGACGCGATCAGGGTGTACCGCTCGCCCTCCCGCCCCCGGCGTCCGAGTGTGATGTCGATCTTCTTCGTGTAGCCGACGGGGATCCTCAGGCCGATCGCACAGGGAAAGTCCGCTGTGAGGCAGCCGTCGATGGTCTCGATCGCGTCCTTACGGCGTCCCCCCTCCGCGGTCCGCTCGCCGCCGGTACGCACCGTGCCCTCCCAGATGCGGCCGACCAGACTCGGCGACGCGGGGACCAGGCGCAGCGAGACGTTCAGCCCGAGGCCGCGAAGCTGTTCCTGGTACACCTCGGGATCGGCGTAGAGGTCCCTCACCATGACGACGTAGAAGCCGTTCTCCTGCCTGATGTCGAGCGCGGCGGCGGCCGGGCCCGCGCCCAGGCCGAGGAACCCCGGCCCGGCCAGGCCGAGCGCGGCGACAAGAGCGGCCACGACGGACAGGCCCCAGCGCCTCCACCGGCGCGGGCTCCCGGGCCCCGGCTCGGCCCCGGCGGTCTCGGGCTCCTCGGCCGCGTGCGACGTGATCTCCTCGAGCAGTTCCCGGGCGCCCCTGGTCATCCCCGGGCCCGGCGCGGGGGCGGTTCCCGCGAGCAGGTGGTCGATGTCGCGTCTCATGACGTTCCCTTCGCCGGCTCGGTGGCGCGTACGCCGTAGGTGGCAAGGTCGGATCCGACGAGTTTCAGGTTGCGCGCCAGCCGTCGGCGCGCGCGGTGGAGGCGGAGGCGCACGGCGCCTCGGGAGCAGCCCAGCAAGGTGGCGATCTCGGCCGTGTCCAGGCCTTCCCAGCCGACCAGGGCCAGCAGCTCGCGGTCCCGCTCTCCGAGCAGCCGGAACGCCCGGCGTACGGCGTCGCGGTCGTGGCCGGCGGTGGGGGCGGGGTCCTGCCAGGCGGTGAGCTCCGCCCGGAGCCGGGTGGCGAGCGCCGTGCGCCGGGACGCGCCGCGCCGCTGGTTGGCGAGCACCCGCCGGGCCACGCCGTACAGCCAGAGCCTGGTCTCCCGCCCCTCGGGGAGCTCGTCGATGCGCCGCCACGCCGTGGTGAACGTCTCGGCGATGGCGTCCGCGGCGTCGTCGGGCGAGCCGGTGCGCCGCCACACGTAGGTCAGGAGGTCGGAGTAGTGCGCCTCGTAGATCTCCTCGAAAAGCCTTCTGCGTTCCGGGGGGCCCATGCGGCCGTCCTTCCTGTGGGAGGTCGTCGGCCCCGCACATGTCCGGCTCACCCGGACGCGTTTCAGGCTTTTTCCGGCTCAGGGCACCACGGCTTTCGAGACCAGCCGGTCTTCGCGGAAGCACAGCCGGTAGGCGAGCCGGTCGGCGTTCTTCACCGTGTAGTACAGGCAGTCCTGTCCTTCGGGCGGGACCGGCGCTCCGTCCGGCGGCCCGTCCCTGGTGAAGACGGGAAGCCCGGACCGCACGTCGTCACGCGGCGCACCCAGGCGCAGCCCCTCGTACGTCTCCCGGTCGAGGACCGAGAGGGACGAGCCGACGAAGCCGAGAGGGATCATGATCAGGGCGATCACGGCGAGCACCGCCACGGGCACCCCGGCCGCCTCCACCAGCCGCCGCCGCACCCGCCGCCTGGCGAGGGCCAGCTCCCCGGCGGCGGCGCGGGTGCCCGCACGCCCCTCCTCGGACTCCGGAACCAGGGGGTTCCCGTCACGTCCGGCGATCGGAACTTCGGCGCAGACCTCGAAACCGCCCGCCGGGGTCGGACCGCTGCGCAGGGTCCCGCCCGCGAACCGGACCCGCTCGTCGAGCCCCACCAGCCCGGACCCTACCGGCGCGGCCCCGGGCGGCACCCGTCCGGGCGCGCTCACCGCCGGGGCGGCGTCGTTCACCACCCGCACCCCGAACGAGGTCTCGTCCCGTACGAGCCGGACGCGCACGGTCGCGCCAGGGGCGTGTCTGGCGGCGTTCGTCAGGGCTTCCTGGAGCACGCGGCGGACGGCGAGCGCCGCCATCGGGGGCAGGCCGTCGGTGCCGCTCGACCGCTCGACGACGACCGGGATGCCCGAGTCGCGGGCCCGCTCGACGAGGCCCTCCACGCTCTCCTCCCTGGGTGGCACGAGGGAGTCGTCCTCCCGCAGCACGCCGATGATCTCCCGGAGCCGGTGGGTGGCCTCCGCCGCGGCCTCCCGCAGCTCCCGTACGGCGTCGCGCTGCCGCGCGTCGAGCCCGGGATCGAGTTCGAGGGCTCCGGCGCGCACCGCGAGGAGCGTCAGGTCGTGGCCGAGCGAGTCGTGCATGTCTCCGGCGATGCGGGCTCTCTCCCGGGTCCGGGCGCGGCCCGCGACGGCCCGCTGTTCACGCTCCATCCGGTCGGCGAGGCGCCAGCCCGTGTCCACCAGTTCGGCGTACTGGCGATGCCAGCGGCCGGCCAGCCACGGCAGCACCACCGCGAGCAGCAACGTGAGGAGCTGGGTGGGCCAGCCCCACAGGTCACGCAGGACGAAGGCGGACAGCGGCAGCCCGGAGAGGGCGACGGCGGCGAAGAACCACAGGGCCGCGCGCCCGCTCTCGGCCCGGCGCCCGGCCAGGTAACCGAACAGCGCCAGCGCCGCCCACGTCCAGTACAGAGGAGCCAGCATCCGCGCGTCCAGCGCCAGCGTCAGCGCCACCGGCACGGCGAGCGCGGTCAGCGGCCGGGCGCGTCCCAGCGCGGTCGCGACGGCGAACGACGGGACACCCGCGATCAGCGGTATCAGGCTCCGCCCGTCGGGGTCCAGCGCCGCCGCGGCCGGCGGCACGCACACCGCCGCCCACAGCGCGAGGTCCTGGAGTCGGGGCGTCCGCACGGCTCAGGACCTCCGATCGGCCGGCGCGCCGGGTGCGGCGGGCACGAGACCCGCCTCGTACGCCAGGATCGCGGCCTGGACCCGGTTCCTCAGGCCGAGGCGGGTGAGGATCTGGCTGACGTATCCCTTGACCGTCCCCTCGACGAGGTGCAGCCGCCGGGCGATCTCGGCGTTGGACAGCGCGGCCCCGACCAGCGCGAGCACCTCGCGCTCCCGCTCGGTCAGCTCGTCCAGGCGGTCGCGGGCGGTCCCCGGCACGCCGTGCGGGCGCGTACGGAGGCGGGCGATCACCTGGCGGGTGACGGCAGGGGAGAGGTACGCGCCGCCGGCGGCCACGGCACGGACCCCCGCGATGAGTTCCCGGGGATCGCCCGACTTGAGCAGGAACCCGGAGGCCCCGGAGCCGAGCGCGCTCGTCACGTACTCGTCCTCGTTGAACGTCGTGAGCATCACGACCGCGATCTCGGGGAGGACGCGCCGCAGCTCGGCGGCCGCCCCGAGCCCGTCGAGCCGCGGCATCCGCACGTCGAGCAGGCAGATGTCCGGGCGGTGCCGCAGGGCGAGGTCCACGGCCTCGCGCCCGTCGGCCGCCTCGGCGGTCACGTCGATGTCGCCGGCCGTGCCGAGGATGCTCCTGATGCCGGCCCGGATCAGCGCCTCGTCGTCCGCCAGCAGGACCCGGATCATGTCTGACCTCATGTCGGGGACGCTACCGAAGCGCGCGGCGGGCGAGCACGGTGCGGGTGAGCACGGTCCGGGTGAGGCGGGCGGCCACGACGGCGACGGCGGCCAGCGCCCCGGTGGCGGCCCAGACGTACAGCGCGGGCCAGACATACGTCAGCTGGTCCAGCGTGCCCACCCGGTTCAGCAACAGCCCGGCCAGGTCCGCGAGCCCGAGATAGAGCGCGAGAGGCAGCGCGTACGGGACCAGCCGCGCGGCCAGCCGCCATGCGGGCCTGCCCGTACGGCGGCGCGCCCAGCCGCCGGACCGCAGCACCCCCGCCGCGCCGAGCGCGAGGTTGAGCAGCGACAGGCCGGCCAGCCAGTAGTCCGCCGACATCGTGAAGGGCGCCGCGTCCGTGTCCGGCCTGCCCTCGATCATCCCGGTGACGCCGTCGCTGATGATCAACGCGTCGTCCCCGGAGACCATGCCGGTGTTCGTGACGACGGCGATGCCGTACCCGCTCGCGGGCAGGATCGTCTGCGCCGAGTTGTGCGTCAGCAGCCAGCCGGTGTGCCGCAGCATGGGGGCTCCCCCGCCGGTCCGGCCGGCCGACCAGCCCATGCCGTACGTGCTGCCGCCCACGCCCGAGGGGGCCTGGGCCGTCCTGACGGTGCCCGGCGGGAGGACGTGACCCGCGCCGTCCTGCGCGATCAGCCATCTGGCCATGTCGTTCGCGGTGCTGACGACTCCGAAGGAGCCGTTGACGAACCACTTCGGATGCGCACGCCCGATCAGCCGGCCGTACGCCCGGACGTACCCGGCGCCCGCGCCGGGGAACTCCTCCGTCGTGTTCACCGTCCGGGTGGACGTCATGCCGAGCGGGGTGAGCACCGTGGCGGCCAGGCAGTCGGCGAACGGCTTCCCGGACACCACCTCGGCCAGCCGCGCCGCGACCGCGTAGTTGGGGTTGTGATAGATCATCCGGGTGCCCGGCGTCGCGGCGAGCGGGGCGTTCCGGAGCATCGCGACGGCGTTTTCAAGGTCGTCCGGCGCGGGGAGCGTCAGTTCGGGAAAGGTCCGGTCGCTCATGCCCGAGGTCTGCTGGAGCAGTTGCCGCACGGTGATCGCACCGGCCCGGGGATCGGCCATCGTGAAGTCCGGCAGGTACCGCCGCGCCGGGGCGTCCAGGTCGATCCTGCCCTCGTCGGCGAGGCGGAGCACCGCCAGGGCGGTGAACGACTTGGAGATCGAGGCGAGCGGCATCGGCGTGTCCGCGGTGATCGCCTCGCCGCCCGCCGTGTGCCCGTGCCCGGCGGCGTACACCACCCGATCGCCGCGGACGACCGTCACCATCGCGCCGGGCAGGCCGGTCCGCCGCATGTACGACCGCACGTACCGGTCGGTCGCCGCCGATGTCACCTCGCCCGGCCGCTCGGCTACGGCCCCCGCCGCGGTGCTCGCCGCCGCTGTTCCCACTACCGCCGTCCCTGTCAGTGTCGACAGCAGGCCGGCGACCGCGGCGATTCTCCGTGTCCGCACCGTCTTCTCCCCGATCTCTCACGTGTACGCAGGTCACGTACGGTATGAGCCCTCAGGGGGGCGGCACAGCGGACGATCGGAAGGTCTCTCACCCGACTTTCGTCAGGTGTTCAATGGCGCCACAGCCGGCGGAGGAAGGAGCGCCTGGCCGGGGCGGGCGGGGGAGCGGGTTCCGTCTCGGCGGCCCGATCGGCGACCGGGCGGGCGGCCCGCCATCCGGCGGCGACCTCGTCCACGTCGATGAGCGGCTGCACGACCGGTGGGCCCGACAGGGGCCTGCGGTAGCTCTCGCGGATCCTGTCGTTCATCTCCTCGGCGATCCGGCGCGCCTCGGTCTCGGTCCGCGCGCCCAGCGCCGCCGCCCTGGCCTCCTCGGCCTCCTTGCGCAGCGCCAGCGTCTCCGGCAGCGGGAACGACAGGTTCTCCGCCCGCATCTTCTGCTTGATCCACCACATCTCGTCGTACGGCTCGCCCGCGCCGGGGATGGGCTTGCCGGCGCCCGGCAGGTTGTCGAACTCCCCGCGTTCGGCGGCCTCGCGGATCTGCCGGTCGATCCACGACTCGAAGCTCGTCCCGAGGGGTCTGCGGTCCGTCACGGCCTCACCTCGCACGGTCTCGCACGGTCTCGCACGGTACGGTCGGCATCCTCCCCGCAGGATAACCGGCGCTCCGCCGGCCGCCCGCGGCGCCGTTCGCCTCACGGCATCGTCTCGTGGCCGGGCTGCCCGGGGGTGCGGCGCTGCTGTTTGAGCTCCGCCTCGAAGAGATGGCGGCGGCCGCCGGCCAGCTCGTCACGCGCCTGCCGCTCCAGCTCCTGGAAGAGCGTGTAGTAGCCGTCGTCGTACTCCTCCACGATCTGGAAGGTCCAGCGCCCCTGGAGGACGTTGCGGCCGATGAGCTCGCGTTCGATCCGGTCGGCCCACTTGTCGTGCCCGGCCTGGCGCAGCAGCCGTACGGCGTCGTCCAGCTCGAAGTCCGCCGTGCCGGTGAGCTGGTGGAAGGCGTACAGGTGGCCCCTGGCGCGGTGGATCGTCTCCAGCGCCTTGCTGAGCCTGCCCAGCGCGTCGACGGTGACGTCGTCGAGACCGGGTGGCCGGCGGTGGCCCGGATCGGGCCGGGCAGGGAGGTCCTCACGGGATTCGTCGCGTTCGGTCATGTCCCCACCGCTACCCGCCGCGCCCGCCTCTCTACCGGCGTCTCTATCGGCGTCTCTGCCGGTCACGACGCGGCGTCATCCGGAGGCGCGGATCACGGCGAGCACGCGGGACAGGTCGCGTGACGACAGCAGGAGCTTGTACATGATCGCGGCCTCGAACAGCAGCAGCAGGGCCGCCGCGCCGACGGTCACCGGTACGATCGCACCGGTCAGCGGCCCGACGATGAACACCGCCATCTGGAACTCGATGCCGCTCATCAGATGGGTACGGACCCGGTGCGCGCGCAGCCACTCACGCAGCCGCGGATACCAGGAGAAACGGGTGCGGAACTCCTCCTGCAGGTCCACGGCCGCGGCCAGGCGGACCCTGATCTCGTCCGGGTCGTCCTCGGGGTCGTCGCGCAGCAGCGCCCGTGGAAGGGGCGCGGGGCCGCCGGACGACTCGCAGTAGGCCCGCCGCACCCTGCGCCGCATCTCCCGGCGGACCTTCGCGATCTGCAGGGCGTCGACGTAGCGGAGCATGTCGAGGAACACCACCGTGATGCCCAGCAGCGGGTAGACGTCCTCGCCGGTCACGCGGTACTGCCCCCACACCAGCGCGACGGTGCAGGTCAGCACCCTGATCCGGTCGAAGACGTAGTCGAGCCAGCCGCCGAGGACGGTGCCCGTCCCCTTGAGCCGGGCGATCTTCCCGTCCATGCAGTCGAGGACGAAGCTCAGATGGTAGAGCACGGCCCCCGCGACCAGCCACGCCCACTCCGCCCGCAGGAAGCACCAGGCCGACCCGAGGCCGAGGGCGAACGCGCCCCAGGTGATCTGGTTGGGGGTGACGGACGTGCGGTTGGCGGTTCCGACGACCAGCCGGCCGGCCAGGGGATCCACCAGGAACACGGTCCACCAGGCGTCTCGCGCCTTGTACGTCTGCGAGCGTACGTCTTGGAATGTGAACGTCATTTCGGGGGGCTTTCTGGTTGTCTGGCGAGTCGCGGGAGAAATGTCAGAAATCGTCGTCCAGGCCGAGCGCATGCGAGTCGTCGCCCGGACGCGGGTCGCCGGCGCCGAGCAGGGCGACCGTCGGCAGGAGAAGAGTCCTGAGCATGCCCATGCCCTCAGGTCGGCATTTCTTCGGAATTCTTCGGTGTTCTTTTTCCCGCTACTCATCAAAGCACCCGTCGGCCGCCTTCCGCGACTTTTTCCCGGGGTGCCCGGGCATGCGAAATCACTGAATAGTGATAAATCTGGATTTAATCGGCCGGGCGCGTGAGGCCGGCGTCAGACCGGCTCAGACCGGTCCGCCGACGCCCCGGGCGAGGGGAGCGCGCCAGCCGTACCGCATGGCGAGGATGCGGAGCGCGAAGGCGAGCACGGCCGAGGAGAGGGTGGCGGCGAAGCCGCGGATGTCCAGCGCGTACAGGACGGCCATCGCCGTCGAGCCGAGCATCGCCGGCACGGCGTAGAGCTGGCGGTCGTAGAGCAGGGTCGGCATCTCGCCGGACAGGACGTCGCGGATGACACCGCCGCCGACCGCCGTGCAGACGCCGAGCAGCACGGCGTGCAGCGGCGAGAGGCCGTACGCCAGCGCCTTGGCGGTGCCGACCGCGCAGAACAGGCCGAGGCCCGCCGCGTCGAAGACCAGCACGCCGGGCATCGCCCGCTCGACCTGCGGATGCCAGAAGAAGGCGATGGCGGTGGCCGCGATCGGCACGAGGAGATATCCGGTGTCCCGGAAGGCGGCGGGCTGCACGCCGATGAACAGGTCGCGCGTGATCCCGCCGCCGACGGCGGTGAAGAACGCCAGCACCGCCATGCCGACCACGTCGAGCCGTTTGCGTACGCCCTGCAGCGCGCCGGAAAGGGCGAAGACGAAGATTCCGGCGAGGTCGAGGGCGGGAGTCACAGGTGTGGAGTCTCCCACACGGCTCTCACGCGGCTCTCAGTGGCCGACAGGCCTACCTGGGGTGCGTCACCCCTCCAGGCCGCCCGAGGTCGGGGAGGGGGACGCGGAGGGGGCCGGGGAACCGGCCGGCAGGGCGCTGCCGCGCTTCCACTGGGTCCAGTTCAGCTGCCAGTAGCTCCAGCCGTTGCGCCAGTCGAGCTTGCGCTTGGTGCCGGTGACCTGGACGACGTCGCCGCGCTGGCTGATGCCGTAGAACCACTTCGCCCCGGCGGGGGTGGCCCGCACGCAGCCGTGGCTCTGGTTCGACTTGCCGAGGAACTGGTAGTCGCCCGCGCTCTGGTGGACGTACTCGCCGCTGTCGGAGATCCGGACCGCCCAGGGGATCTCCAGCTTGTAGTAGAGCGGGTCCTTCGGGTCGGTGACGCCGAGCCAGGACGAGGTCATCGTCTCGACCCGCTTCTTGCCCATGGCCAGGTGGACGCCGCTGGTCGTCAGGTAGACGTCCACGCCGTTCTTGACCAGGCCGCCGCGGCCCGCGCTGATCGGGATCGTCTTGGCGAGCTTGCCGTCGCGGCGGACCTTCATCACGTGCTTCTTCGTGTCGACGACCGCGATGTTGGCGGTGCCGACCGCGAAGCGGCGCGAGACGTCCTTGGCGGCCTCGTTGCCGGGGATCCGGCTCAGCAGGGCCTTGAAGAGCACCTTCTGGTGCGGCTTCCAGTACGTCTTGGTCCGGTAGACGACCTTGCGGTCGGAGACCCAGCGCCACGCGCCCTCGACCGGCTTCTCGGCCTGGACCAGCAGCACGGACTCCGCGGCCGCCCGGTCGCGTACGGCCCGGTCGAAGGTGACGATGATCGGGAACCCGACGCCGACCCGCTCGACCTTCTCGCCCATCGGCGTGATGTCGGCGATGCCCAGCTTCGGCTTGCCCGCCCTGCGCGCCGTCCTGGACGCCGCGTGCGGCGCGAGCCCGGCGGCTTCGGTGGCCTGCGCGGCCGGAGTCTGTGTGGCCGCGGTCTGTGCCGCCGTGGTCTGTGCTGCTTCGGTCTGTGGGGCTGTGCCTTCCGCCGAGCAGGCCGTTGCGACGGCGATGGCGGCGACGGTCAGTGTGACGTGGGCCGCCCGCCGGAGGATGTTCACGGTCTACTCCTCAAAGAGGGTTTCACTGCGATTTGCACTCTCTTGGAACGTATGAAAAGCCGGTTTTGTGCGTCCGAGACCATAACGATCAAGTAACTGTCGGGGCCGGGCGATACGGTCGGCGCATGTGTTGTCAGAGGGGCCGCCGTGGTTGAGCGCGCGTACGGCAGACAGGCTCCGCCCACGGAGAGCACGGTCGAGTCCGAGGACTGGGACGGCCGGGACCTGTCGGGGGAGAGCCACCGCAGGGTGGAGTTCACCGACGTCGACATGACCGAGGCGTCGAGCCGGGGCGCTGAGTTCTTCGAGTGCGTCTTCCGGGACGTGCGGTTCAACGTGTCCACGCACACCGACTCGGCATTCGTGAGCTGCACGTTCGTCCGGTGCTCGTTCTTCGACGCCACCTTCACGGGGTGCAAGCTCGTCGGCAGCGTCTTCGAGCGCTGCGGCCACGACCTCATGAAGGTGGAGGGCGGTGACTGGTCGCTGACCGCCCTGCCCGGCGCGGACCTGCGCCGCGCGTCCCTGACCGGCGTGCGGATGCGCGAGGCCGACCTGACCGGAGCCAACTGCGCCGGGGCGACGATCCGCGGGGTTGACCTGTCCGGCGCGTGGCTGCACCGGGCCGACTTCTCCCGCTGCGACCTGCGCGGCAGCGACCTGTCCGCGCTCGATCCGCGCACGGCCGAGATCGCGGGCGCCGTCGTCGACCCGCATCAGGCGATCGTCGTCGCCACGTCGCTCGGCCTGGAGGTGCGCTGACGGGAAGTCCGGGAACCGTGGTGATAACCGTACGCACCCGGGGGTAGCGAGCAGGGGTAGAGCGACCACGTCGCACGAGGCCTTACAACCACGAGGGCGTACACGTGAGTGCGAGTCACGGGAGGAGACCGGGGTGCGGGACAGGGATCGCTGGGTGCTGACCGACGGGGAGTGGACGGCGAGCGCGAGCGAACGTGACCGCACGGTCGCCGACCCCGCGACCGGGGAGCCGCTGGGCGACTTCCCCGCGGGCTGCGCCGAGGACGTGGAGCGCGCCGTCGACTCGGCCCGCCGCGCCCAGGCGGCCTGGGCCCGTACGGCGCCCGCCGAACGGGCGGCGTGCCTGCACCGGATCGCCGGGCGGATCGAGGCCCGCGCGGACGAGCTCGCCGAACTGGTGACCAGGGAGATGGGCAAGCCGATCGGCGACAGCCGCGGCGGCGTGGCGGCCGGCGCCGGCACGCTCAGGCAGTACGCCGAGCTGGGGCCGCTGCACCGGGGGCGCAGCCTGCAGGGCGGCTGGGACGCCACCGACCTCATGGTGCACGAGCCGCGCGGCGTCGTGGCGGTGATCACGCCGTGGAACGACCCGGTGGCCATCGCCTGCGGGCTCGTCGGGGCGGCCGTCGTGACCGGCAACACCGTCGTCCACAAGCCGTCCGAGCGCACGCCGCACACGGGGGCGCTGCTCGCCGGGCTGATGGCGGAGGAGCTGCCGCCGGGCGTGCTCACCATGGTGCCGGGCGACCGGCACGCGGGGGAGGCGCTGGCCGCGCACCCGGGGATCGACCTCGTCGCGCACGTCGGCTCGACCGCCGCGGGCCGCGCCATCGCCGCGGTCGCCGCGCGCACCGGCGCGAAGACCCTGCTGGAGAACGGCGGCAAGGACCCGCTGATCGTGGACGCCGGAGTGGACGCGAAGTGGGCGGCGGGGCAGGCCGCGACCGGCTGCTTCGCCAACGCCGGGCAGATCTGCACCTCCGCCGAGCGCGTCTACGTCCACCGGGACGTCGCCGAGGAGTTCCTCGCGGCACTCGTGCAGCGGGCCGAGGAGCTGCGCATGGGCCCCGGCCTGAACGAGGAGACCACCCTCGGGCCGCTGGTCGACCGGGCGCAGCGCGACATCGTGGACCGGCACGTGCGCGGCGCGATCGAGGCCGGCGCGCGGCTGCTGACCGGCGGGTACGTCCCCGAGGGTCCCGGGGCCTTCTATCCGCCGACCGTCCTGGCCGACTGCACCGAGAACATGGACGTCATGTGGGAGGAGACGTTCGGCCCGGTCGCGGCGGTGCGGGTGGCCGGGTCGTTCGACGAGGCGCTGGAGCTGGCCCGCGAGTCGCGGTACGGCCTCGCCGCCACGGTCCTGACGCCGTCGATGGCCAACGCCCAGCGGGCCTGGCGGGAGCTGCCGGTGGGCACCGTGAAGATCAACGCCGTGTTCGGCGGGGCGCCGGGCGGCGCCGCGCAGCCGCTGCGCGGCAGCGGGCACGGTTTCGGCTACGGCCCCGAGCTGCTCGACGAGATGACCCACACCAAGGTCGTCCATCTCAGTCCGCTGGCCTGATTCCACCGCTCCGGTCCGCCGGTGGGCCGACGACGCCTCCCGCTTGACTTCAGGTGCACCTCAACCGGCACTGTTGACCCCATGAACTCAAGTCGGGAGGCCGCGCCATGAGCCTCTTCCTGCACGGCACCGTCGCGGAGATCGAGCAGGTCGCCGAGCGCATGCGCCGCGTTCGCATCGCCGGGCCCGGCCTGCGCGGCCTCACCTGGAAACCGGGCAACCACATCCGGGTACGGGTGGGCGACCCGCGCTCGCCGCGCTCGTGGCTGCGTGGGCTGCTGCGCACCTACTCGATCTGGCAGTACTCGCCCGACGGGCATCTCGACCTGTGCGTCCTCGACCACCCCTCGGCTGGGCCGGGAGCGCTGTGGGCGAGGGAGGTTCGCGTCGGAGATCCGGTCGCGTTCCTCGCCCCGCAAGGCAGGTTCGTGGTGCGTGCGGACGCGCCGTACCACCTCTTCGCCGGAGACGAGACCGCGGCCGGCGCGTTCGGGGCGATGCTGCGCGCCCTGCCTCCGGCCGCGACCGTGTACGGCGCGATCTCCGCGGAGAGCCCCGGGGACCGTCTTCCCCTGGAGCGGGCCGACCGCCTCGGCTGGTCCTACCGGCCGGCCGATCTCGTCGGCGCGATCCGCTCGCTGGACCTCCCCGCCACGCCGGGCGTCGCCTACCTGGCCGGGCAGGTCCGTGACTGCCAGGCGGTGCGCGACCATCTCGTCCGGGAACGCGGCTGGTCGCGCGGAGACATCGTGATGAAGCCCTTCTGGGCTCCCGGACGGCGGGGCATGGACTGACGGGCCGGGCTGATGGGCATGGACTGACGGGCACGGACTGGCGGGCACGGACTGGCGGGCTCGCCAGGCTTGACCCGACATTGGGCGTGGGCGGCGTGATCGGCGCGGACGCGCTGCCTACCGTCTTCCTCGTAGGGATCCGTGACCTCGGGGGAGACTCATGATCATCTTCTCGGCCGCCGCCGCTCTCGCCGCGACGCTGATCGCCGGACCGGCCGCGTTCGCCGACCCCGGGCCGTCCGCGGCCCTCTCCGGCACCAACGGCGGCACCACCGCTGACAGGACGGGCGGGGAGGCGCCGGCGCAACAGCCCGACACTGTGGTCGGCGACCCCGGCTACGGCCCCTCAGGCCCGGACGACAACACCGGGGACGGCACCGGTTACAGCCCGGCGTACGCACCGGCCACCGTGCCGGCCGCCGTGCCGGTCGTCGCGCCCGCTTCCTTCACCGGACAGTCCAGCCAGGCCGGCCAGCCGGAGCAGGCCGTCTACCACCTGAAGGGCAAGGACGGCGTGCGGCACGACGTGGTGGTCGTCCCGATCTCGGACGACCCCTCCAAGCCGATCGCGCTGCCCGACTTCGGCTTCCAGAAGTTCAAGGTGACGGACAAGCCGCGCACCCACCGGCCGCGCGCCCACGCGGCGCGGCGGCACCAGGGTAGGAAGCATCACCACGGCGGCAGGGCGCACCGCCGCCGCTGACGTACGCTCCAGCGCGAGAGGCGCCCTCTCACGCGGCCTTCTCACGCGTCCTTCTCACGAGCCCTTCTCACGAGCCCTCTTGGGTCGTCTCCTGCCGGGCCGCGACGGTGGCCTCGATGCTCCGGCCGAGGAAGCGCCCGATGACCCGGCGCTCCTCGGGGGTGAACTCTTCGAGCGCCGCCGACATCCGCCGTCCGAGCGGTGCGAAGAACCGGCCCGCGAGGGCCGCCGCCTGCTCGTGCATGGCGAGTTCCACCTTGCGCCGGTCGCCGGTGCTCCGATGCCGCGTGAGATGGCCGGCCTGCTCAAGACGGTTGATCAGGGCGCTGGTGGCGGGCGCGCTCAGGTTGAGCGCCGCGCCCAGTGCCCCAGGGGTCAGCGGCCGCCCCTCACGTGAGGCGTCCATGATCACGGTGAGCGCGTCGAGGTCCGTGCGGTGCAGTCCGTGGTCGACGGCGAACTTCTCGGCGAACCGGTCCACCTCGACGTTGAGACGCCGCATCAGGTTCATCAGCTCGAAGGGATCGATGGTCTCCTCGGCCACACGCACCACCTCCCGCGTTGCCAACCACCCCCGGCTCCACCTAATCTTTCCACGGTAGAAATATTCCACGGTCTGAAATATTTCACCATGGAAAGAGATGGCGGATGAGGCGAGCAGATACTAGTGGATGGGCGGCGCTCTGGGGTCCCCGGGGCAAGTGGCTCGCGGTCGTCCTGGCGATCGTCGTCTCCGGTCTGGCCCTGGCGCTCGGCGGCGCGTCGAAGGTGAACACCGACCCGGCCGCCGCGCTGCCCAGGGGCGCGGAGTCGGCCACGGTGGCCCGGCTGCAACAGCGGCTGCCGAGCGGCCAGCTCGCGCCGGCCCTGGTCGTCTACAGCCGTGACGGCGGGCTGTCTCCGCAGGACCGGGCGTCGATCGACGCGGACGCGCGGCGGCTCACCGCGCTGGCGGCGGGCGGGCGGGTGCCGCCGCCCGTCTACTCGGACAAGGGCGACGTGGCGCTGCTGAGCGTGCCGCTGCGCGGCGCACTGCCGCTCGCGGATCTCACCGACGCCGTACGGAAGGTCAGAGAGGAGGCCGCGGCCGGCCTGCCCGCGGGGGCGCGGGCGCAGGTCACCGGCCCGGCCGGGTTCAAGGTCGACCTCGCGGCGGTGTTCGACGGCGCGAACCTCACCCTGCTGGCGGTCACCGCGTCGGTCGTCGCGCTCCTGCTGCTGATCACCTATCGCAGCCCGTGGCTGTGGCTGGTCCCCCTCGGCGTCATCGGCGTCGCCGACCAGGTCGCGGCCAAGATCGTCGCCGTGCTCACCCGCACGGCCGGGCTGACCGTGGACGACTCGACCCTCGGCATCACCTCCGTGCTGGTGTTCGGCGCGGGCACCAACTACGCGTTGCTGCTCATCGCCCGCTACCGGGAGCAGCTTCGCGTCCACGACGACCGGCACCAGGCCATGGCGCGGGCCGTCCGCTCGGCGGCCCCGGCCGTCCTGGCCAGCTCGGCGACGGTCACGCTCGCCCTGGTGACGCTGGTCCTCGCGGACTCGCCGGCCGTACGCGGCATCGGGCTGGCCGGGGCGATCGGCATCGTGACCGCCGTCTGCTACGCCCTGCTGGTCCTGCCCGCCGCGCTCGTGCTGTTCGGCCGGGGGCTGTTCTGGCCGTTCGCCCCGAAGACGGGGCAGCCGGACCCGGCCCGCGACGGAGTCTGGGCGCGCGTGGGCGGCGCGGTGTCGCGGCGGCCCGCCCTGATGACCACGGTGAGCGTGGCCGTGCTGGCCGTGCTGGGCCTGGGCGTCGCCGGGCTGAAGGTCGGCCTGTCGCAGACGGAGCAGTTCCGGGAGAAGGTGGAGGCCATCGCGGGGCAGGAGACGCTCGGCCGCGCCTTCCCGGCCGGGAGCGCGCAGCCGCTCGTGCTGATCTCCCGCGCCTCCGCGGCCGAAGAGGTCGAGGCCGCCGCCTCGCGGGTGCCCGGGGTCGTGCGGGTCACGCCGGGCGACCGGACCGCCGAGTACGCCCGGGCCGACGTGGTGCTACGGGCGGAACCGGGCACGGAGGCCGCCTTCTCGGCGGTCCGCGCGCTGCGCGCTGCGGTGCACGCCGTGCCCGGCGCGCAGGCCGTCGTCGGCGGGCAGCCGGCCGTCGACCTGGACGAACGCGACGCGGCCACGCGCGACCAGAAGCTGGTCATGCCGCTCGTGCTGGGAGTGGTGCTGCTCGTCCTGCTCGCCCTGCTCCGCTCGGTGGTCGCGGCGGTGACGCTGGTGCTGACCGTGATCGCGAGCTTCGGGGCGAGCTTCGGGGCGGGCTGGTTCGCCTTCAGGCACCTGTTCGGCTTCCCGGCGCTCGACCTCGACGTCCCGCTGCTGAGTTTCCTGTTCCTCGTGGCGCTGGGGATCGACTACAACATCTTCCTCGCCACCCGGGCCAGGGAGGAGGCGGCGGAGCAGGGCACCCGCGAGGGTGTGGTCACCGCCCTAGCGGTGACCGGCGGGGTCATCACGAGCGCCGGGGTCCTGCTCGCGGCGGTGTTCTCCGTGCTCGGCGTGCTGCCGCTGATCACGCTCACCCAGATCGGGGTGATCGTCGGGTTCGGCGTGCTGCTCGACACGGTCCTCGTGCGCAGCGTGCTCGTCCCCGCGCTGGTCACGCTGCTGGGCGACCGTTTCTGGTGGCCCGGCGACCCCGCCGCCGGGGCGACGCCCACGCGCACGCCCGTACGGCAGGCGGAGGCGGCCCGCCCCTGATCACCGTACGGCCGGTCGCCCTGCGAGCACGCCCACGAAGGTGGCGGCCGCGGCGCTGCTGAGGCCGATGACCCAGCCCACCGGTCCGAGGGGTCGGCACCCGAAGACGGTGCTGACCCCCGGCACCGTGACGATGAACCCCAGGACGGCGAGCGACGACAGGGCGGCCAGCGCGATCACCCGGTCCCGCCCGCCCTCCACCATCGTCTGCATGAGCTGGGCCGACACGAGCGCGACGAGACCGATCGTGTTCGCCCGCGTGCGGGTGCCGCTGAGGCGGCCGGCGAGCCACGCGACCGTGGCCGCGCCCGCCGTCACCGCGGCCCGCAGGTAGATGTCGCGGGTCAGCGACGCGCCCAGCGACGCCTCGGGGCCCTCGGCGAGCAGTCTCTCCGGGTCGGTCGAGGCCGGCGGCCGTACGGCGACCACCATGGCCGGCACCATGTCCGTGAGGAGGTTGACCAGCAGGAGCTGCCGGGCGTTGAGCGCGCTGCCGCCGGCGAGCAGGGAGGACCCCACGGTGTAGGCGATCTCGCCGATGTTGCCGCCGAGGAGGATGCTCAGCGAGTCGCGCACCGAGCTCCACATCGCCCGGCCCTCGACGATGGCGTCCACGATCGTCTCGATGCGGTCGTCGGTCACGACGAGGTCGGCGGCGGCCCGGGCGGCGGGGGTGGCCCGCGAGCCCAGGGCGATGCCGACGTCGGCGGTGCGGATGGCGGGCGCGTCGTTCGCGCCGTCGCCGGTGACGGCGACGACCTCTCCGGCCCGGCGCAGGCAGGTGACGATCCTGGCCTTGTGGGCGGGGGTGGCCCGGGCGAAGACCGACACCTCGGGCAGCACCTTGGTCAGCGTCTCGTCGTCGAGCTCGTCCAGCGCCGGGCCGGTCATCACCCGCCCGCCGTTCAGCGCGTTCAGCTCGACCGCGATCGCCTCGGCGGTGCTGGGGTGGTCGCCGGTGACCATGACGACCCTGACCCCGGCCCGCATGAGGCGGCCGACGCTCTGCGCGGCCGTGGGCCTGACCGGGTCGGCCAGGCCCAGGAAGCCGAGGAAGCACAGCTCCTCGATGCGCGACTCGTCCAGGTCGCTCCGGTCGGACGCGGGCCGCTGCGCGACGGCGAGCACCCGGTAACCCTGCCGGGCCAGCCGCTCCACCTCCTGCTCCAGCTCCAGCCGTACGGACTCGTCGCAGGGCACCGCACCGGTCTCGCGGTGGACCGTGGTGCAGTGGGTGAGCACGACCTCGGGGGCGCCCTTCACGCTGAGCAGGTGGCCGTGCTCGGTCCGGCCGAGCACGGCGTGGTATCCCCGGCCGGGCTCGAACGGCATCTCGTCCACGCGTTCCCAGTGTTCGAACCCCTCCTCGGGGATGACCTCCAGCCGGTGGGCGCCCTCCAGCACGGCGCGGTCGGTCGGGTGGGCGATCACCCGCCCGGCGCCGGACCGGGGGCTCGCCCGCACGGCCGCGGCGAGGACGCGCCGCAACGCGACGTCCGCGTCCGCCGCCTCGACCGGGCGGCCCGCGCGTCCGTCGGAGATGTGACGCAGGCTGATCCGGCCCTCGGTCAGCGTGCCCGTCTTGTCGAAGCACAGCACGCCGACCCGGCCCAGGGCCTCGATCGTGGACGGGTTGCGCACCAGGGCGGCCCGCCTGGACAGCCGTCGGGCGGCGGCCAGCTCCGCCACGGTCGCCACGAACGGCAGCCCTTCGGGCACGGCGGCGACCGTCAGGCTGACGGCGGGGGTCAGCGCTTGGGCGAGGGACCGGCCGCGCAGGAGGTCGGTCACGAGCAGCACCAGCCCCGAGGCGATCGAGAGCGGGAGGATCCGCCGGCTCAGCTCCCGCAGGCGCAGCTCGACACCGGTCGGCGGGCCGGGCTCGCCGGCGAGGCGGGCGCTGCGCCCGGCCTCCGTCAGGTCGCCGGTCGCGACGATCACCGCCCGGCCGCTGCCGGCCGCGACCGTCGTCCCCTGGTAGACCATCGAGACGCGGTCGGCGACGGCCGCCGCCATGGTCGGCGCAGCAGTCTTGGCGACCAGCTGGGACTCCCCGGTGAGGCTGGACTCGTCGAGCTCCAGCCCGACCGCCTTGATGACGCGGGCGTCGGCGGGCACGGCGTCGCCCGCGCGCAGCTCGATGACGTCGCCGGGGGCGAGGTCGTCCTTGGAGGCCTCGACCACCCCTTCGGGCCGGCGCAGCCGTACGAGGACCTCGGTCGACTCGGTCAGGCGGTGCAGCGCCTGGTCGGCCTTGAACCGCTGCACCCCGCCGAGGAACGCGTTCACGACCATGACACCGCCGATCAGCACCGCGTCCAGCATCGAACCGACCATGGCGGAGATGCCCGCACCGGTGGCGAGGGCGGGCGTGAGCGGGTTGGCGAGCTCCTCCACGGTGGCCCGGGTGAGCGAGTGCGGCCGTTCCTCCTCCTCGGGCGCGGCCTGCGCGCGCCGCTGCTCCGCCTCCTGCCCGGCGATGCCCTGGGGCGAGGAGTCGAGCCGGGAGAGCACCTCCCGGGCGGACATGGCGTGCCACGGGGTGGTGTCGGCGCGGGGCGGGACAGGGATCCGGCCCGCGCCGCGCCCGGCCCACTCGCCGAGCGCGATGGCGGCCCCGGAGACGGCGGCGCCCGCGATCTGCGCCCGCCGCAGGGCCGTGCCGGCCGGGCCCGCGACGGCGAGCAGGGTGCCGACGACCGCGCCCGCGGCCCCGAGCCGTACGGCGTTCGCGCTGGTGCGGCGCGCGCGGGGCAGGCAGCGCAGGAACAGGTGGACGCCGTGCAGCTCCCCGGCGATGTCGGCGTCCCACGGCACGATCCCCTTCGGATCGACGACCCCGAGGCCGACGTCGGCCTGGGCCAGCGCGTGCCGGGCGCCCGCGGACACGACGACCACGCAGCGGCCCTCCGCCTGAAGCTCGTAGACGCGCCCGGCGAGCTCGGCGCCGCCGGGCAGCATCCGGGAGATGGCGAGACGCCGTGCCAGGCCCTCGTCGCCGCCCGCGAGGAAGACGGTGCCGGCCCCCTTGGCCGCGCTGACGACGGGCACGGCCAGGGCGTCGATCTCCGGGGCGAGACCGGCGACGGCGACCCGGGCGCCGTCCCTGGCCACCTCCACGGCCCGCAGTCCACGGCTCCGCCAGCCGTCGCCGCCGGGAACGAGCCGCGCGGGGTCCGGCAGCGGCCGCGCGGACCACCCGTCCCCGTTCCGTATGCGCCCGGGGTCGGCGAAGTCGATGAGGGAGTAGAGCCGGGAGTACAGCTCGTCGGTGTCGAGTCCGTCCACCAGAGGCTCGACCCGGTCGATCGTCCACGAGCCGGTCGTGAGGGCGGCGGCGTCGAGGATCACGGTGTCGACGCGGTCCATCCTGCGCAGGGAGTCGGCGTCGAAGACGACGGTGTCGTGTTTGCCGAGCGCGCGGAGGACGGCGCCGGAGAACGCCTCCCGGCCGAGGTCGGCGGCCCTCGGAGTGGCCGAGACGAGCACGGACACCGCCCGCTCGCCCCGCGTGAGGAACCGGGCCGCCGTGTAGCCCGCGGCGCTGATCGGGCCGACCACGTCGGCGTACCGCTCGATCGGGCCGTGCGGGAGAGGGCAGGGCCGGGGCCGCGACCCCGCCCTGACGTGGTGGTAGGAGCCCGGCCGCTCGGCCAGCCGTTCCTCCAGGTCCTTCCAGGCGTACCGGCCCGCCTTGGTCTCCACATAGCGGCCGAACGAGGCCGCCGCGTGCACCAGCAGTCCCGCCGGGCGGAGCGTGAGCGTCTGGGTGACCAGGTTGGCCGTGGTGAACAGGACATCGGCGGGACGCCGGCCGAGGCGCCGGTCGAGCTCCTCGCGGAGCGCGGGCGTCGCGTTGACGAGCTGCACCAGCGAGGGCACGGCGGCGGGGAGCCGGGGCACCCGCACCGCCCTGGCGAGGAAGACCCACCCGATCCCGGCCAGGCCCGCGCCCAGCCGTACGGTCGCCCTCAGGTGCTCGTGGGCGAGGTGGACGGGGGTCTCGCGGGCGTGCTCCTCCAGCGAGTCGAGCTCGGCGGTGAGCCTCAGGAGCTCGTCCCGGTCGGTCAGCTCGGGGTCGCAGGCGACGAAGACGCAGGAGATGCGGCCGTTGACCTCCGCCCGTTCCACGCCCGGGACCTCGCCCAGCCGCGTCTCCAGCCGCGTGGCGGCCTCCTCGGAGCCCGGCCGGCCGATGCCGTGCAGGCCGATGCGCAGCCCTCCCGGGCAGAGGCGCACCTCACGGGTGCACGGCAGCAGGTCGCGGAGCGGTTCGGGCAGCACGCTCCGCAAGAGGGCCACCGATGTCGTGAGTCCCTCAGTGAGGATCATCACCCCTCCTCGCGAGAGTCGGGGGGAACTCACGAATGACGGTAGAACGGCCGGACGACCGTCCTCCGATACTTTTCCTCCATCCGCGACGGCGGAAACGCCCTGGATCAGGACATTGTGAAGGCGGGCCAGTCCAGCATGAGCAGCAGCTTGCGCAGCGCGGGCCGCACGTTGTTGAGCTGGATGGGGTGGCCGACCGGCGAGTCGGACAGCACGGCCAGGGCGCGCAGGCCGTAGAGGTCGATGAACCTCAGTTCGGCGACGTCCACGCCCTGCGCGCCGGACTTCGTCCAGGCCTTGTTGAGGGCGCCGGCGATGGCGTCGCCGTTGGTGAGATCGATCTGGCCGATCAGGCGGACGGACCCGTCCACGGAGGTGCGGATGCTGAGTTGCGAGTCCGTGTAGAGCAGATTCTTGGTGCGAGTGGATTCGAACGACCCATTGACGGTCATCATGCGGTGCCGCCTTCCTGTAGAGGGGCAACCACCTCCGAGCATCACCGTCCTCACCGACCGGTGTCAACCGCGCCACCGGCCGTACGGGGACCAGGGCGGCCGCCCGTCCGTCGCCGGACGTGACGCCGCCTGCACTGATACCCGTACGGCCCGGCGCGGGGACAGTGACCTAACTCACGTTTATTCGGCCGGAACGATCTCAGTGCTTCCGGGCCAGGCCACCGACGAACGTGTGGTAGGTGATTCCGCGGTCCACCGGCTCGCCGGGGTCCGGCCGCCACTCCGCGAGCGGGACCACGCCGGGCTCCAGGAGTTCCATGTCGCCGAAGTACGCGACGATCTCGTCGTGCGTGCGCCACCGGCCGGTGCCGAGGTTCTCGTTGAACAGCTTCTCGGCGGTGGTCGCCTGGGCCGAGACCTCGGGCATGGACGGGCCCGGATTGTGGAAGTGGGACAGCGCCAGGTAGCTGCCGGACGGCAGGGCGTCCCGGAAGCGGGCGGCGATCGCGTGGGGGTCCTCGTCGTCGTTGAGGTGGTGCAGGATCGCGAACAGCAGCAGGGCCACCGGCTGCGTGAAGTCGATGAGGTCGCGCACCCCGGGGTGGTTCAGGATCGACTCCGGGTCGCGGATGTCGGCCTCGATGACCGTGGTGCTCCCGTTCGTGGCGAGCAGCGCCCGGCCGTGGACGAGCACAATGGGGTCGTTGTCGACGTAGACGACCCGCGACTCGGGAGCGGCCGCCTGGGCGACCTGGTGCACATTGCCCTGGGTGGGCAGGCCGGAGCCGATGTCGAGGAACTGCCGGATGCCCGCCTCGGCAGCCAGATGGTGGACGACGCGCCGGAGGAAGGCCCGGTTCGACCGGCCGGCCGCGGGGGCGTCCGGCGCGATCTTCAGGGTCGCCTCCCCGATCTGGCGGTCGATGGCGAAGTTGTCCTTGCCGCCGAGGAAGAAGTCGTAGACACGGGCGATGCTCGGCTTGCTCGTGTCGATTCGGGCCGCTCTCGCGGCGGCCTCGCGCTGGGCCTCGTCGTCCACGACTCGTCCTGTCTCCTCGCCGTACCGGTGCAGACCGCGATCATGCTAGAGCCGGACGAGGGGGTGAGGAAGGGGATTCGCGATAAGTGGTACTGATAGGTCGGTCAATGAAGGCAAACCCGTTACATTTAGCCCTTTTGACCTGCCGTATGTAGGCGTTTCGGTCAGGTTCCGGGTCAGACGCTGACGCCGACCCCGCCGCGCGTGTGCGCACCGTATCGTTCCAGCTCCGCGGCCAGGTCGAGCGGCCTGATCGTCGTGCGTCCGGCCAGGAGTTCGTCGGTGATCAGGTCGGCGGGCACGAGCCAGGAGACCTCGAACTCCAGCCCGTCGGGGTCCTTCGCGTAGAGGGCCTTGGTGGTGGCGTGGTCGGACGCGCCGACCAGGGCGTCCATCGCCGCCAGCCGGGTCGCGACGCGGTCGAGTTCGGCGAGCGTGTCGACCTCCCACGCGAGGTGGTAGAGCCCCACCGTCGCCCGGCCCGCCGACGACGGCCCCGCCTGCGCGCCGATCTGGAAGAGCCCGAGGTCGTGGTCGTTCGACGACCCCTCCGCCTGCAGGAACGCCGCCCCGGGGAGCGCGTTGACGACGCGGAAGCCCAGAGCCTCCCGGTAGAAGGCCACACTGCGGTCGACGTCCCGCACATAGAGAACCGCGTGGTTGAGTCGCTGGACCGGCATGACGCCCTCCCGTTACTTGAGCTCTCAAGTAAGTCTAGCTCAGGTGTGTAAAAGGGCGGCGGGGTCGGCCATGACCTGCTCGATCACCTGGCCGGCCGCGCCGAGGGCGGCCGCCTCCGCGCCGAGCCGCGACACGATCACCGGTGGCACGGTGCCGCGCATCTGGCCGAGGCGGGCCCGCAGCGTGTCCCCGACCACGTCGCCGATCCAGCGGAAGAGCGGCGCGTAGATCCCGCCGAGGACGATGGCGCCGGGGTCCACGAGGTTGATCGCCGACGACAGGGCCACCCCGAGCGCCCACGCCGCCCGCTCGCAGGCCGCCCGCGCTCTCTCGTCGCCCTCCCGCAGGCGCTGGGCCACCTGCGCGACGCCCAGCTGGCCGCGGACGCCCCCGGCGGCGGCCAGCAGCGCGTCCTGCCCGGCGTACTGTTCGAGGCATCCCCGGCCGCCACAGCGGCACTGCGGCCCGTCGGGCGCGACGACGACATGCCCGAGCTCGCCGGCGAAGCCGTGCGCCCCCCGGAAGAGCCGGCCGCGAACGACGAGTCCGGCGCCGATGCCGATCTCCCCTGAAACGTGCAGGAAATCGGGCAGTCCCGACCCGAACCACAGCTCACCGAGCGCGGCCAGGTTCGCCTCGTTCTCGACGCGTACGGGGAAGGGGAAGTGCTGGAGGAGCGACGCCAGCGGGACGTCGCGCCAGCCCAGGTTGGGAGCGTTCCGGACGTCGCCGGTGGCCCTGTCCACAGGGCCGGGCACGGCCAGCACCCCGCCGACCACCCGGAGGCCCTTCTCCACAGCCTCGTCCACAACGTTCGCGGCCAGATCCCCAAGTCGCGCGATGCTGTCCACAGGGAGTGCGGCGCGGTTGTCCACAGCCTGTGTACGGCGCAGTCGCACGGTCCGGGCGAGGTCGACCACGCACACGGCCAGGTAGTCGACGTTGACCTCCAGGCCGAGGGCGGCCACATGGCGCCCGCTGATCCGGATCTCGACGCCGGGCCGGCCGCGCTCGCCGTCCCGGACGGCGCCGGTCTCCACCACCAGCCCGCCCTCGATGAGGTCTCCGACCAGCTTGGAGACGGTCGTCTTGGTGAGGCCCGTTATCTCGGCGAGAGCGGCGCGCGTCACCGCGCCGCGTGCGCCGACCTCGCCCAGTACGAGCGCCAGATTCCGGGCGCGCATCGCGTCGTGTCGTACGGCCTGCGACATCACACCCTCCACTATCGGGGGTTGAGAACCTGGACACGCCCTCTTGACCCAGAGCCCGCCACGTCGGATATTTAGTCCACAACATAGACTAATTCGGAGGCGACTCATGTACACCCCCACTCCCGAGGACCGTTTCACGTTCGGGCTGTGGACCGTCGGCTGGCAGGCGCGCGACCCGTTCGGCGACGCCACCCGGGCCCCGCTGGACCCGGTCGAGAGCGTGCACCGCCTGGCCGAGCTCGGCGCGTACGGTGTGACGTTCCACGACGACGACCTCCTCGCGGTGGAGCAGGACCGGACCAAGGCCATCGAGAGCTTCAAGAAGGCTCTCAGCGAGACCGGCCTGAAGGTGCCGATGGCCACGACCAACCTGTTCACCCACCCGATCTTCAAGGACGGCGGGTTCACCAGCAACGACCGCGACGTCCGGCGGTACGCCCTTCGCAAGGTCATTCGCAACATCGACCTCGCCGCCGAGCTCGGGGCCACGACGTACGTGTGCTGGGGCGGCCGTGAGGGCGCCGAGTCCGACGCCGCCAAGGACGTGCGGGTCGCGCTCGACCGCTACAAGGAGGGCTTCGACCTCCTGTGCCAGTACGTGATCGACAAGGGTTACGACATCCGGTTCGCGGTGGAGCCCAAGCCGAACGAGCCGCGCGGCGACATCCTGCTGCCGACGATCGGCCACGCCCTGGCCTTCATCAACTCGCTGGAGCACCCCGAGATGGTGGGCCTCAACCCCGAGGTAGGCCACGAGCAGATGGCCGGGATGAACTTCGTCCACGGCATCGCCCAGGCGCTGTGGCACGGCAAGCTGTTCCACATCGACCTCAACGGCCAGCACGGCCCGAAGTACGACCAGGACCTCGTCTTCGGCCACGGCGACGTGAAGAGCGCGTTCTTCCTGGTCGACCTGCTGGAGAACGGCGGCTACGACGGCCCGCGCCACTTCGACTACAAGCCGCTGCGCACCGAGGACAAGGAAGACGTCTGGGAGTCGGCGGCCGCGAACATGCGGACCTACCTCATCTTCAAGGAGAAGTCGAAGGCCTTCCGCGCCGACCCCGAGGTGCAGGAGGCGCTGGCCGCCAGCAAGCTCACCGAGCTGGCCCAGCCGACCCTGGCCGAGGGCGAGACCTACGACGACGTCCTCGCCGAGTCGATCGACGTCGACGAGGTGGCCGCCCGCGGCTTCCACTTCACCCGGCTGAACCAGCTCGCGCTGGAGCACCTCCTCGGCGTCCGCGGCTGACCGCCCGGCCGGAAGACAGAGTGAGGGGACGACTGTGACGCTCGTGGCAGGGGTCGACTCGTCGACCCAGAGCTGCAAGGTCGTGATCCGGGACGCGGAGAGCGGGGCCCTCGTGCGCGAGGGCCGTGCCCCCCACCCGGAGGGCACGGAGGTCCATCCCGACCACTGGTGGACCGCCCTGCAGGGCGCGATCGAGCAGGCGGGCGGCCTGGCGGACGTCGCCGCCGTCAGCGTGGGGGCACAGCAGCACGGCATGGTCTGCCTCGACGAGAACGGCGAGGTGGTCCGGCCCGCGCTGCTGTGGAACGACACCCGGTCCGCCGGGGCCGCGGCCGACCTGGTCGCCGAGCTGGGCGGCCCGAAGGCATGGGCCGAGGCCGTCGGCAGCGTGCCGGTGGCGTCGTTCACGGTGACCAAGCTCCGCTGGCTCGCCCGCGAGGAGCCGGACAACGCCCGCCGTACGCGGTCGGTCTGCCTGCCGCACGACTGGCTCACCTGGCGCCTCGCCGGGCGGCCGGACACGATCGCGACCGACCGGGGAGACGCCTCCGGCACCGGATACTGGTCGCCCGCCACCGGTGAGTACCGCACCGACCTGCTGGAACTCGCCATGGGCCGGGTGCCGGAACTGCCCCGCGTGCTCGGCCCGGCCGAACAGGCGGGTACGGCCGAGCACGGCGGCGCGCTGCTCGCGCCCGGCACCGGGGACAACATGGCGGCGGCGCTCGGCGTCGGCATGCGGCCCGGTGACGTGGTGGTGTCCATCGGCACGTCGGGGACGGCGTTCGCCTGTTCGGAGACCCCGTCAGCGGACGCGGCCGGGCTGGTCGCCGGGTTCGCCGACGCCACCGGGCGGTACCTCCCGCTGGTCTGCACGCTGAACGCGGCGCGGGTGCTGGACGCGGCGGCCCGGATGCTCGGGGTCACCCCCCAGGGCCTGAGCGATCTGGCCCTGCGGGCGCCCGCGGGCTCCGGCGGGCTGGTGCTCGTGCCGTACCTGGAGGGAGAGCGCACCCCCAACCGGCCCGACGCGACCGGTTCGCTGCACGGGCTGCGCCTGTCCAACTCCAGCCCCGAGCATCTGGCCCGGGCCGCGGTCGAGGGCATGCTGTGCGGGCTCGCCGACGCGCTGGACGCGCTCGGCGTCGAGCCGGCCAGGGTGCTGCTCATCGGCGGCGGCGCCCGCTCGGAGGCGGTGCGCCGGATCGCGCCCACCGTGTTCGGGCGTCCGGTGCTCGTCCCCACCCCCGGGGAGTACGTCGCGGACGGCGCCGCCAAGCAGGCCGCCTGGCTGCTGTCCGGCGAGCCGGAGCCGCCCCACTGGGAGTCGGGCGGCACCGAGCGGTACGAGGGCGACCCCACTCCCGGCCTGCGCGAGCGCTACCACGAGGCGGCGCAGGAGTAGAGGCGCGCAGGAGTAGACGTCCGGGGTGGGGTCCACGTGACCCCGGAGACCCCACCCTGAGACGACCCTGACCCCCTATCGGGGTGATGTACGCGTTGTCCCGGATGTTAGAAACGGGCCGTACGCGGGATCCTCAAGGTATGGCCAAGAGGATCTATCCCCTGCTCGCCGGCGGTGGCATCCTGCTCGCCGTCGTCACCGTCGTGGCGGCGCAGGTGGGCGGGGAGCCCTCGCTGGACCCCGTCTCCATGACGATCAGCCAGTACGCGGCGCGCGACGCCGGTGGCGTGATCGAGACCGCCATGGCCGTCCTCGGCCTGGCCTCCCTCGCCCTGCTGGCCGGGATGCGCGCCGTGCACGCGCCCGTGGACGGCTGGCCCGCCCGCCTGATCGGCCTGTGGAGCGCCTCCCTCATCGGCGCGGCGGTCGTCCCGTCGGACACGAGCTGGCAGGGCGACCTGCACGGACTCCTGTCGGCGGCCGCCTTCGTGAGCGTGCCCGCCGCCGCGATCCAGCTCGTGGGCCGGCTCGGCCAGGACGAGCGGTGGCAGGCCGTCGCCCGGCCGCTCGAATGGCTCGCGCTCGCCTCCGGCCTCGGCCTCGCCGCCATCACCTACGTGGCGCTGCCCGGCCACGGCGTCATGATCGGCCTGGTGGAGCGGCTGCTGCTGACCGCCGAGGTGTCCGTCCTCGGGCTGTTCGCCCTGCGGCTCGTCCAGCTCACCTGGGGGCCGCCGCTCCGTGAGTGGATCGGCGGGCGGCGGGCCGACCTCGCGGCCCACCGCTGATCCGCCGGGGTCGGGCCGCTCAGCGCTGGGCGGCCGTCAGCATCTTGAGCGCGTGCTCCACGAGGGTGACGAGCACGACCTTCGCCGAGGCGCGCCGCCGTACGTCGCAGAGCAGGACGGGCACCTCCGGATCGAGGTCGAGGGCGATCCGCACGTCGTCGGCCTCGTGCCGGTCCGCCCCGTCGAAGCAGTTCACCGCCACGATGAACGGCGTGCCGCGCTGCTCGAAGTAGTCGATGGACGGGAAGCAGTCGGTCAGCCTCCGGGTGTCGGCCAGCACGACCGCGCCGAGCGCGCCGTAGCTGAGCTCGTCCCACATGAACCAGAAGCGCTCCTGCCCGGGGGTGCCGAACAGGTAGACCACCAGGCCTTCCCTGATGGTGATGCGTCCGAAGTCCATCGCGACCGTGGTGGTCGTCTTGGCTTCCACGCCGTCGGTGTCGTCGACGCCGACGCTGCGGTCGGACAGCACCTCCTCCGTACGGAGGGGGCGAATCTCGCTGATCGCGCCGACCAGCGTGGTCTTGCCGACGCCGAAGCCGCCGGCCACCAATATCTTGAGGGCGACCGGCTCCTCAGAGGGCGCGAAGGCCATTGATCACTTCCTTGAGAATGCGCTCGCTTGGCAGCGGCGCCACTTTGCCCGGAGCCCGTGCCTCGACGAGTCCCAGATCGAGCAGATCCCCGATCAGGACGCGGACCACGCCCAAGGGCAGGTCGATGTCGGACGCGATGTCCGCCACCGACGCGCCGCGGCGCGCGAGGTCGAGGATCCGCCGCTGCTCGGGACCTATCCCGGACAGGTCCCTGCGTGAACCCGTGGTGGTCACCATCGTGATGAGATCGAGTTTCGCGCCGGAGGGCCGCGCCCGGCCCCCTGTCAGCGCGTAGGGCCGGACCAAAGGCCCGGCCTCCTCGTCCATCCATTGGGGTCCCGTCATATGCGCGCCCGTCTCACGGGGAGATCCGGCGCGGGTTGGTGGAGATGTGCTGGCCCACGCGCTTGACCAGCATCGCCATCTCGTACGCGATGTGGCCGACGTCGGCGTCGGAAGCGGCCAGGACGGCCAGGCAGGTGCCCTGCCCGGCGGCGGTGACGAAGAGGAACGCCGCCTCCATCTCCACGATGGTCTGCCGCACCTCGCCGCCGCCGAAGTGCCGCCCGGCACCCCTGGCCAGGCTCTGGAACCCGGCGGCGACCGCCGACAGGTGCTCCGCGTCCTCCCGGCTCAGCCCCTGGGAGGCTCCCACGACGAGGCCGTCGGTGGAGAGGATCACCGCCTGGCGGACGGCGGCGACCCTGCTGATGAGATCGTCGAGCAGCCAGTTCAGTTCGCCGGTCGACGTCGCTTTGCCGGTCATGCGTCACCCTTCTCGCCGTGCGTGTTGTGTGCGTGGTCACCGGGTGCTACCCCACCCGGCTGGTCGGAGTCCTCCCGGCCCCGGCGCGCTCCGCTCTGGAAGGCGGCGAACACGGCCCTGGCCTCCTCGGGCGACCGCTCCTCCATCGGAGGGGCGGACAGCGGCGGCTGCGTGGACGGGGTGCGTAGCTGCGGAGCGATGTTGGCCTGGCGGACCCGGCGCGGCAGACCGGCGTGGGTCCCGTTGGGCGCCGACCCCCTGGGCCGGGACGCGGTGCCGTTCGGTGCGCCGTTCCCCGCACCATTCCCCGAGCCGTTGCCCGCACCGTTCGCGGGGGCCGGCTCCGGCATGGAGACGGGTGTGGGCACGGGTGTGGGGAACGGTGTCGGGACGGGCGTGGGGATGGACGTGGGGGCGGGCGGAGCCTCGCGCATCGAGGAGGGCACGGCCTCGGTCCGCAGGGCGGCCGGGGTGAAGAACGGGGACGACTCGGGGAACTCCGAGGCTCCGCCGGGCTCCCACACCCGTCCCGCGACGGCCTCGCGCAGCGTCGGCGGCGTGGTCTCGGGCGCGGTCTCCGGGAATCTCTCCGGGAAGGTGTCCGGCACGGTGTCCGGCACCCTGTCCGGCACCGTCTCGTGCACGGCCCTCGGCATCGGCTTGGCGTGGGCGCCGCGGGGGGCGGGCGGCCCCTCGATCGCCGCGGGCGCGCCGTCCTCCACGACCAGGGTGCGGGGGATGAGCACGATCCCGGTCGTCCCGCCGAACGGCGACCCGCGCAGCACCACCCTGATTCCGTGCCGGGCGGCGAGCTGGCTGACGACGAAGAGCCCGAGCCTGTCGCTGTCGGCCAGGTCGAACTCCGGCGGGTCGGTCAGCCGCGCGTTGATCTCGTCGTACTCCTCGGGCGAGAGGCCCAGGCCGCGGTCCTCGACCTCGATCGCGAGCCCGTTGGCGACGAGCTCCCCGCGGACCTCCACCCGGGTGTGCGGCGGCGAGAAGACGGTGGCGTTCTCGATCAGCTCGGCGATCAGGTGGACGAGGTCGGCCACGGACGCGCCCATGAGGGTGGCGGCCGGCATCGGCGCCATCGTGACCCGGGTGTAGTCCTCCACCTCGGAGATCGCCGCCCGGACCACGTCGATGAGCGGCACCGGCTTGCGCCAGGCGCGTCCCGGCGTGGCCCCGGAGAGGATGATCAGGCCTTCCGCGTGCCGCCGCATGCGGGTGGTGAGGTGGTCGAGCCGGAACAGGTCCTCCAGCGCCTCCGGGTCCTCGGCCCGGCGCTGCATCGAGTCGAGCAGCGTGAGCTGGCGGTGCAGCAGGGTCTGCTTGCGCCGGGCCAGGTTGAGGAAGACCTGGCCGACGCCGCGGCGGAGGGCGGCCTGACCGACGGCCGCCTCGACGGCGGTGCGCTGCACGGAGCCGAACGCGTGGGCGACGTCCTCGACCTCGCTGGACCCCGTCGCGTTGATCGGGGGCGCCTCGGCCTCGACGTCCACCTCCTCGCCGCGCCGCAGCTTCTCGACGACGCGCGGCAGCCGTACGTCGGCGAGGTCGAGCGCGGCGTCGCGCAGCCCGGCGAGGTCGCGGGCGAGACGGCGGCCGAACCGTACGGAGAAGATGATCGTCGTCACGATGACGACGAGGCCGAGCCCTCCGGCGACCAGGATGCGGAGCAGGATCCCGGTCGCGACCGAGGTGGCGTTCGTGTTGAGCGCGTCCGACGCCTTCACCCGGGCCGAGTCGAGCCTGAGGATCAACTGGTCGACGGTCGGCGACCACTTCTGGGCCTCCGGCGGGACCGGCCCGCCGGTGCGCACCCGGTTGACGAGCAGGTTCTCCAGCGCCGTGAAGCGGTCGAACAGCGGTGAGGTGAGTTCCTGCTCGTACGGCGCGCGCATGTCACCGGTGAGGACTGTGCGGTTCTTCCGGTAGAGGAAGCGGCGGGTGGACACCCACTCGCTGAACGCGGTCTGCTCCTCGCCGGTCATCACGCCGCTGGCCAGCGCGCCGCGGATGAGGGCGTCCTCACGGCTGATCATCTCGTGCGCGTTGCCCATCCCCTGCATCGCGCTGGCCTGCTGGAAGACGGTCAGGTCGGGGACCGAGACCAGCCTCTCGTACAGCGCGAACATGTCATCCATGATCGCGTTGTAGGAGTTGATGGCGTACAGCCGGTCCATCTGGCCGAGCGAGACGGACTCCCGGATCGAGGGCAGGCGTTCGAGGGAGGACAGCAGGGACTCCAGGGGCGCCACGAGGTCCTCGCCCATGGCGTCACGGGTGGAGTCCTCGCCGGCGGTCCTCCGGAACCTGTCCACCGAGGCGGTGGTCTTGGCCTGCTGGGCGGTGAGGGCGGCGGAGTTCGTCTGGCCGCTGCTCAGCACTCCCGCGGTGAGCGCGCGTTCGGCCTGGATCTGCAGCCCGAGGTCGGTGGAGGCGATGCCCACGGTGTCGTACAGCGTCTTGGAACGCATGAGGATGACACCGTCGCCGACCGTGAGCTTTAGGGCAAACCCCCACATAGCACTCAACATGAGCAATGGTAGGAGCAGCAGTAAGAAGATCTTGAACCGAATCGAGCGGTTTTTTGAACCCATATGGCCACTCCTGCAGTGCTGGAGGCTGTGCCGCATTTATGGGGGAATGCACCTCCGGAAGATCGCACAGAAGGCTAGCACCGATACACTCGCCGCGCAGGGGGAGGAAACGATGATTACAGTGATCACTGGGGCTGGTGCCGGAATCGGTGCAGCTTCCGCCCTTGATCTCGCTCGGCGAGGTCATCAAATCGTGCTCATCGGGCGTACCCCCGAGAGGCTGCGCGCCGTCGCGGACCGGGCCGCGGAGGCCGGCGGTGCCCGCCCGGACACCCTCGTGGCCGACTTCTCCTCCCTCGACCAGGTGCGCCGGCTGGCCGCGGAACTGCTGGCCCGGTACGACCGCATCGACGTGCTGGTCAACAACGCGGGCGTCATGTCGCCCGACCGGCGGACGACGGTGGACGGCAACGAGTTGATGATCCAGGTCAACCATCTGGCGCCGTTCCTGCTCACGAACCTGCTCGCCGACCGCCTCGCGGCGTCGTCGGCCCGGGTCGTCACCACCTCGTCGCGGGCCGCCAAGACCGGCCGCCTCGACCCCGCCGACCTGTCCAGGGAACGGCGGCGCTGGAACGGCTGGCTGCAGTACGGCGACTCCAAGCAGGCCAACGCGTTGTTCACCGTGTCGCTCGCCGAGCGCGGGCTGGCCGCCACCTGCCTGCACCCGGGAGTGCTGAAGACGTCCTTCGCGGACGGCACGCTCTTCATGAAGATGGTGTGGCGCGTTCCCGGGGTGGGCGAGCCGCCCGAGGCCGGCGCCGCCAGGATCGTCCACCTCGCCACCCACTCCGACGGCGTGGACCACCCGGGCCGCTACTTCGTCAAGAACGCCCCCGCGCGGGTGCCGAAGACGATGTCCGACCCCGCCCTCGCGGCCGCCCTCTGGGACGCCAGCGCCGCCGCCACCGGACTGTCAGGCTGAGCTGCCGAGAGACCGGGTGTTCAGAGCCTGGGTGCCGAGGACGGTGATCAGCGCGAGGCGCTCGGCGTCCTCGGTGCCTGGCTCGGCCGTGTAGACCATGACGCGCAGGTCGCTGCCCGCCACGGTGAGCACGTCGCAGTCGAGCGTCACGGCGCCCGCCTCCGGGTGGTCGATCGTCTTGCGGGCGGCCTGGTGGTGCCCGGCGACGCCGGTCTCCCACAGTTGGGCGAACCTGTCGCTGTTCGCGAGCAGGTCCGCCACCAGTCGCTTGAGCCGCTGGTCGGCGGGGTAGCGGGCGGTGGCCGCCCGCAGGTCGCCCACCAGGGCCGCCTCCAGTTCGCGCCGTGACACGGTGGTGTGCCGCACCCGGTCGTTCAGCCCGAGGAAGGTGCGCCACACCCCGTTGCGCCGACGGCCGAGCCGGTCGGAGGGGTCGCCCATGAGCGCGGCGTAGGGCTGGTTCGCCTGGAGCAGCGTCCAGGTGGCGTCGAAGACCGCGACGGGGGAGCCGGTCAGCCGGTCGAGCAGGCGCTGCACGCTCGGGGTGATGTGCGTGGGCACGGTGCCGGGCCCCGGCGACCGGAGCCCGGCCAGTTGGAAGAGGTGCGCGCGCTCGGCGTCCGACAGCCGCAGGGCCCGGGCGAGGGACTCGACGACCTGGTGTGACGGATTGGCGGCCCGGCCCTGCTCCAGGCGGGTCACATAGTCCACGGAGATCCCGGCCAGCAGGGCCAGTTCCTCGCGGCGGAGCCCCGGCGCGCGCCGCTGCCCCCCTGTGGGGAGTCCCGCCGCCTCCGGTGCGACCCGGTCGCGCCACCGGCGCACGGCCTGCCCGAATTCCGACGTCGCCATGCCGCCAGTCTGCCCGTTCCGGCCAGGACCCGCGTGGTACCGGCAGTCCCAGGAAGACCGGACGACTGGCCCGGCCGCGGAGTCGTCCCGGAGGCTGGGGGCACTAACACGGCAACCGAAAGGAACACGCGGTCATGAGCAGGCTCGCACTCGTCACCGGCGCCACCTCCGGGATCGGCAGGGCCTTCGCCGCGCGCCTGGCCGCCGACGGCTACGACCTGGTGGTCGTGGGCCGGCGGCAGGAGCGTCTGGAGGAGTTCGCCGCCTCGCACCCCGAAGCCGGGATCCGGACCGTGGCCGCCGACCTGTCCACCGACGAGGGCATCGACACGGTGGCCGGGATCTGCGCGGACGAGCCGCTCGACCTGCTCGTCAACAACGCCGGCGTCGCCCACTACATGCCGCTGGCCGAGCTTCCCGCGGACAAGGCCAGAGAGCTCGTGCACGTCAAGGTCGTCGCTCCGACCATGCTCGCCCGGGCCGCCGTCGCGGGCATGCGGGAGCGGGGCGGCGGCGCGATCGTCAACGTGGCCGGCATGATCGCCTTCAGCGGCCCGGCCCCGCACTCCCAGATGCCCCGCCGCGCCGTCTACGCCGGGACCCTGGCCCACCTCGTCGCGATGTCCCAGACCCTGAGCGCGGAGCTGGAGGGCACGGGAGTCGCCGTACAGGTGTTGTGCCCGGGCGTGGTTGCCACCGAGTTCCACGAGCGGCAGGGTCTCGACCTGAGCGCCGTGCCGCGGATGAGCGCCGACGACGTCGTGACGGCCTGCCTGCGTGGGCTGGAGCTGGGAGAGGTCGTCTGCGCACCCGGCGTCGAGGACGCCGGTCTCCTGGACGCGGTCTTCCGGGCCGAGCTCGCCGCCTTCGGAGGGCAGAGCCCCGAGCTCGCCACGCGCTATCGGGCCTAAGAGTTCGGGGAGTGTTCGCCCGGGGTTGCGCCGGTGCTCACGGACGGGTGACTAGGGTCCGGCCGCATGACCGTGACCGTTCCCGCGCGCACGTCCGGCACGGCGGCCCCCGCCCGCGACCCGCTGCTGGACAACGCCAAGTTCCTGGCCATCGTCCTCGTCGTCTCCGGGCACCTCGTGGAGGACCTGCGGGACGTCCCCGCGGCGCACGCGCTCTACTTCTACGTCTACCTCTTCCACATGCCGCTGTTCATCGTGATCAGCGGCTACCTGTCGCGCAACTTCACGTTCTCCGCCGGCAAGGCGCGCAAGCTCATCAGCGGCCTGGCCGTGCCGTACGTCATCTTCGAGGTGGCCTACTCGCTGCCCCGCTACTTCCTGTACGGCAAGCTCGAGATCAGCCTGCTCGACCCGTACTACCTGACCTGGTTCCTGATGTCGCTGTTCCTCTGGCGGCTGTCCACCCCGGTCTGGCAGCAGTTGCGGCATCCTCTGGTGGTCGCGGTCGGGCTCTCGCTGCTGTCGGGGACGAGCGCGCTGCCGGACGAGCTGTCGATGAACCGCACCTTCGGCCTGCTGCCGTTCTACGTGCTCGGGCTCATGCTCACCCCCGGCCACCTGGAACTGCTGCGAGGACGGGTCGCCGCGATCACGGGTGGCGCCGTGCTGGCCGCGGCGCTCGCCGGGGCCTTCGCCGTGCACCGGCTCGTGCCGACGGAGTGGATCCGCTGGCGCCACTCCAACCACCAGATCGGCGTGGACGACCTGACCGGCACCCTGATCAGGCTCGCCATGCTGGCGGCGGGCTTCCTGCTGGTCCTGGCGTTCCTCGCGCTCACCCCGGACCGCCGCACCTGGTTCTCCGGCCTCGGCGCCGCCACCATGTACGCCTACTTGCTGCACGGCTTCGCGGTGAAGGTCACCGAGCGCTTCCACGACGCGCTCGTCAATCCGCTCGGCGTGGCGGCGATGGTCCTGCTGGGGGCCGTACTGGCGGCCGTGCTGTGCACCTCCCCGGTACGGCGGGCCTTCCGGTGGGCGGTGGAGCCGGACGTCTCCTGGGCGTTCACGACGCTGCGCCGGCCCAGCCGGCGGCCCGGTCACCGGCCCGGTAGGCGCAGGGCGGAACTCCAGCGTCCGTACGCACGTTTTCCGGGCGATGGTGCTGAACATGGCGAAGCGCGCAATCCGGGGTAGCGTACGCATTCGCGGTGCGGCCAGATGTGGTGAAAACGACGGGGTGACGCGGGTGGTCGGCAGACAGGGCAGGGTCACGGGCAGGATCGGTCCCGGCCTTGTCGGCGAGGTGATGGTGCCCATCCGCGGGGGTGTCGAGGCGTTCTACGCCTATCCGAGCGTCCCGGACGAGGAGATCCTGGTGGGGTCCATCGTCGTCGTCGTGGAGTATTCGCCCCCGCGCACTGTCTACGTCGCACGCGCGATCGTCTGACCGGCACCCTCCTCCTCTCTCTTTCCCCCCACTTGGACGGAGGCTCCCATGCCCTCGGAGATCCTGGTCGTGGGCGGCGTCGCCATCGTCGCCCTCATCGTCCTGACCATGCTGTTCAAGGCCATCTGGCGGGTGGCCGAGCCCAACGAGGCGCTCATCATCTCGGGCCTCGGCGCCCACACGAGAAACGAGCTCGCCGACAGCCTGGGCTTCAAGATCGTGACCGGCAAGGGCACCGCCGTGCTGCCCGGCTTCCAGACCTCGCGGCGGCTGCGGCTCGACAGCCGGGCCACGAACCTCCAGGTCAACTGCGTGACCCAGCAGGGCATCCCGGTCCAGGTGCGCGGCGTGATCATCTACAAGGTGGGCGACGACTTCACCAGCATCGCGAACGCCGCCCGGCGCTTCCTCGACCAGCAGGACTCGATGAACGGCGCCATCCACGAGCTGTTCACCGGTCACCTGCGCTCGATCATCGGCAACCTGACCGTCGAGGATCTCATCCTGAACCGGGAGCGGCTCACCAGCGAGACTCGCAGCTCCGCGGCCGACGAGATGAGCAAGCTCGGCCTGGTGGTCGACTCGCTGCAGATCCAGGAGATCGAGGACGAGACCGGCTACATCACGAACCTGGGCAAGCCGCACGCCGCGAAGATCGCCGCGTCCGCGCGCATCGCGGAGGCGCAGCGCGACCAGGAGGCCACCGAGGCCGAGCAGATCGCGGCGGCGAACAAGGCCGCCGCCTGGCGCGACGCGCAGATCAAGCAGGCCTCCTACCAGGCGGAGATCGACGAGGCGCAGGCGCGGTCGCGGCAGTCCGGTCCGCTGTCGGAGGCCACGGCCCGCCAGGAGGTCGTCGTCCAGGAGACCCGTACGGCCGAGCTGGAGGCCCAGCTCTCCGAGCAGCGGCTCCAGTCGCAGGTGCGCAAGCCCGCCGACGCCAAGGCGTACGAGACCGTCACGCTGTCGCAGGCCGAGCGCGACGCGCGCATCGCGCAGGCCGAGGCGGAGGCGAAGGAGACCGAGCTGCGGGCGGTCGCGCAGGCGTCGCAGGTCAAGCAGGCGGCCGCGGCCGACGCCGAGTCGGTGCGGCTGCGCGGTGAGGCCGCCGCGGCCGCGACCAGGGCGACCGGTCTGAGCGAGGCCGAGGCCGCCAAGGCGCGGGGTCTCGCGGAGGCCGAGGCCGCCAAGGCCAGGGGTCTGGCCGAGGCCGAGGCGATCAGGGCCCGCTCCGAGGCGCTGCGGGAGAACCAGGAGGCCGTCATCGCCCAGCAGCTCGCCGAGAACTGGCCGCAGATCGTCGAGGCCGGGGCGAAGGCGTTCGGCAACGTCGACCACATGGTGGTGCTCAACGGCGCCCAGGGCATCGAGGAGATGCTGGCCAAGGCGCTCACGCTGGGCGGCACCGGGCTGGGCCTGGCGCGCACCCTCCTGGCCGGCGGCTCTCCCGCCGCGGCTCAGGCGGCGGTCCAGCAGGACGGCGCGAGCGTCAACGGCGCCGAGCCCCCCACGAAGAACGCCGTCGACGCCGCCTCCTGACGGCCCGCGTTCGTCCCCGTCCCTTCGGACGGGGACGAACGTCTCGTGCGTTCAGCCGCGGATCAGGTCCTGGAGGCCGACCACGCGTAGCAGTTCCAGCCGCTCGCGGGACTCGCTGCCCGGGCGGGCGGTGTAGACGACCAGCCGCTGGTCGTGCTCCGGGCTGAGCATCACCTCGCAGTCCAGCTCCAGCAGGCCGACGACCGGATGCCGGAAGCGCTTGACGTCGGCGCGGCGTACGGCGACGTCGTGGGCGTTCCACAGCGCGGAGAACTCCTCGCTGCGGGCGCGGAGCCGGCGTACGAGCTCTGCCAGCCGGGCGTCGTCCGGGCGGCGGGCGGAGGTGGCGCGCAGATCCGCCACCGCCGTGCGGGCGGCGAGGTCACGATCCCCGGGAGGGAAGAGCTCCCGCGCGGACGGGTCGGTGAAGTAGCGCCAGATGAGGTTGCTCTCCGCCTCGGGGCGGGCGGACATGTCACCGTGAAGTGCTTTGTCCATCGAATTCTGCGCGAGGACGTCGCCGCGGTCGTTCACCACCTGGGCGGGCGTGTCGATCAGCCGGTCGAGGATGAGCAGCAGGCCGGGCCGGACGTGCTCCGTGGCCGACCGGTCCCGCGGCGGTTCCTCGCCGGCCAGGTGGAAGAGGTGGTCCCGTTCGTCGCCGGTCAGCCGCAGCGCGCGGGCGACGGCGGCGAGCATCTGGCGGGACGGGTGCGAGCCCCTGGCCTGTTCGAGCCGCGTGTAGTGGTCGGTGGACATGCTCGCCAGCTGCGCGACCTCCTCACGGCGCAGTCCCGGGGTGCGCCGCCGCGCGCCGTGCGACAGCCCCACGTCGGCAGGGGTGACTCGGGCACGGCAGTGACGCAGGAAGTCGGCCAGTTCGGTTCTGTCCACACCCTTCACCATGCCCCTCACCATGCCCCGGTGAGCCGGACGTTGCCAGGGACGGCCTGTCCCGGGATAAGGGCGTCTCTCCCGCCCACGCCCGCGCCGCCCGAGGCTCGGAGCCGACGCTACGGATGACCCCGACTGTTCGACGAAGGAAGGCATGGTTCGCATGCAGTACCGCACGCTCGGCCGCACCGGTATCAAGGTCAGCCCCTATGGCCTCGGCGCACTGATGTTCGCCACGTCCATCGGCAACCCCGATCCCGGCGACTCGGCCCGCATCATCCACAAGGCGCTGGACGCCGGGATCAACCTCATCGACACCGCCGACGCCTACGGCGACTCGGAAGAAATCGTCGGCAGGGCGCTCAAGGGACGGCGGGACAACGTCGTGCTCGCGACCAAGGTGAGCCGCCCCGTCGGTGACGATCCCAATCAGCAGGGCGCCTCGCGGCGCTGGATCATGACCGCCGTCGAGAACTCGCTGCGCCGCCTGGGGACCGACCACATCGACCTCTACCAGATCCACCGGCCGGACCCCGCCACGGACGTCGAGGAGACGCTCTCCGCGCTCTCCGACCTGATCCACAGTGGGAAGGTCCGCGCGATCGGGACGTCCGCCATGCCGGCGTCCGACATCGTCGAGGCCCAGTGGGTCGCCGAGCGGCGCGGCCTGGAGCGATTCCGCACCGAGCAACCGCCCTACTCGCTGCTCAACCGCGGCATCGAACGCGAGGTGCTGCCGGCCGCGCAGCGCTACGGAATGGGCACGCTCGTGTGGGGCCCGCTCGGGCAGGGACTGCTCACCGGACAGGTCCGCAAGGGGCGGCAGAACGAGCTCCGCCGCGCCGGCTTCCTCAAGCACGTCAACGACGAGCACCGCATCGAGGCCGTCGAACGGTTCGTCTCGCTCGCCCAGGAGGCGGGTCTGCCGCTGACCCACCTCGCCATGGCCTTCGCCATCGCTCATCCCGGCGTGACCAGCGCCGTCCTCGGGCCACGCACGATGAGCCACCTCGACGACCTGCTCGCGGGCGTCGACGTCGCTCTGACCGACGACATCCTCGACCGGATCGACGCGATCGTCCCGCCCGGCACCGACGTCGGCGTGCTCGACCAGGCGTACGTGCCGCCGGCTCTCCAGCGGACGAGCCTGCGCCGCCGCCCCCTCGGCGAACGCACGGCCGCCTGACAGCTCGGCCGCCTGACGTCTCGGCCGGGGCGCTCGGTCAGTCGAACGACAGCTCCGTCGTACGGCGGGGCATGAGCAGCAGCGCGCCGACGCTGAGCACGGCCACCACGACGAGCGCGACGAAGATGTGGTGGACGGCGTCGTACAGTGCGCCCCGGACGAAGGACGCGGCGGCCGAGTGGGCCGCCGCGCCCTGGGCGTTCAGCACCAGGCTCGTGGCGTCGAGGCTGTCGGGCAGCCGTCCCGCCGCGGAGTCGGCGAGGGAGGCGGGCGGGTGGGCGAAGCGGTCCGACAGCGTCGCGTTGGAGATGGCGCCCAGCATCGCGGCGCCGACCGTGCTGCCGATCGAGCGGGAGAACATGTTCGTCGCGGTGACCACGCCGCGGCGCTCCCAGCCGACGACCGACTGCACGGCGACCATCGTGGGGCTGGCCGACAGCCCGAGGCCGACGCCGACCACGAAGCAGGCGGCGGCGACCTGCCAGATCATCGCGTTCCGGCCGAGCAGCGCGCACAGCACGGTGCCCGCCACCACCACGACGATCCCGATCAGCGCGGTGTCACGGAATCCGATGCGCATGTAGAGGCGGCCGGAGAACGTCGCCGCGAGCGGCCAGCCGATGGTGAGCGCGGCCAGGGCGAAGCCCGCCACCAGCGCGCCGGTGCCCAGCACCCCCTGCGCGTACGTCGGGACGTACGACGTGAGCCCGATGGTGAGGGCGCCGACGCCGACGGAGACCAGGTTGCCGCCGGTCAGCGTGCGGCGGCGGAACACCCACAGCGGCAGCACCGGCTCGGCCGCGCGGCGCTCGGCGAGGACGAAGGCGGCGATCAGCAGCACCCCCGCCCCGAAGATCAGCAGGCTGGGCGCCGAGTTCCACTCCCAGGCCACTCCGCCCTCCAGCAGGCCGAGGATGAGCAGCGAGGAACCGCCGGTCAGCAGCACGGTGCCCAGGTAGTCGATCCGGTGGGAGCCGCGCTCGACCCGCTCCTCGAACCGGCGGGCGAGCACCCAGGCGGCCACCGCGCCGAGCGGCAGGTTGATGAAGAAGATCCAGCGCCAGGAGACGTACTCGGAGAACACGCCGCCGAGCGTCGGGCCGACGACCGCCGAGATGCCCCACACGCTGGCGAGGTAGCCCTGGACCCGGGCCCGTTCCTCGACCGAGTAGAGGTCGCCGGCCATCGTGATGCTGATCGGCTGCACCGCACCGGCGCCGATGCCCTGGATCGCCCGGAACGCGATCAGCGCGGGCATGCTCCAGGCCACCCCGCACAGCACCGACCCGAGCAGGAACGCGGCGATGCCGAAGAACATCACCGGCTTGCGCCCGAAGACGTCGGCCAGCTTGCCGTAGATGGGCACGGTGACGGCCTGGGTGAGCAGGTAGATCGAGAACAACCACGGGAACTGGGAGAACCCGCCGAGGTCGCCGACGACCGAGGGCACCGCGGTCGCGATGATCGTGCTGTCCAGCGCCACCAAGCCGGTGCACAGCATGATGGCGGCGAGGACGGGACCGCGTTCCGACCGTAGCCCGATGCCCTTCGATGTCGTCGTCGTGGTCACGGATGAGACTCCCTCAAGAACGCCCTCGGCACAGCGGTTTCGTCATGCGCAACTGTCACCGTATGGCAGAACATTCCGGGCCTGTTGACGGGCCAGGCGACATTTCGTACGTTCCGCGTAGGCCGCCCCCGGGGCGCCCCAGACCGGGAAGGGGTTGCGATGGCCACCGAGCCGAGTCCAAGCGGGGGGCCGGACATCGTGCCGGGTCCGCTCGCCACGCCGTCGCCGGAGCTCGCCCGCAGGCGCGAGTCGGGGCCACTGGAGCCGGCGACCATGCCCAGCGGCGACCGCGTCCCGATGGTCGTCCGGTACGAGGACGTCCGCGCCCTGCTGGCCTCGCCCACATCCAGCCGCAATCTCCGCCTTCCCGGGTTGCCGCGGTTCGTGAGCGGCGTCGGCATCGACGACGACCCGGACGCGCTGGTCAACCAGGATCCGCCGGAGCACACGCGCTACCGGCGGATCATGCACGGCACCTTCACCCCGCGCCAGATCGAGCCGTGGCGTCCCCGCATCGCGAAGATCGCCGAGGATCTCCTCGACGGCCTGGGCGACGACTTCGACCTGGTCCAGGGATACGCGCTGCGGCTACCCGCCCATGTCATCTGCGAGATGCTCGGCGTGCCGATCGACGACTACGAGCAGTTCGTCCGGTGGACGGACATGTTCCTGACCACCTCCACGGCCGACGGGCAGGTGCGCCAGGAGGCCTACACCGACTTCATGGCCTACGCCGCCGAACTGGTCGCCCGGCATCGCCTCTCGCCCGGGCAGGACCTCATCGACCTGCTCATCCAGGCCAGGGACGAAGGCGACCGGCTGTCGGAGGGCGAACTCGTCAACACCGTCTTCTCCCTGATCACGGCCGGGTACGAGACGACGGCCTCGATGATCGCCCGTGGCGTGTTCCGATTGCTGCTGCACCGGAGCCAGTGGGACGAACTGGTCGCGGACCCCGCCCTGACGGCCACCGCCGTCGAGGAGGTCCTGCGCTTCGACGGGCCGCCCGCCAACGCCTTCATGCGCCGCGTCACCGCGGACACCGACCTGCCCAGCGGCCCGCTGAGCGCGGGGACGGTCGTCATGCCGAACCTGAACGCCGCCAACCACGACCCGCGGGCGTTTCCCGAGCCCGGCCGGTTCGACATCCACCGCTTCACCGGCCACCCGCCCAACCCGCATGTGGCGTTCGGGTACGGCCCGCACCGCTGCCTGGCCGCCAGTCTCGCCAGGGTCGAGCTCACCGAGGCGTTCAGAGCCCTGGTCACCCGGCGCCCGGACCTCCGCCTGGCCACCCCGCCCGAGTCGGTGAAGTGGGCCGACGGCCTGGTCCTGCGGCCGGTCGCCCTGCACGTCACCTCGGAGGGATGAGACGGTTCCCGGCGCGGCACCGATCCGTGATCAACGTCGAGCCGGCCGGTGCTACCCTCGCGAGCGTGGCGATCAGGAACTCCCACTGCTCCTTCTGCGGAGCGGCCTACGCGCCCGGCCTGCCCTGGCCGAGGACCTGCGAGGAGTGCGGCAACACCGGCTATCTCAACCCCCTGCCGGTCGCGGTCCTGGTGCTTCCGGTGGACGGTGCGCGTACGTCTGGCCTTCTCGTGGTCCGCCGGGCGGTCGAGCCGCACCGCGGCCTGCTCGCCCTCCCCGGCGGCTTCATCGACATCGGCGAGTCCTGGCAGCAGGCCGCCGTGCGGGAGGTCCGCGAGGAGACGGGCGTCGTCGTCGACGTGGCCGGAGTGCGGCTGTTCGACGTGCTCAGCGCGCCCGACGGCACTGTGCTGATCTTCGGCCTCGGGCCGCGCACAGCCGCGGACGCACTCCCGCCGGTCGTCCCCACCGCGGAGACCAGCGAGTGGCTGGTGATCGACGCCCCTCAGGAGCTGGCGTTCCCGCTCCACACGCAGGTCGTGGCCCGCTACTTCGGCCGTGAGGCTCAGCGGCCGTAGCGGTTCAGTCTTCGCGGACCCGGCCGGACTCGACGACGACCCGGCGTGTCGTGTGGACGGCCTTCAGCATGCGCCGGTCGTGGGTGACGAGCAGCAGAGTCCCCGTGTACGAGGCGAGCGCCGACTCCAGCTGCTCGATCGCGGGAAGGTCGAGATGGTTGGTGGGCTCGTCCAGGACGAGCAGGTTGACCCCACGGGCCTGGAGGAGAGCGAGCGCCGCCCTCGTGCGCTCACCGGGTGACAACGTGGCCGCCGGGCGCAGCACGTGGTCGGCGCGCAGACCGAACTTGGCCAGCACCGTGCGGACGTCGGCGGGCGGCAGGTCGACGAGCGCGCCGAACGCGTCGAGCAGCGGCTCGTCGCCTTCGAAGAGGGCGCGGGCCTGGTCGACCTCGCCGACGACCACCCCGGGGCCGAGCGTCGCCGTCCCCTCGTCCGGGGGCACCCGGCCGAGCAACACGCCGAGCAGGGTGGTCTTGCCCGAGCCGTTCGCGCCGGTGATCGCGACCCGGTCGGCCCAGTCGATCTGCAGGTCGACGGGCCCGAGCGTGAAGGCGCCACGTCGCGCGACCGCGCCGCGCAGCGTCGCGACGACGGCTCCGGAGCGGGGCGCGGCGGCGATCTCCATCCGCAGCTCCCACTCCTTGCGCGGCTCCTCGACGACCTCCAGCCGCTCGATCATCCGTTCGCTCTGCCGGGCCTTGGCCGCCTGCTTCTCCGTCGCCTCCGTGCGGAACTTCCGTCCGAGCTTGTCGCCGTCGGTGGCCTTGCGGCGCGCGTTCTTGACGCCCTTCTCCATCCAGGCGCGCTGGGCCCTGGCCCTGGCCTCCAACGAAGACCTGGTGTCGGCGTACTCCTCGTACTGCTCGCGTGCGTGCCTGCGGGCGACCTCGCGCTCCTCCAGGTAGGCGTCGTAACCGCCGCCGTACGCGCGCACCTGCCGCTGGGCGAGGTCGAGCTCGACCACCCTGTTCACCGTGCGGGCGAGGAACTCACGGTCGTGACTGACGACCACGGTCCCGGCGCGCAGTCCCGTCACGAAGCGTTCGAGCCGGTCCAGGCCGTCGAGGTCGAGGTCGTTGGTGGGCTCGTCGAGCAGGAACACGTCGTAACGGCTGAGCAGCAGCGCGGCCAGCCCCACCCGGGCCGCCTGCCCGCCGGACAGGGACGCCATCTCCTGCTCCGTGCCGACCGTGAGCCCGAGGTCGGCGGCCACCTCGGCGGTCCGCTCCTCCAGGTCGGCGCCACCGAGGGCGAGCCAGCGATCGAGGGCCTCGGAGTACGCGTCGCCGGGATCGCCGCCGACGAGCGCCTCGGTGGCCGCGTCGAGGGCCCGCTGTGCGGCGGCGACCCCGGTACGGCGGGCGAGGAAGGCGGCGACGGTCTCCCCGGGCCGCCGTTCGGGCTCCTGCGGCAGATGGCCGACGTTGGCGGCGGGCGGGCTGAGCCGTACGCTGCCGTGCTCGGGGGTGTCGAGGCCGGCCAGCAGGCGCAGCAGCGTCGACTTGCCCGCGCCGTTCACCCCCACAAGCCCCACGACGTCCCCGGGCGCGACGACCAGATCGAGATCCGTGAACAGGACGCGGTCGCCGTGCCCGGCGGCGAGTTCCTTCGCGACAAGAGTGGCGCTCATCAGGACACCGACCCTACTGGGTGGCGAGCGAGAGCAGGCGGGTGACGGTGTTCCAGTTGCGCATGGTCGCCGGGCCGGTCGAATGCTTCTCCAGCAGCGGCGGCAGCTTGGGACGCCGCAGCCCGTCGGGGAAGTAGACGTAGAGCTCCCGCTCGCCGATCCGCATCTCCTCCGGGGCGTACGCCGCCGGGTCGATGCTCGCCAGCCCTTCCCGGTCCGGCGGCCGGGCCAGGAAGACCACGGCGAACCGCGCGGGGTCCCTGACCTCCAGGGGATTGCGCTCCACCACGCCGCGAAGCTCCTCAGCCGTACGGAGGATCACCGTAGTGGACAGGCCGAGCTCCTCCTGGAGCCCGCGCTCGATCGCGGCGGCGATCGAATCGGCGTCACCGTCGGCCGTGAACAGGGCGTTTCCACTGCGCAGGTGCGTCCGCACGTCCCCGTACCCGAGGCGGTCGAGCAGTGCCCTGAGATCGGCCATCGCCACCGCGGTGGCGGGATTGACGTTGATACCACGCAACAGCGCCACGTGACGCATCGCATCGCCTCCTTCCGGCGGGAGACTATCGCCCGATCATGTCAACAACCGTCAGGTATCAGGCCGCGACGTCGGCAGCCATGGTCCCTTTCTCCGTCATGTCCTCGCTCGCCGGGCGGTGCGGGTGGTGCGGGGGTTGCGGTAGGTGAAGGCCCAGCGGTCGGCTCCGATCTTGCGGCGGGTGTAGCGGGTGGGGTGGCGGTAGCGGTCGCGGTTGTGGAACTGGCACGCCGGCCCGAGCAGCTTCAGGTCGGTCAGCCCGCCGCTGCACCAGTCCTCGGCGTGGTCGATCTGGCACATCGTCGCGGGCAGCGGGCAGCCGTCCACCCAGCAGGTCGCATACCGGGCGAAGACCGCCCGCCGCTGCGCCGGAGTCGCCAGGCGGACCTTGCGGCCCATGTCCAGGACCTGCCCGGCAGCGTTGATGACGACCCGGACCAGGGTGCTGGTGCGGGCCAGCCGGTGCACGCCGGCGACGGGCAGCAGATGCCCGGTCGCCAGGATCAGCCCCGGCAACCCCCGCAACCACACCCCCGGCGGACTGTTGCCCCCCAACCCTGGCGGAGCGTCGGCTCCCACCCACGACGGGGTGTCGTACTCCCCATCCGGCGTGTTGCTGGGTTCCGGCCCCGGCCAGGCGTCGTTTCCCGGCCAGGCGTCGGCTCCCGTCCTTGGCGTCCCGCTCGGTGTCGCACCCGGCGTGAAGGCATGCCGGTAGTCCCCTGCCGTGCAGTCGTCGGCAGGGCAGTCACCGGCGGGGCGGTCCTCATCGGGGTAGCCGGACGCACGTCGGTTTCCAGTGCAGTTCCGGCCGCCGCCCGGCTCGGCGTGCTCGTCGCCGTGGGCCGAGTCGGAGTGCGGCTCGGCGACGTTCGGGCTGCCCGTGGCCGAGCGCTCCGTAGCGGGACGCTCGTCGCCGCAGGTGGGAGCATCCACGCCAGGGTCCCGGCTGACAGGCGCGTCAGCCCAGTGCTCGTCGCCCCGCATCGGCGCATCGCTCCCGAACCGGTCACCGTCGCACTCGGGTATGTCGCTTTCGCAGCGCCCGCTGTCACGCCCCGGAGCATCACCGGCGCGGGGTCCGCTGCCGGGAGCCGTCGCGGGGTCGTCGGGGAGGGATTCGGCGTTGACGAGCACCAGGAGCTCGGTGGCGATCTTGTTCTCCAGGAGCGCGATCAGCGCGTCGGCGTTCCGCACACTCGGCGTGCGGTCATCACCCTCGGCCTTGGGCTTGGCGTAGACGTCGAGCCAATGCTGCAACCGCGCCGCGGCCTCCACCGGCAGGTAGAACTCCCCTTCCACACCGCCGTTCCTGCGCCTACGAATCCGGAATAACCGGCGGTCGAAGTCCGCCTGCTCGTCCTTCTCGTGGCCGTCGGGGTCCAGCACCGCCCGCAGAAATCGCCCCGCCTTGGCCACCTCCGCCGCACCCGCCGATCTCGCCAACTCCAGCAAGATCCGCTCGGCGGTGGTCGCCTGGTCGTCGGTCAGCCCGGAAGTGGCTATGCAGATCGCCTCCACGATCCCCTCGGGCAAGCTGCCCTCTGCGAACAGGCGGCGCACCTCGTGCAGGCGGACCAGCTCCATGCTCATCGTCAGCAGACGGCCGGCTCCCGCAGGGGTCATCCCCCCGGCGGAACGCAACCACAACTTGGTGGAGGCGTGCCCATGGTTCTTCGCCTCTCCGGCCCGGTGAACGCGGCCGACGCGGGCGGCCAACGCCGAAGTGATGCGGTCGCGGGCCGACAGCAGCTCCTCGGCCTCAGCCAGGCACACCTCCGCCGCCTCAGGCACCGGCACCAGCGCCACCGCCCGCGCCGCCTCGACAACCGCCGCCACCGCCACCCACGACGACGACCCAGCGCCAAAAGCGCAACCACGAGCACCGTCGGAAGCACCGCCGGAAGCAGCACCGGCAGCGCCACCGGGGGCGCTTTCGGCCGCGCTTCTCCGGGGTCCGGCGTCCCGGGGCCCGTCAGCGTCCCCGTGCTCGTCGGCGTCAGCGGCGTCGTCGGCTGGGTTCGCCGGGATCTCACGGGCCGGCCTGGGGGTGGAAGTGCCGCCACCTGCGGTAGTGAGGTTTCCGCTCGCGCTGTCCTGGGAGCGGCCGCCGTCAACAGCATGGTTCGGCGCGACGGCAGCGTGGTTCGGCGCCACGACGGCAAGGTTTGGCACGACGGCAGGGCGAAGACGCGAGTCTTCGGCGCCGGGCTCGGACGCAGGAGGGTCATCCGAGGACCAGAAGGGCGGGCCGTCGATGATCCTTGCCCACCAGGGATCAGCCGGAGGACGAGGGGCTGGCATGTCGAACGTCGGAGACTCCATGCGCACCTCCTCCCACCGCCCCTGCGATTCGAACTCTTGCCCTAATCCTTTCATCACTCTCTGTATAGAACAAGCCGCCGTGACAATTACCTGGAGTCACAACAAGTGTGTGTACGACGTCAGCCGCGGCGCTGGGTCTCCTCCAGGTAGCGCAGGACGGCTGTGACCCTCCGGTCCGCCCGGTCGGTGGGGGCCAGGTCGAGTTTGGCGAAGATGCTGCGGATGTGCTTGTGGACGGCGCCTTCGCTCACGAAGAGCCGTTCGGAGATGGCGGTGTTGCCCAGTCCCTCGGCCATCAGGGCGAGCACGTCGAACTCCCGGGCGGTCAGCCGTTCCAGCCCGCTGTCGGTGCGGGTGCGCGTGAGCAACTGCGCGACGACCTCGGGGTCTATGGCCGTGCCGCCCTCGGCCACCCGGTGCAGGGCGTCGAGGAACTGGTCGACGCGGCCGACTCTCTCCTTGAGCAGGTATCCGAGCCGGTCGGTTCCGCCGGCGAGCAGTTCGGTGGCGAACGCCTGCTCGACGTAGGCGGACAGCACAAGCACGGCCAGGCCGGGCTGACGGCGCCTGGCCTCGACCGCCGCGGCGATGCCCTCGTCGGTGTGGGTCGGAGGCATCCGGACGTCGACGATGGCCACGTCGGGCCGGTGGGCGTCGACGGCCGCCAGGAAGGAGTCCGGGGAGTCGGTCGTGGCCACCACGTCCAAGGACTCCGCGCGCAGCAACAGCGCGACGCCTTCACGCAGCAGCGGATCGTCCTCGGCTATCACGATCCGCATGACAACTCCACTTCGAGTGCGGTCGGCCCGCCGGGTGGGCTGGTCAGGGTGAGACGGCCGTCGTGCGCCTCGACCCGGCTGCGGATGCCGGTGAGCCCGGAGCCGTGCCGTTCGTCCGCGCCGCCGACGCCGTCATCCTCGATCCGCAGGGACAACCGGTCGCCTTCACGCCGTACGGTCACCGTGGCGTGCCGGGCCCGGCTGTGCTTGGAGATGTTGGTGAGTGCCTCGGCGGTCACGAAGTAGGCGGTGGCCTCGATGGAGGCGGGGCACCTGCCGAGCGCGTCGACGTCGACCCGGCAGGGCACACCGCAGTTCGCCGCGAGCCCGGCGAGCGCGCCGGCGAGCCCCCGGTCGGCCAGCACGGGCGGCAGGATGCCGCGGACGACCGTACGGAGCTCGGCCAGCGCCTGCTCGGCGGTCTCCTGGGCGCGTTCGAGCATGTCCTCCGCGTCCGGCCGGTCACGGGCCAGCGCGCGGCGGGCCGCGCCGAGCATCACGGTGACCGCGACCAGCCGGTTCTGCGCCCCGTCGTGCAGCGAGCGCTCGATCCGCCGCAACTCCGCGGCGTGGGCGTCCAGCGCCGCCGCGCGGGTGGCCGACAGCTCCGCGATCCGCAGAGACAGGTCGACGTCGGCGGTGGGCGCCAGGAGCCGGCGTCCCGGCCACGCCTGCAACCGGGCCATTCCCGTCCCCAGCACCAGGAAGCAGGCGGCCATTCCCACGCCGAGGATCGCGACCGCCATGGCGCCGGCGTCGTCGCGCACGTCCCAGAACACCAGGGTCGGGGTGGGATCCTCCGCCGGCAGCGCCCGCCACCACAGCGGATACGTGATGTTCTGCACGGCGTTCAGCACCATGGTCAACCCGGCCACGCCGAGGAACAGGCCCAGCGTGCCGTGCGCGAGGATCCAGCACAGCTCCCGACGTACGGCCCGATCGGCGAGCGCGGCGCGTGCGCCGGCCGGCGCGGGCCCCAAGGGGACGATCTCCGGCCCCCAGCGGGACAACCGGTCACGCTCGCGCTCGGCGACGGACCGTACGACACGCGGCACGGTGGGCAGCAGGAGCAGGCCCACACCGATCACGCAGGTCAGTCCGGCCACGACGAGCCACACCAGAGCGGCGAGCGCCAGCAGCGCCGTGCTGAGGCCGCCGACGAGGTGTTCGAACGCGTGGAAGACGTCACGGGCGCGTGCGGCGACACCCCTCCGATCGTTTCGCCGGGTGTCGGCCGGTTCCGGCTGGTGCGCCGCCATCATGCACCCCCCTCGGGCCAGAGAGCTTAGAACAGGAATCGTCGATCAAGCAGCGTTCAGCTCCGCCTGGGCGAGCTCCGGCGTGTGTTCCTCGGCCGGACGGTAGCCGAGGCGGCCGCGGGTCGCGATGAGCAGCACAATCGCCGCCGTGGTGGCCGCGAGCAGGGTGACATGGCTCGCCTGCTCGGCGGAGGCGATCGACGGGAACATCTCCCCGTACGGGAGCGACATGAAGTTGTTGACGCTCACGTGCAGCAGCATGACCAGCGGCAGGCTCTGGCCGGTCCGGTTGAACATCCAGGTGACGACCACGCTGAAGGCGCAGCAGAAGGCGACGAACTCGCCGACTCTCATCATGGTGACGTCCGGCCACCCACCCCACTCGCTCAGGAACAGCGGCAGATGCCAGACGCCCCACAGCAGGCCGAGGACGGCGGTGGCGCCCAGCGGGCCGAACCTGCGCTGCATGCGGGGCAGGGCGAAGTCACGCCAGCCGGGTTCCTCGGCGAGACCGGTGGTGACCATCTGGATCAGCAGGCTGGGCACGTAGGCGACCAGCACCGCGACGGGCGGCACATGAATGTCTTCGCCGGAGAGCGCGAGAGAGGCGGCGATGATGGCGGCGGGGACCCCGAGGACGGCCACGAGATACCAGACCCAGCCGACCCGCCACTTGGTCATCCTCCGCAGCCACCGGCGGACGCCTTCCTTGCCGTCCGCGACCCTGGTCACAATGTACGCGGCGAAGATGGGGCCGAGATAGGCGCCGGGCAGCACCCCGGCGAGCTGCGTGCTGCCGAGTAACCGGGGGAAGGCGAAGTCCCAGACCGCCAGGCCGGTCGCCGAGAGGATGTAGGGCACCCAGGCGACCCAGCTCATCAGGTTGGCCAGGACGAAGAAGCTGATCAGCGGATGGTTGCGGATGAAGCCCCGAAGCCCGCTCTGACTCGTGTACCGCTCGGCCTCCGGCCGGCTGTCGACTGCCATTTCACTCTCTCCTGTGGGAGTGCTCTACTGACAGTGATCAGCACACCAGCCGCAGGCCCTCCCGGTCGCTCCCGCGTACACCCCAATGGAGGTACAGCCAGGGGTACCAAGGAGAGAACGACCAGGTCAGAGCGTCGTCCGTGAGACGGAGAGAGGGTCGCGGAGCAGGCCCGGAGGCGAACCGCGGCCCTCTCTCCGGACGAGTACGTTCAGATGAGCACGTGCGGCTCGGGGTTGCCGGCGAAGCAGAACTGGGCGTTGCGGGTCAGTTTGTAGTCCGCGGCCTGCCAGGTGTGGGCGGTGGCGTCGGAGCCGCGCATGTAGATGAAGTTGTAGCGGTCGGCCGAGTAGATCCGTACGCCCTCTTCCTTGCAGCGCCGTACGAGCCGGGTGTCCTCGCCCGCGTTGACCGGCTCGAACGGGAACGCCCGCAGCAGGTCGGCGCTGGCCAGGATCGTCGCCCCCTGGATGAGGTGGGCGTAGCGGTGCTCCAGCCCGGGCAGGCGGAAGATCGTGACGTTCTGGTCGGGGAAGTAGGTGTAGTGGGCGCCCTTGCCGACCATCTCGGCGTCGGCGTAGTCGAAGGAGCGGACCAGGTCGGACAGGTAGTGCTCGCCGTAGATGTTGTCGTCGTCCATCTTCGAGATCAGCTCGCCGTCGGCGTGGGCGATGCCGTGGTTGAGCACCTCGCCGAGCGTCCAGGACGGGTCGGCGGTGAGCACCTTCACGGCCGGGATGCCCGCCGCGAGCGCCTTGTCGCGCACGACCGCCGGGTCCTCCGACAGGCCGTGCATGACCAGCACGAGCTCAAGGTCGCGGTGCCGCTGCCGGGCCACCTGGGTGATCGCGTGTTCGAGCTGGCCGGCCCGGTTGGTCGGCAGCACGACGGAGATCGACCGCGAGCGCGACACGACCGGCAGGCCGAGGTCGGTGAGGATCTGGTCGACCCGGTGGGAGAACAGGTGCTTGTCGAACACCTCGCGCATCGCCAGGTGCCCCTGCCGGGCCCGCAGCTCCGGGCTGTTGATGAAGTAGATCGCCCGGTTGTACGCCTCCTCCTGCGAGTGCGCGACCGGGATCAGCGGGCCGAACGTCTCCTCGATGGCCCGCGACCACCCCGACAGCACGGTGGTCGAGCAGGCCGACAGCTCGAAGACGCGCCGGGCGCACATGGTCGGCGAGTCGATCACCGAGTTCACGTTCAGGAAGACCTTGTACATCTTGTACGCGGCCAGCATCTGCTCGTACGGCAGTTCGCCGGCGATGTGGGGGCGGTACTCCTCCGGCCAGGCGTACTTGTCGGCGACCGTGCCGTTCCTGGCGAAGATGTGCAGGCCGAGCGGGCGTACGGGCGCGAGGATGGTCTCCATCTGCTCGCGCCGCTCGGGGTGCTTGTCGCGGAAGTACATGCCGGCGAAGACGACGTCGTACGGCCGGCCCTGCTTGGTCTGGATCGGGTTGTGGATCCGCGGCTGGGCGGCGAACTGCAGCACGCCGACACGGTCATGACCCAGCATCTCGCGATATTTCGGGATCATGTCGCCGTCGCACGTGTACACGTGGTCGAACAGCTTGGCCGTCTCGATGAAAAAGTCGAAGTTGGGCGGGTCCTCCTTGTTCCAGAAGACCGTGGGGATGCCCTCCTCCCGGCACCAGGCGATCAGGTCGCGCAACTCCTGCTTGGGCGCGTTGGTCCCGGTCATCTGGTAGCGCCAGCGGCCCTGGTTGCCGTGCCAGGCCGACTCGCAGAACAGCATCTCCGGACGCCGCTCCGCGAAGATCTCCCGCCAGTCCTGCAGGCCGAACTCGATCTGGTCCCACTCGTACCTGAACGCCATGCGGGAGAAGTCGTCGAGGATCACCGCGACGCGCATGTCGGGCCGTACGACAGGGCCGTCGGGCCACTGGAGGGTCGGGATCTTGACCTCGGGACCCCGCGCCTCGGCCGCGGCGGCGACCTCGATCGCGGACGGCGGCGCCTTCGGCGCCTTCCTGCCGTCCTTCATCGCCTTGCTGAGGTCGCGGGGCAGCCGGACGATCTTCTTGGGCTTGGCCGCGTTCGTCAGCACCTGCGCGACCCGGTACGGCTTCTGGGTCTGGGTGGCCTGGAGCCGCCAGAGCGCGTAGTCGGCGCGGGCCTCCTGGTAGGCGAGCCGGTTCTCCAGGTCGCGGATGCGCGCCTCGTACTGCTCGACGTGCTTGCGCTCCTCGGGCAGCCAGTTCACCGGCCCCAGCCGCTGGAAACGGGGCTCTTCAGGAGTCTCGTCGGTCTCAGCCATGCTTCCCCCCTCGAAGGAAGAGTCATCGTACGGCTGTCGCCGCCGCCTTTATGCCGAAATAGGTGATTCAGCCTCGCCGGGCGCTAGCGCGCCCGGCCCTTGGCGGCCGGGGAGAGGTTGTCACCGCGGAGCCAGGCGTCGATGACGCGGGCGATCCTCGGCCCGGCGGCGCCGTCCCAGAGCGGCGGCAGTTCCCCGCTGGGGGTGGCGGCGCCGTCCGCGAGCGCCTTCGACGCGGCGGCGGGCAGCGACGCCGGGGTCACGAGCCGGTTCGTCCCGTGGGTCACAGTGATCGGCCGCTCGGTGTTGGGCCGTACGGTCAGGCACGGGACGCCCAGCATGGTCGTCTCCTCCTGCACGCCGCCGGAGTCGGTCACCACCAGGGCGGCGCCCCGGACCAGGGACAGGAAGTCCACGTAACCCAGCGGGTCCACGATCCGCAGTCCGTCGCGATCGACCAGACCGGCCTCCGCGAGGCGCTGCCGGCCGCGGGGGTGCAGCGGCACGATCACCGGCACCTGCTCGGCCACCCCGAGCACCGCGTCGACCAGTTCGCGGGCGGCCTCGGGGTCGTCCACGTTCGCCGGGCGGTGCAGCGTCGCCACCGCGTACCGCCCGGAGATCCCGAGACGCTCCTGTACGGGCGCGGGGTCGAGCGAGGGCAGCGCGGCGAACAGGCTGTCGATCATCGGGTTGCCGACGAGGTGCACCTTCGCCGGGTCCACCCCCTCGTTGGCGAGGTGCGCCAGCGCGTCCGGCGAGGTGGCGAAGAGCAGGTCCGACAGCGCGTCGGTGACGATCCGGTTGACCTCCTCCGGCATCCCCCGGTCGAAGGAGCGCAGGCCCGCCTCGACGTGCGCGGTCGGCACGCCCAGCTTGGCGCAGACCAGGATCGCCGCGAGCGTGGAGTTCACGTCGCCGTAGACGACCACGAGCGCCGGACGGTGCTCCAGGACGACGTCCTCAAGCCCGGTGAGGAGGGCCGCCGTCTGCCGCGCGTGGGTGCCGCTGCCGACGCCGAGGTTCGCGATCGGCTCGGGCAGCCCGAGGTCGGCGAAGAACACGTCCGACATCAGCGCGTCGTAGTGCTGACCCGTGTGGATGATGCCCTGCCGGACGCCGAGCGCGGCCAGTCCTTTGACGACGGGCGCCGCCTTGACGAAGTTGGGCCGGGCGCCCAAAACGTGCAGGACGAGGGGCTGGTCTCTCATCTACCTCGCCTTTCACCTAACCCTGAGACAAACGTTGCCTATGGTACGGTCGCGCCGTGGAAACCGAGGCCAACAAGCCCGTAAAGGTCGTGTCCGCCGCGTCCGCGAAGGCCGGTCTCGGCGGCTTCCTCCGGGGGTTCGCGCGGAACCCGATCCTCGTCTCCCGCATCGTCGCCAGCAAGGCCAAGTCTGACCCGATGCGGATCGCCCAGGCGGCCGCCGACGCGATGCCGGCCGGGGTGCGCCCGTTCGTCGGCCGCGTCGCCTGGCCCGCCGCCCGCTTCGTCAAGGTCCGTACGCGCAAGATCCTGCAGCGGGCGGCGAAGGGCCCGCTGAAGGAGGCGAAGGCGCACTTCGACGCCGGGCGGATGTCCGAGTCGGTCCGGGTGCTCCAGGCGCAGGCCCGGTGGCCGTTCGTCCGCCGCAGGATCGCCTACTACGAGGGCGAACTCGCGGCGCTGGGCCCGGACCCGATCCCGCCGAAGCCCAAGGTCATCATGGGCGAGCGGGTGCCCGGCCGGGTGCTGCACATGGTCACCAACGCCCTGCCGTACACGCAGGCGGGATACACGGTCCGCACCCACCGCATCGTCACCGCGCAGCGGGCGGCCGGGCTCGACCCGCACGTCGTGACGAGCTGGGGCTGGCCGATGCTCCAGGGGCACACCGACGCCGAGCCGTACGAGGAGATCGACGGGGTCCCCTACTACCGGCTGCTGCCCAAGGACGACGTGCCGTTCGAGACGCAGGGCCGGATGATCCGCGGCGCCGCGGACGTGTCGGAGCTGGTCCGCACCCTCCGCCCGCAGGTCCTGCACGCGGCTACCGACCACCGCAACGGCTCCGTCGCGCTCGCCGTCCGCGAGCGGACGAACACCCCCTTCGTGTACGAGGTGCGCGGCTTCCTGGAGGAGACCTGGGTCTCCCGGGACCCGGCCCGGGTCGGCAGCGAGCGGCACGTCCTCCAGCGGGAGCGGGAGGCGCGCATCATGCGCGAGGCCGACGCGGTCGTCACGCTCGCCGAGACCATGGCCACCGAGATCATGGAGCGCGGCGTCCCCCGGGAGCGCATCTTCCTCGCGCCCAACGCGGTGGACGACTCACTGCTGACCGCCGACTACGACGGCGAGGCGTTCCGCGAGAGCTACGGCGTGGGCCGCGGCGAGATCGTCGTGGGCTCGGTGTCGAGCATCGTGGGCTACGAGGGCTTCGCCACCCTGCTGGACGCCGCCGCGCTGCTGCGTGACGCCGGGACGCCGGTGCGGGTGCTGCTCGTCGGCGACGGCGCGGAGCGGCCCGCGCTGCTCGAACAGGTCGAGCGGCTCGGCCTCAGGGACGCGATCCTGCCCGGCCGGGTCGGCCCGGACGAGGCGCTGCAGGCCCAGGCCGCCATCGACATCTTCGTCTGCCCACGGGAGGACCTGCGCGTCTGCCGCCTGGTCACGCCGCTGAAGCCGGTCGAGGCGATGGCGCTGGGCAAGCCGGTCGTGCTCAGCGACCTGCCCGCGCTGTCGGAGCTCGTCGGCGGCGAGGGCGCCGGTCTGCTGGTGCCGCCAGGAGACCCGGCCGCGCTCGCCAAGGGGCTGGCCGCGCTGCGCGACGATCCGGAGCGCCGCCGGGTCATGGGCGAGGCCGGGAAGGCCGAGGTCGCCGCGCACCGGACCTGGAGCAGCCTGGCCCGGACCTACCGGGGGATCTACCAGTCGCTGACCGAAACCCGGTAAAACGCACGAAGTCCGATGTGTTGCATCAGGCGTGCCTGGTGCCGAGTTGAGATAACCTTTGCCACCATGAAGTGTTGTTTCCGCCCTCAGGCCGTATCGTGACTGCCTTCGATCTCACGATCATCGGGCTTGGATACGTGGGCATGCCGCTGGCCAAGGAGGCCACGGCGGCCGGTCTGCGGGTGGCTGGTCTGGACGTCGACCCCCGCAAGGTGGACGCGCTCAACGCCGGCCGCTCCTACATCGACGACCTGACGGACGCCGACCTCGACGCGATGCTCGCGGCGGGTTTCACCGCCACGCTGGACGCGTCGGTGCTGTCGCGGTCGAGCACGATCGTCATCTGCGTCCCGACGCCGCTGGACGAGGACCACCGTCCCGACCTGTCGGCCGTCGAGGGCGCCACCCGGGCCGTGGCCGAGCGCCTTAAGGCGGGCACGCTCGTCGTGCTGGAGTCCACCACGTGGCCCGGCACCACCGACGAGCTCGTACGGCCGATCCTGGAGGAGTCGGGGCTCACCGCGGGCGACGACTTCCACCTGGCGTTCTCGCCGGAGCGGATCGACCCGGGCAACCCGAAGTTCGGCCTGCGCAACACCCCCAAGGTCGTCGGCGGCTACACCGCGGCCTGCAAGGAGCGGGCGGTCGCCTTCTACGCCCGGTTCGTCGAGCGGGTCGTGCCGGTCAGCGGCACCCGCGAGGCGGAGATGGCCAAGCTTCTGGAGAACACCTACCGGCACGTCAACATCGCCCTCGTCAACGAGATGGCGATCTTCTGTGACGAGCTCGGGGTGAATCTCTGGGAGTCCATCGAGGCGGCCTCCACCAAGCCCTTCGGCTACCAGAAGTTCCTGCCCGGCCCCGGCGTCGGCGGGCACTGCATCCCCGTCGACCCCTCGTACCTGTCGTACACGGTGCGGAAGCTCGGCTATCCCTTCCGCTTCGTCGAGCTCGCTCAGGAGATCAACGAGCGGATGCCGTCGTACGTGGTGGCCCGGGTGCAGCGGCTGCTCAACCGGGCCCGCAAGCCGGTGAACGGCTCGCGCGTGCTGCTCCTCGGCGTGACGTACAAACCGGATATCGCCGACGAGCGGGAGACGCCCGCGATCCCGGTGGCCGAGGCGCTGCTGGAGCTGGGCGCGGAGCTGTCGTTCTGCGACCCGTACGTGAAGGAATGGTCGGTCGAGGGCAGGGCGATCCCCCGCGAGGAGGACCTGTCGTCGGCCGTGGCCGCCGCGGACGTGGTGGTCCTGTTGCAGCAGCACGCGGCGTTCGACCTGGACGTGGTGGAGGACCAGGCCCTTCTCGTCCTGGACACTCGTGGCGTGCTCGCCACGAGCGAACGCGTCGAGCGGCTGTAGGAAGGGTCCGCGCCGTGCACGTGCTCGTCATGACGGTGGTGCATCACCCCGAGGACGCCCGGATCCTGCACCGGCAGATCCGGGCACTCGTCGATGCCGGTCATGAGGTCACGTACGCCGCGCCGTACACCGCGCGGGGAGTCGTGCCGCGCTCGTGGGTGACCGGAGTCGACCTGCCGAGGGCCGCCGAGCGGCGCCGCCTGTCGGCGGTGCGGGCGGCCCGCAAGCTCTTCAAGAGCATGCGCGGGAAGGTCGACCTGGCGCTCATCCACGACCCCGAGCTGCTGTTCGCCGTCGCCGGGGTGCGCAAGAGCCCGCCGGTGGTCTGGGACGTCCACGAGGACACCCCCGCGACGCTGTCGCTCAAGCCGTGGCTGCCGGCGTTCCTGCGCCCGCCGACGCGGTTCCTCGCCCGGCTCCTGGAGGGCACCGCCGAGCGCCGGATGCACCTGCTGCTGGCCGAGGCGGCGTACGCGGGCCGGTTCAGGCAGCGGCACCTGGTGGTGCCGAACGAGACCTGGGTGCCCGACAGCGTCAGCCCGCCCGGCGACGACCGGGTGGTCTACCTGGGCTGGCTCTCGGAGGCCCGCGGCGTGCAGGAGGCCGTCGAGGTGGCCCGCCTGCTCCAGCCGCACCGGGTGGCCGTGGAGCTGATCGGCTACGCCGACCCGCAGAGCAGGCCGCTGCTCAACGAGGCGGTCGCGCAGGGCGTGCTGGAGTGGCGCGACTTCATGCCGAACGACGAGGCGCTCAAGCGGCTCGACGGCGCGCTCGCCGGGCTGTCGCTGCTGCACGACGAGCCCAACTACCGCCACTCCATGCCCACGAAGATCGTGGAGTACATGGCCCACGGCATCCCGGTCATCACCACCCCCTCGCCCCGGGCCGTCGAGCTCGTGGAGCGTTACCAGTGCGGCATGGTGGTCCCGTGGCGGGACCCGCAGGCGGTGGCGCGCGCGGTGCTCCAGCTCAGGGACAACCCGTTCGAACGGCGCGGCACCGGCGGGCGCGGCTACGCCGCCGCGCGGGCGCATCACCACTGGCCCAACTCGGCGCGTCGTTTCGTCGACCAGCTGGAAGCGTGGGCCGGCGTCAAGAGCTGAAGCCCCGGTGAACACTTCGGCGTGACAAGTTCGACGAACGACGGGCGGGTAGTGTCCTGAAAGTGCGCTGGCTCACCTTCATCCTGGGTGTGGCGATCCTCGCGGGTGTCGCGTCCGTCGTGATCGTCCTGCGGGACGGGAGCTCCGATCCCGGCGCCGCCGGGGCCGGGCGGACCCTCTCCGCGGCGACCGAGAGCCCCAGCCCGTCCCCCGCGCACAGCGAGTTCACCGACCCCTGTGGCACGTTCGACACCGCCGCGGCCACGCCGTACGCCGTGCGGGGGTACTGGCTCATCCCGACCTCGGACCCGTGCACCTGGCGGCGTCAGCTCCAGGCCATCCACCGCCTCGGCGGGGACACCGTCGTGCGTCTCGGCTTCGGCCTGTCGCCGCGCCAGACGGACGACGACGGGCAGGTGCTCCAGCCGGTGGACGACAAGGATCGGGAGAAGACTCCGCCGCCCGACAAGCGGTACGCCGTCTGCGTGGAGAGCGGGCTCAGCTGCATGAAGGCGGCGGAGCAGGAGCTACGGGCCGCGAACCCCGGCAACCGCATCAGCTGGACGTACGTCTACCGCACCGACGAGCAGTTCGGGCCCGGCATCTTCCGCTGCCCACAGGTGGAACGGAAGATCGTCGTGAACGGCGACGTCTTCTACCGGCTCATCGCCCCCGAGGACGGCTCGGACGACCCCACCTGCGACTTCACCACCAAGGGGCGGGCCTACCACCTGATCCTCGTCTCGGCGGGCGAGCAGGACAGCCTCAGCGAACTGCTCGACCTGGGCGACCGGTTCGGCATCAGGGTCTTCCCCGCACTGCCCCTCGCGCCGCGCGACCCGGCCGAGTCCACCCGCGCCGACCCCCGGCACATCGGCACGCTCACCACGCTGACCCGGCGGATCCTGCAGGACTACGGCAACCGCTTCGGCGACCGTCAGTCGCTGGGCGGCGTCTACCAGCCGTTCGAGCTGCAGCTCAGGGACTGGCCCGACCCGGGCAAGGTCCAGACGCTCCAGGTGTACGCCGAGCAGCACCGGATCGTCGAGCAGGAGCTGCCCGGCAAGCCCATCCTGGTCAGCCCGTACATCGACAGCCGCAGGCGGCTGAAGTACACCTCCACGCCGGCGCAGGTCGCCGCGGGCTTCAAGGCCCTCGCCCGGACCGGGGTGGAGATCATCGCCCCGCAGGACGGCCGGGGCACGGGCAAGGTCGGCCTGTTCTGGCCCAACTGGAAGAACAAGCCGGTGGACGACCGCCTCAAGCCGGTCGTCGGCGAGAGCACCTACGCCACGGCCTACTACGGCGGCACCCGGGACTACTACCGCGAGATGTCCAAGGCGCGGGCGGAGCTGGCCGAGGAGGGCGTGGAGGTGGAGCTGTGGGCCAACGTGGAGGCATTCGAGCCGTCCTCCACCGAGAACTGCGGCCGCCAGGGCACCCGGGGCAGGACCGACAAGCCCCGGCTCGACACCCAGGTCACGCTGGCCGGGCCGTACGTCTCGAAGATCATTTCGTACATGTGGAGCGACTTCTTCACCTGCGGCTCGCCGTCGCTGTCCGAGGAGATCGCGGAGGACTGGGACCGGCCGATCCCGGTGGAGGCGCAGCGGCGCGAACGGCAGATCCAGGACGGCCTGGAGATCCGCGGCTACCACCTCGGCGACGCGAAGGTCACGCTGAGCTGGCCGGGGCTGAACACCCCCAGGGTCGTCGACTCGGCGACGGTCGGCTGGCACGACGGCACGCCGATCCCGGGGCTTCCCGCGGGCACCGAGCAGATCTGGATCCCGGTGGACTGGGCGACGGTGCCCGGCGGCGTGTGGGTGCGGGTTGAGGTCACCTCCGCCGACGGCCGTAAGTCGGCGGAGCCCGTCTACTACCACAACACCGGCTGAGACACCGGGCAACCGGCCGCGTACTGATAGCGTTCGCTCATGATCCCGCGCATCCCGGTCAGCGTGGATCTCGTCGTGCTCACCGTCAGGTCCCAGCAGCTGAGCGCCCTCGTCTGGCGGCGCGACCGGCCGCCGTACGAGGGCAGGTGGGCGCTCTCCGGCGGCTTCATCAAGCTGGAGGAGGACCTGCCGGCCGCCGCGGCCCGGGTGCTCGCCGAGCGGGCGGGCCTGCCCGGCGCTCCCGTCCATCTGGAGCAGTTGCAGACCTACGGCTACCCGGACCGCGACCCCCGTCAGCGGGTGGTCAGCGTCGCCTACCTCGGCCTCGCCCCCGACCTGCCCGCGTCCACCGAGGCCCACATGAGCTGGCAGCCGGTGGCGGAGCTGACGGAGATGGCCTTCGACCATCGCAGGATCATGCTCGACGGCGTGGAGCGGGCGCGGAGCAAGCTGGAGTACACCTCGCTCGGCGCCGCCTTCTGCCCGCCGGAGTTCACCGTCGCGGAGCTGCGCCGCGTGTACGAGATCGTCTGGGGCCGCCCGCTCGACCCCCGCAACTTCCATCGGAAGGTCACCAAGACCGAGGGCTTCCTGGTGCCCACCGGGCGCACGACGACCCGGGACGGCGGCCGGCCCGCCATGCTGCACCGTCGCGGCCCCGCCGTGCTGCTGCATCCCCCGATGCTCCGCGCCGGCGCCGCCGCCCCCCAATAGCCGCACAGTAGCCGCCGCGGCCTGATCGTCCGCCTCACAGGGATCTTTCAGGATATATTCCGGCCTATGCTCGCTGCGGCCCCACGCGTCGCCCCCGACGCGCCGGCCATCCTCCGCGGACCGTCGCGGCTGCGCGTCCTCGACCTCCTGCGGTTCTGCGCGGCTCTCGGCGTCGTCCTGTTCCACTTCGGCGAGACCCGCGCGTGGGGCACCCCGAACGCCTTCCCCGCCCTGAGCGCGGTGACCATGTTCGGCGTGTACGGCGTGCGGTTGTTCTTCCTCATCAGCGGGTTCGTGATCCTGATGAGCGCGTGGGGCCGTACGTCCGGGCACTTCGCGGCGTCGCGGATCGCCCGGCTCTACCCGGCGTACTGGGCGAGCGTGCTCGTCCTCGGCGCGCTGGCCGTCGCCGGGCTCATCACGGACCACCGGCCGACGTTCGCCGAGCTGCTGGCCAACCTGACCATGCTGCAGCACGGCCTGCGGGTGCGGGACCTGGAGATCGTCTACTGGACGCTCTGGCAGGAGCTCGTGTTCTACGTGCTCGTCGCGTGCTTCGCCGCGGTCGGCATCACCTACCGCCGCTGCCTGGCGTTCCTCGGCGGCTGGGTCTTCCTGCTCGTCATCGCCGAGCGGGTGGACGCCGACCTCCTCCAGGCGGTGCTGCTGCCGTTCAGCGCGCCGTACTTCATCGCGGGCATGGCGTTGTTCCTGATCCACCGCTTCGGCGGGTCGATGTTCCCCTGGCTGTTCGTCGGGGCGGGGTGGGCGCTCGCGATCGTGTCGGTGCTGGGGGAGAAGCTCCCGGCGGTCGACCGGTTCGGCCCGGCACTGGGGTCCGCGCTCGTCGTCGGCGTGATCTCACTGATCTTCCTGGTGATGGTCGCGGTCGCCGTCGGCGCGCTCGACCGGCTCGACTGGCGGTGGCTGACCGCGCTCGGCGCGCTGACCTACCCCCTGTACCTCTTCCACCACCACGTGGGGTTCCTGCTCATCCAGGCGTTGCACGGGCCGCTCGGCAACCGGCTCGCCCTGCCCGTCGTGACCGCCGCCGTGCTCGCCGTCGCGTACGCCGTGCACCGGCTGGTGGAGCGGCCCCTGCAGCCCCGCCTGCGGGCGGCCCTGGAGCGGTCGCTCACGGCGGACGCCGCGGCCGCGGTTCCCGTCCCGCCGATGCAGACGCCGGTGCAGGCACCGGTGCAGACGCAGGCACCGGCGCCGCTCGCGGAGGCGCCGGCCGCCTACTTGCCGCGGGGCGGGTAGATCTCGCCCCCGCGCAGCGTCCGGCCCTGCAGCAGGGTCGTCAGGGTGACGAACTTGTAGTGCTGCTTCTCCAGCTTGCTCAGCACGCCCGGCATCGCCTTGACCGTCTCCGGGACGATGTCGTGCAGCAGGATGACGCCGTCGCGCTTGGCGAGCTTCAGTGTCCGGGCGGCGATCACCTTCGTGTTCCTGGCCTGCCAGTCGAGCGTGGACCCCGTCCAGAGGATCTGGGGCAGGCCGAGTTGCGCCGTGAGCCCGGAGATGCGGGCGTTCGTCGCGCCGTTCGGCGGGCGCATGATCTCCGGCTTCCTGCCGATCGTCTCGTAGATGACGTCCGAGGTGCTGGTGAGCTCGCTGAGCACCTCCTCGTCGGGCAGCTTGGTCAGGTCGGGGTGGTTCCAGGTGTGGTTGCCGATCTCGTGCCCCTCCCGCACGATCCGCTGCGTGAGCTCCGGGCGGTTGGCCACCTTCCGGCCGAGCAGGAAGAACGTGGCCTTGGCCTTGTGCTTCTTCAGCGTGTCGAGCAGCGCCGGCGTGTAGGGCCACGGGCCGTCGTCGAAGGTGAGCGCGATGCACTTGTACCGGGCGCAGTACGGCTTCGCCGCCTTCACCGTCTGCACCGCCGCCACCGTTTTCACCGCCACCGGGGCCGAGGCGGCCGAGGTGGGGACGGCGCAGACGCCCGCCACGCAGACACCGGCCAACGAGATTCTGACTTTGCGCCACATGTCGCGGGATCTTAGTGAATATCGGCAGAGAGGGTAATCAGACCTTCATCAGAGCGGCGGGACGGCGTCCTTGGCCCGCTGGAGGGCGAGCTCGGGCCACCACTGGCCGCCGTACGGCGTGACCATGCCGTACACCGGGTCGGCGGAGCCGCCCTCGCCACGGGTGCACCGGGCGTCGGAGACCCCGGCCGGTCGCACCCACAGGTACGCGTCCACGAGCGCGCTGCCGGTGTCGGTGGTCGGCCGCGCCCCGGCGCCGCGTCCCGGGGGGTTGCACCACTCCTGGGGGTCCTTGTACCTGCCCTCCGGCGGAGTCCACGCGCCCCTGCCGTTCCTGCTCGTGTCTACGACGAAGTGCGGCAGCCCGCTCGTGTCCCCGCCCGTCCCGGCGTCGGCGCACGTGCCGCTCCCCGACGATTTGATCTTGACACAGGCGGCGAGGCGGGTGCCGTACGCGACGAGCGAGCCGGTCTCCTGGTAACCGGCGGCGTTGAGGTAGAAGCCGTCGGCCCGGGCGATGCCCGCCTCGACCAGCCGCGTCGCCATGACCTCGGGTGACGGCCAGCCCTCCAGGCTGCCGTCGAGGTAGACGGCGGTGTTCGGCAGCGCGCCGAGCCGTTCGACCGCCGAGGAGAGCATCCGCAGCCTGGCCCGCTGGTCGGCGGCGTTTCCGAGCGAGCACTCCGGCGAGCCCGGCAGCTCCGTGAGGCTGTTGGGCTCCAGCACGAACACCGCCCTGCGGTCGCCGACGGCCGAGGCGACGGCGTCGATCCAGGCGAGGTACTGCGCCGAGCCGGCCGCGCCGCCCTCGTTGCACGCGTGCAGCGGGAGGTCGTCGGTGACGAAGACCGGCACGGCGTCCTGCCGCGCGGCGGCCCCGAGCGCGGCGCTCGCCGTACGGCCCGCCTGGGCGGCGCTCGGCCCGGTCAGCCACACGGCCCTCGGCACCGCGGCCAGCTTCCGCATCGTCTCGGCGTCCTCGCCGCGCCCCGCGGCCGCCCAGGCCTCCGCCTGGCGCGCCTCGTCGCCCGCCGGGTCGGCGTAGAGCCGTACGTCCGGTCCGCGCAGCGGGTTGCCCGAGTCCGCGCCTCTCGCTGTCGTGCCGGTCGGGGCCGGGGTGGAATGCTTGGCGGGGCTCCCGGACGCGGCCAGGGGCACTTGCGGCGTCCCGGACGACGGCTTCCCCGACGACGTGAGCCGGACGGCGACGAAGACCCCCGCCGAGACCAGGACGGCGGCCACGACGGCCGCGATCCCGAGTCTGACGCCGCCGGTGAGGCCGGGCCGGGACGGGCGGCCGGCCGCGTCCCCGGCGACCGTCGGCGCTCCGGTGACCGTCGCCGCCGGTGCGGCCGGCTCGGCTGTCGCGACCGGAGCGGCCGGTGCGATCAGCTCGACCGGCTCGTGGCCGGTCAGCATCTCGACGAGGCGCTGCGCCGTGGGGCGCCGGGCCGGCTCCTTCGCCAGCGCCAGGTCGACGATCGACCGCAGCCGGGGTTCGAGCCCCGAGATCTGCGGAGACTCGTGGAGCACCCGGTAGAGGATGCTCGGGATCGACCCGCCGCTGAACGGCGCCTGCCCGGAGGCGGTGTACGCCACCAGGGCGCCCCAGCCGAAGATGTCGGAGGCCGGGGTCAGCCGGTCGCCCTTCGCCTGCTCGGGCGACATGAAGGACGGCGTCCCGGCGACGATGCCGCTCAGGTCCGCGGTGTTGTCGGTCACCTGGGCGATGCCGAAGTCGATGACCTTGGGGCCGACCGGCGACAGCAGCACGTTCGACGGCTTGAGGTCGCGGTGGATCACCCCCGCGCTGTGGATCGCCTGAAGGGCCACGGCCACGTTCACCGCGACCGCCTCCAGGCTCGATCCCGACAGCGGCCCGCGGTCCCGTACGACCTCCTGGAGGGTGGGGCCGGGGACGTACTCGGTGGCGAGGTAGGCGACGTCGCCGTCCAGCCCGGCGCCGATGACGGCGGCGGTGCAGAAGCGGGCGACCCGCTGCGCGGCGGCGACCTCCCGCTGGAACCGGCGCCGGAAACCGGGGTCGGCCGCCCACTGCGGGTGGATCACCTTGACGGCGGCCTCCCGGCCCTCGTCGTCCCGGCCGAGATACACCGTGCCCATGCCGCCCTGACCGAGCCGCCCGAGAATGTGGAACGGCCCGATGCGCCGGGGATCGTCGTATCGCGGTCCGCCGCTCTCAGCGCCGTTCGTCATGCTTTTCCCCGATCGCCGGTTCAGGCGCGATCCTAACTAATATCGGTGTCCGAAAGCGGCGTACAGCGGGCGTCAAGCGCATTGAAAGCGGCCTGCGACAAAGTGAGCGCAACAACAGAGGAAAGGAACCCCGCAATGGCGCTCACCCGCTCCCTGGCCGGCATCACGCTGGCGGCCGGCATCTTCGCTCTCGCCCCGCTCGCCACCGCCACCGCCGCCGAGGCCGCCACCACGCAGGCCACCGCCGCCCAGGCCGCCTTCAAGCCCTGGGGCCCGTACTTCGCGGTGGGCTCGAAGGCCAAGGTGAGCGGTTCGCTGACGGCCGCGGCCAAGGACGACCCCAGCGTGCCCGCGCCGTGGGTCAAGGTCTCCGGCAGCGTCGTCGACCGGACCAGTTCCTCGTCCTCCTGCGGCTGGGCGCTCTTCCGCGTCAGCTGGTTCGACTCCTCCAACACGCCGCACCTGGCCTACCGCAACTACCGCACCTGCTCGTACAACGTGAAGAAGAAGTTCGCCTTCACGATGAAGAACGTCGGGGAGGTCGAGCTCAAGGTCTGCTCCGAGGGCAAGGCCGCCAAGCCGTCGCTCAACTGCCAGTACGCCGGCACCTGGAAGACGCTGTACGCCTACTACAAGTAGAGCCTCCCCGGGTCATCTTCTAAGGTGACGGTATGCCGCGATTCCGCTCGATCCTCGACAGCATGCCGCCCTACAAGCCCGGCAAGGCGGTGGTCTCCCCGGAGGGCCGGTCGTACAAGCTGTCCTCCAACGAGAGCCCGTACGGGCCGCTGCCGTCGGTGGTCGAGGCGGTCGCGCGGGCGGCCACCGAGGTCCACCGCTATCCCGACCCCGGCGCCGTCCGGCTCACCGAGGCGCTCGCCGAGCGGTACGACGTGCCCGCCGGGCACGTCGCGCTCGGCGCCGGGTCGGTGGCGGTGGCGCAGCAGATCCTGGCGGCGGTGGGCGAGCCCGGCGCGGACGTCCTGTACGCCTGGCGCTCCTTCGAGGCCTATCCGCTGCTCGCGGACCTCTCGGGCGCCCGCTCCATCCAGGTGCCGCTGCGCGACGAGACGCACGACCTCGACGCGATGGCCGACGCCCTCACGCCGGAGACCCGCCTGGTCTTCGTGTGCAACCCCAACAACCCGACCGGCACCGTGAACCGGACCGAGGAGCTCAGGCGGTTCCTCGGCCGGGTGCCCGGCGACGTCACGGTCGTCCTCGACGAGGCGTACCGGGAGTACGTGCGGGACGCCGACGTGCCGGATGGCCTCACGCTCTACCGCGAGCACCCGAACGTCGCCGTCCTGCGCACGTTCTCCAAGGCGTACGGCCTGGCGGGGCTGCGGGTCGGCTACCTGATCGGGCACGAGCCGGTGGCCGCGGCCGTCCGCAAGACGCTGCTGCCCTTCGCGGTCAACCACCTCGCGCAGGCCGCCGCCATCGCGTCCCTCGACGCGGAGGACGAGCTGCTGGAGCGGGTCGAGACCGTCATCAAGGAGCGCACGCGCGTGCGGGAGGCCCTGCTGTCGCAGGGCTGGACGGTCCCGCCCACCGAGGCCAACTTCGTGTGGCTGCGCCTCGGCGAACGCACGACGGAGTTCGCCGCGGAGTGCGCGGCCGTCGGCGTCGCCGTGCGTCCGTTCGACGGCGAGGGGGCCAGGGTGTCCATCGGCGACCCCGAGGCCAACGACGTCTTCCTGTCCGTGGCCCAGGCCTTCGTCTGAGCGGTCCTCCCACCGAAGGGAGAGTGTGGACGGCGGCCGCGCTGCCGGGGCACGCCGGCCCCACGCCGTCTGCCCGGCGCCGAGCGCCGTCCACACCTGTCGTTCACGACCGCCCGGTCACCGGCTGAGCTTCTCCACGATCAGCCGGTAGAGCTGGCGCGGCCGGCCCGGCTGCGGAGTGCGGTTCGGCGGAAGCGGCCACGCGAGTCCCTCGTCAACCAGCGTGCGCAGCAACCGGCGAGCCGTACGCGGGGTGACCCCGAGCATGCGCCCGGCCCCCTCCGCGTCCACGACCGTGTCTCCGCCTTCCAGCTTGGCCGCCAGGCGCGCCAGCACCTCGACGCCCTTGGGCTTGATCGGCCCGCCCGGCTGGGGAGGCATCCGGGGCGGCGGCACCAGGGCCCGGCCCTCCCGGTCGACCGCGAAGCCCTGGGGCTGTTTGCCGCCCTGGGTGCGGGCGAGCGCGCCCCGCGCGTGCGTCTCGGCCTCGTGTGTCGTGCGGCCCATCCCCACGCCCACCTCGACGGCGAGCCCCAGCTCCTCGCGGATCCTGGCGGCGAAGGGCAGCACCCGGAACCCGTCGGTGGCGGCCGCGATCGAGCCCTTGGTCGCCACGACCAGGTAGCTGTGGTCGTCGATCGGCCACACGCTCGCGTTGATCCGGTTGGCCTCCTGCACGAGCAGGCGGTGCAGCGACAGCCGGAGCTCGTCCCGCCAGTAGCGCGGGGCGGCTCGCCGTACCGGCTCGCGCAGCGTCGGCACCTCCACCAGCACGACCGTGAGCTGCGACTCCTCCAGCCGGTGCCGGGCGCCGAGCAGCGCCGCCGTGTGCAGTGCCGTCCGTACGGCCGCGGACGTCGGCCGGATCGGCACGACCGGTACCCCGGCCGAGGTCAGCCGGTCGGCCACTCCCTGGACGCACGTCAGCGCGCCCGTGGTGGCCCCCTGGCGGAACAACCGCTCGTGGAAGGCCGTGACCGTGCCGATCGGGCCCGGCTCGTCGCGGCTGTGCACCTCCCCCGAGGGGAGGTTGAGGTCCGCGTACGCCTCGTCGATGTCCGGCCGCCCGAGCACGTCCACGCTCACCCGGCGGGGATCCGTCCGCTCGTCCAGCGAGGCCCGCGCGATCGCCGCCACCAGTGCCGCTCCGCCGAGCTGCACGTGTGTCGCGGGCATCGTCAGCACTCCGGCCCGCCGGGCGAGCTCGAAGGGCACCGGGCTCGCGAACAGGCAGGCGTCCACACCCGGCCCGAGCCGGGTCACCTTGTCCGCGGCCTCCTGCTCGTCCCTGTACGCGGCGGCGACCAGCCGACAGGGCACCGGGGCCGCAGAGTGCCCCATGAGCATCACGCGTTCGACCAAATCATGTGACCCCACCACGCCGATGGTGAGGTCGGGTGTCACCGTCCCCAGACGTGACCCGCGCGGAGTGTCTTCCGTGCGCTCGACCAATGTTCGTCCCATCCCACGTCGCCCTCGTTGTTGTGGCTTCTCTTTGGAACGATCGCTGGTTAAGGCCGTAATGTCACGCCCAGATTTTCCGGAATACCATTCTGGGTGGTCGAGCCGCATCCGTAATATCCCGGATACCCCCTGGTCAGGGCGTTAGTAAAGGTTTTCGGACTCAGCGGCCGTCCGAAGTGGAAATTTCACGCACCACATCAGCGCCAAGCGCCTGCATGCGCTGCGCCAGCGCACCGTGGCCGCGGTCGATGAGATAACCCGACCCGATCGACGTCTCTCCCTCGGCGGCGAGACCGGCGAGCACGAGCGCGATTCCGGACCTGAGGTCGTGGGCCGTCACGCCGGCGCCGTGCAGCGGCGTCGGGCCGTGCACCACCGCGCGGCTCCCCTCCACCTCGACGTTCGCGCCCATCTTGTTGAGCTCGCCCGCGAGCGCGAAGCGGCCGTCGAAGATGCGCTCGTGGATGTAGCTGGAGCCCTCCGCGAGGCAGGCCACCGTCATCAGGGGCGACTGCAGGTCGGTCGCGAAGCCGGGGTAGGTGTCGGTGATCACGTTGATCGGGCGCAGCGGCCGGTCGCGGCGCACCTGGAGGACCGCGCCGTGCTCCTCGAACTCGACGCCCATCTGCTCCAGCTTCCAGCGGACCACGCCGAGGTGCTCCAGCGAGGCGCCGACCAGGCTCACGTCGCCGCCGGTGATCGCCGCGGCCATGGCGAACACGCCCGCGTCGAGCCGGTCCGGCATCACCGTGTGCTCGACCGCGGTCAGTTCGTCGACGCCCTCGACCGTGATGAAGCCGGTCCCGCCGCCGCGGATGCGCGCCCCCATCCGGCTCAGCATCGTGATGACGTCGAGCACCTCGGGTTCGAGCGCCGCGTTCTCGATCACGGTGGTGCCCCGGGCGAGGGAGGCCGCCATGATCAGGTTCTCGGTGCCGGTGTGCGAGGGGGTGTCGAGATAGAGCGGGGCGCCGAGCAGGCCGCCGGCCTTGATGTGGATGACGGCCTCGCCCTCGTCCACCATCGCGCCGAGGCGCTTGTAGCCGAGGTAGTGGAAGTCGAGGTTGCGGCTGCCGAGGTTGCAGCCGCCGATGCCCTCGATGATCGCCTCGCCGAGGCGGTGGAGCAGGGCCGGGACGAACAGCACCGATCCCCGGAACCGGCGGGCGATCTCGGCGGGCAGGACCGGGCTGGTCAGCCGGGAGGCGTCGATGACGAGCGTCCGCTCGCTCTCGTGGAACTCCACCTTCGCCCCGATGGCCTCGGCGAGCTCGACCGCCCGGCGCACGTCCTCGATGACGGGCACGTTGCGGAGCACCGTACGGCCTTCGGCCGCGAGCAGCGCCGCCCCGATCATGGGCAGTACGGCGTTCTTCGCGCCCTGGATGAAGGCGGTTCCACGCAGTACGTTGCCACCGCGCACGCGGTAACTGACCATGAATTCGACTCCTATGTTGGGGGAAAAGTGGGGGGACTCGCGTCGGCCGGCAGCCACGTCGTCGGCGAATGCGTCGGCCTAGAGTAGCCGCTGTCCCGGGCGTTTCGGGGAGGAACTACCCCCAGAACAGACGGGGGAACAGGTCACACGAGATGACTTGTGTGACGTTTGTGACTCAGGCGCGGAAGCGCTCTCCGGTGAGGCGCTCGTACGCCTCCACGTAACGGTCGCGCGTGCGCTCGACGATCTCGTCCGGCAGCCGCGGAGGAGCCTCGCCGGAGGCCCTGTCCCAGCCCGACGCGGGCGACAGCAGCCAGTCCCGGACGAACTGCTTGTCGAACGACGGCTGGGAGCGGCCCGGCTCCCACTGGTCCAGCGGCCAGAAGCGCGACGAGTCGGGGGTCAGCACCTCGTCCCCCAGAGTCAGCACGCCGTCGGAGTCCCAGCCCAGCTCGATCTTGGTGTCCGCCAGGATGATGCCGCGGTCCAGGGCGATCTCCGCCCCCCGGCGGTAGACGCCGAGGGTGATGTCACGCAGCCGCTCGGCCACGTCCGCGCCCACTTCGGCCACGACCTGCTCGAACGTCATCGGCTCGTCGTGCTCGCCCATCGGGGCCTTCGTCGACGGCGTGAAGATCGGCTCGGGCAGCCGCGACCCGTCGGTGAGCCCGTCCGGGAGCCGTACGCCGGAGACGACGCCCTCCCTGCGATAGTCGGTCAGCCCGGAGCCCGTGAGGTAGCCGCGGGCCACGCACTCCACCGGCACCATCCGCAGCTTCCGGCACAGGACCCCGCGCCCGGCGAACTCCGCGGGCACGTCGGCCGGGACGACGTGGTTGGGCACGACGTCCTCGAGCTGCTCGAACCACCACAGCGACAGCCGGGTGAGAATCTCCCCCTTGTCGGGGATGCCGGGTTCGAGGACGTAGTCGAAGGCCGAGATGCGATCGGACGCGACCATCAGCAGCAACCCCTCGGGGGTCTCGTAAAGGTCGCGTACCTTGCCGGAGTGGAGGTGCTTCACCCCGCCATTCTCCCAGCTCCTCACCCCGTGTCGCGTCAGGAGGAGGGGTCGCGTCCGGAGGAGGCGGCGGTCAGGGCGATGTCGGAGCGGTGGTGGGAGCCGCGCAGGGTGATCTGCTCCAGCGCCTCGTAGGCCCGCGTCCTCGCCTCGGCCAGGTCGGCGCCGGTCCCTACCACGTTGAGCACCCGCCCGCCGTTCGACACCAGCCGGTTCTCCGGGTCGAGGGCCGTCCCGGCGTGCAGCACGTACGCCTCGTCGGTGGTCGCGGGAAGCCCCGCGACGGGGTCGCCCTTCGCCGGGTCGGCCGGGTAGTTCTCGGCGGCGAGCACCACGGTCACGGCGGCGCCGTCGCGCCAGCGCAGCGGCGGATGGTCCGCGAGGGTTCCGGTCGCGCACGCGAGCAGCAGCCCGCCCAGCGGGGTTTCCAGCCGGTCGAGCACGACCTGGGTCTCCGGGTCGCCGAACCGCGCGTTGAACTCGATCACGCGGGGACCGTCGGAGGTCAGGGCCAGCCCCGCGTACAGCACGCCCGTGTACGGCGTGCCGCGCCGGGCCATCTCGGCGACCGTCGGCCGCACGATCTCCGCCATGACCCGCTCCGGCAGGCCCTCCGGGGCCCAGGGGAGCGGCGTGTACGCCCCCATGCCGCCGGTGTTGGGGCCCTTGTCGCCGTCGTAGGCCCGCTTGAAGTCCTGGGCCGGCTGCAGCGCCACCGCGCTCGTCCCGTCGCACAGGGCGAACAGCGACACCTCCGGGCCGTCGAGGAACTCCTCGATCACCACCCGCTCACACGACCGCGCGTGCTCCAGGGCCTCCTCGCGGCTGTCGGTCACGACCACGCCCTTGCCCGCGGCCAGGCCGTCATCCTTCACGACGTACGGAGGGCCGAAGGCGTCGAGCGCCGCCGCGGCCTCCTCCTCGGTCACACAGGTGTACGCCCGCGCGGTCGGCACGCCCGCGGCCGTCATGACGTCCTTGGCGAACGCCTTGGAACCCTCGACCGCGGCCGCCCGGGCCGACGGCCCGAAGCAGGGGATGCCCGCGGCCCTGACCGCGTCGGCCACGCCGGCGACCAGCGGCGCCTCCGGGCCGATCACGACGAGACCGGCGCCCAGGCGCTCGGCGAGGGCGGTCACCGCCGCGCCGTCGGTGGGCGTGACCTGGTGCAGGGTGGCCACCTCGGCGATGCCGGCGTTGCCGGGGGCGCAGTGGACTTCGACGACGGAGGGGTCCAGCCGCAGGGCCCGGCACAGAGCGTGCTCGCGACCCCCGGAACCGATGACAAGAACGCGCACCCGCTCATTCTCGCAGTCTTCTCCGCGTCCTCCGCCGTCCGGCCTCCGTACAGGCCGATGGGTGCCGGATACACAGGGGTGACCAGTTTGTCCGACCCCTTTTTGGCAAGAAGTGCATGATCGGAGGGTCTTGACGCCGGTACCCTGGAACAGGCGTCACGCAGCCGTGTGCTAGGTTGGACAGGCTTCGCGCTGTCTCGTAGTGATTGGAGGTGGTCTGGGATGAATTCTGGTGATCCCGTCAGTACGTGCTCGCGCACGTACGTCGTGCGCACTCCCGACCACTTCGACACTGAGTCCCGAGGGGCAGCTCACGCCTGCATGAAGGGGTGACATCACGTCGCGCGTAGAGCGTGCCGGCTCGGGCGGGAAGGGACCGCCATGCGCTCCACTCTGCTTTTCCCCCGCATCAACAGGCACACCCGCGTCCTGCCCACGCACATCGGCTCCGCGCCGGTGAGCGCGGACGCCGTCGTCCGCTGCGTGCCGCCGGCCAGCTCCCTCGTCGAGTTCGGCGCGTACATCGGCGGCAAGAAGGTCGCCGCCAACGGCATCCCCGAGGCCGTCCGGATGGTCCGCGAGCACAACGAGGCCAACGAGGTGCCCGACGCGTACGTCTGGGTGGGCCTGCACGAGCCCGCCGCGCCCGAGGTGGAGTGGCTCGCCGAGGTGTTCGGCCTGCACCCCCTCGCCGTGGAGGACGCCATCAAGGCCCACCAGCGGCCCAAGGTCGAGCGGTACGGCGACTCGCTGTTCGTGGTGCTCAAGACCGTCGCGTTCCTCGACGGCGAGGTGCCGACGGCGAGCGGTGAGATCATCGGCACCGGCGAGATCATGGTCTTCGTCGGCCCCGACTTCGTGGTGACCGTACGGCACGGCCGGTACTGCCCGCTCGGCGACGTCCGCGAGAAGCTGGAGTCGAAGGCGAAGCTGATCAGCCGGGGCCCGGCGGGTGTGCTGCACGCCATCGCCGACCACGTGGTGGACAAGTATCTCCAGGTCGCCGACCTGATGCAGGCGGAGCTCGAAGAGGTCGAGGCGGCGGTGTTCGCCGAGGTCAGCTCCCGGGACATCAACCGCATCTACCAGCTCAAGCGGGAGATGCTGGAGCTCAAGCGGGCCGTGGGACCGCTCCAGACCCCCTTCAACGCCCTTCCCCAGCGGCGCAGCATCCCCTCGGAGATGCGCGAGTACTTCCGCGACGTCGGCGACCACCTCTCCCGGGTGTGCGAGCAGGTGCAGGCCTCCAACGAACTGTCGGACTCGATCCTGCAGGCCGCGCTGGCGCGCTCGAACGCGCTCGCGAACGAGGACATGCGCAAGATCTCGTCCTGGGTCGCGATCATCTCGGTGCCCACGATGATCGCCGGCATCTACGGCATGAACTTCGAGCACATGCCCGAGGTCAAGGCGGTGTACGGCTACCCGCTGGTGCTGGGTGTCATGGTCGTCGCCTGCACACTCCTGCATCGGGCGTTCCGTCGCAACGGCTGGCTCTGATCTGCTTTCTCCTGCTTTGTCAATTGGGGCCGGCTGGCCCCGACTCTGGGCATCGGTCATTGCGATATGTCAGATGATGTTGTTAGGTGGGGGAGAGCGGGCCGCTCGCGCACATCGACCGTTTCCACTTCCACAGGAGCGTGTCATGACAGAGGCGACACCCCGGTTGTCCATTTTTCCCCTCGCGCGTGAGCGTACTTTCGACCCGCCGGACGAGCTGACGCGCCGCCGCGCGGAGGCGCCGCTCCAGCGGATGATGTACGGGGACGGGCACGAGGGCTGGCTGGCGACCGGTTACGCCGAGTCCCGCGCCATCCTCGCCGACGCCCGCTTCAGCAGCCGGCCCGAACTGATGCACTCGGCCCTTCCCCAGCGGGTGGAGCTCCGCCGGGGGCCCCTGCCGCCGGGGTTCTTCCTGCAGATGGACCCTCCCGACCACACCCGGTACCGGAGGCTGCTGACGGGCCAGTTCACCGTGCGGCGGATGAAGCAGCTCGAACCGCGCATCCACGACATCACCGAAAGCCGCCTCGACGCCATGGAGCGCGAGGGCGCCCCCGCCGACCTCGTCAGGTCCTTCGCGCTGCCCATCCCGTCGCTGGTCATCTGCGAGATGCTGGGCGTGCCGTACGAGGACAGGGAGAAGTTCCAGCACGACTCGTCGGTGATCCTCGATCTCGAGGCCTCGACCGACGAGATCACGGCGGCGAGGGACGACCTGCTCGCCTACCTGGGCGCCCTCGTCGCCGCCAAGAGGAAGGACCCGGGCGACGACATGCTGAGCGGCCTGACCGCCTCCGGGGAGCTGACGGACGCCGAGATCGCCGGCATGGGCCTGCTGCTGCTCATCGCGGGCCACGAGACGACGGCGAACATGCTCGGCCTCGGCACCTTCGCGCTGCTGACGAACCCCCGGCAGCTCGCCGTCGTACGGGACGACCCGGGCGCGGTGGAGAACGCGGTGGAGGAGCTGCTGCGCTACCTCAGCATCCTGCACATCGGGCCCACCCGTACGGCCCTGGAGGATGTCGAGATCGGCGGCACCCTGGTCAGGGCCGGGGAGTCGGTGACCCTGTCGCTGGGGGCGGCCAACCGCGACCCCGAGCGGTTCGAGGGCGGCGACACGCTCGACGTGACCCGGTCGGCCCAGGGCCACCTGAGCTTCGGCCACGGCATCCATCAGTGCCTGGGCCAGCAGCTCGCGCGCGTCGAGATGCGGATCGCCTATCCGGCCCTGCTGCGCCGGTTCCCCGGCCTGCGCCTGGCCGTGCCGCCGGAGGAGGTGCCGATGCGAGCCACCTCGGCGGTCTACGGGGTACGCCGCCTGCCGGTGCTCTGGTGAGGCGATGCGCGGGAGGAAACGATGAAGATCAAGGCTGATCTCGAACGGTGCGTCGGAGCGGGTATGTGCGCGCTCACGCTGCCCCAGGTCTTCGACCAGAGCGAGGACGACGGAACGGTCGAGATTCTCGACCCCGAACCGCCGGCCGAACTGGCGGCGGCGGTGCGCAGAGCCGTCCAGCTCTGCCCGTCCGGCGCCCTCTCGCTCGACACGACAGATGCGGCCGAGTCGGCCGAGCCGATCGAGTAGGCAGAGTCGATCGAGTAGGCGAGGAGTGAGCGGCGACCGGCCCGGCGCGACACGCAGGACGGGGTGACGGTCAGCTACTTGACGCGCACCCTGCGATGAGGTTGTCTGGTAAGTGGCTGTGAAAGCCATTCTTGTGGGTGACCCTGGAGCCCCGTCTCAGCCCCTCAGAAGAGGAGCCTCGGCGGGGCTCTTCCCACGTCCCTTAACGGCAGGGTCTCTTACGGCGCTCCCACCGGGCGCAACGGGCTGACCGGCCGGGGCAGTGGCAGCCCCCGTGCCTTCCACAACCGGCGCATGCGGTCGGGGTAGTCGGTGACGACGCCGGCCACGCCCAGGTCGATGAACCGGGCCGCCTCGTCGGGCTCGTTGACCGTCCACACCACGACGGGCAGGCCCTGCCGCGCCGCCCCCGCCATCAGCGCCTCGTCGACGAGCACCCGGTCGGGGGACAGGGTCGTCGCGCCCACCGCGGCGGCGGCCGCCGCGAGGTCGCCGCCCACCTCGGTGAGGCGGATGCCGTTCATCCACTCCGGCGTCATCGTGTCGTGCTCCACGAGGGCGTACCGCCGCTCGATCAGCGGTCCGGCGATCTCCAGGAGCCGCCAGTCGAAGCTGAGCAGGGCCGACCTGGAGAGCCGGTCGTGCCGGTCGAGCTCGCGGACGACCTCCGTCACGAACCGCCGCGGGTCCGGGCACAGGCCGGGACGGATCGGGTCGGACTTGAGCTCCACGTTCAGCCGCACGTCGTCCGCGCCGAGAGCGCCGACCAAGCCGAGCACCGCGCCGAGTGTGGGCATCCGGGTGTCCGGCAACGGCACCTGCGTGAGCGCGAAGCGGTCTTCCGGCCGTTGCGGCAGCCGCACGCCGACGTCGAGGGTCCGCAGCTGCGGCAGCGTGAGCGCGACGACCGGCTTGCCGACGTACGGGAACATCTCGTCCCCCGGCGTGGCCATGCCGGTGTCCGCGCTGGTCACGGGGGAGACGTGCAGGTCGTGGGTGAGCACGAGCTGCCCGTCGGCCGACATGGCGACGTCGAACTCCAAGGCGTCGACCCCGAGCTCCAGCGCGAAGGCCAGGCCGGGCAGCGTGTTCTCGGGCCGCAGCCCTCGTGCTCCACGGTGCCCGTGCAGCTCAACGTATCCGTGCACAGCGGCGTACCCTACCGCCCCGCGGGGGTGACGTGGGTGATCCCCCGGTTCCCGGCGCGTACGCCACGAACCATCAGATCAGCGGGCGAATCTGGATGGTCTGGGTGCGGCCGGGGCCCACGCCGATGGCCGAGATCGGGGCGCCGCTCATCTCCTCCAGCGCCCTGACGTACGCCTGCGCGTTCGGCGGCAGGTCCTCGAACGTCTTGGCGCCGGTGATGTCCTCCTGCCAGCCGGGCAGCTCCTCGTAGACCGGCGTGGCGTGGTGGAACTCGGTCTGCGTCATGGGGATCTCGTCGTGGCGCGTGCCGTCGACGTCATACGCCACACAGACCGGGATGCGCTCCAGCCCGGACAGCACGTCGAGCTTGGTCAGGAAGAAGTCGGTCACGCCGTTGATCCGGGTGGCGTACCGCGCGATGACCGCGTCGAACCAGCCGCAACGGCGGTCGCGGCCGGTGGTCACGCCGTACTCGCCGCCCGTCTGGCGCAGCCACTCGCCCTGCTCGTCCAGCAGCTCGGTCGGGAACGGCCCGGAGCCCACCCGCGTGGTGTACGCCTTGAGGATGCCGATGATCCTGGTCAGCCGGGTCGGCGGGATGCCGGAGCCGGCGCAGGCGCCGCCCGAGGTGGGGGAGCTGGAGGTCACGAAGGGATAGGTGCCGTGGTCGATGTCGAGCAGCGTGCCCTGCCCGCCTTCGAGCAACACGACCTTGTCCTGGTCGAGCGCCTGCGAGAGCACCAGCGAGGTGTCGGCGATGTGCGGGCGCAGCCGCTCGGCGTAGCCGAGGTACTCCTCCAGCACCTTCGCCGGGTCGAGGCCCCTGCGGTTGTAGATCTTGGTGAGGACCTGGTTCTTCTCGCCGACCGCGGCCTCGATCTTCTTGCCGAGGATGCCCGGGTCGAGCAGGTCCTGCACCCGGATGCCCATGCGGTAGATCTTGTCGCCGTACGCCGGGCCGATGCCGCGGCCGGTCGTGCCAATCTTGGCCTTGCCGAGGAACCGCTCGCTGACCTTGTCGATCGCCTTGTGCTGGGGCATGATCAGGTGCGCGCTCGCGGAGATCAGCAGCCGCTCGCAGGAGATGCCGCGCTCGGCCAGCCCGTCGATCTCGGAGAGCAGGACGCCCGGGTCGACGACCACTCCGTTGCCGATCACCGGTACGACATCCGGCGAGAGCACCCCGGTCGGCAGCAGGTGCAGGGCGTATTTCTGGTCGCCGATCACCACGGTGTGACCCGCGTTGTTGCCGCCCTGGTAACGGACGACGTAGTCGACGTCACCACCGAGCAGGTCGGTGGCCTTCCCCTTGCCCTCATCGCCCCACTGGGCACCAACGAGAACGACAGCCGGCATGGTCAAATCTCCCGAACCACGACGAAAGCCCCTGGCGCAAGCGCGGCAGGGGCCTCTTGCACACAGAGACTACCCGAGGGCCGCGCCGTCGGTGAACGGCGTCTTAACTCGCGAGACGGAGCCTCGCCGGCCCTCGCGTGCCGCTGTGTTCCCGGGCCGTCGTACCCGAGTCGTCGTTCCCGGGCCGTCAGGAGGCCGTGGCGAGCGCCTCCGCGGCGGCCGTGCTGCTGTCGCGCAGGAACTGGGCGCAGCGCTCGGCCTCGTCCTTCTCGCCGATCGCGTGGGCGGCCCGGGCCAGGGCGTTCAGGCAGCGCAGGAACCCCTGGTTCGGCTCGTGCTCCCACGGGATCGGGCCGTGGCCCTTCCAGCCCGCGCGGCGAAGCTGGTCGAGGCCCCGGTGGTAGCCCGTCCGGGCGAACGCGTACGAGGTGACGGCGTGGCCGGAGGCGAAGTAGTCGTCGGCGAGCGCGCCCCAGGCCGCGGAGTAGGCGGGGAAGCGCGCGGCCACGTCGGCCGCCTTGGCGCCCGACTCGAGCATCTGCCGCGCTTCGGCGTTGTCGGGCAGCAGGGTGGGCGGCGGGCCGGCGAGGAGGTTCTCGTGCGTTTCCATGAGCACAGTCTTACCTGCCGAACAGCCCGAGGGGTATGGTCCGGCCGGCGGGAACGGAAGATCGATACGAGAATGATCTTCAGTTCCCGCCGGTCCGCCCGCTACTTGAGCTTGGTGCCCGCGGACTTGAGGTGCTGGCAGGCCTCGACGATGCGCTGCGCCATGCCGGCCTCGGCCAGCTTGCCGTACGCGCGCGGGTCGTAGGCCTTCTTGTTGCCGACCTCGCCGTCGATCTTCAGCACGCCGTCGTAGTTGCGGAACACGTGGTCCACGATCGGACGGGTGAAGGCGTACTGCGTGTCGGTGTCGATGTTCATCTTCACCACGCCGTACGAGATCGACTCGTGGATCTCCTCCATGGCCGAGCCGGAGCCGCCGTGGAAGACGAGGGCGAAGGGCTTCTCCTTGCCGTACTTCGCGCCGACGGCCTCCTGGATCTCCTTGAGCACGCTCGGGCGGAGCTTCACGTGGCCCGGCTTGTAGACGCCGTGCACGTTGCCGAAGGTGGCGGCCACGATGTAGCGGCCCCGCTCGCCCAGGCCGAGGGTCTCGGCGACGGCCAGCGCGTCCTCCGGCGTCGTGTAGAGCTTCTCGTTGATCTCGCCGACGACGCCGTCCTCCTCGCCGCCGACGACGCCGATCTCGATCTCGAGGATCACCTTGGCGGCGGCGGTCTTGTCCAGCAGTTCGCTGGCGATCTGGAGGTTCTCGTCAAGCGGCACGGCGGAGCCGTCCCACATGTGCGACTGGAACAGCGGGTCCTGGCCGCGCGCGACGCGCTCGGCGGAGATCTCCAGCAGCGGGCGGACGAAAGAGCCCAGCTTGTCCTTCGGGCAGTGGTCGGTGTGCAGACCGACCGTCACCGGGTACTTCTCGGCCACCACACGGGCGAACTCGGCGAACGCCACCGACCCGGTGACCATGTCCTTCACGGTGGTGCCGGAAAGGAACTCAGCCCCTCCGGTCGACACCTGGATGATCCCGTCGCTCTCCGCCTCCGCGAAGCCGCGCAGCGCGGCGTGCAGGGTCTGCGACGAGGTCACGTTGATCGCCGGGTACGCGAAACCGCCCGCTTTGGCGCGGTCGAACATCTCGGCGTAGACCTCTGGAGTCGCGATAGGCATGCGAAGTCATCTCCTTCTGACGGTATGCGGCGTGGCCAGTATCCCGAAGGCCGGGCCGATCCGGAAAGCCGGGCCGGGTGGAGGCCGCCGAAAGCCGCGGTCATTGCGCGACCCGGGTTTTCCACAGCCGTTGTCTCTTCTCAGTCTCATCTCATCCCGGACAGGTAGGCTCGGGCCGTGGACGTGCTCTTGGACCTTCTTGACCCGAAGTGGTGGCTGGGAATGCTCGGCGCCTTCGCCACGATCGGTGTCATCGCCATCGTGTTCGCGGAGACGGGGCTGCTCGTCGGGTTCTTCCTGCCCGGTGACTCGCTGCTCGTGACCGCTGGAATTTTCAGTACCGTCGCGGCCGCCCAGGGGTTCGGGATCGCGCCGCTGTCACTGCCGGCCCTGCTGATCGGCGCGCCGCTGGCCGCGATCGCGGGGGCGCAGCTGGGCCACTTCCTGGGCGCGAAGGTCGGCCGGAGGATGTTCGACAAGCCGGATTCCCGGCTGTTCAAGAGAGAACACGTCGAGAAGGCGGAGCACTACTTCGAGAAGTTCGGCCCGGCGAAGGCCGTGGTCGTCGCGCGGTTCATGCCGATCGTCCGCACCTTCATGAATCCCGTGGCCGGCGTCCTGGAGATGGACGCGCGCCGGTTCTTCGTCTGGAACGTCGTCGGCGGCGTCGTCTGGGTCGAGGCGCTGCTGCTGCTCGGCTATTTCCTCGGCAGCAAGGTCGAGGGCATCGACAAGTACATCCTTCCCGGCGTATTCGTCGTCATCGTCCTGTCGATCATCCCCATCGTGCGTGAAGTGATGAAGAGCCGCCGGGCCGCCGTCGTCGTGCCGAAGGGCCGCCACCACGCCGGCGTGGAGCAGCGGAACCACCCCGGCGTCTGACGCGGGCCCGGCGATGAATGCCTGATGACAAGCGACAGGTCAGCACTGAACCTCCCGCACAGCCGCTACTCTCCGGATTGTGGGACGCCACAGGTCTGATCCCCTCGGAATCGCGAGGCTGGCACTCGTCGGCCTGGCGGTCGTGCTGCTGCTCGCCGTGATCGTGATCGGCGGCAGGGCGCTGTTCTCGACGTTCGGATCAGGGCAGTCCGGGGACCCCGCGGCCGTCGCGTCCTCGTCTCCGGCGGCCCGGCCCTCCGCGGCGACGTCCCCGCCCAGCGTGCCCACCGTACGGGTGGTGTGCCAGGCCGACCGGTGCCCGGTGTTCGTCCGGGTGCCGGGCGGCGACGTGCTGGTCGACCGGGACCTGGCCCGGGGCGAGCAGGCGTCCTACTTCGACCCCGAACTCGACGTCGTCCTGGACGACGCGAGCACGGTCGAGGTGTTCACGAACGGAGCCGCCAGGTCCCCCGGGCCGCCCGGCGAGCGGCAGGCGTTCAGTGTGCGGCGATCCCCAGGTCAGTGAGCGTGTAGGCGGAGCGGTAGGGCACCCCGGTCGCCGCCAGCGCCTCGTCGCCGCCCCGGTGCACGATCGTCGCGATGCCCACGACCTGCGCGCCCGCCTCGCGCAGCGCCTCCACGGCGGTCAGCACCGACCCGCCGGTGGTGGTGGTGTCCTCCACCGCGAGCACCCGGCGTCCGGCGACGTCGGGGCCCTCGATCCTGCGCTGCAGGCCGTGGGCCTTGCCTGCCTTGCGGACGACGAACGCGTCGAGCGCGCGGCCCCGGGCGGCCGCCGCGTGCAGCATCGCCGTCGCCACGGGGTCCGCGCCCAGCGTCAGGCCGCCGACCGCCTCGTAGCCGAGATCCTCGGTGAGGTCCAGCATGACGCGGCCCACCAGTGGCGCCGCCACGCCGTCGAGGGTGATGCGGCGCAGGTCGACGTACCAGTCGGCCTCCTTGCCCGAGGACAGCACGACCCGCCCGTGCACGATGCCCTTGTTCTTGATCTCGTCCAGCAGCTTCTCGCGGTCACTCATGGGCCTCAGCGTACGGCCGGCCCGGCGGGACGCTTCGCAGAGGCCGATGACTACGCAGAGTAAAGACGTGGCTGCGGTTTAGCCAGGACGCGGACTGCGGAATGATTGGCGATGCAACTCATCGTAATCGCGAGGTCGCAATGCGTAGACAAGTCCGGCTTACCGACGTGGAGCTGCTCGAAGCCGTCCGGGGAGGCGACACGGCGGCGTACGGAACGCTCTACCGGCGTCACTCCACGGCCGCCCGGTCCCTGGCCCGGCAGCTCACGCAGAGTGAGGAGGCGGTCGAGAACCTCCTCGTCGAGATCTTCGCGAGGGTGCTGGAACTGGTGCGGCGCGGCGGCGGCCCCGCCTCCGCCTTCCGCCCCTATCTGCTGGCGTCGCTGCGCCGGTACGCCGCCGCCGGGGTGGTCGACCTGGCCGACGGCGACTCCCTCTACGTGGACCCCGAGCTGAAGGGGCTCGAACGCGCGCCGCTCGCCCGCGCCTATCTCTCGCTGCCGGAGCGCTGGCGCATGGTGCTGTGGCATGTGGAGGTCGAGGGCGCCGACCCGGCGGAGGCGGGCCCGCTGCTCGGGCTCTCGGGAAGGGCGACCGTCGAGCTCACCGGGAGGGCCCGCCGCGCGCTGCGGGAGGCGTACGTGCGGCTGCGCCTGGACGGCGGTCCGCGCGAGGAGTGCCGGCCGGTTCTCATCACGATCCTGCGGTACCTGGAGAACGGCCTGCCGAAGCAGGAGGCCGCCGAGGTCGACGGGCACGTCGCCGAGTGCATCGACTGCCGGTCGGTCTTCCTGGAGATGGTGGACCTCACGCAGGGGCTGCGGGACGTCGTCGGCCAGCTCGTCGCGGGGCCGGCCGTGGACGACTACCTCGCGGACCTCGCCGCGCACACGCGGCACGACCAGGCGTCCGGCGGGGACTTCAGAGCGGGCGTCCGGGCGGGCGTCCGAATGGACGACAGCCCTCTGGCCGTGCTGCGGGCCGCGTACGACAGGGCCCGGGCTTTCGTGCGAAGCGTCTGGACGGGCGCGGTCGCGGTGCTCGGGGCCGCCGGTGACCGGGTGCGGGCGCCCATCCTGCGGCTGCCGGCCCTCGTGCAGAGCGTGCCGGCCTCCTACCGCGCGGTGCTGGGAGGCATCGCCGTGGCCGGCCTGGCGACGGCGGCCTTCCTGCTCGTCGCCGAGCCGACGGGCGTGCTTCCGGTGAGCGTCTCGGGATCACCGGGCCGGACGGGCGAGCCGGTCGGCCCCGCGACACCGGCCGGGACGGCCGCGATGCCGGAGCCGGCCCGGCCGGACGACCCGGTCCCGCCGCACCATGACAGCCGAGGGCACACCGGGTGGCCTCCGGCTCCCCGTCACTCCTCCGATGTCCGGGTGAACGCGGGGCACGCCCCGGCTCAGGAGGGCGTCGCACAGGGGGGTACGGCGCAGGAGGGCCGCGTCTCGGCCCCGGAACGGCAGCGGGTGCGCCGGCGGGTTCCCACGGTTCCGTACGAAACGGACCGCGACCAGGGCCGCCGGCAGGCCCACCAGCAGTTCCCCACCCGCCAGGAGGTGCGTCAGCGGGTTCCCGGGCAGGCCCGCGCCGGCGTCCGGGATCACGCGGAGCACGCCGGACGGAGCACCCGGCCCGGCGGCGACGGGACGACCGGGAGGCGGCACGCGGCGCGGACCCCGCACCCCGGCACGGTGAGCCGCGCCGAGAGGAGCGGGGAGGCCGGGCCGGTCGTCGCCGTCGACCCGCTCGGCGCCCTGCTGCGCGGGCAGCCGGGGCTCGTCGCCGTACGGCTGCGCGACGCGGGCCGCGCAGCCACGGAGGGGGAGAGCCGGGAAGGGAAGGACGAGGTCGTCGCGACCGTGACGCTCCCGCCGGGAGTCAGGTTCGTGGCCCGGAGCCGGTACGCGGCTTCCGGCGGGCATCGAGGCGGGCATCGGGACGGGCGCGAGAAGGGGGACGCCGGCACGGGGGACGGCTGGACCTGCACGGCGGAGGGCCGGGTCGTGCGCTGCGCCCGAGGGCCGCTGGCGGCCGGGGAGGTGACCGCGATCTTCCTGAAGGTGGCCGTGGCCGCGGACGCGCCCACGGGAAGGGCGTTCACGGTCCGGGTCCGCTCGGGGCGGACGGAGGCCGCCGCCCGATCGACGGCGGGAGTACGTGGGTCGGGTGTGGCGGCCCGGTTCGCCGCGGACGGCCGTCTGGTCACGCGGGTCGTCGGCAACACGCTCGTGGGCACCGCCGCCTCCACCGCTCCCGGTCGTGGCCCGGGCGTCAGCGTGCCCGTCGACCTCGACGCGGACGACTCGACGCCGACTTCGAGTTGCGCCGATCTCGCTCTGCCCGGGGCCGGCCGGGTGCTGTGGGCCGGGCTCTACTGGTCGGCGGACGGCAGGCGGGCGCAGCCCGCCGGGGACGTCCGGGTGCGTGCGCCGGGCAGCCCGGCGTACGTCACCGTGCGCGCGGCCGAGATCGCGCGGCGGAACCTGCCCACGGGTCCCGGTTACCAGGCGTTCGCCGACGTCACGTCCCTGGTCCGGGCCGCGGGCGGGGGCCGCTGGTGGGTCGCCGGGGCGGCCCCGGCGCGTACGGGGACGGTCCGGCACGCCGCGTGGGGCCTGGTGATGCTGGCCGTGGACGAGCGGCAGCCGTACACGCGGGTGGTGGTGCTGGACGCCGCGGCCGTCGTGGGGACCGAGGAGGAGGCGCTGCGGATCCCGCTCGACGGCCTGGCCCCCGGCGGCGCCCCGGCACGGATCGACCTGATGGTGTGGAACGCCGAGGGGGTCAGGGCCGGGCTCGCCACCACCGGCGGCCGGGGTCGTGGCGAGGACCGGGGGGAGGCGGGTGTCCTCTCCACGGGGGCCACCGGAGCCACCGGCGGTGTCGCGGTGGACTCCCTCCACACGCTGCTGGGACGCCGCCCCACGCTGCGTCTCGCGACCAGGCGGGAGCCGGCCTTCTTCGGGGTCGCGGTCGTGAGCGCGAGGACGTGGTCCTGACATATTCCGCCTCCTCGAGGGGAGCTTTTTCCGAAGGCGACCGATAACGAATGAGTGGCAGGTAATACCTGGACAAACTGGTACGGTCGGCGTGAACGCTTCCGATTCCAGGGGCCGCGGACGTCCCGATCTCCCACCTGGGGGCGAGGGTTGAATCGCCGGGAATCACCCTCGCGGGAACACACGCTTTGACTACCCTGAGAGAGCCACGTAAGGAAGGGCGGTGTCGCGTGGATCGCTGCGCGCTGTTCGTTGACGCCGGCTACCTGCTGGCGGACGGCGCGATGGCCGTCCATGGGACCCGCCATCGCGAGGCAGTCTCCTGGGACTATCCGGGGCTGTTGCGGTTCCTGACGAACCTGTCGCGAGAGCGCACCGGCCTGCCGTTGCTGCGCTGTTACTGGTACGAGGCGACCGTCGAGGGCCGCCGGACGCCCGAGCACGACGTGCTGGCCGACATCCCCGGTCTCAAGCTCCGCCTCGGGCGCATCCGTCCGGGCCGCCGGGAGGGCGTGGACGCCCAGGTCCACCGGGACCTGATGACCCTGGCCCGCAACAACGCCGTCTGCGACGCGGTCGTGGTCAGCGGTGACGAGGACCTCACCCAGGTGGTGAGCGACGCGCAGGATCTGGGCGTCAGGGTGACCGTCATGCAACTGGCCGCGGACGGCGCCTGGTCCGCCGCGCGCACCCTGCGCCAGGAGTGCGACGACCTCGTGGAGATCGCGGGCGCGCACCTGCGGTCGTACGTCACCCTGTCGACCGCGGTGGACACGAGCCTCAACACCGGCAACGGGCAGCACCAGCTCACAGCGGGCAACGGCCAGCACCACGGCAACGGCGTCGTCGCCCACGCCAACGGCTCCCACCCGCAGGGTTCGCAGCAGTACGGTTCGCAGTCACAGGCCGGCTACATCCTCGGCTCGCACACCCCCGGCCTTCCCGCCTCCGGCGGGCACGACAACGCCTCGTACGGCTCCGGCTCACGGAGTTCGGGCGCACACGGCGCCTCGACGCCGGGCACCTCGTCGCCGGACACTGCGACGCCGGGTCTTCCGGCATCTGGCACGCCGGCATCCGACGGGCTGCCACAGAGCGGCGGCTCCCACGGCTCCGGGGCACACGGCTCCGGGTCCCACAGTGCCGGTTCGCACGGCACCGGTTCGCACGGTGCCGGTTCGCGCGATTCGGGATCGCTCGGTCCGGCGTCGCCTGGAGGATCGTCGCTGGGCGGGTCGTCGCTGGGCGGATCTTCGCTGGGCGGGTCGCTCGGCGGCGGGGCCCACAGTACGGGCGCTCACTCGTCCGGCAGCCACGCGTCCGGGTCCGGCGCCCAGGGGTCCGGTGCGCACGCGTCCGGCACCGCGGGGCCGGGCGGCCACACGTCGGGGGGTTACCCGTCCGGCGATCACTCGTCGGGCGGCCTCGGGTCCGGTGCGCAGGATTCCGGCGCCCAGGGCGCGGGTGCGTTCGGTTCCGGTGCCCATGGGACCGGGGCACATGGTTCTGGGGTACATGGTTCCGGGGCTCAGGGGTCCGGTGCCCATGGTTCCGGTGCTCATGGTCCGGGCGCGCAGGGCTCGGAAACGCACAGTTCGGAAGCGCACAGTTCGGGAACCCACAGCTCGGGCGCGCATGGCTCCGGTGCCCACGGCGGCGGCCGATCCTCCGGGCACGCCCGTCCGGTGCTTCCGGCGCAGCCGTCCCCTCCTGCCTACAACGGCTATCCGCCGGAGCCCCAGCAGTCGCCGGGCCAGCCGCAGCAGCGTCCGGCTCCGCCGTCCCCGTCCATGCCGCCTCCGTCCATGCCGTTGCCGGCTCCGCCCGCGCCGCCCGCGGGTCAGGCGCCGCCGACGACCCCGCTGAACAGCCAGTACGCCTCCGGGCCCGTCGGTTACCCGCCCTCCCAGCTCGGGCCGTACACGGGTCCGCAGCCCGCGCCGGTGCCGATGCAGCCCGGGGGCACCACCACGCTGGCCGAGGCGGTGCAGGCCGCGCACAAGGAGGGACACGACTTCGGCGAGTCCGTGGCCAGGGACGCTCCCGCGCTCTGGCTGGAGGCGGTGCTCGCCCGGAAGCCCCGCATGCCGTCCGACCTGGAGGCCAGGCTTCTGCAGGGGTCGTCGCTCCCGATCGACTTCCTCCTCCACGACGAGGTCCGGCACGCGCTGCGGCGCGGCTTCTGGGACGCCCTGGAGCGGGCCCGCCGCTAACCCTCGCCGCTGACCCCCGCCGGGCTCAGTCCGGCATCCGGGTGCGCAGGGCCTCGGCGAACCAGGTGAGAGCGGGCGTCAGGTCGTCCGGCGGCGGCCAGCCGTTGACCACCGCGAGCAGCCGGGAGTAGGTCTGGCGGCGCGGGTCGTTCGCGGTCTCCAGCAGCGTGAGCAACCGGCGACGCAGGGTCGCGTCGTCCGGGCGGCGCAGGCTCGCGGCATATCGTGCGGTGACCGCGGCGAGGTACGGTTCGGCGCCGGGCGAGGCGGGATCGACGCCCGTCGCCAGCGCGGGGGCGACCTGGTCGCGGACGATCGCGACGGCGTCCGGACGTGGGGCGGTGTCGGGAAGCGGGGCGATGTCCGGACGTGCGGTGGTGTCCGGACGTGCGGTGGTGTCCGGACGTGCGGTGGTGTCCGGACGTGCGGTGGTGTCCGGACGTGGGACGGCGGGTGCGCGGTCGGCCACATGCTGCTCGGCGATGCGCCTGAGCGCGGCCCGGAAAGCGGGGTCGCCGGACAGCTCGGCCAGTTCGACCCAGGCCTCGACCTGCTCGGGTTCGGGGTCGTCGGGGAGTTCGGGGGTCATCGTCCGCCTGATCCCGGTCAGGTCGGTGTCCAGTTCACCGAAGGCGGCGTCGAGGAAGTCGTCGATCAGCCGCCGCCGTTCGTCTTCGGTGAGCCTGGCGAGTCTGTGCATCAGATCCATCTCCTCAGGGGTGGAGCCGCGCCTGGCCACCGCCAGCGCCACCGCGTGCCGCAGCCGCAGCACCCGGATCTGCGCCGCCAGCGCCTCGGCGTGCGCCGCCGCGACCTCGGCCAGCGTGGCGTCCCGGTCCAGGACCCTCCTGATCGTGGGAAGGTCGATCCCCAGGTCGCGCAGCGTGCGTACGAGGTCCAGGCGGGCCACGGCGTCGGCGTCGTAACGGCGGTAGCCGGCCGGGCTGCGGTCGGCGGGCGGCACGATCCCGCGGTCGGAGTAGAAGCGGATCGCCTTGACCGTCAGCCCGGTTCGCGCCGCCAGTTCGCCGATCGACCACGTCGTGTCGCCGTCCATGCCTCCAGCCTTCCGTCTCCCCCTACGGGAGACTCAACCCGGCGGGGTGACGGTCCGGCGGGGCGAGAGGGGCGGCTCGCCGTCAGGTGAGGGCGTCGAAGCCGGCCCGGAGGTGGGCGACCCGCTCACCGAGGTCGGAGATGGCGCCGTTCAGTGGTGAGTCGTCCGACCTGCCGGCCTGTTCCCGCACGCGGCGCAGGTCGTCCTCCACGGCGGCGAGCCGCTTGGCCAGTTCGGCCAGGACGGACGTCAGGTCGGTGTCGCGGCCTCCCGGCAGTTCACCGGCCAGCCGCTCGCGCAGCAGCGCCGCCTGTTCGGTGAGCCGCCGGTTCATGGCGTACAGCTCCACGAACACGGAGACCTTCGCGCGCAGCACCCAGGGATCGAACGGCTTGGTGAGGTAGTCGACCGCTCCGGCGGCGTACCCGCGGAAGGCGTAGTCGGGTGCGCTGTCGACCACGGTCAGGAAGATGATCGGGATGTTCCTGGTGCGCTCTCTCCGCTTGATGTGCGCGGCCGTCTCGAAGCCGTCCATGCCGGGCATGCGCACGTCGAGCAGGATGAGGGCGAAGTCGGTCGACAGGAGAGCCTTCAGCGCCTCCTCGCCGGAGCGGGCCCGTATGGGCACGACGTCCAGCGAACTCAGGATCGCCTCAAGGGCGATCAGGTTCTCCTCGCGGTCGTCGACCAGCAGGACCCTGGCGCGGTCGGGCATCGATCATGCCTCCTGGGAGTCGCGGGGCTCGGGGGCCGGCACACCCCTCGTCCGTTCTGTGCCCACGTTCCGCCCGCGCATGAGCCATCCGCGCAGCCGTTCGAGCAGCCGGTCCACGTCGACCGGCTTCGGCACGTAGTCGGACGCGCCCGACGCGATGCTCTTCTCCCGGTCTCCCCGCATGACCTTCGCCGTCAGCGCGATGATCGGGAGATCGGCGAACTGCGGCATCTTCCTGATCGCCGAGGTCGTCGCCCAGCCGTCCATCTCGGGCATCATGATGTCCATCAGGACGAGTGCCACGTCCTCGTTGCGTTCGAGCTGTTCGATGCCCTCGCGGCCGTTCTCGGCGTAGACGACGGTCGAGCCGTGCCGCTCCAGCACGCTGGTCAGCGCGAAGACGTTGCGGATGTCGTCGTCCACGATGAGGATCTTCGCTCCGGACAGCGGGTCGTCGCCCTGCCAGTCGTGGACGTGGCCGTCGGGGATCGGCGCGAGCTGCGCCATGGGCGGGTCGGTCGGGAGCGGGATCTCCGGGAGGATCTCCTTGATGTGCAGCTCGGGCACGTCCACCTCGTGCCCGTCCGAGGCCGCCAGCGAGGTGATCGCACCACCGTCGGACGCGGCGAGCGGCCCGGAGTAGCTCGGCGGCAGATAGAGCGTGAAGGTGCTGCCCGCCCCGGGCGTGCTCTGGACGTGGATCTCGCCGCCGAGGAGGCGGGCGATCTCCCGGCAGATCGACAGGCCGAGGCCGGTGCCGCCGTACTTGCGGCTGGTCGTGCCGTCGGCCTGCCGGAACTGCTCGAAAATCACTTCGAGCTTGTCCGGGGCGATGCCGATGCCGGTGTCGACGACCTTGAAGGCGAGCATCTCCTGCGCGCCCTGCAGCTTCTCGTCCACGTACGGCACGTCCCCGGGCGCGCGGGTCACCTCCAGCCTGACTTCGCCCTGGTGGGTGAACTTCACGGCGTTGGAGAGCAGGTTGCGCAGGACCTGCTGCAGGCGCTGCTCGTCGCTGCTGACGTCGCCGGGCACCGAGGGATCGACGTCGACGGTGAAGGAGAGCCCCTTGTCCCGCGCGAGCGGGGCGAACGTGGCCTCCATGTACTCGACCAGCGCGGCCAGCGACATGGCCTGCGGGTGGATGTCCATGCGGCCCGCCTCGACCTTGGACAGGTCGAGGATGTCGTTGATGAGCTGGAGCAGCGCCGAGCCGGCGTCGTGGATGGTCCGGGCGAACTCGACCTGCTGCGGCGTCAGGTTGCCCTCGGCGTTCTCCGTGAGCAGCTTGGCGAGCACGAGCAGGCTGTTCAGCGGGGTGCGCAGCTCGTGGGACATGTTCGCGAGGAACTCGGACTTGTAGCGGGACGACACCGCGAGCTGCTCGGCGCGCTCCTCCAGCGTCCGCCGGGCCTGCTCGATCTGGAAGTTCTGGATCTCGATGGCCCGGTTCTGCTTGGCCAGCAGCGCCGCCTTGTCCTCCAGCTCGGCGTTGGACCGGCGCAGCTCCTCCTGCTGGCGCTGCAGCTCGTCCGAGCGCTCCTGCAGCTCGATCGCGAGCCGCTGCGACTCGGTCAGCAGCGCCTCGGTCCGGGAGTTCGCCATGATCGTGTTGATGGTGACGCCGATGGTCTCGACGAGCTGGGTGAGGAACGCCACGTGCACCTGGCTGAACTGGGTGAACGAGGCCATCTCCAGGACGCCGAGCACCTTGTTCTCGAACAGGATCGGCAGCACGACGATCTGCGCCGGGTGCGACCGGCTGAGCCCGGTCTCGATCGTGATCGAGTCGGCCGGCACGTTCTCCAGGATGATCTGCTTGGCCTCCAGCGCGGCCTGGCCGATGATCCCCTCGCCCAGCTCGAAGCACGGCTTGGGGGACGACCCCGGCTGGATGCCGTACCCGGCGATGAGGTTGAGCCGGCCGCCGTCGTACAGGTAGCAGGCGCCGTGGCCGGCCGACACGAGCGGGGTGAGCTCGCTCATGATGAGCCGCGCGACCTCCATGAGGTCGCGGTGGCCCTGCATGAGGCGGGAGATCCGGGCCAGGTTGGACTTGAGCCAGTCCTGCTCCTGGTTGGTCTTGGTGGTCTGGCGCAGGGTGGACACCATCGTGTTGATGTTGTCCTTGAGCTGGGCCAGCTCGCCCGGGGCCTCCACCGTGATCGACCGGGTGAGGTCGCCCCTGGCGACGGCGCTGGTCACCTCGGCGATGGCGCGCACCTGCGTGGTGAGGTTGCCGGCCAGTTCGTTCACGCTCTCGGTGAGCCGCTTCCAGGTGCCCTCGACGCCCTCGACGCGGGCCTGGCCGCCGAGCTGGCCCTCCGAGCCCACCTCGCGGGCGACGCGGGTCACCTCGGAGGCGAAGGACGACAGCTGGTCGACCATGGTGTTCATGGTGCTCTTGAGCTGCAGGATCTCGCCTTGGGCGTCCACGTCGATCTTGCGGGTCAGGTCGCCGTTGGCGACGGCCGTGGTCACCTGGGCGATGTTGCGCACCTGGTAGGTGAAGTTGTTGGCCATCGAGTTGACGTTGTCGGTGAGGTCCTTCCAGACGCCTGAGACGCCCGGCACCCGGGCCTGGCCGCCGAGGCGCCCCTCGGTGCCGACCTCGCGGGCGACCCGGGTGACCTCAGCGGCGAACGCCGAGAGCTGGTCGACCATCGTGTTCATCGTGTCCTTGAGCTCCAGGATCTCGCCCTGGGCGTCCACGGTGATCTTCTTGGACAGGTTGCCCTGGGCGACGGCGGTGGACACGACGGCGATCTGACGGATCTGGGACGTCAGGTTGTTCGCCATGAAGTTGACGTTGTCGGTGAGGTCCTTCCAGTTGCCCGACACGCCGCGCACCTGCGCCTGGCCGCCGAGGCGTCCCTCGGTGCCGACCTCGCGGGCGACGCGGGTCACCTCGGAGGCGAAGGACGAGAGCTGGTCGACCATGGTGTTCATGGTGCTCTTGAGTTCGAGCATCTCGCCCTGGGCGTCGACGTCGATCTTGCGGGTGAAGTCGCCGTTGGCGACGGCCGTGGTCACCTGGGCGATGTTGCGCACCTGGTAGGTGAGGTTCCTGGCCATCGAGTTGACGTTGTCGGTGAGGTCCTTCCAGACGCCCGACACGCCCTTCACCTCGGCGCGGCCGCCCAGCTTGCCCTCGGTGCCGACCTCGCGGGCGACCCGGGTCACCTCGTCGGCGAACGCCGAGAGCTGGTCGACCATCGTGTTGAGGGTCTCCTTGAGCTCCAGGATCTCGCCCTGGGCGTCCACGGTGATCTTCCTGGACAGGTCGCCCTTCGCGACGGCGGTGGACACCACGGCGATCTGCCGGACCTGCGAGGTCAGGTTGTTCGCCATGAAGTTGACGTTGTCGGTGAGGTCCTTCCACGTCCCGGAGACGCCGCGCACCTGCGCCTGGCCGCCCAGCTTGCCCTCGGTGCCGACCTCGCGGGCGACCCGGGTCACCTCCTCGGCGAACGCCGAGAGCTGGTCGACCATCGTGTTGACGGTGTGCTTGAGCTCCAGCATCTCGCCGACGGCGTCGACGGTGACCTTGCGGCTCAGGTCGCCCCTGGCCACCGCGGTCGTCACCTCGGCGATGTCGCGCACCTGCGCGGAGACGCGGTCGGACATCGTGTTGACGGCCTCGGTGAGGTCGCGCCAGCTTCCCGACATGCCGCGCAGGTTCGCCCGGCCGCCCAGCCTGCCCTCGGTGCCGAGGTCGCGGGTGACCCGCGTCACCTCCGAGGTGAACAGCGAGAGCTGGTCGACCATGCCGTTGATGGCCTTGCCGAGCCGCCGCACCTCGCCCCGGGCCGCGCGGTCCACGTCGATCCGGCGGGACAGGTCGCCCTTGGCCACGGCGTCGATGACGTCGGCGGCGCCGCTGACCGGGGTGACGATCGCGTCGATCAGGTCGTTGACCGAGCCCACGCTCTCCGCCCACGCGCCCACGCCCGGTCCCGGGCTCAGCCGCTCGGTGAACCGGCCCTCCTTGACGACCTCGCGGCGCACCCGGGCCAGCTCGTTGGCCAGGTGCTCACGCCGGTCCGCCACCTCGTTGAGCAGCAGCCGGATCTCGCTGAGGATCCCCGCCGGGGCGTGGGAGACGCGCCGGCGGAAGTCGCCGTCCCGCCAGGTGATGAGGGTTTCGAGAAAGGGAACGAGATCGGATTCGGTGTAGGTCCGTTCGGTCCCGGCCAGTTCGACGTTGGCGGGCGACATCTAGCCTCCTTTACCCCGATCGGGGCTGACGCGACCAAGGCAGCGGCCGATACGGCCTTGTCCAGCCGTGGACTCCATGCCAGTCTGTCACGTTCCGTGGAGTGCGGGGCCCCCTTGCCTGACCCGGCGTCAGCCCGAAGTGTGGTAAGCAAGAAGGCGGTGGCTGTTTCCCCTCGTGCCGTTCTCGCCGCGTCCTTCACTCCGGGCGAGACGGCCGTACCCGACGCTAAGCGGTTCACGCGTGAAGTGATGACGGCGTGGGCGGCCCTGTCCGTGTGCCCGGAAGCCGAGCGGCTGGTGGGCGAACTCGTCGCGGAGGCGTCGGGAGGGCCCTTCGAGGTCGCCTGGCTGCACAACGGGGAGAGCATCCAGGTGGAGGTGCGGGAGAAGACGGACGGCTCGGACTTCGGGCCGCAGGCCGAGGCCGTGACCTGGGGTGTGACGTTCACCTCGGCCCTGCGCACCCGGTGGGCCCGGCTCGACCTGCCCGGCGGTGAGCCGGTGCAGAGCGACGAGTGGCTGCTGGAGGCCGCGCACGGCCCGGGCTGGCTCGGCTTCCTGGCGGACGCGAGCGACCTGCTCGCGGGCACGCTCAACCCCGAGATGGTGCCGGCGATCATCGCGCAGATCGTGGTGCCGCGCCTGGCCAGCTGGTGCGCCGTCTACACCGCGCAGGACGGCTCGGGCGACCTGCGCCCCGCGTACCTGTGGCACGCGGACGAGACGCAGATCGACGCCATGCGCGACGAACTGGAGGACGTCGCGCTGCCGGCCGACGACGGGCCCGCCGTGCTGCCGCTGGGTGAGTGGCAGGCGCTGGCGTACCCGCTGACCGCGCGCGGGCGGCGGCTCGGCGTGATGTGCCTGGGCCGGCGCGACCACTTTCCCGACGAGGCGATGCAGATCGCCGAGGACCTCGGCCGTCGCGCGGCGCTGGCGCTCGACAACGCCCGCCTGTACGCGCAGCAGGCGGCGGCCAACCGGGCGCTCCAGCGCAGCCTGCTGCCGCCCGACGAGCCGGACACGCCCGGCCTCGACTTCCACGTGATCTACGAGCCGGCCGGGGAGACCAACGAGGTCGGCGGCGACTTCTACGACCTGTTCCCGGTCGCCCAGGGCGTCTGGCGCTTCGCGATCGGCGACGTCTGCGGCACCGGCCCCGAGGCCGCCGCCGTGACCGGGCTGGCCCGGCACACGCTCCGGCTGCTCGCCCGCGAGGGGTACGGCGTGGCCGCCGTCGTGGGCCGCCTCAACCAGGCCATCCTGGAGGAGGGGGAGCGGGCCCGCTTCCTGACGCTGCTGCACGGCCAGATCAACGTCGTGCCCGAAGGACTCGACATCAGGCTCGTCTCCGCCGGGCACCCGGAGGCGATGCGGTTGCGGCCGAACGGCGACGTCGAGGTCGTGGCCTCGCCGCAGTCGCTGCTCGGGGTGTTCCCCGAGGCGAGGTTCCAGGAGGACGAGCTGCGGCTCACCCCCGGTGACGTGCTGCTCGGCGTGACCGACGGGGTCACCGAGCGGCGGTCGGGCGACCGGCTGCTGGACGACGATGGCGGCCTCGCCAGGCTGCTGGCGGAGTGCGCCGACCTGTCCGCCCGCGCCGTCGCCGAACGCATCCGCCGCGCCGTGCAGGACTTCGCGCCCGAGCCGAGCGCCGACGACCTCGCCATCCTCGTCCTGCGCGCCCCCTGACCGGCCGGCTCGCGCCGGTCGGGTCAGTTCAGGCCCCGCCCAGGGCGCGTACGGCGAACTCGATGGACGCCCCCATCTGCCGGATCCGCTCCTCGACCGCCGGCGTGCCGCCGGGCCCCGCCGCGTACCGGTAGAGGGACGCCTCGCGGCCGTGGTCGGCGAGGGCCCGCACGTACTGCTCCACCTGCTCCATCGGGCAGTGCGGATCATCGTCTCCCGCGATGATCAGCAGCGGCGCCTCGACCATGTCGGCGTAGGTGATCGGGGAGGACGCGGCGTACCGGTCGGGCACCTCGTCCGGAGAGCCGCCGAGCAGCGCCCGGTGCGCCGCGCGCAGGCACTCGGCCTCGTGCTCGTACATCGCCGCGTGATCGGGGATGGGCGTGGTCGCGATCCCCGCCGCCCAGGCCTTCGGCTGGGTGCCGAGCGCGAGCAGGGTCAGGTAGCCGCCCCACGCGGCCCCGGCGAGCACGAGACGGTCGGGGTCGGCGATGCCGTGCTCCACGGCATAGTCGCGCACCGCCGCCACGTCGGCAAGCTCGATGTGGCCGACGTCCCCGCGCAGCGCGTCGCGCCAGGCCGAGCCGTACCCGGCCGAGCCGCGGTGGTTCACCCGGATCACGGCGAAGCCGTTGTCCACCCACGCCGCCACCTGCGGCTGGAAGGAGTCGTCGTCCTGCCCGCCCGGCACGCCGTCGAACGCGGCCGGCTGGCTGTGCAGCAGGAACACCGCCGGGTACGGCGCGGCGGCCCGTTCCGGCCGGGAAACGAGGGCGTGGATCCGGCCGCCCGGGCCGTCCACGTCGATGTCCTCCAGCGGCACGGACGGCGGTGGCGTACGGCCGGGGCTGAAGACCACGTGGCCGTTGCTCGACCTGATCACCGGTGGGTGGGCCGCGCTCGACCACGCGTACTCGACGGTGCCGTCGGGCCGGGGCGCCGCCGCCTCGATCACCCCGTGCGGGCTGTCGATGGGGGTGAGACCCCCGCCGGCCAGGTCGTAGCGCAGCAGTTCGGTGCGGCCCCGGTGGTTGTGGACGATCAGCAGGGCGCGGCCGTCGTCGTACCAGTCGGCGGAGATCTCCCCGCGCACCCGCAGCCAGATCTCCCGCTGCTCGCCGGTCACCGGGTCCCACACGAGCGGCTCGCGGCGGCCCCGGCGCTCGTGCAGGACCAGCAGCCGCCGGTCGCCGGGCACGGGGGCGAAGCGGGCCGCGATCACTCCCTTGCCGGGCCCGTCGTCCAGTTCGGCGACCACCGACCCGTTCGTCTTCACGACCCGTACGGCCGGGTGGAGCAGGTCGCCGTGCTCGCTGTGGTTGACGGCGACGACCGCCCCGTCGAGGGACATGTCCGCGACCACGGCGTACTCGTCGTGGTGGTAGAGCCGCACCGGCTCGTCCCCCGGCCGGGCCAGCAGGATCTCGAAACCGTCCCGGGAGGAACGGCCGACCGCCGCGGTGCCGTCGGAGGCGAGCGCGAGCCCGCCCGGATGACCGGGCGGCAGGGACAGGGGCACGTCGGGACCGCCGTCGAACGGCTGCCGCGACCAGACGCCCTGCCCGTCGCCCTCGGCGTCGCCGAACCACCAGACCCAGCGGCCGGTCGGGTCGATCGCGCCGTACCGCGTGCCGTGGGGGCGGTCGGTGACCTGGCGGGTGCGCCCGTTCGACCGGTCCCAGGCGTAGATCTCCCAGGCGCCGGAGGCGTTGCCGCGGTAGACGGCACGGTGCGGCGCCTGCCGCGCCCACGTGGGCAGGGTCACGCGGGGTGCCCGGAACCTGGCCTGCCAGCGTTCCTCGGCCTTCATGCCGCCCTCCCCTGCGCTCCTACGGGGTCGCGTTCAGTATGTCCGGTGAGGCGTGACAATGACCGCTAAATGGGTGATGTCGGGCGAGGATTCCGCCCACAGAGGAAAGGTCAGGTGCGGGCGGCCCAGCGGGAGACGCGGAACGAGGCGCTCACCTCGACCGGGTCGGGCAGGTCGCCGATTTTCGCGGCCAGTTCCTCCGGGCGGGTGTGCCAGGCGCTCGGGCCCATGCCGACCACCGCCCCGACCTCCTCGTGCCCGAGGGAGAGCGCGAACTCCTCCGTCTCCTCGCCCTCCCGGGTGAACGCGCCACCCAGGCTCTCCTCCAGGCGGCGCTCCTTGTCCTCGTCCACCGACAGCAGGCCGAGCCGTTCCACGAGCGGGCGCAGATGGCCGGGGCCTGGCGTGACGACGACCAGCGTCCCGCCCGGCCGCAGGACGCGGGCGAACTCCGGCGCGTTGCGCGGCGCGAAGACATTGAGCAGCACGTCGACGCGGTCGTCGCCGACCGGGAGGGGCCGCCACACGTCCGCGACGACCGCGCCGACGCGGGGATGGGCCCGCGCGGCCCGCCGCAGCGCGTGCTTGGACACGTCGAGCGCGATCCCCACCGCGCCGTCGCCGAGCGCCGCCGCCAGGTAGTGGCCGGTGCCCGCCCCGGCGTCGGCGACCACCTCCGCGCCCGCGCACAACCGGGCGAGGCGGCGGGCCAGCGGACCGTAGTGGCCCGCGTCGAGGAAGCGCGCCCGCGCCGCCACCATGTCAGGCGTGTCGGCCGTGCCCGCGGGCCGGGTGAGCATGTTCACGTACCCCTGGCGCGCGACGTCGAAGGAATGGCCGCTCCCGCACCGCACCGATCCCCCGGCGAGGTGGGTCCTCGCCCCGCAGAGGGGGCAGGCGAGCAGGTCGATGACGTCGGCGAGCACGCCTCCATCATCCCGGCCGCCCGGGCGTCGTCGCACCCGCCGTATCGTGGTCGGATGCCGTACGAGCCGAGAGTAGTGGCCGGCGTCGAGATCACTCCGCTGTGCGACGCCGTGGGCCCGATGGGACCGCCCATCCGTAAACCGCTGCCGGAGATGTTCGCCGGCTCGTCGTTCGGGCCGGACGAGGAGTGGGTGCTCCACTTCCACTGCTTCCTGCTGCGGGCCGGGGGCCGTACGGTCCTGGTGGACACCGGCATCGGCGGCGCGGACTCACCCGCGACCTGGGCGCCCCTGCCCGGACGGCTCGGCGCGGAACTGGCCGCCGCCGGGGTCGCCCCGGCCGACGTCGACGTCGTGGTGGTGACCCACCTGCACAGCGACCACGCCGGCGGGTGCGTCGTGGACGGCGCCCCGGCCTACCCGAACGCCCGCTACCTGCTGCAGCGGGCGGAGGTCGAGTGGGCGTCCGGCCCGGTGCGCGAGCGGATCATCCTGCCGCTGGGGGACCGGGTCGACGTCGTCGACGGCGACGCCGAACCCGTCCCCGGGGTCCGGGTGCTGCACGCCCCCGGGCACACGCCCGGTCACCAGTGCGTGCAGGTGGGGGACGTGCTGATGAGCGGCGACCTCCTGCACCACCCGGCGCAACTCGCCGATCCCACGATCCGCTACGTGTACGACGAGGATCCTGATCTCGCCGTACGGACGCGCCGGAGCCTCCTCGCCCGAGCCGCCGTCCTCGCCCCCGCCCACTTCCCCCAGCCCTTCATCGCCCTGAGTAATTAATCGATCACCTCTCGCTTGTCTTGCCGCTATCCTGCTGCAGTGCCGGGTGGGTCCCGGTCAGGCGGGGGCCGGGGCGGGGGTGAGGGGAGCGGAGGCGCGGCGGCGGGCGCGGTAACGCATGATTTGGACGGCGCCGAGCAGCCAGAGGGGGTACTGCACGGCGAAGGCCCAGTGGTAGCCGCCCCGCAGGTCCAGTGCGACGCCGATGAGCGCGATCACGGACATCGAGGCGGCGAAGCCGCCGCCGTTGACGATTCCGGTGGCGACGCCGATGCGTTCGGCGGGGTTGAAGGTTCTGGCGTAGTCGAAGCCGATGACCGCGCCGGGCCCGTTCGTGGCGAGGGCCACCATCAGGAGCCCGAGCGTCCAGACGGGGGCGCGGCCGGGCCACAGCAGGACGAGCGTCCACGCGCCGGCCGTGATACCGATGATCGTCAGCACCATCCACGAGCGGCGCAGCGGGAAGCGGCCGGCGAGGTGGCCGAGCAGCGGCCCGCAGGCCATGGCGAGCAGGGTCAGCGAGGTCAGCAGCATCCCGGCCGTCCGGGGCGACAGGCCCTGGCCCTGCACCAGGAACGGATATCCCCACAGGAGGGTGAACGCCGCCGCCGACGACGAGGTGGCGGCGTGGGTCCACATCCCGAGGCGGGTGCCCGGCTCGGCCCAGGCGGCGCGCACTCCGGACGCCGCCGGAGCGCGTTCGGGCCGCCGGTCGCGCAGCCCCGCCCCGACCGCGACCAGGGCCACGCCGCCGAGCCCCGCCGCCCACAGGAAGGTCGGGGTCCAGCCGTACGCGTGCAGCGAGGTGATCAGCGGTACGGCCGACACGACCGCGCCGAACTGGCCGAGGATGCCGGTGAGCTGCACGATCAGCGGGTTGCGGCGGGGCGGGAACCAGACGTTCACCACCCGGATCACGCTGATGAACGTCATCGCGTCGCCGCAGCCGACCAGCACCCGGCCGGCGGCGGCCGTGACGAGATCGGCCGAGACGGCGAACAGCAGCTGGCCGAGGGCCATCACCGCGGCGCCGGCGAGCAGCATCCGCCGGGAGCCCAGGCGGTCGACCAGCACCCCGACGGGGATCTGCATGGCCGCGTAGACGAGCAGTTGCAGCATCGCGAGGGTGGACAGCGCCGTCGAACCGACCCCGAACCTCGTCGCCGCGTCGATGCCGGTGACGCCGAGCGACTGGCGATGGAAAACCGCGATCATGTACGCGAGTACACCGGCGGCCCAATAGATCAGAGCTTTTCGACTGTTCCCACCCGTATGCACCACGTAGACGCATTTTAACGTTGCATGCTTCTTGTCCCTTGTGTGACCCGGTGTGAGCCCGGACACGCCGACGCCGGGACGGCACCAGTGTCGACTGGCCGTCCCGGTGCGGGCTTCGGGTGATCAGACGAGGGCCGGGACCCGCTCCTCGGGAGTCTCGGGGGCCTCCTCGGCCGCGTCGTCCCCGTGGGAGAGCCGCGGGAGCCAGCCGAGCCAGCGCGGCAGGTACCAGTTCCAGTCGCCGAGCAGCTTCATCGTGGCCGGCAGCAGCACCGCCCGGACGATGGTCGCGTCGATCAGGACCGCCACCGCGAGGCCGATGCCCATCTGCATGAACGTCAGCAGCGACAGCGTGGCGAACGTCGCGAACACCGCCACCATGATGAGCGCGGCGCTCGTCACGACGGCCGCCGTGCTCCTGATCCCGAACGCCACGGCGTCCTCGGTGCTCATGCCCTTGTCGTACGCCTCCCTGATCCGGCTGAGGATGAACACGTGGTAGTCCATCGACAGCCCGAAGAGGATCACGAACAGGAACAGCGGCAGCCAGTTGGTGATCGTCCCCGTCGAGTGGAAGCCCAGCAGGCTCTCGCCGTACCCCTTCTGGAAGACCAGCACGAGCACGCCGTACGCCGCGGCGACGGACAGCAGGTTGAGCGCGATGGCCTTGACCGCCACGACCAGCGAGCGGAACGACACCAGCAGCAGCACGAAGGCCAGCAGCAGCACGAACGCGAACACCAGCGGGATCCTGCGGCCGAGCTGTTCGTTGAAGTCCATCGAGCCCGCGGTGTTGCCGGTGACGTGGGCGCCGGGGAGGGCGGCCGGCACGACCTCGTCGCGCAGCGTGCGGATCGCGTGCTCGGACACCTCGTCGGCGCCGGTGCCCTTGATGCCGATACTGATCTTCGCCACGGTCTTCGCGGGGTTGACGGCGACGGCGAAGGGCTCGTTGGCCTCGCCGGTGGCCAGCGCCCGCCGCTTGAAGTCCTCGATCTTCGCGGTGAACGCGGGCGTCGTCACGTCGGCGGCCTCGACCACGACGACCGCGGGCTCGTTGCCGCCGGGGAACGCCTTGTCGATCCGCTTGAACGTCTCCGCGATCTGGTAGTCGCCCTGCAGGTCGTCGATGGTCTGCGCACCGGTCTTCAACTGGAAGGCGGGGATCGCGAGGCCCACGAGCAGGCCGCCGGCGAGGAGCACCGAGACGAGCGGGTGCCGCAGCACCGGGCGCATGATCGCCCCCCAGACCCGGCTCTGGCCGCCGCGCACGCCGAGCACCCGGCGCCAGGTCACCCGGCCGCCGGTGACGACCCGTACGACGCCGTGGACCAACCGGGCGTCGATCTTGTCGCCGATCAGCGAGAGCAGGGCGGGCAGGACGGTCAGCGAGCCGACGACGGCCGTCAGCACCACGAGGATCGTGCCCTCGGCGAAGCCCATGAAGACGCCGTTGCCGGTGAGGAACATGCCCGCCATGGCGACGATGACGGTGATGCCGGAGATCAGCACCGCGCGTCCCGAGGTGGCCGCCGCGATCTCGATGGCCCGCTTCTTGCTCCGGCCCCTCGCCCGCTCCTCCCGCTCCCGCATGATGTAGAAGAGCGAGTAGTCCACCCCGACGGCGAGGCCGATGAGCAGCATGACGTTGCTCGTGGCGGAGTCGACGTGCAGGAGGTGGCTGGTGAAGGCCAGCAGGCCTGTCGCGGCGAAGATCGCGGTCATCGCGAGCGCGACCGGCACGATCGCGGCCAGCAGCGCGCCGAACGCGGCGAGCAGGATCCCGATCGTGATGGGCAGCGAAAGCTGCTCGGCGCGGACGAAGTCCTTGTCGATCGCCTCACCGATCAGCTTGCCCGCGCTGGCCGATCCGGCCTCCTCCACGCGCAGGTCCGGATGCGCCCCCTGCACCCGGGCCACCGCGTCGAGCACCGGCTGGATCCGCTCCTCGGCCGTGCCGCCGTCGCCCTTCATGTCGAACTGCACCAGCGTCGTCCGCCGGTCCTGTGTCACCGGCGACGGCTCCTTGTCGTACGGCGTGCGCACGTGCTCGACCTGGCCGGTGGCCTCCACGGCCTTCCTGACGTCCTCGACCGCCCGGCGGAAGGCGGGGTCGGCGATGGTCAGCGTCCCCGTGCGCGACTGGACCAGCACGATCTCGCCGGCCACGTCCTTGAACGCCGCGCCGTCGAGGATCCGTTCCGCCTGGCGGGAGTCGCCGTTCGCGGATTCGTAGCCGCGCATCTCCACCGTGCCGGCGGCGTTGCCCGCGACCGTCGCCACGGCGACGAACGCGATCCAGATGAGCAGCGCCAGCCAGCGGTGGCGTGCGCTCCAGCCGCCGATGGCGGCGGCGATGTTCCTGCGGCCTCTCATGACCTCCCCTTTTCACGACTGTCTCGACGGTAGAAGTCGATCAAGGGCGAAACATCGGGCGAGCAGACCAGATCGCGCGTACTGCCCTGGGCGTACACCGCTCCTCCCAGCGGTCTAGGGGACGTCCCCGACTAGGCTCAGGGACATGCGATCGGAACTGCGGTGATACCGGCGGAGGCCTTCTACGCCGGCCTGTTCAAGGTGGCCGCCGCGGCGGCCGGGTTCGTCACCGATCCCTCGGGCCGGGTCCTGCTCGTCAAGCCGGGCTACCGCGACCACTGGGGCTGGCCGGGCGGGCACGTCGACGAGGGCGAGTCGCCCGAGGCGGCCTGCCACCGGGAGCTGGCCGAGGAGCTGGGCCTCGTCCTGCCGGTGGGCCGCCTGCTCGTCGTCCACTGGGTGCCGCCGCTCGACGACCGGCCGATTCCGCTGGTCCACTTCCTGTTCGACTGCGGGGTCGTGGAGGACGGCACCGGCATGGTGCTCCAGGAGGAGGAGCTGGAGGACTACGGCTTCTTCACCGCCGAGCAGGCCGCCCCCCTCCTCCCGGCGTACCTGCTGGCCCGGCTGACCGCCGCGGCGCGGGCGCGGGAGAGCGGCACGACCGAGTACCTCGGCGGCTCCGTCCTCGAATAGTTCTCCTCCGCGTGGAAATGGGGTGGGCGAACGGAACGACGAGCGCGAGTGACGGAAGCGGGACGGTGTGGCATGGGTGATCCGGAGCTCAAGAAGGAGCTTGAGGAGCTGGACGCGCAGATCGAGCGCATGCGCCGGGACAGCGCGCAGATGCGCGAGGAGATCGGGCAGAGCTGGGACGCGCCCACCGACATGGCGGAGCGGGCCACCCTGCTGACCAACGTCGAACAGCAGGAGGCGCTGATCGACGATCTGCAGGTCAGGCGCGAGCAGATCCTGCGGCGGATGGGCTCCGCCTGAGCGACGGCCGCGCCGGCGAAAGTACGCTGGTAGAGGCCACTGGCGTACGGACGACGGGGGCGGCATGGGCGTCATGACCGCTGGGGGACCGGGAGGCACGGGCTTCGTCGGGCGCGGGCCCGAGCTGGCCGGGATCGGGCGTCTGCTGGGGACCGCGGGCGTGGTCACCGTGGTGGGCGTGGGCGGCGTCGGCAAGACCCGCCTCGCCCTGCGGGCGGCCGAGAAGGCGCGCGGGAGCTTCCCCGGCGGCGTCCGGGTGGCCGAGCTCGCCGCCCTGGAGGACCCCGCGCTGCTGGTGCACGCCGTGGGCGATGCCCTGCCGGTCGCGGGCCACTCGGCCGGGCCGCCCCTGGAGGCGCTGATCGACCGGTTGCGCGGCGGCCCGGCCCTGGTCGTGCTGGACGGCTGCGAGCACCTTCTCCCCGGGTGCGCGCCGTTCGTGGACACGCTGATCCGCGCGCTTCCCGAGCTTCGGGTCCTGGTCACCGGCCGGCGGCCGCTCGGTCTTCCGGGCGAGCGGGTGGTCGAGCTCGCGCCGCTTCCGGAGCCGGACGCCGTGCGACTGTTCGCGGATCGCGCCGCCGCCGTCGTGCCGGGGTTCGGGACGGCAGGGTTCCAGATGGCCGGGTGCAAGGTGGCGGAGATCTGCCGCCGCCTCGGCGGGCTGCCGCTCGCGATCGAGATGGCCGCCGTACGGCTGCGCGACCTGTCGGTGCGGCAGGTGCTGGAGGGGCTGGACGCCAGGTCGCGGCATCGGTGTGCGCTGCGGGTGCTGTTCGAGTGGAGCCACGACCTGTGCACGCCCGGCGAACGGCTGCTGTGGCGGCGGGTCTCCGTCTTCGGCGGCGGTGTGGACCTGGAGGCGGCCGAGCACGTGTGCGCCGGGGACGGCGTCGCCCGGGAGCACGTGCCCGCGCTGGTCGCCGGTCTGGCCGACGCGGCGGTCCTGCTCCGGCGGGAGCGCGACGGCGTGGTCCGCTACCACCTCCACGACACGGTCCGGGCGTTCGGCCGTGCGTTGCTGGCCGAGTCCGGCGAGGAGGCGGCGCTGCGCCGGCGGCACCGCGACTACTACCGGAAGATCACCTCGCGGGCCTGGGCGGAGCCGTCCGGAGCCGCGCAGCGGTCCTGGACCGGGCGCCTCCAGCGCGAGCACGCCGACCTGCGCAGGGCGCTGGACTGGTCGCTGCGCGAGCCGGGAGAGGCCGGGACGGCCCTGACGATGATCGCGGAGCTGCTGTACCACTGGAGCGGTCGCCACCTGTCGGAGGGGGCGGGCTGGTTCGGCCGGGGCCTGGCCGCCCAGACGGATCCGGGTGAGGTGCGCGCCCACGGCCTGTGGGCGGGGGCCTGGGTCTCCCTGCTCGGCGGAGACCACGCCACCGCGGCCGTACGGCTGGCGGAGGCCGGGGCGATCGCCGCGCGGCTCGGCCTGCGGGAGATCCGCGGCCACGTCGCGTTCCTCACCGGCATGACCGCCGTCCGCGGGGGTGACCTGCGCACCGGCATGCGGTGGTACGAGGAGGCCGCGCGGGCCCACCGCGCCGTCGGCGACCCCGTCGGTCTCGCGCTCGCCCTCAGCCGGCTCGCCCTGGCGAACGCGTCCCTCGGCCGTCCGGAGGCCCGCGGCCTCGCCGAGGAGTGCGTGGCCCTGTGCGACCTGTACGGCGAGGGCCGGCACCGGGCGTACGCGCTGCTCGCGCTGTCGATCTCCGCCTGGCTCCGTGGGGACGCGCGGGCGGCCGTGGAACACGGCGACGAGAGCCTGCGGCACAGCGCCCTGCTGGACGACCGGCTCGGCCTGGGCGTGAACCTGGAGGCCCATGCCTGGTTCGCGGCGGGAGCGCGCGACCACGAGCGGGCGGCCCGGCTGCTGGGCGCCGCCGATGCCGTCCGGGCGGCCGCCGGGTCGCGGATGGGGGAGTTCGGTTACCTGAGCCGATTCCACGACGCGTGCGTGGCGGCGACCCGTACGGAACTCGGCGAGGCCGCCTTCCGGGCCGCGCTCGCCCGGGGCGCGGCCATGCCGGCGGACGAGGCGGTCGCGTACGCCCTGGCGGACAGGCCGCCCGCCGCCCACGCTCCCGGGAAGATCGCGCCGTTGACCCGCCGGGAGACCGAGATCGCGCGGTTGGTGGCCGAAGGGCTGAGCAACAAGGACATCGCGGGCCGGCTGGTCATCTCGCAGCGCACCGCCGAGGGCCACATCGAGCACATCCTCGAAAAGCTGGGGTTCCGGTCCCGGGTCCAGGTCGCGGCCTGGGTGAACAGGAGGCCGGCCGTCTGAGGTCGGCTGGAGAGAGGCCGCGTGCGATCGCGCGGGCCGGCGACTCCGGGTCCGGCAGGCGGTGACCCGCGTGCCGCGCCTCGACGCGGCGAGCCCGGCCCGGGCAGGGCACGTCGCGGCGGGGGCCGGTTACTAGAGTTGCGTCATGAGTCCCAGGATCGCGACCGCCGAGACCGTCTCCCGTGAGCAACTGCTCGACTTCGTCCGTGACCGCCACAAGGCCATCCTGATCACGACGAGAAGCGGCGGCGGGCCGCAGGCGTCCCCGGTGTCCTGCGGCGTCGACCCCGAGGGGCGCATCGTCGTGTCGACGTACCCCGAGCGGGCCAAGGCCCGCAACGCCCGCCGCGACCCCCGCGTCAGCGTGGTCGTGCTGTCGGACGACTTCGACGGACCGTGGGTGCAGGTGGACGGCGCCGCCGAGGTGCTCGACCTGCCCGACGCCCTTGAGCCGCTGGTGGAGTACTACCGCTCGATCTCGGGCGAGCACCCCGACTGGGAGGAGTACCGCGCGGCGATGATCCGGCAGGGCAAGTCGCTGCTGCGGGTCACCCCGATCTCCTGGGGTCCGGTGGCCACCGGCGGGTTCCCGCCGCGCCTGGCCTGACGCGGAGGAGACGCCACTCGTCCGAAGGGCTCGCCCCGCACGCACAAGCGCACGGGGCGGTGCGGCTAGGCGTGCGGGGGGCGGCCTTCGGCGAGTCCGAACAGGGGCAGGCAGGGTTCGAGACCGTGGATCGCGAACCCGTCCGGGGCCGTCCAGTCCTCGCGGGCCAGCCGCACCCGCTGCTGCCGAGCCGTCTCGTCCCGGCGCCGGCACACCTCGATGCCGTCATCCCGGTAGCCGAGCCTGCGCGACACGGCGAGCGACCGTGGGTTGTCGGTGAAGGCGGACGACACCGCGTAGCGGGCCCCGAGCCCGGCGAACGCGAGATGCAGGACGGCGGCGCGCATCTCGGTGCCGATGCCCCTGCCCTGGAAGCGCAGGCCCAGCCAGGAACCGGTGGAGATCTCCCGGGTGTACGCGAAGTCGCGGCCGGCCATCTCCTGCGTGCCGACGATCCGGCCCTCCCAGGCGACGACGAAGGAGCAGTGCCAATCGTCGGGGGACCAGGTGCCCCACTGCCGGAAATGCATCTGGACCGTCGAGCGGGCGCGCTCGAGCGGCGGGGCGTCCGTCCACGGCACCCCGAACGGCATCCCCCCGGGCTCGTGGACACCCTCCGCCGCGCGGTCGGCGAGCGCGTCGAGGTCGTCCAGGGTGGGCAGCCGTAGCTCCAGCCGGGGGGTCGTCACCCTGAGTGCGAAGAGCGGCCAGTGTCGCATGCGCCGATCGTGGCAAGACCGGGTGCCTCGCCGCACCCCGATTTCCGGGAACGGCCCCGGCTCTGATGCGGTTCTGATGTGCGCCTCCTACCGTCGGCGGGTGCCGGTGGCACACCGGCACCCGCGCCGCGGCCGACGGCGTCGTCGCCGCGGTCCGGCGCCCGCGAGACGAAGGAGCTGGACGTGCACGATCCCGCCGCGCCCTCCGCGCCCTCCGAATTTTCCCTGCCCGCCGTGCCCGCCGAGGCAGATGCCGTGGCGTTTCCGCAGGTGCTCCTGGACGCGCTGCGGAGCGCGCCCGGCAGCCCGGCCTTCGAACAGGGGGGCAGGGCCGTCTCCAGGGGCGAGCTGCTGGGCCTGATCGGGCACCTGGCCGTGGCGATGCGGGAGGCCGGTCTCGGGCCCGGCCGGGGCGTCGCCGTACGGACGGGGGTCACGCCGGAGGCGTTCGCCGCCCAGATCGCCGCGCACGTGCTGGGCTGCCGCGTCGTCAGCGTGAAGCCCGGATACACGCCCCGTCAGCTCGCGCACGTCCTCGGGACGGGAGTCGACGCGGTGGTCGTCGACCCGGCGACCGCGACCCCGGAGGTGCTCGACGCCGCCGGGCCGGCGACGGTGCTGTCACTCGGTCCCGTCGAGGGCGTGCCCGCCGCCGTAGACATCCTCACCGCGGCCGGAACGGGCGGCGGTCCGATGCCCGAGGTCACGGCGCGTCCGGACGACGTGGCCCTGCTGACCTTCACCAGCGGCAGCACCGGAGAGCCGAAGGGCTGCGTGCTCACCTACCGCGCTCTCGCCGCGCACTGGTCCTGGCCGCGCGTCTGGTCGTCGGTCGAGCCCGGCTTCACCGACCGGTTCGGGCGGCACCTGCTGTTCGGCACCCTGGCCAGCCTGGTGATGCTGGAGTTCCTGGGGCCGTGCCTGCTCGGCGGCGGCACCGTGGTCATCCCGGAGGACGACGGCCGGCCGCTGTTCCCGTACGCTGTCGAGCGCCACCGCATCACCAGCGCCATCGTGACCGCGCCCCGGCTGTGCCAGATGCTCGATGTGCTCCGCGAGGAGCGGGTCGACGTCGGCAGCCTGCGCATGCTGATGGTCTCCGGGTCGCCCATCAGCCCCCACCGGATGCGTGAGGCGGCGGACCGGCTCGGCCCCGTCGTCTACCAGGCGTACGGCGCGACCGAGGCCGGGATGATCACCATCCTCAACCCCGGCGACCTCACCCGCGCGCCGGCCTCCGTCGGCCGTGCCCACCCCAGCGTGGAGATCAGCGTGCGCGACGAGGAGGGCCGCCCGGTCGGGACGGGACACGCCGGTGAGGTCCACGTGCGCAGCCCCTTCCTGATGACGGGCTACTGGGGACAGCCGGAGGAGACCCGCGACGTGCTGCGGGACGGCTGGCTGCGCACCCGCGACCTCGGCCGCCTCGACGACGCGGGCCTGCTCTACCTGGCCGGCCGGACCAGGGACGTCGTCATCGTCAACGCGATCGTCGTCTACGCCGGTCCCATCGAGCGGGTGCTGGCCGGGCACCCGGACGTGGCCGAGGCGTACGTGACCGGCGCGCCGGACGAGCGGACGGGGGAGGCCATTCACGCGTTCGTCGTCCCCGTGCCCGGCCGCACGCCGGACTCCGCGGTCCTGGCCGACCTGGTCCGCGCCGAGCTCGGCGCGGACAGCGTGCCCCGGACGATCACGACCGTGCCCGGAGTGCCGGTCGCGGTGAGCGGCAAACCAGACAAGCGCGCCCTGCTGGAACGGCACCCGCCGTCCGCGCTCTGAGAGTTTTCTGAGAATCACCCGCCAACACTGGTGAAACTTCAACCACCCCAGCGAGGGAGGCGGCAGTGCCGGAAAAGATCCTTGACTACCTGGTGATCGGCGCCGGACCGGCGGGCCTGCAGATGGGCCACTTCCTGCACCGGGCGGGGCGGAGCTACCGGATCCTGGAGGCGACGCCCGCGCCGGGCGCGTTCTTCCGGACCTTTCCCCGCCACCGGACGCTCATCTCCATCAACAAGAAGTACACCGGTTGGGACGACCCGGAGCTCAACCTCCGGATGGACTGGAACTCGCTGCTGTCCGACGACCCCCGGCTCCTGTTCACCCAGTACAGCGACCGCTACTTCCCCGACGCCGACGACATGGTCCGCTACCTGGAGGACTTCGCCGCCACCCAGGAGCCGAACATCACGTACGACGCGCGGGTCGCCGAGGTCGCGCGCCCCGACGCCGACGGCCCGTTCAGGGTGACCGACGAGCGCGGCCGGACGTTCACGGCCCGGCGGGTGATCGTCGCGACGGGGGTCACGCAGCCCAACGTCCCGCCGATCCCCGGCATCGAGACCGCCGAGCAGTACGGCGCCGTCTCCGTCGACCCCGCCGACTTCACGAACAAGCGGGTGCTGATCATCGGCAAGGCCAACTCGGCCTTCGAGACCGCCGACAACCTCATCGAGACCGCCGCGGTCATCCACGTGGCCGGGCCGCACTCGGTCAAGCTGGCCTGGAAGACCCACTTCGTCGGGCACCTGCGGGCGTACAACAACAACTTCCTCGACACCTACCAGCTCAAGTTGCAGAACGCCGTGCTGGACGGCGACATCCGGCGCATCGAGCGCCGGGCCGACGGCTCCTACCTGGTGACCGTGGCCTTCGTCCGGGCCGACGAGGTCACCAAGGACATCCCGTACGACCGGGTGATCGTCTGCACCGGATTCCGGTTCGACTCCTCGATCTTCGCGCCCGAATGCCGTCCCGAGCTGGCGATCAAGGACAGGTTCCCGGCGCTGACCCCGGCGTACGAGTCGGTCAACGTGCCCGATCTCCACTTCGCCGGGACCATCACCCAGTCGCGCGACTTCAAGCGGGGGACCAGCGGGTTCATCCACGGGTTCCGGTACGGCGTACGCGCCCTGCACCGAGCCCTGGAGGCGCGGTACCACGGCGTCGAGTGGCCGGGCCGCGACCTGTCCGGCGACCCCGGCGCGCTCGCGGCGGCCGTGCTCGAACGGGTCAACCGCAGCTCGGCGCTGTGGCAGCAGTTCGGGGTGCTGGCCGACGTCATCGTCCCCGACGGCCGCGGCGGCGCGCGTTATCTGGAGGAGGTGCCGCTCGACCTGCAGGGCCCGCCGGTCGGCGACCAGGGCCACTTCGCCGTCACACTGGAGTACGGCCCCGGCCACGACCAGGTCGATCCCTTCGACATCTCGGTGGGGCGGATCACCCAGAGCGACGCGGAGCGCGCGCACGAGGGCCACTACCTCCACCCCGTGGTGCGTCGCTTCCGGAACGGCGTGGTGGAGGCCGTCCACCACGTCACCGAGAACCTGGAGAACGACTGGACGTCCGAGCAGGTGCATCTCAACCCATTGCGGGACTTCTTCCAGCACCACAGCCTTCCGGTCTCGGTGTGACGACCGTGCTGCCGACCATCGGGGAGTACGAGGCGGCGGCCCGCGACCGCCTCGCCCCCGCCCACTACGACTACTTCGCGGGCGGGGCCGGCGAGGAGATCACCCTGCGGGCCAACGAGACGGCGTTCGCCCGGCTCGCGCTGCTGCCGCGCGTGCTGCGCGGCGCGGGGAGCCCCCGGACCGGGATCACCCTGCTCGGCAGCTCCCTGGCGATGCCCGTGCTGGTGGCGCCGACGGCGTTCCACCGGCTGGCCGACCCCGAGGGCGAGCGGGCCACGGCCCGCGCGGCGGCCACCGCGGGCACCGTCATGATCGTGAGCATGGCCTCGACCATGGCCGTCGAGGACGTCGCGTCCGCCGCGTCGGGCGTCACCCTGTGGTTCCAGCTCTACCTCCAGCCGGACATGGACTTCACCGAGGCCATCGTCCGGCGGGCCGAGGCGGCCGGCTGCGCGGCTTTGGTGGTCACCGTCGACTCCCCCGCCCGGGGGCGGCGGGACCGGGACGCCCGCAACGGCTTCGACGACCTGCCCGACGGCATGTGCTGCGAGAACCTGCGCGACGGCGACCGGGTGCGGCCCATCGTCATGTCGCCGGAGGTCGGCTGGGAGCACGTCGACCGGCTGCGGCGGATGACGCGGCTGCCGATCGTGCTCAAGGGCGTCACCCATCCCGCCGACGCGTGCCTCGCCCTGGACCACGGCGTGTCGGCGTTGTACGTGTCGAACCACGGCGGACGGCAGCTCGACACCGTCCCGGCGGCAGTCGACCTGCTGCCGGCGATCACCGCCGCCGTCGGCGGCGCCGTACCCGTGCTGGTGGACGGCGGGATCCGGCGCGGCACCGACGTGGTGAAGGCGCTGGCGCTGGGCGCGTCCGCCGTCGCGGTGGGCCGTCCGGTGATATGGGGCCTCGCGGCGGACGGCGAGCGCGGCGCGGCCCGCGTGCTCGGGCTGCTCCGCGACGAGATCGAGCACGCGCTCGCCCTGTGCGGCGTCGCCTCCGTACGGGACCTCGGGCCCGACCTGGTGCGGCCGTGCTGAGCGGGATGTGGGCGACGGCGGGATGGGTGGCCGCGGCCCTCGTCGTGGTCAGCCTGCCCCGGTGGCTCCCCGGGCGGGTAGTCGCGCTGCGCGGGTGGGTCTTCACCCGGATCAACGGCGACGAGAGCATCCCGGTCCCCGGAGATCTCGTCGGCGTCGATCGGTTCAGGGAGGTCTACTCCCATCCGGCGGCCTCCGGCCGCAGCAGGGGCGCCGCCCTGTCGGACCTGTTCTGGTACTGGCTGTCGCCGGGACCCGAGATGCACCAGGAGCACCTGGAGGAGGGAGAGCGCTACGACGCCGTCGCCCTGGCCACCCGCCGGATCCTGTCCGTGCCGCGGGCGCGGGCGGAGGAGCTCACCCGCCGCTGCGTGACTCGTGCGCTGCGGGACGGGCAGGGCCGGGACAGGCGCGGCGTGGTCCGGCTGCGTGACCTGACGATGCCGGCGTGGGCCGAGTTCTCCTACGAGCTCGTCTTCGGCGAGGAGTGCCCGCCGTACGCCCGCGACCTGATCGTCGGCAACGCGGACGACGTCGTGACCTCTCTGAAGTGCTGCGGCCTGCGGCACATGGACCGGCGCGACCGGCTGACCTCGTATCTCGTCGAGTCGCTGCCCAGGCTGAGGGAGGACGTGAGGCGGGAACTCCCGCCCGGCCTGACGGACCGGGAGCGGGCGCTCTACCTCCAGGGCGCCTTCTTCAACACCGCCGTGGTGCAGATGTCGGAGGCCACGGCACACGTGCTGATGGCCCTCGCGCAGCATCCGGAGGTCCAGGACAGGGCGCGTGGCGGCGACGACCGCTACCTCGACCAGGTGATCTCGGAGACCCTGCGGCTCTACCCGCTCTTCGGCATCGCGCACCGCATAACCACCGGTGAGATCCCCCTCGGGGAGGGGGCGGCGATACCGGCCGGCTCGGTGCTGTGCTTCGACTACCCCTCCTTCCACCGCGCCGGGTTCCCCGACCCGGAGCGTTTCGATCCCGGGCGCTTCGCCCCCGGGCACACCCCGGTCCGGGAGCTCAACCACATCCCGTTCGGCATGCCGGCGAACCGTCCCTGCCCGGCCTGGCGGCTCGCCCCCCTGATGATGCGGGTCGCGGTGCGGGAGATCCTCGGGGCGTACCGGCTCGACTCCACCGCCGCCCACACCCGGTCCCTGCCCAACCGGGGACCCTGCCTGCTCACCCCCCTGGGGGCCCCGCGCGGGCCCGGACACCGCATGACGCTGCTGTTCATGCGGTTCAGGGACGACTGGGAGAACCTCTGGCGCAGCCTCGTGCAGCTCGTCCTCGGCACGTACATGGTCTGGGACGCGCGCAGGCTGCGACTGTGCGAGCGCCACTTCGCCGATCTCTCCGGCGACGCCATCCGTTCATGAGCTGAGGAGCGTGTCATGCTCGTTCCGGCCCTTCCCCTGGCGGCCGCACCCGCCACCGACCCCAACCTCGCACTCGCTCTCAAGGTGCTGCCGGCCCTGGCCGTCATCCTGCTGGCCGCGGCGGTGTGCGGCCGGCTGGCCACCATGGTCATGCAGCCGCGCGTCGTCGGCGAGATGGTCGCCGGCGTCCTGCTCGGGCCGACGCTGTTCGGCGCGCTGTTCCCCGACGCCCAGGCGGCGTTGTTCTCCGCCGACGTCAGGCCGATCCTGTACGTGCTCAGCACCATCGGCCTGACGTTGTACATGTTCCTCGTCGGAGCCGGGATCGACCACGACGCCCGGGCGCCGGGCGAGCTGCGCAAGGCGAGCGCGCTGGCGGCGTCGGGAATCGGCTCCCCGATGGTCCTCGGCCTCGGTGCCGGGCTCCTCCTGTGGGACCGGCTCTCCCGCCCCGACGTCGGGCGGTGGGAGTTCGCCCTGTTCCTCGGGGGAGCGCTGTCGCTCACCGCGTTCCCCATGCTCGCGCGGATCCTGTACGAGCGCGGGCTGCAGAACACGCGTGTCGGCCGTCTCACCCTGCTGGCCGCCTCCATCGACGACGCCGTGGCGTGGTGCCTGCTCGCGGCGCTGTCGGCGGTGCATCTGGGCGGCGGCCCGTCCGACACGCTGCGCACGATCGGCCTGACGGCGGCGTTCGCGGCGGTGATGCTCGGGGTGGTCGCCCGGCTGCTGCGCCCCCTGGGCCGCCAGGTCGCCCGCACCGGGCGGTTCGGCGCCGGCGCCGTCTACGTGGTCGTCCTGGTGCCGCTCACCGCCGGGTACATCACCGACGCGATCGGCGTCTACTCGGTGTTCGGCGGCTTCATCGCCGGGCTGGCCATGCCGCGCGAGCCGGCGTTCCGCGCCGCCCTGCACGGCCGGATGATGGACGTCGTCTCGACCCTGCTGCTCCCCGTCTTCTTCGCCTTCTCGGGGCTGAACACCCATCTCGCGGGCATCGCCGGAGGCCCCGCGCTCCTGGCGTTCGCGGTGATCCTGGCCGCGGCCTTCTGCGGGAAGTACTTCGGCTGCTCCCTCGCGACGAGAGGGCTGGGCTTCGGCTGGCGCGAGTCCTGGGCCGTGGGCGCGATGATGAACGCCCGCGGGCTGATGATCCTCATCTTCATCAACATCGGCCTGGCCCAGGGCATGATCACGCAGGAGCTCTTCGCGATGCTCGTCCTCGTGGCCGTGCTCACCACGGCGAGCGCCCTGCCGCTGTACAAACTGGCGCTTCCGGAGCGCATCGAGCGGGCGGAGGCGGCGGAGGCGGAGAGCCTGGCCGGGCGCGAACGGGCGGCCGCCTGAGAAAACGGTTTCAGCTACTTTCACGTTCCGCTCGGGAGGCGGCCAGGGAAAACGCGAAGAAATCGCAGAAGGGCGGGGGGCGGGAGCCGGAGCGACGTCCCAAAGTCTGGATATTTCGCGATATTGGTGCCACGGTATTCCAGTGGCACGGATATCGGGGACATCCGAACCGCGCTCCCGTCGCCTGCTGCTCGTGGAGGACGACCGCGAGCTGGGAGACATGCTGGCCGACGTGTTCGGCGACCAGGGATACACGGTCGACCTGGCACTGGAGGGGCAGCGGGGCCTGCATCTGGGACTGAGCCGCGGCTACGACGTGATGATCATCGATCGCGGGCTCCCCGTGGTCGACGGGCTCGATCTGCTGAGGCGGCTGCGCCGCCAGGCGGTCACCGTGCCGGTGCTGATGCTCACCGGCTTCGGCGCCGTCGCCGACCGGGTGACCGGGCTCGACGCCGGCGCCGAGGACTACCTGGTCAAGCCGTTCGAGATCGACGAACTGCTGGCCAGGGTCCGCGCCCTGCACCGCAGGAACCTCGACCAGGCGACGCTGCTGCCGCTCGGCGCCGGCTGGCTCGACTCCGGGTCCTGCACCGTACGGCTGCCGTCCGGCGAACAGGTGACGCTGTCCGGCCGGGAGTACTGGCTGCTCCACGCGCTGGCGGCCCGCCCCCGGCAGGTGCACACGCGCTCCTCGCTGCGGCAGCGGGTCTTCGACGGCGCCAGCACCGAGTCGATCGTGGACACCTACGTCTACTACCTGCGCAACAAGCTGGGCCCGGGCGTCGTACGCACCGTGCGCGGCGTCGGATACCGCCTGGGCGAGCTGTGACGCCCCGGCGGCCCTTCGACCCGGAGCGGCGCCTGCTGATCCGGGCCCGCCGCCGGATCACCCTGCAGATCGCGGGCGTGTTCTGCCTGGTGACGGCGGTGATGGGCGCGGTGGTCTACTGGGCCGTGGCGCACGGGCAGGACGTCGGCGCCCGGCGGGACCTCGCCGTCGCGGCGCAGGCGGCCCCGCTCGCCCAGCCCCCGCCCTGCGTCTGGCTGTTCGAACTGCGCGGCGGCACCATGCGGAGCTCCCCCGGGGCGCCGTCGATCCTGCCGATCCGCGCGACGCTGGACGCGGTCGCCGCCGACGGGAGGACGCGGACCGGCCTCGTGCGCCTCGCCGGGCGTGACCTGCTGGTCCACACCCAGCTCCGCGGCGACGTGCCGGTGCAGGCGGTGCAGGACCTGCGTTACCAGACCGCCGAGCGGCAGCGGCTGCTGCGGGTCCTCGGCGCCGCCGAGGTCGCGTCCCTGCTGGCGGCGCTGCTGATCGGCCAGGTGCTCGCCCGCCGGGCGATCGCGCCGCTGGGCGACGCCCTCGACCGGCAGCGCCGGTTCACCGCCGACGTCAGCCACGAGCTGCGCAGTCCGCTGGCCCGCCTGCACGTCCGCGCCCAGCTCGCCGCGCGGCGCCTGGGCCGGGAACCCGATCCCGGCCTCGTCGCGGGCGACCTCGACCGGCTGGTCACGGGCATCGGTCAGCTCGGCGAGGTGATCGAGGACCTGCTGCTGTCGAGCCAGCTCAGGCAGCACCGGCCGTCCGGGCCGGTCGACCTGGCCGCGCTGGCCGAGGAGTCGGCCGGGGCCGAGGCGGCCCGCGCAGGGCAGCGCGGGGTGACGATCGACGTGCGGCGGGGGCCGGGCGACCACGTCGTGCGCGGAGCGCAGTCCGCGCTCCGCCGGGTGATCTCCGCGCTCCTGGACAACGCGCTCCGGCACACCTCCTCGGGCGGGCACATCTGGGTGACGATCTGTTCGGGGCCCGATCTGGTCCAGCTCAGCGTGCGGGACGACGGGGTGGGCCTGGATCCGCGCGACGGCGAGCGGTTGTTCGCCCGGCACGCCGGCGCGCCTCACAGCGGAGGCCTCGGCATCGGCCTGGCTCTCGTGAGCGAGGTGGTGGACGCGCACGGCGGCACGATGACGGTGGACGGACTGCCGGGAGCCGGGGCCACCTTCACCATCAGCCTGCCCCGTACGGCGCCGGAACCGGTGCCGCGCGAGCCCCGGCTCCTGCTGCCGCAACAGGCGCGGAGCGCGACCTCCCTGCCCGCCGGGGACGGCCCCGCGGGCCGGTGACTCACTGGCCGCGGCGCAGCTTCCGGAGGAACGTCCAGAAGCCGGAACGGGAGGACGGCCGCCATTCGCCGGCGTTCGTCTCCTCCGGCGGCGGCTCCTGGGCGGCGGTCGCCGGACCGGGACGGGACACGGGCACGGCGTTGGGGTTGACCTCGAACCGCACGTGCAGGGAGCGCAGCGCGCGGATGAACGGGGAGGGCCGCCAGGGCAGCTGATTAAGCGGGGTCGCCGGCGTGAGCACCGAGAACCGGTCGAGCAGCCGGCGTACGGCGATCGTGCACATCTGGGTGGCGAGCCGCTGGCTTGGGCATCTGTGCGGGCCGGCGCCCCAGGCGAGATGGGCCCGGGTGCTGCGTACCGTGTTCCGGTTCAGGGCGGAGGCGAACAGGGGATCGGCGTGCGCGCCCGAGATGGACAGCATGACCGGGTCTCCGGCGGCGATCGTGAACCGCCCGAGCTTCACGCTCGCCCTGGCGTAGCGGAAGGTCAGGTTGGCCAGCGCCGGGTTGAGCAGGGCGACGCGGTTGACCAGCTCCTCGATCTGCCCGGACGACACCGACGTCCGCAGGTCCGGGTTGCCGACGGCCTCGAGAAGGACGTTGCAGATCAGGCTGCCGGTGAAGTCGAGGAAGCCGGACAGCATGAACAGCTCGCGAGCCACCTCCTCGGGGGTGAGCGCGGGATCGGCCGCGAACATGGCGGAGGGCAGGTCGTGGCCGGGCTGGTGACGTTTGAGCGTCGCCAGTTCCAGGAGGGCGGCGTTCAGGCGCTGGTAGGCGCCGGCGGCGTCGGGGCCGTCCAGCAGACGCCACTGATCCATGACCATTTCCTCGCCGGCTTCGATGGTGACGCCGAGGAGGTGGTTGGCGACCAGGAGGGGCAGCGGCCGCCCGTACTGCGCCGCCAGGTCCGCCCAGCCGGTGGGCATGCCTTCCGTCATCACGCCGATGAGGTCGTCGCAGTGCCTCATGATGGCGCGTTCCAACTTCTGGGTGTGCTCCCCGCCGGGCTCCTGGAACTCCAGCAGACCCGCGATCCACGCGCCCCGGAGACGGCGGTGCCGGTCTCCGTCGTGGAAGCCCGAGTTGTCGGCGGACAGGAGGGGAATCAGCGGCCAGTCGGCGGGAATCCGGCCCTCGGCGAACGCCCGCCAGTTGCCGACGTGCTTACTCCAGAGCTCGTCCGGGTTCTGCATGATGTAGCGCACTTCGTCGTACCCGAAGGCGAACCACACCGGCACTCCGTGCAGCTCGATCGGCGCCACCGGGCCGTACGCGGCGCGCAGGCGTTCGTGCACATGTGCCGGGTTCGTTTCGTACTCCCTGGTCAGCAGGGATTCGAGGGGTAATGACGACAGGTCTTCCGCGGTCGGCGCCGGCCATATGTCGGGGGTCAAGGAACAGCCCGCCTTTCCAGTCGCCCGGACGGCGCCGATGCGCGCGACGCCCGGGTATGGGCGGCGATCTTAGAGCGCCCGGTCCCGTCTGTCAGCGGCCCGGAGCCCCCGCGCGCGGCACTGTTCCTATGTCGTGATCGAGCCCGGCCGGCGTACGGAGAGCGACCGCGGCGTCACGAGTGCATGCCCGAAATTTCACGTAGTGGTCGCCATTTGTGAGATTACGGGCGATGTGACGCACTTGTTCCCGATTCGTGACATGTGCACAGAATGAGGCGATAGTTCGTCTTCACTTCAGTCCCTTCACGCACTTCGTTCACTCGCGAAAACCACTGTGACCGCTCGAAGACCACGCCGTTTTTTATCGGCGTCTTATCGAACGTGATGGAAGGACTGCACCAGATGCAGCCAGTGGCAGCGAGAAAGCTGCTGGGAGGCGTGCGGCGGCGAGGGCGTCTCGCCGTGGCCGCCGTGATCGCCACGGTCGCGACGCTGCTCGCCGGCGCCGTCGTGACCACGGCGCACGCCGACCCCGACCCCGCGAAAGCGGGCAGCGGACGTCCCAGCCCGGCGCCGACCGGTTCCCCCACCCCGCCGACGCTCAGCCCCGCCGGTGGTTCGTACCTCGAAGGCCTGGTCAAGGTCGCGGCGGTCCCGGCCACGGCCGGTGACAGCGTGACCGGACTCGCCGTCGACGGCGACGCCCTGAACGCCACCCGTACGGTGGGCGTGTCCCGGCTCCGTTTCGACGTCGGCTCGAACTCGACGGAGGCGCGATACCACAACTACGTGCTCGTCAACGGCGCGTACCGGACCGACATCGGCGATCTCGTGAACGAGCGGGCGACCATCGAGATCCCGAACGAACACCTCGTCAAGGGCGAGAACACCATCGAGATCTTCGCCGGGACCGTCCAGAGCTCGTGCGGCGTCAACTACGACGACTTCGTCCTTTCCGACGTGGGCCTCGAACTGCTCGGCGAGGTCGCGGACGGAGAGGACAACCCGTACACCCTGTCCTTCGGCGACGGCAACTGCGGCTCGAACACCGCGCTGCTCAAGCAGGCCGCGCTGAAGTTCTTCGTCAAGGGCGACCCGCAGGGGACGACCGGTCTGGCGGCGGACCTGGACACCACGACCCTGGCCAACGGCGAGCACGCCATCACCGCCACGACCGCGTCCGGGGCCACCGTCAAGAACGCCGTGACCGTGAACAACGCCCCGGCCGGGGCGCCCCGGCTGCTGCCCACGGACGGCACGCTGGTGTCGGGCACCACGCCGGTGTCCGCGACCGTGCCCGCCGCGGGCGCGGGCGGCGTCTCGTCCCTCACCGTCGACGGTGCCGAACCCGCCGCCAAGGCCACGCTGGGCAACGGCGCGGCGATGTTCGGCTTCGACGTGGGCGCGGACGGGATCGAGGACAAGTACGACGACTTCCTGCTCGTCAACGGCAAGCGCGTCGACCTGGGCGGTTCCTGGGCCGGCCGGCGCGTCACCGTCGCGGTCCCGGCCCGGTTCCTGGTGCCCGGAGACAACACGATCAAGGTCGTGACCGGCGACTGGAAGGCGTCCTGCGGCACCGACCGCGACGACTTCGCCATCGCGAACCTCGACCTCGCCCTCGACGGCGCCACCGTGAAGGGTCACGACATCGAGCCGTCCTACGACATGGGCGACGGCACCTGCGGCAGCGGCCAGACCGCCCTCCGGGAGGTCGAACTGCACTACACGATCGACGCCCCGGCGGTGCACGTCGTCCAGACGCTCGGCTCGGGTGACGCGACCCTCAGCTTCACCGTGGGCACCAACTCGATCGAGGCGCGCTACCAGAACTACGTGCTCGTGAACGGGCGGAAGGTCGTGCTCGACGGCGACTTCGTGAGCCGGCGGGTCGACTTCACCTTCCCGAACGAGTACCTCGTGCCCGGCTGGAACACGATCGACTTCGTGACCGGCACCTATCCGACGTCATGCGGCAACAACCGCGACGACTTCGCGATCTCGAACATCGCCCTCACCCCGGTGCGGGGCACGGCGAGCGGCCAGATGCTCAAGAGCTCCTACAGCATGGGCGACGGCAACTGCGGCGACAACGTGAACCTGCTGACCGAGATCGATCTCGAGTTCCTCGTGGACGCGCCCGCCGCCGGTCTGCGCGCGGACCTCGACACCACCGCGATCAAGGACGGCAGGCACACGCTCGCCGCGATCTCGACCACGGGCGAGAAGGCCACCCGCACACTGGTCACCGACAACACGGCGCCCGAGGTCGCGACGAGCGTCCCCGCCGCGGGCAAGAAGATCACCGCCTCCGTCGTGCTGGACGTCACGCTGGAGGACGCCTCCGGTGTGGTGTCCGGGCCGGACGTCACGCTCGACGGCCGGCCGATCGCGCTGGGCACCCGGGTGGGTCCCGGTCTGCCGCCCGGCAGGCACACCCTCGCCGTGACCGGCGCCGACTCGCTCGGCAACACCGCCACCCGTGAGATCGCGTTCGAGTCCGCGGGCATCCCGGACGTCCCCGCCGAGCTCACCCCGGCGTCCGGGACCGCCGACGTGCCGGGCACCGTCACGCTCTCGGCGAAGGTGGCCGAGCCCGGCGGCGGCCGGGTCAGGGCGACGTTCTCCGAAGCCGACATCCTGACACCGAACCAGGCGTACCAGGGCGTCGCCGACGCCGTCCCGACAACCTTGCAGGTGCCGGGTGAGAAGAAGGTCAAGGCCGCGGGCCTGGAGCCCGCCGACGGCGTCACACTCGACGCGCCCGCCGGACGGAACCTCACCTACCAGCGGTACGACATCCAGGTGAAGGGCCACGTGGACACCCCGGTCCTGCGCTGGGAAGGCGTCATCGACCCCGAGCGCCTGGTGTCGCTGCGGGCCTGGAACACCGGGACCGGGGCGTGGGATCTGCTGACGAGCGCACGCGGCGCCGCCGAGGGCCGGACCACGCTCAGCGCCGTCGTCGGCGACGAGTACGTCGACGGCCAGCGGGTCCACGTGATGGTGACGGGTGAGGATCCGTTCGCCGACGACATCGACCCGGGCGACCCGAACGGCTTCGCCGACCCCTCCACGTACGACTTCTCGATCGTCCACTTCACCGACACGCAGTACCTGTCGGAGGGCGCGGTGGAGCAGGAGACCGCCGAGGAACGCGCGGTGTGGGAGTCCGCGTACGCCGGGATCGTCAACTGGATCAAGGGCAACAGGGACCAGCGGAAGATCTCCTACGTCGCGCACACCGGCGACATCATCGAGAACAACATCCGCAAGCCCGCCGACGAGGCCACGCAGCGGCAGGTCGCCGGCGAGCTGGAGGTGTCGTCCAAGCAGCAGAAGGTGCTGGACGACGCGGGTATCCCCAACGGCGTGATCGCCGGCAACCACGACAACCAGTCGGGCACCGAGAACGGGCCGGAGGCGATCTACAACAAGTACTACGGCCCCGGCCGCTACCAGACGGCGGCGCAGGGCTGGCAGCACGCGGAGTACGGCGGGCCGTGGAAGGAGGGCGACAACCAGAACCACTACGACCTGTTCTCCGCGGGCGGGCTGGACTTCGTCGTGGTCGGCCTGTCGTACGGCGTCACGCGGGAGGAGGCCGAGTGGGCCGACTCCGTCTTCAAGCGGTTCCCCGGCCGCAACGGCATCCTGCTCTCGCACGACTACCTCGTGCCCAGCACCAACCCCGACGGGCGCGGCGCGGGATTCTCGGCGCCCGACGGCTCGATGCTCTACAAGACCGTGGTCGAGAAGAACCCGAACGTCTTCCTCATCCTCGCCGGGCACGAGCACGGCGTGGGGACGAACGTGAAGCCGAAGGTGGGCCAGGTCGGCAACGGCGTCGTCGAGTTGCTGGCCGACTACCAGTTCTACACGGTCTCGGCCGACCGCCTCGGGCTCACGCAGGTCGGCGGGTACAACCCGGACGACCAGCTCCAGTTCGGCGCGAGCTTCTTCCGGCTGCTGCAGTTCGACGTCAAGCGGGCGGAGCTGACCGTGGACACCTACTCGCCGCTGCTGAACGACTTCGGCGCGGGTGAGTTCGACCCGCTGCGCCGTTACGACGGGCGCGAGGACAACATGGTGCTCCCGATCGACCTCACCACCCGTACGACGAGCTTCACCACCGACTCGCTGGCGATCTACAAGCCCACCCGGGTCATCGGCACGAGCACGGTCGCGTCAGGTCAGGTCGCCTCGGTGACCTGGGACCGCCTCAAGGGTGACACGGCGTACGCCTGGTTCGTCACCGCACGCTCCACCGGCGGCGGCGTGACCGCCTCCGAGCCGAGCGTCTTCGTCACGAAGGACGAGCACGGCCGCCCCGGCAAGTGGGGACCGGACTCGCCCCTCTACCACTGGTTCCAGCACAGGCAGAGCTGAGTAATCCGTGACCGCCGCCCCGGGCACCGCCTCATGGCGGAGCGCCCGGGGCGGCCCTTCCCCCTTCAACCGCTCGAATCCTGGAGAACGAGACATGTCCCGCAGGCGCCGGCTCTCCGCCGCCGTCCTCGCTCTCGCCTGTGTCCTCGGTTGTGCCCTCGCCTGTGTTCTCGGCGTCCTGATGGTGTCCGCCGCCCCGGCGTCGGCGCACGACGTGACCACGAAGGCGCACGCCACGGTGACCGGAACGGGTGCGGACGTCAGAGTCGTGCTCGACCTGGAGTACGACCTCCTCATGAAGTCGGCCTGGCTGTACGCCGAGGCGTACGACGCGAAGGAACGGGCCGAGCAACTCCGCCAGCTCAAGAAGAACCACGCCGCGGTGGCCGACTACGTCACGCGCCGATTCGCCGTGGCGTACGGCGACGCGCCGTGCACACCCACCTCCGTGGGCGACGCGGACGTGCGCGACCGCGACGGGGTGGCTTTCGCGGTGGTGACCCTCGCCTACCGCTGCGCGGGAGAGGGCGGGGGCGGGCACACCGTCTCCAGCGCGCTCTTCCCCGACGCCGAGAGCTTCGTGCACAGCACGCAGACGATCGTCCGGTACACGCTCGACGGCACGACCGGCTCCGCGGTGCTGACCGCGGGGAATCCGACGCTGCGGGTCGGCGAGCACCGGGCCTCGCACCAGGCCGGGGAGTTCTTCCTACTCGGCGCCGAGCATCTGCTGTCCGGCCTCGACCACGTCTTCTTCCTGCTCGCCCTGATCATCGGCGCCCGCCGCCCGCGCGACGTCGTCGTCGCGGCCTCCGCCTTCACGGCCGCCCACAGCATCACGTTCCTCATGGCGGCGCTCGGGGTCGTGGACGTGCCCGCGGAGATCGTCGAGCCGGTCATCGCGGTGTCGATCATCGTCGTGGCGGTCGCCAACCTCCTGGGCCGCGACGAGGACAGACTGGGCGGATGGCGACTGCCGATCGTCTTCGCCTTCGGCCTGGTGCACGGACTGGGCTTCGCGAGCGCGCTGGACATCGAGGAGAAGGGATCGTGGGGGCTGCTCCTGTCGCTGCTCTGCTTCAACGCCGGGATCGAGGCGACCCAGCTCCTGATCATCGCGGTGCTCTTCCCGGTGCTGGCGCTGCTGCGCCGCACCTCCGCCGCTCGTTGGGTGACGGCGGCCATGTCGGTCCCCATCGTGGCGGTGAGCCTCTACTGGTGCGTCGACCGGATCGCGCCGCAGCTCTGAATCAGCCTCGCAGATGCGACACTCAGGCCCTCAATGAGGTCGATATTGCAATCCTACTGAGACGCTGCGATCCGCAACTGCGGCGTAGGGTGTCGTCTGTGACGATGTTCCGGATCAGCGAAGCCGCCGCGGTGCTCGGCGTGAGCGCCGACACCGTACGGCGTCTCGTCGACGGTGGCCGACTGCCCGCGCACCGCGACGAGCACGACCACCGTGTCATCGCCGGCACCGACCTCGCCGCGTTCGCGAGGGCGCAGACCGAGGAGGACGAGCGCACCGGGGTCTCCTCGGCGCGCAACCGCCTGCGCGGGATCGTGACCGAGGTGATCAGAGACTCCGTGATGGCCCAGGTGGAGATCGCCGCCGGGCCGTTCCGGGTGGTCTCCCTGATGAGCCGGCGGGCGGCCGACGAGCTCGGGCTGGAGCCGGGGGTGATGGCGGTGGCCGTCGTCAAGTCCACCAACGTCGTCGTCGAGATCCCGGACAACGCGCGCGTCGCGAGTCACTAGAAGGAGCCGGTCGTGCTCAAGCGTCTCTCCCTGGCCGCCGTCCTCGCCTCGGTGTCCTGCCTGGCGGCGTGCGGCTCCTCCACCGGCCCGGCGGACACCGCCACGCCGGGGGAAGGCGGGTCGCTCACCGTGTTCGCCGCGGCGTCCCTGACCGGGACGTTCACCGAGCTGGGCAGGCGGTTCGAGAGCGCCCACGCCGGCACGAAGGTCACCTTCAATTTCGGCTCCAGCGCGACGCTGGCCCAGCAGATCACCCAGGGCGCCCCGGCCGACGTCTTCGCCGCCGCCAGCCCGGCCACCATGAAGACGGTCACCGACGCGGGGCCGACCGCCTCCGCGCCTGCGGTGTTCGCGAGGAACACGCTCCAGATCGCGGTCCCCGCGGGCAACCCGGCGAAGGTCGAGTCGCTCAAGGACCTGACCGACCCGAAGGTCAAGGTCGCCCTGTGCGCCGAGCAGGTGCCCTGCGGCGCCGCGGCGGTCAAGGCGCTGGACGCGGCCGGCCTCAAGGTCACCCCCGTCACCCTGGAGCAGGACGTCAAGGCGACGCTCACCAAGGTCGAGCTCGGCGAGGTCGACGCGGCGCTCGTCTACCGCACCGACGTGATCGCCTCCGCCGGGAAGGTCACGGGCATCGACTTCCCCGAAGCCGCCCAGGCGGTCAACGACTATCCGATCGCGGCGCTCGGCACCGCGCCCGCGTCCGATCTGGCCAAGGGGTTCGTCGATCTCGTGCTGTCGCGGCGGGGCAGGGACGTGCTGACCAAGGCCGGTTTCCAGGCGCCGTGACCGGGCCCGTACGAGCGCGGGGCCCGCGGGCGCGCATGCCGTGGGCGCTGCTCGTGCCCGCGCTCGCGGGGCTCGCCTTCCTGGTGCTGCCGCTGGCCGGGCTCCTGGTGCGCGCGCCGTGGCCGGCCCTGCCCCAGCGGCTGGCCGAACCGCGGATGATCGAGGCCCTGCGGCTGTCCCTGGTGACCGCGACCGTCGCGACCGTGATCTGCCTGCTGCTCGGCGTGCCGCTGGCCTGGCTGCTCGCCCGTACGGACCTGCCGGGCAGGCGGCTGCTGCGCGCGCTGGTCACCGTGCCGCTCGTCCTGCCGCCGGTCGTCGGCGGCGTCGCGCTGCTGCTGGTGCTCGGCAGGCGCGGCCTCGCCGGGCGCTGGCTGTACGACGCCTTCGGCGTCTCCCTGCCCTTCACCACCACGGGGGTCGTCCTCGCGGAGGCGTTCGTGGCGATGCCGTTCCTCGTCATCGCCGTGGAGGGGGCGCTGCGCGCCGCCGACCAGCGGTACGAGGAGGCCGCCGCCACCCTCGGCGCCTCACGCTGGACGGTCTTCCGCCGGGTGACCCTGCCCATGATCGCCCCCGGCGTCATGGCCGGAGCCGTCCTGTGCTGGGCCCGGGCGCTCGGCGAGTTCGGCGCGACCATCACCTTCGCCGGGAACTTCCCTGGCCGTACGCAGACCATGCCGCTGGCCGTCTATCTGGCCCTGGAGACCGATCCGGACGCCGCCATCGTGCTCAGCCTGGTGCTGCTCGCGGTCTCGGTGATCGTGCTGGCCGCGCTGCGCGACCGCTGGGTGGGATCGGCATGAGCCTGCGGGCCCACCTGGTCGTCGAACGCCCCGCCTTCCGCCTCGACGCCGAACTCGACGTGCCGGACGGTGAGGTGGTGGCCCTGCTCGGTCCCAACGGCGCGGGCAAGACCACCGCGCTGCGCGGGCTCGCCGGGCTCACGCCGCTGAGCGGCGGGCGCATCGTGCTGGACGGCGCCGAGGTGCACCACCTGCCGCCGGAACACCGCCGAATCGGCGTCGTCTTCCAGGACTACCTGCTCTTCCCGCACCTGACGGCCCTGGACAACGTCGCCTTCGGGCCGCGGTGCCAGGGCGTCGGGAGGGCCGCCGCCCGCCGGATCGCCGCCGGGCTGCTGGAGCGCGTCGGCCTGGCCGACTTCGCCGGCGTCCGCCCCGGGCGCCTGTCCGGAGGCCAGGCGCAGCGGGTCGCCCTCGCCCGCGCCCTTGCCGTACGGCCCCGCCTTTTGCTGCTGGACGAGCCGCTGGCGGCGCTCGACGCGCACACCCGGCTGGAGATCCGGTCGGAGCTGCGCCGTCACCTGGCCGGTTTCGACGGCGCGACGATCCTGGTCACCCACGACCCGCTCGACGCGATGGTCCTGGCGGACCGGCTTGTGGTCGTCGAGAACGGCGCCGTCGTGCAGACCGGCGCCCCCGCCGAGATCGCCCGCCGTCCGCGTACGGACTACGTGGCCCGCCTCGTCGGCCTCAACCTCTACCGCGGCGAGGCCGACGGGACCCACGTCACCGTGGGCGACGTCCGCCTGAGCAGCGCCGAACGCCTGAAGGGCCCGGCCTTCGTCGCCTTTCCGCCGTCCGCCGTCGCCCTCTACCGGACCCGCCCCGACGGCAGCCCCCGGAACCTGTGGAAGGCAGTGATCGACGGTATCGAGCGGCACGGCGACAACGTCCGCGTCCACCTCGACGGCCCGATCCCGCTCGCCGCCGACGTCACGCCGTCCGCCGCGGCCGACCTGGACCTCGTCCCCGGCCAGGAGGTCTGGGCCGCCGTCAAGGCCACGGAGACGCACGCCTACCCGGCATGAGGCCCGGTACAGCCGGTGGGGCGGGGGACCTGGGCGAACGTGGACAACCTGAACCACCAGGGCAGGGCGCGGCGCGCCGCCTCCGGGCCGTGCACCTCGACGGCGCCGGCGCGGCCGCACCACCGTGCGCCGGCCGGGGCGAGACGCTCACTGTGACCGTGTCACCTCGTCACGAGCGGTCTCGTCCGAGTTCGCGTCGGTACGCGTCGAGGACGAGGCCGTGGAAGTGATGGACCGCGTGCTCCGACAACCCGGACCCGTCGGGGTCGAAGACGATCTTCCCCTGGGTGAACGCGGGGGTGCGCATCCCGCGCTGGACGCTCTCCACCAGGGCGATGTCCTCCACCTGGAGCACCTCGTCGATGTACCGGATGCTGTCCCGCTCGGCCTCGTTCGGCTCCGCGGTCTCCAGGTAGAAGTCCCAGATCTCGCGCGTGCGTTCCGGACCGTCGGGGATGATCTGCAGGACCATGAAGTTCCCGCGGCCGGGGTAGCGCAGCAGGCAGGTGTTGGGCCACAGCCACCAGACCGCGTGCTCGGTGACCGTGGTGCTCGATCGCCGGGGTCGAGTGCGGTGTCACCGTACCTCCGATGCATGACACCAGGTGCACGAGGGCCTGAGCGACTGTCCCGTGAGACGGCACAGAACTCCTGTGTCGACCGGATCGAGATTAAGATCCTTTTCGTCAGGTTTCAAGGCTTTTGTGTGATGCAGGCGGGTGCGGCGAGGGGGAACCGGACGCCGCCGAGAAGGGGCGGACGGCCCGCGGCTGCGCCGGTGCCGGCACGACGCGACGAAGGCGAGCGTCCTGGACGTTCGTCTCTGCGGTCGTGAACCTCCTCATCGGTGACTGTCCGGGAGGGCGGCTCCAGGGACGTGGTGTCTGTCCCCCGGACCGCCCCGCGCCGGCCGCCGGGTGACGGACCCGGTTCGGCTGTTAGCGCTCACACGCTTTCCCTGTCGCGGTTCCTTCTCTGTCAGACGGTGGTGGTGGCAGATCGGAGCCAATACGAGACGAAGAGGAGGCGTCAAGGACGGCCCCGCACGCCTGCGGGAGGGTCGCGGGCGGGTGTGCGCCTCATCAGGCGTTATCAGCGGGCGCCGCCCGTGACGGCGAGAGCGTCGCTCTGAAACTTTCTTGCGGGGCTTGACACATTTCGGAGTGGTTTCCAAACTGTGTCCCGAGGCGGCTTCCTCCTGCCCTGTGGTGGTGAGCGGTGAGGACCGCCCTTCGCGACGCCCCAGTGGTGTGCGTTCCCTGATCACGGGACGCGGCGTCGATCGCGTGGGTGAGACCCCCGTTGTCCGCTTTTCCCGTGATTCAGTCTGGAGCACTCCCTCATGGGCAGCAAAGCCTTACTTCCGTCGCGGCCTTCCAGAAGCCCGCGGGTTCTGATGGCCGCGGCCGTCGGCGTACTCGGCGTGGTCGCCGCGGTGGCGGTGTCGACCACGCCGGCGGGTGCGGCGGCGAGTACGCTCGGCGCGGCCGCCGCGCAGAGCGGGCGGTACTTCGGCACCGCCATCGCCGCAGGCCGGCTCGGCGACTCGAACTACACCACGATCGCGAACCGCGAGTTCAACATGGTGACGCCCGAGAACGAGATGAAGCCGGACGCCACCGAGCCCAACCGGGGCCAGTTCAACTTCTCCAGCGGCGACCGGGTCTACAACTGGGCCGTGCAGAACGGCAAGCGGGTGCGTGGCCACACGCTGGCCTGGTACGCCCAGCAGCCGGGCTGGATGCAGCAGTTGTCGGGCAGCAGCCTGCGGCAGGCGATGATCGACCACATCAACGGCGTGATGGCCCACTACAAGGGCAAGATCTACGCCTGGGACGTGGTCAACGAGGCGTTCGCCGACGGCAACTCCGGTGGCCGGCGTGACTCCAACCTGCAGCGCACCGGCAACGACTGGATCGAGGTGGCCTTCCGCACCGCGCGGAACGCCGACCCGGCCGCCAAGCTCTGCTACAACGACTACAACATCGAGAACTGGACCTGGGCCAAGACGCAGGGCGTCTACAACATGGTCAAGGACTTCAAGCAGCGCGGCGTGCCGATCGACTGCGTCGGCTTCCAGTCGCACTTCAACAGCGGCAGCCCGTACAACAGCAACTTCCGCACCACGCTGCAGAACTTCGCCGCGCTGGGCGTGGACGTGCAGATCACCGAGCTGGACATCCAGGGCGCCTCGCCCACGACCTACGCGGCCGTGACCAACGACTGCCTCGCCGTGCCCCGCTGCAACGGCATCACCACGTGGGGCGTGCGCGACCAGGACTCCTGGCGGTCCGGTGACACCCCGCTGCTGTTCAGCGGCAACAACAAGAAGCCCGCCTACGACGCGGTCCTCAACGCCCTGAACTCCGGTCCCACCATCTCGCCCACCCCGCCGGTCAGCCCCAGCGCGAGTCCTTCGCAGAGCCCCAGCGCGAGCCCGTCGGCCTCGCCGTCGACGTCCCCGGTTCCCGGCGGATGCTCGGCGACGATCAAGACGATCAACAGCTGGGGCGGCGGCTTCCAGTCCGAGGTGACGGTGCAGGCGGGCAGCTCGGCGGTCAACGGCTGGACCGTGAAGTGGACCTGGCCCGGCGGGCAGAGCATCAGCAGCCTCTGGAACGGCCGGCAGAGCACGTCCGGTTCCTCGGTGACCGTCCGCAACGAGACCTACAACGGCTCCATCGCCGCCGGCGGCTCCACCACCTTCGGCTTCACCGCCAACGGCACGGCGGCCACCCCGACCGCTACCTGCACCAGCCCCTGACGGCGGCTATAAATGATCACAAGGAGAATTCGAATGCATCTGCCCTGGCGAGCGCGGTCATCGCGCCTCTCCGCCGGCACGACCGCCTCGCGCCGCGGTCTCGCGATCGGCGCCGTCACGGCCCTGCTGGGCGGCGGAGCCGGCCTGCTGGCCACCCAGCCCGCCCAGGCTGCCGTGGCCTGCCGGGTCGACTACGTCATCAGTTCGAGCTGGCCGGGCGGCTTCAACGCCAGCGTCACCATCAACAACCTCGGTGACGCGATCAACGGCTGGCGGCTGACCTGGTCCTTCGACGCCGGCCAGCAGATCACCCAGATGTGGAACGCCACCAACAGTCAGTCCGGCTCGTCGGTGACCGCCACCAACGTGTCCTACAACGGCTCCATTCCCTCGGGCGGCAACACCAACTTCGGGTTCAACGGCTCGTACAACGGCAGCAACCCGGTGCCCGCCTCGTTCTCCCTGAACGGTGTGGCCTGCACCGGCAACCCGGGCACGCCCAGCGCCACTCCCAGCTCCACCCCGACGCAGTCGCCCAGCTCGACGCCGTCCCAGTCGCCGTCCCAGTCGCCGTCCGCGTCGCCGTCTCCGTCTCCGTCGGTGACGCCGACCGGCACGTGCCCGCTTCCGTCGTCGTACCGCTGGACCTCGACGGGTGCGCTGGCGCAGCCGAAGTCCGGGTGGGTCTCGCTGAAGGACTTCACCAACGTCGTCTACAACGGCAAGCACCTGGTCTACGCCACCACGCACGACAACGGGTCGAGCTGGGGTTCGATGGGCTTCAGCACGTTCACGAACTGGTCGGACATGGCCTCGGCCACCCAGACCAAGATGAACTCGGGCACCGTGGCGCCCACGCTGTTCTACTTCGCGCCCAAGAACGTCTGGGTGCTGGCCTACCAGTGGGGCGGGACCGCGTTCTCCTACCGCACCTCCAGCGACCCGACCAACCCCAACGGCTGGTCGGCGCAGCAGACGCTGTCCACCGCGAGCATCTCCGGTTCGGGCACCGGCCCGATCGACCAGACGCTGATCGGTGACGGCCAGAACATGTACCTGTTCTTCGCCGGGGACAACGGCAAGATCTACCGGCAGAGCATGCCGATCGGGAACTTCCCGGGCAGCTTCGGCTCGAACTACACGCAGATCATGAGCGACTCGACCAACAACCTGTTCGAGGCGGTCGAGGTCTACAAGCTGCAGAACCAGAACAAGTACCTCATGCTCGTCGAGGCGATCGGCTCGCGGGGCCGCTACTTCCGCTCCTTCACGGCCGACAGCCTGAGCGGGTCGTGGACGCCGAACGCCGCGACCGAGAGCAACCCGTTCGCCGGCAAGGCCAACAGCGGTGCCACGTGGACCAACGACATCAGCCACGGTGACCTGGTCCGCAACAACCCCGACCAGACCAAGACGGTCGACCCCTGCAACCTGCAGCTGCTCTACCAGGGCCGCAGCCCCAGCTCCGACGGTGTCGACTACGGTCTCCTGCCCTACCGCCCGGGCCTGCTGACCCTGCAGCGCTGAGGCATGACACAGGTTCCACCCGGACGTCCTGACGGCTGAACCCCAGGACCGGGCGGACCCGAGACAGGCGGGCTCGGCACGACGCCGAGCCCGCCTCAGTCTGTTCCGGCGCCCAGGCCCGGCCGGCGCCGCCCCCGAGGGCGTCTGGGAGCCGCGCGCCGGGGTCACTCCGCGTAGGGCTGGTCCTGTCCCTGGGCGCTGTAACCGAGGCTCCAGATGTAGCCCTCCGGGTCGGCGAAGGTGCCGCCGTACCCGCCCCACGGCAGCGCGCCGGCGGCCTTGAGGATCGTGGCGCCGGCCTTCTCGGCCTCTGCCATGATCTCGTCGACCCGCGCCTCACTGCGGACGACGTAGGTGAGGACGAGCCCGCCGAAGCCGCTGCCGTCCCGGCTCGTTCCCACCATGTCGGCCAGGCCGTCGCGGCCGTAGAAGCCGACCGGCGAAGCTCCGTCCGACTCGAAGAACACCGAGACGCCGTAGTCGTTCTTGATCTTCCAGCCGAGACCCTCGGTGTAGAACCTCTTGGCCTGGTCCATGTCACGGACACCGAGGAGGATCGAGCTGACGTGCGCCTTCATGCCTTTGCTCCTTCGCGCTTCAGGGGTCGTGCTCATGAAGCTCACGCTACGAGCGGCTCCGGGTCCGGCGCTTCTCGATTCGTGACCGATGTCGGCGGCCGAGGTGGGGCGACGGGCATGACGCGCCTCCTCCGGAGGTTGCTTCTGTCGCCGATGTACTCTTCGGCAACCGGTAACAGCAACATGACCTGGTCACTTTCGGGTGACGGAGCAGGCGGGAACCCATGTCACACCAGACCGAGGCGGACAGGGTGCTGCGTTCGCTGGGCAGGGCGTGCCTCGAACACGACCCGGACGTGCTCCGATCCGTGCTGGACCGGGTCGGTGACAAGTGGAGCCTGATCCTCATCGGGCTGCTCGACAAGGGGCCGATGCGCTTCACCGAGCTGCTGCGGACGGCGCCCGGCATCTCCCGCCGCATGCTGACGCTGACCTTGCGCGGCCTGGAGCGTGACGGGCTCGTCAAGCGCCTGATCTATCCGGAGATCCCGCCCCGGGTCGAGTACGAGGTCACCCCGTTCGGACGCACCCTGTCCGAGCCCGTCCTGGCGCTCACCCGGTGGGCGGCCGACAACCAGGACGCGATCCGCGCCAACCGCCGCGCCTTCGACCAGGCGGCCGGCCTCGATGTCGACGATCTCGACTGAGACCTCGTCGGTCCACTTCATGTGACCACGGTTCAATTGAAGTTACCGATCGCCGGCGTGTACCCAGGTATGCGGAGTCGCTGAGGCGGCCTGTTCCAGGCCGTCGGCGCACGTACGGGAGTTGATCGGTATGTCTGGCACCATGTCCGTCGGTAGGACCGAACACCCACGTTTCGAGCTGGGGCTCAACTCGTTCGGGGAGGTGGCGACGGACGGCGGGCGCGTGCTCGACGACGCCGAGACCGTACGCCTGCTCGTGGAGGAGGCCCGGCTGGCCGAGGCGGTGGGGCTGGACGTCTTCAGCGTGGGAGAGCATTACCGGGAGGGACACAACGACTCCGCGACCCCGGTGCTGCTCGCCGCGATCGCCACGGCCACCCGGCGAATCGGGCTCGGCACCTCCGTGACCGTGTTGAGCACGAACGACCCGGTCCGGCTGTACCAGGAGTTCTCCACTCTCGACGCGGTGTCCGGCGGCCGGGCCCGGATCGTGCTGGGCCGTGCCTCCGCGACGGAGTCGTTCGCGCTGTTCGGCTACGACCTGGCCGACTACGAGCGGCTGTTCGAGGAGAAACTCGACCTCTTCCTGCGGCTCGAACGCGAGGAGCGGGTGACCTGGTCCGGGACGGTGCGTCCGCCGCTCACCGGGCAGCGACTGCATCCCCGGATGCGGCCGGGCGGCATCCCCACCTGGATCGGCGTCGGCGGCAGCCCGGATTCCGTGGTGCGCGCAGCCCGTCACGGCCTGCCGCTCATGATGGCCGTCATCGGCGGACGGCCCCAGCGCTTCGCCAGGAACGTCCAGTTGTACCTCACAGCGCTCCAGCGCTTCGGTCGTCCCGCGTTGCCGATCGGCCAGCACTCGCTCGGCCTCGTCGCCGACACCGACGAGGAGGCCGTCGAGACGTGGTGGCGGTACTGGCAGCCCGTCGTCGAGGATCTCGCCGCCGAGCGCGGCTTCTACGCCCCCGATCGGGAGCGGTACGAAGCCGAGGTCGAGGACGGGGCGCTCTTCGTGGGATCGCCTGAGACGGTTGCCCGCAAGATCGTCAGGGTGGCCCACGATCTCTGCCTGAGCCGTTTCGATCTCAAGTACGACATCATGCACCTTCCTCGCGACGCCCGTGCTCGCACGATCGAGCTGCTGGGCCGAGAGGTCGCCCCGCGCGTACGCGAGCTGCTCGCAGCCGGCACGGTCCACGCGTGACCCATCGGCGACTTGGAGCGACCATGAAACCAGGCGATGTCCGCACCATCGGCATCCTCGGCGCGGGCAAGCTCGGCACCGTCCTGGCCCGCCTCGCCGTGGCGGCCGGCTACCGCGTCCTGATAGCGGGCTCCGGGGAGGCCGCACGGATCTCCCTCACCGTCGAGGTCGTCACGCCCGGCGCGGCCGCGGTGACCGCGGTGGAGGCCGCATCCGAGGCGGATGCCGTGGTGCTGGCCCTGCCACTCGGCAAGCATCGCGACGTCCCCGCCGAAGCGCTGCGGGGCAGGCTGGTGCTCGACGCGATGAACTACTGGCAGGACGTGGACGGGGCCCGGGACGACCTCACCGACCCGCGCACGTCCTCCAGCGAGATCGTCCAGGCGTTCCTGCCGCACGCGCGGGTCGTCAAGGCCTTCAACCACATGGGCTACCACGACCTGGAGGAGAGCGCCCGTCCCGCCGGCGCTCCCGGCCGCCGCGCGATCGCCGTCGCCGGCGACGATCCGGAGGACGTCGAGGTCGTCGCCTCGATCGTGGACGCGCTCGGCTTCGACCCCGTGATCGCCGGCCCGCTCGCCGAGGGCGTCCGCACGGAGCCGGGCACGGAGCCGTTCGGCGCGAACATCCACGCGGCCGGACTGCGTGCCATGCTCGATCGTTTCCCCGAGTCGCGGCGCGGCCGCGAGGTGCTCCGCGCACGCGGCGGAGTGACGTCGTCGCCCTGCCCGACGCCCTGATTCCTCAGAGGCGGGATGCGAGCCGTCGCAGGATCCGGGCGGCGGGTTCGGGAGTGGCGTGGTGGTGGCCGGTGCCGGCCCACAGGTTGATCCGCTCCGGATCCCGGGCGGCTGCCGCGGCCCGGCGCATGGGGCCGGTCAGGTGGTGCAGCGCGGGATAGCCGAAGGGCGCTAGATCGCCGTAGCGGTCGGTGAAGCGGTTGCGCAGGGCCCGTGCCGGCCTGCCGGTGAAGGCTCTGGTGACCACCGTTCCCCGGTCCGCCGCGCCCGCCAGCGCGTCCTTGTGGGGGAGCGACGTCCCGGACTCGTCGGCAAGCAGCAGAACGGTGCCGACCATGGCCGCCGCGGCGCCGGCCCCCAGCGCCCGGACCACGTCGGCGGGGGTGGCCAGCCCGCCCGCGCCGATGAGGGGCAGGGACACGCGGCCCGCCACCTCGCCCAGCAACCGGGGGAGCGGCACGTCGGCGGGGGTCCGCCGGGGCGTGAACGTGCCCGAGTGGCCGCCCGCGGCCGAGGCCTGAACGACCAGCATGTCGGCCCCGGCCTCCGCGGCCTGAAGCGCCTCCGCGGGTGAGGTGACGGTCTGGACGACGAGCGTGCCGGCGGCGCGCAGTGCCCTGACGACCGCCGGGTGCGGAACGGCGAAGGTGAAGCTGACCACCGGAACCGGTCGGGACAGCAACAGCTCGATCTTGTCGGACCAGTGGTCGTCGTCCTCGACGGCCTCCGCGGCGAGGAGGTCGAGGCCGTACGCCTGGCCTTCGGGGGCGATCGTGCGGGCGTAGCGCCGGAACTCCGCCGGATCGACCGGCAGCGGGTTGGGCGCGAAGAGGTTCACCCCGAACGGGACCTCACCGGCGCGTACCTGGTCGATCTGCTCGCCCAGCGCGCCGGCGTCCTTGTACCCGCCGGCCAGGAAGCCCAGGCCGCCCGCGCGCGCCGCCGCGACGACCAGGGCGGGCGTGCCCGGGCCGCCGGCCATCGGCGCGGCCAGGACGGGAGCGCTCACCCCGAGGGCGGTCAGTGCCTCGTTCACAGGAGTCGGCGCCCTGCGCTCCGGCCGCTGGTGACGGAGAGGGCGGTCTCCACGTGGAGCACGCCGGCCGCGATGACCCGTTCGGCGGTGGCACGGCCGGAGATGTCTCCCTGGACGGTCAAGCCGGTGATTACGGCGACCTCCTGGCCCCGGTTGCTCATGCTGGCCCCTTCTCTGGTCCCGCCTCCGCGCAGATCACCAAGGTACGGCTCTCTCCGCCCGAAACCGAGTCGAGCAGCCCGGGTGGTTCCACTCGGAGTGACCTCGGGTGGAAAGTCCGTACCCTCCGCAGCCGTAGTCACCCAGGAATGAGGTCTTTATCCAGGTCATGCCTAGCTTTCATCGGTTCACTGACAAAGCTTACTTATGGTGAGGCTATCTTTCGCTGGGGCTGGAGGTTAATGTCTGCATCCAAGACCCGGACACCTGCGACATATAGCCCAGTCTCCCCCCAGTTCACGCCGTCCCCCCATGTCTCACAGCGAGGTGAACTTTGTCTGTGCTGCCCTCGTCTCGTCGGAGCGCTCAACGAGGCCTGATCACAGTGACCGGATCAAGGAGGACCAATTGAGAGTGCGACAGCAAAGGTCACGTCACAGGCTGAGTCGCAAGGGCAGAGGTGTCGCGGGCCTGGTACTGGGTGCGCTTCTCTCGGTCTCGTTCGCGGCGACGCCCTCGCACGCCGCCGAGGAGGAGCTCAACGAGGGTCTGGTGCACCACTTCGCCCTCAACGAGACCAGTGGAACGACGCTGGTCAACTCGGGTAGCGCGGGCTCGGCGGCGAACGCCACGCTCGTGAATCCGGGAAAGGCGACGTTGACCGGCGATGGAGTCAGGTTCAACCCCGACTCCTACGAGAGCGCCCTCGACGGTGCGTATGTGAAGCTGCCGAACAACCTCACCGCCGGCATGTCGAACCTCACCGTCGACTATGACGTGTGGATCGACCCGGCGAACGTCGGCGAGCACCAGATGTGGGGCTTCGGCGCGAAGTCCGGCTCGTGCGACGTCGACACCGGCGCCCAGGGCTCCATCTTCGCGTCGAACACCCAGCGGTTCCGCGTCGCGGTGGGTTCGGCGAACCTCCAGCAGAACCGCGTCCGGATGACCGAGGGAGCCTGGACACACGTCACCTACACCCAGTCGCTGAACGCGAACGGCACGAGCTGGACCGGCAGGCTCTACCTCGACGGTGTGCTGCACGCGACGTCCACGAACCTGACCACGCCGCCGTCGGTGAACGCCGCGGGGACCAACTGCAACTTCCTCGCTCGCTCGCAGACGTCGAGCCACTACTCGTTCCGCGGAACGCTCCGGGACTTCCGGGTCTACGACCGGGCAGTGAGCGTCGACGAGACACTCGCCCTGGCGAAAAGGACCGTCTCCACCGGCGTTCACGCCGACGCCGAAGCCATCGACCTCGGCCTGACCAGTGCGATCGTACGCGACATCGTTCTGCCCAAGGTGGGCTCCGTGGCGGGCTCGACCATCACGTGGACGAGTTCGGACCCGTCGGTCGTCCAGGTCTACACCCCGCCGGCCCTCCCCAGCGCACGCAAGGTCGCGGTCACCGGCAGGATCACCCGGCCCGCGAAGGGGCAGCCCGACGCGACGGCCACGCTCACGGCGACTGTCCGTAAGGGCGCCCAGGAGGTCACCACACGGGAGATCCCCGTTGTGGTGAAGGCCGAGTTCGACGACGCGCAGGCGGTCGGCCGTGACACGTTCGACCTGGCCCTGCACGACACCGACGACGTACGCGGAAACCTCGACCTTCCCGCCACCGGTGAGTTCGGATCCACGATCACCTGGAAGTCAACCACCGACCTCGTCACCCCGAAGGGTGAGGTGACCCGCCCGGCCTTCGGCCGTGCGGACGCCGACGCCGTACTGACGGCGACCATCACCAAGGGGTCGGCCTCGCAGACGAAGTCGTTCCCGGTGACCATCACCGCCATGCCCCGTTCCGAGGAGCGCGAGCGGTACTTCCTGGGGTACTTCAAGGGCGAGGGGATCGCCGACGGCGAGCAGATCATGTTCGCGACGTCCAACGGGAACACCGCTCTGGACTGGACCGGGCTGACCGGAGGCCGGCCGTCGCTCATCTCCCAGCTGGGCGACCAGGGCCTTCGTGACCCGCACATCGTCCGCTCACCCGACGGCGACACGTTCTACATGATCGCCACCGACCTCAACTGGTACGACCAGGGCGGTTACGCCATCAACGACACCCAGTACATCGAGGTGTTCGAGTCGCACGACCTCGTGCACTGGACTCCTCAGCGGCACGTGAAAGTCGCGCCCGACAACGCGGGCAACGCCTTCGCACCCGAGTCGCTGTGGGTCGAGGAGATCGGCGCCTACGCCGTGTTCTGGGCACAGTCGCTGTGGAACGACCCCGTGAACCGCACCGGTCAGGGGAACGCGCAGATGTGGTACACCACGACGCGCGACTTCCAGACGTTCTCGGCTCCCAAGGTCTGGCAGAACCCGGCCCCTCTGTCGCGGATCGACACGACCGCGATCCGGGTCGGTGACTACTACTACCGCGTGACCAAGAACGAGGCCGGCAACCAGGGCTCGGACATCTTCTCGGAGAAGCACACCGACTTCCTGGACAGCAACATCAACAACTGGAAGTTGCTCGCTCCGGCTCTGGGGCGCACGACGTGGGTCGCCGACCAGGGGTACGAGGGGCCGATCATCTTCAAGGCCAACCCTGGTGACACCTCCTGCCCCGGCCAGTTCTACCTCTGGGGTGACCGGTACACGAACGGTGGTGGCTACCAGGCCGCGTGCCACGAGAACATCGAGGCTCCGACCTGGAACGCCAAGGCGATCACGATGACCAACGCGGGCGTCGTCCGTCCGCGTCACGGCACCGTGATCCCGATCACCCTCCGCGAGTGGAACGACATCCGCAAGATCCCGAACAGCGACGTCGCGACCACCACGGAGGTGGCTGTCAAGCCGTACGCGAGCGGGGCCCAGACGACCACGGCCACCGCCACGGTGAAGGCGGCCGACGGGTTCGAGACCGGCGGTCAGGTGCGGTTCAGCATCGGCTCGTGGTCGAAGCTCGCCTACCTGGAGGACGGCGCGGCCACGGTCACGCTGCCGGAGGGTCTGCCCGCGGGTACCCGGACGGTCAAGGCCGAGTACCTCGGCATCGACTACCTGAAGGCGTCGGAAGGCACGGCGTCGTTCACGGTGCCGGTCGCTCCGGAGCTCGCGCTGACCGTGACCGCCACCGCCCGCTGCGTGGGCACCACGGCGTACGTGGCCGTGACCGCGGTCAACGACGCCGCCGTGCCGGCGAACGTGACGCTGACCACCCCCTACGGTTCGAAGGCAGTGGCCAACGTCGCCCAAGGCAAGCAGGCTTACCAGTCCTTCAGCGCCAGGGCCGGGCAGATCGCCACGGGCAGTGCGACCGTGACGGCGACCGCGACGATCGATGGCCGGCAGGTCACCTCGACCTACAACCCCTCCTACACCGCCATCAACTGCGCCTAACCCGACCGGCCACGGCGCATTCCCGCTACTGAACCGGGGCCGGTCGCGTACCGGTCGGCCCCGTCCCCATAGATCTATGTCGCATGAAGACCCGGTGACCGGAACAATCGACACCGATCACCGGGCCATCAACGACACCCAGTACATCGAGGTGTTCGAGTCGCACGACCTCACACTGCGGACCGCCGATCTGCAGCGCGGGAACTACACGGTCCACGTCGCCTACTCCGGCAACCCGACCTACCGGCCTCACGCCGCCGACTACCAGAAGCTGACGGTGCGGTAGGAGGCAGATGGCGGGCCGGCGAGCTCAACCTCGTCGGCCCCCCAGAAGGACACGATGCCACTCTGCTCCGCGTGGAGAGGCAGTCACTCAGCAACGCAGAAGGCCGGTTCCGATCTTCGGAACCGGCCTCTCAGCTGGTACTGCATGGTCGGGGTGGCGGGATTTGAACCCACGGCCTCTTCGTCCCGAACGAAGCGCGCTGCCAAGCTGCGCTACACCCCGGTCGCTTGGACTTTTCGTCCAGCGCCTCGGCAAGTCTAGCGGACTTTGCGGCCGCTTGTGCCATCGGACGCGACCGGCCGGCGCGGGACGAGGGTCAGGAGGGTCGCCTCGGGCGGGCAGGCGAAACGCGCGGGCGCGTACGGGGAGGTGCCGAGGCCGGCCGAGACGTGCAGCCAGGAGCTCTCGTGCCTGCTCAGCCCCTTGACCCGGGCGCGGTCGATGCCGCAGTTGGTGACCAGGGCGCCGTAGAACGGGATGCAGAGCTGGCCGCCGTGGGTGTGGCCGGCCAGGAGCAGCTGGTATCCGTCGTCGGCGAAGCGCGACATGTTGCGCGGCTCGGGCGAGTGCATGACGCCCAGCCGGAGGTCGGCGTCGGCGGGAGCCGGGCCGGCGATGTCGTCGTAGCGGTCCCTGTCGATGTGGGAGTCGTGGATCCCGCCCACGTGGACGTCGAGGTCGGCCACCTTCAGGCGGGCCGTCGTGTTGTTCATGTCCAGCCAGCCGGCCTCCCGCATCGCGGCGCCGAGCTCCTCCCAGGGCAGGTTCGGCACGTGCTGCCGGGAGTCGCCCTTCGACGTACGCCAGAGGTAGCGGACGGGGTTCTTCGGCCGGGGGGCATAGAGGTCGTTGGAGCCGTAGACGAACAGGCCCGGCCGGTCGAGCAGCGGATCCACGGCACGCATGTACGCCTCGACCGCATCGGGGTGCGCCAGCGTGTCGCCGGTGTTCACGACGAGGTCGGGGTTGAGCGACGCCAGCGACCGCACCCACTTGATCAGCCGGTCGCGGCGGGGGGTGAGATGCAGATCGGAGATCTGCAGGATCCGGACCGGCCGCTGCCCGGGAGCGAGAACGGGGACGTCGAACCGGCGCAGCCGGAACCAGTTCCGCTCGATCACGGCGGCGTAACCGGCACCGGCGACGCCGAGGCCGAGCACTGACAGGGGAATCGCGGCGGCTTTCCTCACACAGCCATGATGCCCGACCTTCGCGCCGCCTCCCGCATAACCTGGCGAAGACCGGGCCCCCGGCACGGCAAGATGGGACGCATGAGTGCGTTGAAGGACAAGCTGAAGGCCGACCTCGCGGCCTCGATGAAGGCTCGTGACGAGGTGCGCCTCCGGACGATCCGGATGGCGCTGGCGGCCGTGAACGTCGAGGAGGTCGCCGGCAAGGAGGCCCGCGAGCTCAGCGACGACGAGGTGGTCAAGATCCTGACCCGTGAGGCCAAGAAGCGCCGCGAGGCCTCCGAGGCGTTCGCGGGCGCCGGCCGGGCCGAGCAGGCGCAGGCGGAGCTGGACGAGCAGGCGGTGCTGGAGGAGTACCTCCCCGCCCAGCTCAGCGACGACGAGCTGAACGCGCTCGTCGACGAGGCGATCGCGGAGAGCGGGGCACAGGGCCCCAAGGCGATGGGCCAGGTCATGAAGGTCCTGAACCCGAAGGTCGCGGGCCGGGCCGAGGGCGGCCGCGTCGCCCAGGCCGTACGCGCCCGTCTCTCCGCCTGACCTCCGCGACACCGGGCCGGGCGGCCTCCGCCTGAGCGCCCGGGAGACCGGAGAGTCCCCGTACGCCGATGGGCCGCCCCTCTGGAGAGGAGCGGCCCATGGGAAGGGAAGCCGGTCGAAGACCTCAGTTGAAGGGGTCGAACGGCTGGTTGCCGAACGGCCGGTCCGGCCCGCGGCCGTTGCCGCCGCCGCGCCCGCCGTCACCGCCGGGACCACCGCCATGGCCGCCGGGCTCCGACTTGGGCTTGGGCGGGGGCGCGCACTGGTGGGCGCAGCCGCCGAACCGCGACATGTCCGGATTGGTGAACGACGACGGATCCACGCCCTTGAGCGCCGACAGGAACGTCGCCTTCCAGATCGGTCCCGGGATGGTGGCGCCGAAGACCGAGCCGTACGTCCGGCCTCCCATCACCTGGCCGGGGAGCGGGTACCGCATCGGGCCGCGCGGGTCACCGAGGCTGACGGCGCCAGCGAGGTCGGGAGTGAAGCCGGCGAACCAGACGGTGCGGGACTGGTCGCCGGTGCCGGTCTTGCCCGCGGCGTCCCGGCCGATGCCGCCGACGGGGGACATGGTGCCCTTGGTGAACACGCCCGCCAGGATGTGCGTGACCGCGTCCGCGACCTCGGTCTCGATGGCCTGCTTGCAGGACGGCTTGAACGAGGTCACCTTGTTGAAGCGGTCGGTGATCTCGGTGATCGCCATGGGCTTGCAGTACTTGCCGCGCGCCCCGATGGCCGCGTAGGCGCTGGCCACGGTCACGGGGTCCATCTCGTTGAAGCCGAGCGTGAACGTCTGGAACTCGCGCAGCTTGCCGCCGTCGGCCCGCTTGATGCCGAGGTCCTTGGCGGTCTTGACGACGTCACAGAGCCCGACCCGCTGCTCCAGGGCCATGAAGAAGGTGTTGACCGACTTCCAGGTGCCCGTCTGCAGGGTCAGGAACCCGCCGCTGCCGCCCTCGGAGTTGTGCTGGACGCCCCGGGGGTCGCCGACGAGGTTCCCGTTGCAGTCCTTGAACGCCGAGGGGCCGCTGGCCTGGAAGGTCGCGCCGGTGTTGAGGCCGTCGTTGAACTTGTAGCCCTCCTTCAGCGCGGTGATCAGCGTGAAGACCTTGAACGTCGATCCCGCCTGGAAGCCGGCGCCGCCGCCGTGCAGCGCGTCGGCCACGACGTTGATCGACATCTCGTTCTTCTTCTTGCTGGTGCCGAACTTCCGGCTGGCGGCCATCGCCTTGATGGCGCCCGTGCCCGGCTCGACCAGCGCCTCGGAGGCGACCGGCTTGTCGGAGGGGTGGACGTACTTCTTGATCGCCTTCTCGGCGGCCTTCTGCATCTTCGAGCTGAGCGTGGTCCTGATCGTCAGGCCGCCTCGCGCCAGGAAGTCCTGCCGGGCCTTCTTGGACTTGCCGAACTGCGGGTCGTTGAGGATCTCGTTGCGCACGTACAGGCAGAAGTACGGGTAGCCGCTCTCCTCGCAGCCGCCGGGGATCTCCTTGTCCTTCCACCCCAGCTTCTTCTTCTTGGCCTCGTCGCGCTCGGCCTCGGTGACGATCTTCAACTCGGCCATCCGGTCGAGCACGACGTTGCGCCGGGCCAGCAGCCGGTCCCGGAACGTCTTGCCCCGGTTGGGGTCGGTGGCGTTCGGGTCCTGTACGGCTCCCGCCAGCGTCGCGGCCTGGGCCAGAGTGAGCTCGGACGCGTGCTTGCCGAAGAAGCGCTTGGAGGCGGCCTCGACGCCGTACGCGCTGGCGCCGAAGTAGGCGATGTTGAGATACCGGTTGAGGATCTCGTCCTTGCTGTACTTCTGCTCCATCGTCATGGCGTACCGGATCTCGTTGAGCTTGCGCCCCACGGTCGGCGCCACGGCGGCGGCCTTCTCCTCGTCGGTCTCCGCCTTGTTGAACAGCACCTGCTTCACGTACTGCTGGGTGATGGACGAACCGCCCTGGGTCACCCCGCCCGTGGTGATGTTCTTGACCAGCGCGCGGGTCGTGCCCTCCAGGTCGAGCGGGCCGTGCTCGTAGAAGCGGAAGTCCTCGATCGCCACGATCGCCTTCCGCATGATCGGGGCGATGCGGTCCATCGGGACCGACTCCCGGTTCTCGAAGTAGAACTGGGCGAACGGCTTGCCGTCCGCGTCGAGGAGCACGGTCTTCTCGGGCAGTGGCGGTTCGTCGAGGTCGGCCGGCTTGAGGCTCAGGGTCTCGATACCGGACTTGACCGAAACGCCCGCCCCGCCCACGGCGGGTAGTGCAATCGCCGCCGCCAGCACGCCCGCGACTCCCGCGGCGCCCACGAGGCGCAGGACGGCGGCTGACCGAGATGCCAGTGTTTTACCGTGAGCTTGCACGGAACCAAGGGTACGTCCGTTTGGTGCCTCACCAGGCATCGGCCTCACGGCTCGGCATTACCCCGGGGAGGGGGGGACTAGTCATTCCCGGCCACATGGCCTGACTTGACCATGTACGAATTTGGTCCCCCCGGGGTATGTCGGATCGATCGTTTCGTTGCGTACGTTCTCCTCTGCGGCTACTGCAATACAGGAGGCCCGACGCCCGCGCCCGTCGGCCGAAACAACGACTGACCACCTAAGGGGAGTGGGGTCGCACATGTGGATCACGGATTGGACCTCCCGTGCCGCCTGCCGAGGTGCGGATCCTGACGCGCTCTTCGTGCAAGGCGCCGCCCAGAACCGGGCGAAACTCATCTGCCGTGGATGCCCCGTCCGTACCGAATGCCTCGCCGATGCGCTGGACAACCGCATCGAGTTCGGGGTGTGGGGCGGGATGACGGAGCGGGAACGCCGCGCGCTGCTCAGGCGCCGGCCCGATGTGGAGTCCTGGCGGGACCTGCTCGAGTCCGCCAAAGAGGAGTACGAGCGGACCAACGAGTTGATCGCCGGCTGACCGGCGGCCGGCCTCCTCCCCGAGGGGCGCCGGACGTCACGACGCGAGGAGCTGCCCGATCTGGCGAAGTCCCGCCAGATCGTGCACGTCCTCCGGCATCGCGGGCACCTGCGCGATCGGCACCGTGGGATGGGCCGACGTGAAGTGCTCCCGCTGGCGCTGCTCCCGTGCGGCGAGCTGCATCCTTCCGGCGTGCAGCCGCAGTACGGCCGCGGTCAGCTCGTGCTCGCCCCGGGCCTCCAGGTCCTCGGCGGCGGCGGAGCTCCGGGCCGCGGACAGCGAGGGCGCCGGCGACCGGTGCACCCGGTTGACGACCAGCCCGGCCAGTGGCATGCGCTCCTCGGCGAGCCGCTCGACGAAGTAGGACGCCTCGCGCATCGCGTCACGCTCGGGCGCGGCGACGACGAGGAAGGCGGTGCCGGGCGCCTGGAGCAGCCGGTACGTCTGCTCGGCCCGTTGGCGGAATCCGCCGAACACGGCGTCGAGCGCGGTGACGAACAACTGGATGTCCCGGAGCACCTGGGCCCCGATCACCTTCGTCAGGATGCCGGCGACCACGCCGAAGCCCGCGTTGAGCAGCTTGAACGCGCTGCGCCCGCCGGCCTTGGCGGGCGCCGTGAGGATGCGGATGAGCCGCCCGTCGAGGAACCGGCCGAGCCGTTCCGGCGCGTCGAGGAAGTCGAGCGCCGACCGCGAGGGCGGGGTGTCCACCACGATCAGGTCCCACTCGTTCGAGCGGCGGAGCTGGCCGAGCTTCTCCATCGCCATGTACTCCTGCGTCCCGGAGAAGCTGGACGAAAGGGACTGGTAGAAGGGGTTCGTCAGGATCTGCTCGGCCCGCTCCGGATCGGCGTGCGCCTCGATGATCTCGTCGAAGGTCCGCTTCATGTCGAGCATCATCGCGTGGAGCTCGCCGCCGGCCTCCCCGCCGCCGTCGGCGCCGTCCACCCGCCTGGGCGTGTTGTCGAGCTCGGTCAGGCCCATGGCCTGGGCCAGCCGCCGGGCGGGGTCGACGGTCAGGACGACCACGGAGCGGCCGCGCTCGGCGGCGCGCAGCCCGAGGGCCGCGGCCGTCGTGGTCTTGCCGACGCCGCCGGAGCCGCAGCACACGATGATCCGGGTGTCCGGGTCGTCCAGAATCGCGTCGATGTCCAGCGCGGGCGCCGTCCTGGTCACAGCTCAGCCTCTCAGTCGGTGGGCGGGAAATCGGTCGGCGGGCGTCACACGGCGCCCTGGGCGCGCAGCGCGTCGGCCAGCTCGTAGAGTCCGGCCAGGTCGGCGCCGTCGGGCAGCAGCGGCAGGTCGTACCGCGGCGTTCCGGCCTCCTCCAGCTCCGCGCGCTCCCGCTTCTCCAGCTCCGCCCGCAGGGCGTGCTCGGCGACCTCCTCGGCGAGCGCCTCGGCGATGGCCGAGGCGCCGGCGGAGGCGTCGGCCAGCCCGGCGGCCTTCAGGCCGAGCGCGATCTCGGCGGCGTCGAACCGGCCCTCGGCGGCGGCCTTCAGCGCCCGCGCGGGCAGCAGGGCCGGGCGCACCATGTTGACGAACACCCCGCCGACCGGCAGCCCGGTCTCCCGGAGTTCCGCGACGCCGTCCAGCGTCTCCTGGACCGGCATCTCCTCCAGGAGCGTCACGAAATGGACCGCCGTCTCCGGAGAAGCGAGGACGCCCCTCACCAGGTCGGCGTGGTTCTTGATCGGGCCGACCCGGGCGAGCCCGGCGACCTCCTGCGTCACGTTCAGGAAGCGGGAGATGCGGCCGGTCGGCGGCGCGTCCATGACGACCGCGTCGTACACCCTCCGGCCCAGCTTGTCGCGGCGCCGTACGGCCTCGCTCGTCTTGCCCGTCACCAGGACGTCCCGCAGGCCGGGGGCGATCGTGGTGGCGAAGTCGACCACGCCGATGCGGGTCAGCGCCTTGCCCACCCGCCTGATGCCGTAGAACATCTCCAGGTATTCGAGCATGGCCTCTTCGGGATCGATGGCCAGCGCGTACACGTCCCCGCCGCCGGGCGCCACCGCGATCTTGCGCTCCTCGTACGGCAGCGGAGGGAGATCGAACGCCTGGGCGATGCCCTGCCGTCCCTCGACCTCGACGAGCAGGACCTTGCGCCCGCCCGCCGCGAGGGCCAGCGCGAGCGCCGCGGCGACCGTCGTCTTCCCGGTGCCGCCCTTGCCGCTCACCACGTGCAGGCGCACGCCGTCCCAGTCGGTGTCACGGGTCTCCCCGCCTCCGCCGCGCCTGCTGGTCGGCTGACTCACCGTGCCTCCTCCGGCCGGCCGGCGAGATCGCCTCCGCGGATCGTCGCGCGGTAGTTCCCGTCGGCGTGCCTGCTCCACTCGCCCACGTGAGGAAGGCTACCCAAGGCTCACCTGCCGATTCGCGCCGGTCGTCCCCGAGCGCGGAGAGGCTGTGCCTCGATAGCCTTTGCCCATGACCAAGTGGGAATACGTCACGGTGCCGCTGCTCACCCATGCCACGAAGCAGATCCTGGACAACTGGGGTGAAGACGGGTGGGAGCTCGTCTCCGTCATCCCGGGGCCCAACCCGGAGCAACTGGTCGCCTACATGAAGCGGCCCAAGTGATGGCCACTCCGGAGGAGCGCCTCGCCGAGCTCGGGATCACGCTGCCCGAGGTCGTGCCTCCGCTGGCCGCGTACGTGCCGGCCGTACGGACGGGCGGCCACGTCCACACCTCGGGCCAGCTTCCGCTGGTGAAGGGCGAGCTGAGCGTCACCGGCAAGGTCGGGGCGGAGGTCTCGCCCGAGGAGGCGAAGGAGCAGGCGCGGATCTGCGCCGTCAACGCGCTGGCGGCCATCCGGTCCCTCGTCGGCGATCTGTCGCAGGTCGTGCGGATCGTGAAGGTGGTCGGGTTCGTCGCGAGCGCTCCCGGTTTCACCGGGCAGCCGCAGGTCGTCAACGGCGCGAGCGAACTGCTCGGCGAGGTGTTCGGCGAGGCGGGGCGGCACGCGCGGAGCGCGGTCGGCGTGGCGGTCCTGCCGCTCGACGCGGCCGTGGAGGTGGAGGTCGTCGCGGAGGTCCGCTGACCGCCGCGGGGTGGCGCGTCGGAGACCCGTCGATTGCGGTCACGGGACGGCGTACGGGAGCATGGGGCCGGTCGGACCGATCCTTGTTCTGGTTGGGAGGGCTCCATGGGGTTTCCGCTGCCGGGTCATCTCGGCGAGCGGGCGCGGGAGATCCTGGCCGGCCGTCTGGCTCCCGTCCCGGCCCGTGACGCGGCCACGGTGGTGCTGCTCCGCGACGACCCCCTTGAGGTGTATCTCCTCAGGCGGCACGCGACGATGGCCTTCGCGGCCGGCGCGTACGTGTTCCCCGGCGGGTCGGTCGACCCCAGGGACGCCGACCAGGCCGTGGCCTGGGCCGGTCCCTCGCCCGCCGAGTGGGGTGCGCTCCTGGGGACTGGAGAGGGCACGGCGCGGGGCCTCGTCTGCGCCGCCGTACGCGAGACGTTCGAGGAGTCGGGCGTGCTCCTCGCCGGGCCGGGCCCGCGGACCGTGGTGACCGACACCACCGGCGACGACTGGGAGGCCGACCGCCTCGCGCTGATCGCGCGCACGCTGTCGTTCGCCGAGTTCCTCGACCGGCGGGGGCTGGTGCTGCGGTCCGACCTGCTCAAGGCGTGGGGACACTGGATCACCCCGGTCATGGAGACCCGGCGGTTCGACACCCGCTTCTTCGTGGCCGCGTTGCCGTCCGGTCAGCGTACGCGTGACGTGGGCGGCGAGGCGGCCGAGGTGGCGTGGGTGCGGCCCGGGGACGCCCTGGCAGCCGCGCGGGACCGTACGGCGTTCCTGATGCCGCCGACCTTGCGGACGTTGACCGAGATCGCCGCTTTCGAGACGATCAGCGATGTGTTGTCCTCTTCCCGGTCGATCACGACCATCATGCCCGCACCCGCCGAGGTGGACGGCCGGATGGTGCTGGTGATCCCCGAGGAGATCCCCGAGGCGGGGAGGGCGGGCGCGTGAGCGGCCTGCGCATTCCCCTGGACGGCGCGGAGGGCCCGGACGGCGCGGGTACGGCGACCGCCGTGAACGTGCTGGCGCCCAATCCGTCGCCGATGACCCTCGACGGCACCAACACGTGGATCGTCGGCGGGGCGGACGCCGTACTGGTCGTCGATCCCGGGCCGGACGACGAGGCGCACCTGCGGCGGGTCGCCGAGCGGGTGGACGGCCGCCGGGTGACGGCCGTACTGCTCACGCACGGGCACGCCGACCACAGCGAGGGGGCGGGCCCGCTCGCGCGCCTGCTCGGCGCTCCGGTGCGGGCGCTCGACCCCCGGCACCGCCTGGGCGAGGAGGGCCTGGACGACGGCGACGTCGTCACGGCGGGCGACGTGGAGGTCAGGGTCGTCGCCACGCCGGGGCACTCGTTCGACTCGCTGTGCTTCTGGCTGCCCGGCGACCGGGCGATGCTCACCGGAGACACCGTCCTCGGCCGGGGGACGACGACGATCGCCCCCGACGGGGACCTCGGCGACTACCTGCGCAGCCTGGACCGGCTCAGACAGGGCGCGGAGATGCTGGAGGCCACCGCGTTGCTGCCCGGCCACGGCCCCGTCCTGCCCGATCCCGCCGGGGTCCTGAACGCGTACGTCGTGCACCGCCGGATGAGGCTGGAGCAGGTCCGCGAGGCGATCCGCAGGGGCGCCAGGGACGCGCGGGAGATCGTCGAGATGATCTACGCCGACGTCGACCCGGCGCTGTGGCCGGCCGCCGAGATGTCGGTCGCGGCCCAGCTCGACTACCTCAAGACCACTCTTTAGCGGGAGCGGTTGAAGAGCCGTTCCCTGTCCATGATCACGACGGCCTTGGCCTCGATGCGCAGCCAGCCGCGCTGGGCGAAGTCGGCGAGGGCCTTGTTGACCGTCTCGCGCGAGGCGCCCACGAGCTGGGCCAGCTCCTCCTGCGTGAGGTCGTGGTGCACCCGGATGCCGTCGTCGGTCTTGTGCCCGAAGCGGTCGGCGAGGTCGAGAAGCTGCTTGGCGACCCGGCCGGGCACGTCGGTGAAGACGAGGTCGGCGAGCACGTCGTTGGTGCGGCGCAGCCGCTGCGCGAGGGCACGCAGCAGGTGGAGGGCGACCTCGGGCCGCCCGGTCAGCCACGGGCGGAGGTCGTCGTGCCCGAGCCCGGCCAGGCGGACGTCGGTCAGCGCGATCGCCGAGGCGGTGCGGGGGCGGGGGTCGAACAGCGACAGCTCGCCGAACATCTCGCCCGGGCCGAGCACGCTGAGCAGGTTCTCCCGGCCGTCGGGGGCCGTGCGCGCCAGCTTGATCTTGCCTTCGAGCACCACGTAGAGCCGGTCGCCCGTCTCGTTCTCACTGAAGAGGGTGCGCCCCTTGGGCAGCTCCACCTCGGTGATGCTCGTACGCAGCGCCGCGGCGCTCTCGCGGTCGAGCGCGGAGAACAGCGGCGCCTTGCTCAGTACTTCCTCGGTGCTCACGGTGCCTCCTTGCTGCGGGCGCGCTCGGTCGCCGGCTCCGTGCTAGCCATTGTGACCCACACCCTTCCCGGCGCATTACGGGGTGTCCTGTTGCGTCGTACGAGCGCCGGCCCCGGCTCACAGTCGTGTGCGTCGCGCCTGGCGAAACTAGACAATCTTCGCGAAACCTATTCTTACGCCCATCCCGCGCTCGACCGGCTCGGGCGGCCGGCCGTCCCCCTACGGGCACAGTGTATTGCGCTGCGTACGGACAAATTGGCAAATACAGGCAGCATATGCGGCATGTATGACAAGGCGGTCGACCCGGCGGGACGGGAGGTGGACGGTCGCCGGAGGGCCTACGCTTGCGGCATGGCGACGAACCCGGCCGTGAACACGGCTGTCCCGCGACGGCGCCGACGCGAGGCCGAGACCCGCCTGGGCCTGGTGCGGCGAGCGCGGCGGATCAACCGGATCCTGGCCGAGACCTACCCCGACGCCCACTGTGAGCTGGACTTCGGCAATCCCCTGGAGTTGCTGGTCGCCACGATCCTCTCGGCGCAGTGCACCGACAAGAGGGTCAACATGGTCACGCCGGTGCTCTTCGCCAAGTACCGGACGGCGGCCGACTACGCAGGCGCCGACCGCGCGGAGCTAGAAGAGATCATCAAGTCGACCGGGTTCTTCCGGGCGAAGGCCAACAGCATCATCGGGATGGCGCAGGCCCTCTGCGAGAGCCATGAGGGAGAGGTCCCCGGCAGGCTCGCCGACCTGGTCAAGCTGCCCGGCGTGGGCCGCAAGACGGCCAACGTCGTGCTCGGCAACGCCTTCGACGTGCCCGGGATCACCGTCGACACGCACTTCCAGCGGCTGACGCGGCGGTTCGGCTGGACGGCCGAGACCGATCCCGTCAAGATCGAGCACGAGGTCGGGGAGCTGATCCCGAAGCCGGAGTGGACCATGCTGTCCCATCGGCTGATCTGGCACGGTCGCCGCATCTGCCACGCCCGCAGGCCCGCCTGCGGCGCGTGCCCTCTCGCCGAGCTCTGCCCGGCGTACGGCACCGGTCCCACCGATCCGGAGGAGGCCCGCAAGCTTGTGAAGGCGGGCCCGTTCTCCTGACGTCTCCGGGCCCGGTGGCGGGGAGTCCGGTGAACGGCGCCTCCCCGGTGCGTCCTCGATGCGTCCCCGGCGCCTCCCCGGTGCGTCCTGGTGCCTTCGGTGCGTCCTCGGTGGGAAGCCGGTCGGGAAAGCGGTGGGAGGCCGGCGGGAAGTTCGCGCCCACGCCGATGGTTGTACGGCACACCCGGCCGGCGCATGTTCGCGTGCCCGGCCGCCCCGACGATGTGGAGGTGGTCGTGGTGGAGGTGGTCGCGGCTCCCGACTGGCTGACCCGGCTCGCCGCAAAGGCCGCGCACAGCCCTGTCCCCACCGCGCTGCGGCCGCCCGCGAACGGCGCCGGTCGCTCGGCGGCGGTCCTGCTGCTGTTCGGCGAGGGGCCGCAGGGCCCGGACGTCCTGCTCATCCAGCGCAGTTCGAAGGGCCGGGTGCACGCCGGCCAGCCCGCGTTCCCCGGCGGCGGCGTCGACCCCGGCGACGACGGCCCGGTCGGCGCGGCCCTGCGGGAGGCCCGGGAGGAGACCGGCCTCGACCCCGCCGGCGTCGAGGTCGTCGGCACCATGCCCGAGCTCTACATCTGGCACAGCGACAACCGGGTGACGCCGGTGCTCGGCTGGTGGCACACGCCGTGCGCCGTGCACGCGGCCTCTCCCGACGAGGTCGAGACCGTCGAGCGGGTCCCGATCGAGGAGCTGGTGGACCCCGCCAACCGGCTGCGGCTGCGTCACCCGCGCGGAGTGGTCCCGTCCGTGGCGTTCCGCGTACGGGGCCTGCTCGTGTGGGGTTTCACCGCCGGCGTGCTCGACGGCGTGCTGACCGCGGCCGGTTTCGAGCGGCCCTGGGACCGTTCACGGATCGAGGACCTGCCCCCCGAGGTCGTCGACCTGGCCGCGCGAGGCTGAGCTTCGCTTCGCGGGCGCGGCGTTCGGCGCCAGGCCGTTCAGGGACAGGCCGAGCGCGGCCCAGTCGGCGACGTCCTCGTCCGCGTCGGCCGCCAGGCGGCGCAGTGCCGCCAGTCCTGCGGTGTCGGGCGGATCGCCCATGACATGCGGAAGGGCGTAGGCCGCGCCGTACCTGACGGTGGGGTGCTCGTGCGCCGCGAGGTCGATCACGGACGGCAGCGCTCTCCCGTCGCGCAGATGACCGAAGGCGATCAGCACGGAGTAGAGCACCCTCGGATCGTCCTCGTCCGCCGCCAGCGCGCGGAGCACGGGCAGCGTGCGGTCCCTCAAGGGATGGTCCCGGCCGAGCTCGCCGAGGATGTCGGCTCCCAGCACCCGCTCGGCGGGGTCCGCGCTCACGCAGAGCCGCCGGGCGAGGGCGAAGGTCTCCGGGTCGCCCCGCGCCTGCAGCGTGGTGATCGCCCGCCACCTGACCGGCCCGTCCGGGTCCGTGTCGGTGAGCGCGATCCTGATCAGCTCGTGCGCGGGCTCCCCGCCGTCGTCGCCTCGCCCCGCGGCCTCGTAAGGCGTGTCCTTCGCGTCCGCCGTGTCCTTCGCGTCTTCCGGGCCCCGCGCGCCGTCGTCGCGGTCCCCAGCCGCGGGTGGCCGTTCCGATACCCCCATGTCGTCACGATATCGATGAGACTCCAGGGACGCCCGCACGACGAATGGCGTGGCTGGATACCGTGGTAGCTGTGAGCGGCGATCTTCTGGATCTCATCCTGATCGGCCTGGTTGTGGCCTTCGCGGTATCCGGCTATCGGCAGGGATTCATCATCGGGGCCTTCAGCTTCATCGGATTCGTCGGTGGCGCCGTTCTGGGGATGTTCATCGCGCCTCCGCTGGCCGGGGCGATCGTGAGCGGTGACACCGAGCGGGCGCTGCTGGCGATCGTGATCGTCTTCCTGGCGGCGACCATCGGGCAGTTCGCGTCCTCGACCATCGGCGCCGTCGCCCGCAGCCACGTCACCTGGGAGCCCGCCCGGATGGTCGACGCCTTCGGCGGGTCGGTGGCCAGCGGGTTGTCGGTCCTGGTCATCGCCTGGCTCATCGGCTCGCTCATGGTCTCGATGAGCTTCGCGCTCATCAAGGAGCAGATCAACGGCTCGCTGGTGCTGCAGACCGTCGACGAGGCCATCCCGGACGGCGTACGGGCCCTGCAGAAGCCGTTCAGGGACTTCGTGGAGACCTCCGACTGGCCGCAGGTCATCACCTCCATCGGCGGCCAGAATGTGGCGCCGCCGGACCAGACCCTGATCAACGCCAGCCCTTCCCTGGTCCGGGCCCGCCGGGCGATCGTCAAGGTGCAGGGCACCGCGCCGAGTTGCCGCAAGCGCATCGAGGGGACGGGATTCGTCTACTCCCGGCAGCGGATCATGACCAACGCCCACGTCGTCGCCGGGGTCACCGAGGGACTGCGGGTGACCGACTACCGCGGTGACCAGCATGACGCCCGGGTGGTCCTGTACAACCCCGAACGCGACATCGCGGTGCTGTTCGTCCCCGACCTCCAGATCGGCACGCTGCGCTTCGACACGGTCGCCAGAAGGGGCGACAGCGCGATCATCGCCGGATATCCGAAGGACCAGGGCTTCACCCCGCTCGCCGCGCGGATCAGGGTCAAGCAGCGCGCCGAGATGTACGACATCTACAACAAGCGGAAGGTCGAGCGCGAGGTCTACGCCATCCGGGGCAAGGTGCAGCCGGGCAACTCGGGCGGGCCGCTGCTGAGCCCGGACGGCAAGGTGTTCGGCGTGATCTTCGCCGCGGCGACCGACACACCGGAGACGGGCTTCGCCATGACGGCCGAGGAGGTCCTGCCCGACGCCCAGGACGGCAGCCACGCGGTCGGCCCGGTGAGCACCGAGGGCTGCGACTGAGCTCCGCGCTTCTAGGGCTCGGCCGGGGTCAGGAGGGCGCGGACCGCGGAGATCGCGGCGTCGGCGCCGGCGTCTCCCTCGTCGATCGCGGTCGTGATCGCGTCGGCCTGTACGGCCAGAGCCCGCAGGTCGAGCCCGTAGGGCCGGGTGGACCCGTAAGCGCCGAGGCGGGCGGAGCCACGGGTCAGCAGGGCGGCGGCGCCGGAGAGGTTGCCGCGCTGGAGGTGCGTGAGACCGACGCAGATCTGGGCCAGTCCCTGCCACAGCTCGCGTTCCTCGTCGGGGCCGGTCTTCCAGCGGGCCTCCAGCACCTCGTGCGCGTGGAACGGCCGTCCGTCGGCGAGCAGGCTCCTGGCCTGCTCCAGCGCCTCCTCCGGGCCGGGGGCGTAGTCGTCGGGTACGCGGGGAACCCCTTCGGCCCCCCGGGGCAGTGGCCTGCCGTACTCGTCACGAGGGCGTGCGTTGCGGGGACGTCCCGCTTCGTCACGGTCACGCATGGTCTCTCCTCAGGGCGCGTGGGCGGTTCACGGCGACCGAAGGACCAGCGACCTTCCCGGCGGACGCGATAGATCAACCAAGAAGTTGGGCCACTTCAGGGCACATTTCTACTATCTTCTGCAAGATCACGGGTAGGGTTCCCGGCCCTTGGCCGCGGGTGGCACGCACGAACGGCGGGGCGGGATCAGCGGTCGGGCTCGGGGTCGGCGAGCCAGGAGATCAGCTCGGTGTTGAACTGGCCGGGGCGTTCCTCGTGCGGGAAGTGCCCGGCGCCCTCGATCAGCCGCCACCGGTACGGCGCGGCGACGAACCGGCCGGACCCCTGGGCGGTCCGCGGCAGGACGCAGGGGTCGAGCGCGCCGTGCATCTGCAGCGTTGGGGCCTCGACCTCGGCGCGCATCTGCCGCGCGTAGCGGAAGCCGTCCGGGCGGATCTGCGAACGGGCGAACCAGCGGTAGTACTCCAGGGCGCAGTGCGCCACGGTCGGGATCCGCATCGCGTCGCGGTAGACGCGGGTCGCCCCGTCGCCCGGCCACTGCGGTCCGGCCCACCTGTCGATGATCCGCCCCACGGCGGCGCCGCTCCGCCGCGTGAGCTTCCGCTCAGGGAGGAAGGGAAGCTGGAAGCCCAGGCCGTACCGGCTGGCCCTGAGCTGACCGAGCGGATCGGTGAACAGGGCGGCGCGCATGCGCAGCGGGTGCGGCGCCGACACCGGGACCAGCCGTCGCACCACCTTGGGATCGAGGACGCTCATGGTCCAGCCGAGGAGGCCGCCCCAGTCGTGACCCACCACGATCGCGCTCGTCTCGCCCAGCGCCCGCACCAGGCCCGCCGCGTCCACGGCCAGCGTGGGCAGGTCGTAGCCGCGCGGCGGCTTGTCGCTGCCGCCGTAGCCGCGCAGGTCGACGGCGACGGCGTGGTAGCCGGCCTCGGCCAGCGCCGGAAGCTGGTGCCGCCAGGTCCACCAGAACTGGGGGAACCCGTGCAGCAGCAGGACCAGCGGCCCGTCTCCGGCCTCCGCCACGTGGAACCGCACGCCGCCCGCGTATACGACCCGGTGCGTCCAGGGGCCGTCGGCCTCGATCAGCGACTCGTCAGTGGACATCGCGGATGGACTCCCGGTGAGCGCCCACCTGCCCGGCCGTCGGGCCGGTGTAGGGCGGCGGTGCGGGAGTCTCGGCCGCCATGGCGGGGACGGGGGCCGTCTCCGGCAGCGGCGCCTCCGCCTCCTCGGGACCCGCGAGGCCACGCAGGCTCCGCATGGTGCGCTTCATCCCGGCCAGCCCCTTGAGCCGGCGGTAGCCGACGAAGACCAGCAGCCCGGCCATCAGGAGGTAGAACACGGTGACGATGGTGAAGGCGAGCCAGGTGGCCAGCCCGAGCGCCACGAGGCCGTACGCGATCGCGAACGAGGCCAGGATCAGGCACAGGTGCCCGATGAAGGCCGCGGCGCCGAACATCCCGGCGGCCATCCCGACCCGTTTCGCGTCGAACTTGAGCTCGGCCTTCGCCAGCTCGATCTCCGACCGTACGAGGGTCGAGATGTGATGGCTCGCCTGGGCGACCAGCGCGCCGAGCGATTCGTCCTCGGGCATCAGCGATCTCCTATCTGCGACTATCAAACATCATCTCGTCTCCGTCCGCGCACGCGAACAGGAAGACCCCCGCCTGTGGACAACCTCAGCCCGCCCGGCGGGCATGCGGGGGACCTGCCCACAGGCGGCGGGATTATGACGCCGAAGGCGATCCGGCGTCTCCCCGCCATGGCGAATCGCCTCCGCCGGGGCCGCGGAAAAGCCGGACCACAGGAAAGCCGGGCCGCATGAACGTCGGGACGGAGAAGGCGTGGACGCAGGCTCCGTCCACGCCTTCCATGATCCGTCCGCGGCCCCCGATTACCGAACCGCCCGGGGGCCGGGCCGGCGGATCAGTCGTCGCTCTTGGCGCTGGGCAGCTTCTCCGCGATGAGGTTCATCACGGAACTGTCGGTGAGCGTGGTGACGTCGCCGAGCGACCGGTTCTCGGCGACGTCGCGCAGCAGACGGCGCATGATCTTGCCCGAGCGGGTCTTCGGCAGCTCGGGCACCACCAGGATCTGCCGCGGCTTGGCGATCGGGCCGAGCGTCTTCGCCACGTGGGCGCGCAGCTCGGAGGCGATGTCCTCGCTCTCCTCCGCGCCGCCGCGCAGGATGACGAAGGACACGATAGCCTGGCCGGTCACCGGGTCGGTGGCGCCCACGACGGCCGCCTCGGCCACCTTCGGGTGGCTGACGAGCGCGCTCTCGACCTCCGTCGTGGAGATGTTGTGCCCGGAGACGAGCATGACGTCGTCCACCCGGCCGAGCAGCCACAGGTCGCCGTCCTCGTCGCGCTTGGCGCCGTCGCCTGGGAAGTACATCCCCTCGAACCGCGACCAGTAGGTGTCGATGTAGCGCTGGTCGTCGCCCCAGATGGTGCGGAGCATGGCCGGCCAGGGCTCGCGGACCACGAGGAAGCCGCCGCCGCCGTTCGGCACGGACTCGCCCTGGTCGTCGACGACGTCGGCCACGACGCCGGGCAGCGGGCGCATGGCCGCGCCGGGCTTGGCGGCGGTGACGCCCGGGAGCGGGCTGATCATGATGCCGCCCGTCTCGGTCTGCCACCAGGTGTCCACGACCGGGCAGCGGTTCGCGCCGATGTGCTCGCGGTACCAGACGTACGCCTCGGGGTTGATGGGCTCGCCGACCGAGCCGAGCACGCGCAAGGACGACATGTCGTACTTCGCGGGGATGTCGTCGCCCCACTTCATGAACGTACGGATCGCCGTGGGGGCGGTGTAGAGGATCGTGACCTGGTACTTCTGCACGATCTCCCAGAAGCGGCCCCGGTGTGGAGTGTCCGGAGTGCCCTCGTAGATCACGCTGGTCGCGCCGTTGGCGAGCGGGCCGTACACGATGTAGGAGTGCCCGGTGACCCAGCCGATGTCGGCCGTGCACCAGTAGATGTCGGTCTCGGGCTTGAGGTCGAAGACGGCGTGGTGGGTCCACGCGACCTGGGTGAGGTAGCCGCCGGTGGTGTGCAGGATGCCCTTGGGCTTACCGGTCGTGCCGCTCGTGTAGAGGATGTAGAGCGGGTCCTCGGCGTCGTGCGGCACGGGCTCGTGCTCGGAGGGCTGGCGCTCGACGAGGTCGTGCCACCAGACGTCGCGCTCGTTCACCGGGACGTCCTGCCCGGTCCTGCGTACGACGAGCACGTGCTCGACGCCGGGGCAGTCGGCGACCGCCTCGTCCACGGTCGGCTTGAGCGCGCTCGGGGCGCCGCGGCGGTATCCGCCGTCGGCGGTGATAACGATCTTGGCGTCGGCGTCGTCGATGCGGCTCTTCAGGGCGGACGCGGAGAACCCGCCGAAGACCACCGAGTGGATCGCCCCGATCCGGGCGCAGGCCAGCAGCGCGATCGGCAGTTCGGGGATCATCGGCATGTACACGGCGACCCGGTCGCCCTTGCGCACGCCCAGCTCCTCCAGCGCGTTGGCCGCCTTGGCGACCTCTTTCTGCAGGTCGGCGTAGGTGATCGTACGGGTGTCGCCCTCCGGCTCACCCTCCCAGTGGTAGGCGACCTTGTCGCCCCGGCCGGCCTCGACGTGACGGTCGACGCAGTTGTAGGCGACGTTCAGCTTGCCGTCGACGAACCACTTGGAGAAGGGCGGCTTCCACTCCAGCGTGGTGTTCCAGCGCTCTGCCCACGTGAGGCGCTCGGCGGCGCGTTCCCAGAAGGCGAGCCGGTCCTGGGCGGCCTCCTCGTAGGCGTCCGCCGTGACGTTGGCGGCCGACGCCAGGTCCGCGGGAGGCTCGAACCGGCGCGTCTCACTCAGCAGGTTCGACAGCGTCTCCTGGGTTTCCTGACCAGGGGTCTCGGTGGCCACTCCGTACTCCTTCACAGCGTCTTCGGGTTGTCTCTCGTTCGGCCGCCTCGGCCAAGCTGGGGTATGTCGTGTCCCACTTCACCAGGCGAGCGGCGTCAAGTACAAGTAATCCGGGCAGGCACGCCGTAGCTTCGCGTTGTCCGTGGTAACAGGGCTATGACCGGCAAACTTAGTGACAGGTGGGAAGCCCGCCGAGATCGCGTACGCGCGTCTGCGGTGAACGGGCGCACCTCCTCGGCGAACGACGTCCTACCGGCCGATATGGTCGGGGGCTGTGAGCGATCCGCTGGCCGTCGTCGCCGGGCTGCCCGGCGTGCCCGAGGCCGTACAGGAGGCCCGGGAGGCCGTCGACCGGCTCTACCGGCACCGGGTGCTGCGGCGGCGCGGTCCCGAGGTGTCGGCCGAGTCGGCGCTGCGCGGGGCCCGCGCCTCCGCCGCGCTCGAAGGCGTCGACGTGCCTCTTGAGCAGCTGCGCACGGGGGAGGTGGCCGACCCGGTGGCGCAGGGCGCGCTGCGCGCGTCGGCCGAGCTCGGACGGCTGACTGCCACGTGGCGGCCGGCCCCGCGTCAGGTCCTCGCGCGGCTGCACACGCTGGCGGCCGCGGGCCTGACGGCCGACCCCGGCAGGCCGCGTACGGTTCCCACGACCGCCGATCCGCTCGGTCTCGGTCCGGCCCCCGGCCCGGAGGAGACGGCGGCCCGCATGTCGGCGCTGGCCGGGCTCGTGACCGGCTCGTCCACGGTGCCCGCGCTCGTGCTCGCCGCGATCGTGCACGCCGAACTGGTGGTGCTGCGGCCCTTCGGCATCGCCGACGGCCTGGTCGCCCGCGCCGCCGAACGGCTCACGCTCGTCGGCCTCGGTCTCGATCCCAAGTCGCTCGCCGCCGTCGAGGTGGGGCACGCCGATCTGGGCGACGCGTACGCGGAGGGCCTGAGGTCGTACCTGAAGGGGACGGGCGAGGGCGTCGGGACCTGGATCCGGCACTGCGCCACGGCCGTCGTGCTCGGGGTGCGTGAGACGACGGCGATCTGCGAGGCCATGTCCCGCTGAGTGACCCCTTTTGTTTTGCGGGGGAGTCCGGCGTCTTTCCGGGGGAAGCCGGGGGGGAGCCGCGCATCTTCTGGGGTGTCCGGCACGCCGATGTTCCGGGGGTGTCCGGCACGCGGATGTTTCGGGCGTTCAGGCGGCCGACAAAGCGGACGGCGTCCCTGGTGTGGAACGCCGTCGCAAGTACACGTCACCGGGTTACCAAGCGTGCACCTCGTATTTGTCGGAGCGGGTCAAGCCCGTCTCGACACGCCTCCCGCGGCTGGTCGCGCGTGGGTACCCGATGCGGTACGCGGACCCTCAGGCCCGTAATCCCTTTTTACGTCCGAATCCTCGGGATGGAAAGCCCCGGGCGCGGAAGCTTTACCGAGAGTATGCGACTTTCATGGTGCTTCATCCTCTTTAGGGCCTTTTTTCCTGATTGTGACGCCTGTGAAGGATGAGGCGAAGCGGGGCACGTGATGCGATGCGCCCCCTGGCGCACCGTTGCGATTGCGCGTGTTCACATGTAACACTGACTCGGAGAAAAAATTTTACTCAAATCGGTGGCGGGCTCGACCTACCTCTCCCGATCAGGCAGCATACGGGTGCGTCTCCCCCCAGAGGCGGCATCTGTGTCATCGGAGCGGCGGACCTCTTGCCACGCCCCGGCTTCGTGTTTAAAGCTTTCGGAATAACGGCCCGGCTCTACCCCCCCAGAGCCGGACCCACGGCGACCCCCGCTATCCCCCCCGGCGGGGGTCGCCTTTTTTCTCCAGTCGGCTCCGGCCGGTCTCCGTGCGCTCTCCGATCGGTCTCCCATCGCTCTCCGCCGTGGCCCCGCGTCCGAGATGGTCGCGGCGTCGTCCACAGGAGGCGCGTCGTCCACAGGACCCGGTCCGCGCCCCGCCGGGGTTCCGGTCCTGCCGCATCGTGGTGCTCCCGGACGACAGGGAGAAGCCGATGCCACGCCCGCTGGCCGTAACCGACGATCAGGAACTCCTCGACGATCTGCTCCGCATCGCCGCCGCGGCGGGCGTCGAACTGGACGTCGCCCAGGCGGCCGCCCATGCCCGGCCGTACTGGATCCGGGCGCCGCTGGTCGTGGTCGGGGCCGACCTGGCGGACGACCTCGCCGTGACCGGCCCGCCGCCCCGGCCGAACGTGGTCGTCGTCACGCGGGCGGCCGGCGATCCCGACATGTGGCGCAGGTGCGTGGCCGTGGGCGCGCGCACCGTGCTGGAGCTGCCCGAGTCCGAGCGGCTTCTGGTCGAGGAGTTCGGCGACGCGGCCGAGCCGGAGACCCGGGCCGGGACGGTCGTCTGCGTCGCCGCCGGCAAGGGCGGTGCGGGCGCCACCGTCCTCGCCGCGTCCCTGGCGCTCACGGCGTCGCGTCGCGGGCTCCGCACGCTGCTCGTCGACGCGGACCCGCTCGGCGGCGGCATCGACGTGCTCCTCGGACAGGAGGAGGCGCTGGGCGCCCGCTGGCCCGACGTCGCCGGGCGAGAGGGCCGGGTGAGTTATGCCGCGCTCCAGGAGGCGCTGCCCACCTTCGGGGAGCTCACCGTGCTTTCGGCGCACCGCGGGGAACCCGTGCGTATCCCCCGCGAGGCGATGCGCGCCGTGCTCGACGCCGCGCGGCGCGGGTGCGACCTGGTCGTCGTGGACCTGCCACGCCATGTGGGGGAGGGCGAGGCGGAGGCGCTGACAAGGGCGGCGGCGACGATCGTCGTCGTCCCCGCCGACCTCCGGGGAGCGCTCGCCGCCGCCCAGACCGTGACGCTGCTGCGCCCCGGGACGGGCGACCTGCGCCTGGTGATGCGGGCCGGATCGCTGGACTCCCAGGTCGTCGCGGCCTCCCTCGCCGTTCCGTGCGCGGGCGTGCTCCCCGAGGTACGCGGACTGGCCGAGATCCTGGATCGGGGAGACCCGCCGCCGCTGGGCCGCGCCCCGCTCGGGCGCTTCTGCGCGCATCTGCTCGACTCGCTGCCGGGCGGGCTCGGCGCCGGCCGGGCCGGGTGGTCGCCTGCGGGGACGGAGGGCCGATGAGCCGCGAGGGCCCGGCGACCGTGCCCGGCGTGAGCGCCGACCTGGTCGAGGCCGTCCGGGTACGGCTGTCGCACGCCCACGCCGCGCCCACTGCCGCCCAGGTGGCCGCGGCCCTGCGGGCGGAACGCGCGGTGCTCGGCGACGCCGAGGTGCTCGCCGTCGCGCGCACCCTGCGTGCCCATCTCATCGGCGCCGGGCCGCTCGAAGTCCTGCTGGCCGAGCCGGGTGTCACGGATGTGCTGGTCAACGGGCCGCGAGAGGTGTGGGTGGACGACGGGGACGGCCTGCGCCGCACGGGAGTGACGTTCTCCGGGGACGACGAGGTGCGCCGCCTCGCCCAGCGCCTGGCCGCGGCGGCCGGACGGCGTCTCGACGACGCCTGCCCCTACGTGGACGCCCGGCTCGCCGGTGGCGTGCGGCTGCACGCGGTGCTTCCCCCGATCGCCGCCGAGGGGACCTGCCTGTCCCTCAGGCTGCCGTCGCGGCGGACGTTCGCGGTGGAGGAACTCGCCGAGGAGGAGGGCGCCGCGTTCCTTCGGGCGATCATGGCGGCGCGGCTGGCGTTCCTGGTCACCGGAGGGACTGGCACCGGCAAGACGACCATGCTCAGCGCCATGCTCTCCCTCGCGGGTCCGGACGAGCGCCTGCTGCTGGTCGAGGACAGCGCGGAGCTCCACCCGGCCCACCCCCACGTCGTACGGCTGGAGGCCCGGCCGCCCAACCTGGAGGGCGCGGGCGGCGTGGGACTGCGCGATCTCGTACGGCAGGCCCTGCGCATGCGGCCCGACCGCCTGGTCGTGGGCGAGGTGCGCGGATCGGAGGTCGTCGACCTGCTGGCGGCGCTCAACACGGGTCACGAGGGAGGCTGCGGCACGCTGCACGCCAACAACGCCGCGGACGTGCCCGCCCGGCTGGAGGCGCTCGCCTGCGCGGCGGGGCTGTCCCGGGAGGCGGTGCACAGCCAGATCGCCGCCGCCCTCGACCTCGTCGTCCACCTCGTACGGGAACCAGGTGGCGGCCGGCGCCGGGTCGCGGAGGTCTGCGTCCTCGAACGTGGGCCGTCCGGCCTGGTGACGGCGGTGCCGGCGCTGGCCTTCGACGCGGAGGGCCGGGTGAGCCGGGGGCCGTCCTTCGGCACGCTGCGGGACCTCTGCCCGGAGCCGGGAGGCCGACGTGCCGCCCGCTGACGGCCGGTTCCTGCCCTTGGAGCTGGTCGCGGTGCTCGCCACGGCGCTCGCCGCCTGGCTGTGGGCCGGGCCGGAGCCCGCGGCGGCGCGGCTGGCCCGTCTCACCGGCGCACGGCGGGGGACGAGGGCCCCCGGCCGGTTGTGGACGGCACTCGCCAGGCCCCCGCGTCCGGGCGCGACCGCCGCGGCCTGGCGAGCGGTGTCCCTGGAGCTGTGCCAGGGCCTCGCGGCCGAACTGGCGGCGGGCCGGCCCCCCGGTGACGCCCTGGCGCGGGCCGTCTCGTCGGTGCGGCCGCCGGACCCCGCGGCGCTCGACCCGGTTGTCGCCGCCGCGAGAGACGGCGGTGACGTCGCGGCCGCTCTGCTCGCCGCCGCGCCGGCCCGAGGCGGGGAGGGGCTGGTCCGGCTGGCCGCGTGCTGGCGGGTGAGCGTGGCCGCCGGGGGTGGTCTGACCGCGCTGGTGGAACGGGTGTGCGTGTCGCTGCGGGAGGCGCAGGCGCATCGCGAGGAGGTGGCGGCCCAGCTTTCCGGACCCCGGGCGACCGCCCGGATGCTGGCGGGCCTGCCCGCGCTCGGGCTGCTGATGGCCGCGGGTCTCGGCATGAACCCCTTGTCGTTCCTGCTCGGCGGCCCGGCGGGTCTCGCCTGCCTGGTCGCCGGGCTCGCCCTGGACGCCGCCGGCCTGTGGTGGACCCACAGGCTCGTCGCGCGGGCGGAGGAGCCCCCGGGCTCCGGCCCGCGCTGACCGGCAACAGGGTCGGGCGCAGGGGAGCGGGTGTTCCTGCAGGGAGAGGCGGCGACGCATGCCGCCGGCGGAAGGGCGATGACGGATGATCTGCGTGCTGGCCGGGGTTCTGACGACGCTGGCCGTGCTGGCGTGGCCCGCTCGTCCTTCGGCCGCCGGGCGTCTCGCCGCCATCGCGTCGCCGCGTACACGCGGGGAGGCCGGCGCGATGGCGCGCGCGCCGGAGGGCGAAAGCATGTCCCGCCGGGGAGCGGCCGTAGCACTGCCCGTGGGGTTCGCGCTCTTCCTGCTGGTCGGAGGGCCCGCAGGCCTGGTGACAGGAGTGGCGGCGGCCTCGGGTGTCTTCATCGCCGTCCGTCGTCGGGAGCCCGCCGAGGCCGGGCGGCGGCGGGCACGCATGGAGGCGGATCTCCCGTTCGCCGTCGACCTCATGGTCGCCTGCCTGCGGGCAGGGCAGCCGATGAGCGGGGCCGTGGAGACGACCGCCGCCGCGATGCCGGGTCCGGTGGGCGAGCGGCTGACCTGGGTGGGCGCTCAGTTGCGCCTCGGCGCGGCCCCGGAGGACGCCTGGGCCGGGCTTTCGGCCGAACCCTCGCTCGCCGCCCTGTCCAGGGCCATGGTCCGTGCCGCTGCGAGCGGCGCGCCGGTAGCCGACGTCCTCACCAGGCTCGCCGACGACGCCCGACGAACCGCCAGGGCGACGGCAGCGGCGGCGGCACGACGGGTGGGCGTCCACGCCGTGGCTCCGCTCGGGCTCTGCTTCCTCCCGGCCTTCGTCCTCCTCGGAGTAATACCCATGGTCGCGGGCCTGGCGGGTCAGATCCTCCTGCCGTGAACAGCCTGTGGACATCGCCATCCACACCTGTGGACAGTGCGGGGTGCGGCGGTTCGACGAGGCCGTCATGACCAGCGTGATCGGCATTCATGCAGGGCTGCGGTCCTTGTGGAGAACGCGCTCGGCGGGAGCGTTGTCCACAGAACCGCGTTCGGCCCGAACGTGGTCGTCCGTCCTGCCGCAACCTGGCCTGGACGAGGGCGGACGAGCCGCCCCACACGGGTCAGGAGGACCGATGAGCAGGCACGCGGCGGCGACCGGCCGGACGAGCCGGACGGACAGCGAGCCCCGGCGGCGATGGGCGGAGGGCGCGGGCCGGCACCGGGCACGCTCAGGACGGTGGGCGGTGCTCGGCGATGCCGTGTGGCGGGTGCTCGACCTCGCCTGTGGGCGAGGGGCGTGGCTCGTCGGCCCGGCCGTCGTCGCGGCCATGGCGTCCGGGCCGAAGCGAGGATGGCCGAGTATGCGGCGAGCCGTCGGAAGGGCCACGAGCCGGGCGCGGAAGCTGGGCATCCAGTGGGTGGTGCAGGCGAGGACGAGGGCCGACGCGGGCATGTCCACCGCCGAGTACGCCGTCGGGACGATCGCCGCCTGCGGCTTCGCCGCACTCCTCTACAAGATCGTTACCAGCGCGGAGGTGCGGTCCATGCTGGCCGCGCTGATCCAGAAGGCCTTGAAGCTGGCCGCCTGAGATGCCCGGGACGACGCGCCGGCGGGAGCGCGGTTCGGTGACGGCGGAAACCGCTGTCGCGCTTCCGGCACTGGTTCTGGTCCTGACCGCCTCCCTGTGGGCGGTGGCGGCCACGGACGCCCAACTGCGATGTGTGGACGCGGCCCGGGCGGGCGCCCGGGCCGCTGCCCGGGGCGAGGCGCCGGAACAGGTGCGTGCGGTGGTCCTGCGACTGGCTCCGGCGGACACCACTGTGTCCGTCGCTGCGGGAGCGGGCACCGTCCGGGTCGAGGTGACCGCGACCGTCCGGCCGCTGTGGAGGTCGTTCCTGCCCCCGGTTCGCCTCAGGGCGAGCGCCGTCTCCGACACCGAACCCGGTGTCCTCCCGCCCCCGCCAGGATCGCTCGGGTCTGCCAACCGCACGCCCGCCCAGTTCACAACTCCGCCTGGGTCGCTCAGCTCCACCAACCGCACGCCCGCTCGGTCCATGCCGTCGACTCCGCGCGGAGCGCCAGGACCCGCGACCCCGGCTCTGCCGCCGCTGTCCATGTCGTCGGGTGCGCCCAGAACGTCCGGAGCGCTGACGAGACGGGAGCGGGACGCCGGCCCGGGCGAAGCGCACGGTGGCGGCCGCTCCTCGCCCCTCCTGGACGACGTCGGAACGCAGGAACGCCGATGAGGGGCTCGCCCGCCGGTGCGGACGTGGGGCGTCCTGCCCGGGAGCGGGGCTCGGCGACCATCTGGTCGATCACCTTGATGGCCGTCGTCTGGCTGGCGGCGATGGTCGTCGTTCAGGTGGGCCTCGCGCGGGTCGCGCGGCACCGGGCGCAGAGCGCCGCGGACCTCGCCGCGCTCGGCGCCGCCCGCTGGACCCTCGCCGATCCGGGGGAGGCGTGTGGCCGGGCACAGGTCATCGCGGTGGCCAATTATGCGTCCCTGCGGTCCTGCGCCATCTCGGAGAGCGTCGCGGAGGTCGCGGTGTCCATACGGTTCGAGGTGCCGCTCCTCGGCACGGCGACGGCTGTCGCGTCCGCGACGGCCGGCCCGGCCGGTGCGACGGCATGAGGGGGGAGCGGGTGTCAGTGAGCGGGCGGACAAGTCGCCGCCCACGACGGTGGTGGCACTCGGCGAGGCGTAGTCGGCACGGCCACGCGAATCGAGGCCGTCGACCAGCGGCTTACTTGACGGACGGCACGCGGCGCTTTTCAGATCTTCCGCGATATGAAACTACTTGTGTCGCAATAGAATCACATCTTCTTAGACATAACGTCCAAGAGGGGGCGGCTGGCATAAAGTGCCCCGTACTCTCAGTCGCCCCACGCCTTCGGCCGGCCGAGGCAGGGGTGGACGGTTCTCCACGAAGGGATGCGTCGTGACCGGGGTTCCCAGGCTTGGTACCGCGGCGTTGATCGTTCCGATCGCGGTGGTGTTCGCGCTGCTGGCGGGCGCCTCCCCGGCAGCGGCGGACGGCGAGATCCTGTCTCCTTCGAACGGGCAGGTCGTCAAGGCGCCCGGCCCGGTGGCCGTGTCCGCCAAGACGGACTGGTACCAGGTGAAGATGTCCCTGTTCGTCGAGGGCCCTTCCGTGTCCCGGCAGGAGATCGCCTCCGGGGGAGCGAACCAGACGATCAGCGGATCGTTCGACCCGGGTGACGCCCCCAACGGCACCTTCACGGTGACCCTTCTCGGCGAGGTCACGCACAAGACCTATGCCACCTCGACCTTCGTCCTCAGCCGTCCGCCCGAGGCTCCCTCCGGCGTCGGAGCGCAACTGAAGAACGCCACGACCGTCCTCGTCAGCTGGGCGAAGGGCAGCGAGCCCGACCTCCAGAAGTACGAGATCACCTCGGCGAAGGCCGGGAAGTCCGGCTCCGTGACCGTAGAGTCCGCCTGCCCCGGCTCCACCTGCCGGGCGAGCCTCACGCTCCCGGCCAGGACGGCCGGGCAGAAGGTGGACGTCAGCGTGCGCGCGGTGCGCGCGGACGGCGTCGGCGGCACCATCGCCTCTTCCCCCTCCGCCCCCGTCTATGTGACGGTTCCGGCGCCGAAGGCGTCCCGGAGCCCCTCTGCCACACCGTCGCCGTCGAAGAGGCCCGATCAGTCGGCGGTCACGTCACCTGCCGCGAAGACTCCGAAGACCCACCTTCCCACCACGGTGCCGAACCCCGAGCCCAAACTGCCGAAGGACGGGGAGCTCACACTGCCGGAGGCGAACGGTGGAAGCGACCAGACCGAGCCGGTCCTGGTGCCGGAGCAGACCGAGGCGCCCAAGACGACCGCCCAGTCGTCCTTTCTGCCGCTCGGCGGCCTCAACTTCGGCGTGTACGTGGCGATCGCCGTCGTCCTGCTGCTCATCGGCGCCAATCTCGGGGCGTGGCTGCGGCGCAAGGGCGTGACCGGCGACACCACGGGAGACGGAGAACCCGCCGCCGCCCGGCCGAAGCCCATCATCGGCAGATCGAGCGCCGGGGCTGGGGACGCAGCTGACGCCGGCGGTGCCGCGACGGCCGGCGGCGTCGCCACCGCGAAGAGCCGGGGGAACGCACCCACCCGTCGCCCCGCCGTGATCCTGGCGACGCCGAAGAGCCGCGGAGGTCAACCGGAGGCGGAGGCCGACACCCGGTCCGGCTCGGACGCGGCCCACACGCCCGACACGAGCGGCGAGATCACGCTGCCCGGCCATGGCCTCGCCGTGTCCCCGACCGACACGGAGCCGGAGCCGGCGCTGGAAACGGGGCAGGGGACGCAGACGGAGCAGGTGACGGAGACGGACCGGGAGCACCGTGAGCCGGGTGACGGGCGCGCCACCCCGGCACGCGTGCCGGTCGAGCAGGTCCCGCTGGTTCCGGCGGCGACGGTACCGGCCGGGTCGGTGGTTCCGGCCGGGACGGTGGCGGCGGGCGCGATGGCCGGCGGTCAGTTTCCGGATCGGCCGCTGCGCCAGCCCGAGCCCGACGTGTGGACCGACGAGGACGACGATCCCTACTCCGGTCGCCACCGCGACTTGTGACCGCCACCGCGACTTCTGACCGCCGCCGTGACTTCCGGCCGCCGCCCGGGACCGCGGCCTGTGACCCCACCAGGGGCCGTGACCTCGGGCCGTGACCTCGGGCCGTGGCTTCGGGTGGTGGCCTCGGGCCATGACCTCGGGCGGTGACCTCGGGTGGTGACCGCCTTCCGCTGCCCCGCCGGTCCCCGCCGCCCGCGCGCGGCTCACCGCTCCAGCGAGGCTCCGGCCCGCGGGCCGGGACAGCGGGACCGGCGGGGCGACCAGGGAATCTCAGGGGCCCAGGAGGACGTCGAGAAGGCGGATGGCCCCTGCCTTGTCGAGTGGTTCGTTGCCGTTGCCGCACTTCGGGGACTGGATGCAGGACGGGCAGCCGCGGTCGCACTCGCAGGAGGCGATCGCCTCCCGCGTCGCCGTCAGCCAGTCGGACGCCCGGGCGTACCCCCGCTCGGCGAACCCCGCGCCTCCGTCATGGCCGTCGTAGACGAAGACCGTGAGCAGGCCGGTGTCGGGGTGGAGCTCCGTGGACACGCCGCCGATGTCCCAGCGGTCGCAGGTCGCGAAGAGGGGGAGGAGACCGATGGCGGCGTGCTCGGCCGCGTGCGCCGCCCCGCCGAGGTCCACCGCGTGCCCGGCCGCGGAGCCGCCGGCGTCCGCCAAGCGCCCCGCGGACCGCGACCCGGGATTCGCCGAGCGTCCGGCCGACCCCGACCCGGGATCCTTCGTGCGTCCTGCGGACCGCGACCCGGCGTCCGCCGTACGCTCCGCTTCTCCGGCGTTCGCGGGGCGGCCTTCACCGCGCAGGCCGGCGAGGGCGGGGTCGGGTAGCGTCCACCAGACCGCGCGGGTGCACAGCGTGCGGGGCGGGAGGTCGAGGGGCTCCTCGCCGAGCACCTCCCCGGTCTGGGTGCGGCGCTTCAGGTACGAGACCACCTGCCGGGTGACCTCCACGGACCCGAAGTGCAGGGTGCCCGGGCCGAGGTCTCTCGAACGCAGTGACTCGATCACCCGGATGTCGGTGACGTCCCGCGCGAAGGTCGCGTAGTCCGGTTCCGCGGCGGTGACCAGGGCGACTCCGGCGTCGAGGTCGAGCAGGTCGACCACGAACGTCTCGCTCTGGTGCAGGTAGACGGCGCCCGGATGGACCATCGTGTGCGACGAGGGCTCGTCGACCGTGCCCAGCAGGCGGCCCGTCGACGCCTCCACGACCTGGACCGGGGCGCCGCCCGAGCCCCGGATGTCCGCGAGGTCGGCCGCGTTGTCCCGGCTGGTCCAGAACCAGCCGGCGGGCCTTCTGCGGAGCAGCCCCTGGTTCACGAGGTCGTCCAGCGCGTCCCGCGCCGAGGGACCGAAGATCTCCAGGTCCTGTTCGCCGAGCGGGATCTCCGCGGCGGCGGCGCACAGGTGCGGAGCCAGCACGTACGGATTGTCCGGATCGAGGACGATGGCCTCCACCGGGCGCCCGAACACCGCCTCCGGATGGTGGACGATGTAGGTGTCCAGGGGATCGTCCCGGGCGATCAGGACCGCCAGCGCGTCCTGCCCGTCGCGCCCGGCCCGGCCCGCCTGCTGCCAGAGTGAGGCGCGCGTCCCCGGCCATCCCGCGATGAGGACCGCGTCGAGCCCCGACACGTCGACGCCGAGTTCGAGTGCGTTGGTGGTCGCCAGGCCGGTCAGCTCCCCCGACCGCAGGGCCTTCTCCAGCACCCGGCGGTCGTCGGCGAGGTAGCCCGCCCGGTAGGCCGCCACCCGGTCCGCCAGCCGTACTCTCCGAGCGACCGCAGGAGCCGCCGCTTCCGCCTCTTCCGCCTCCGCCGGTTCGCCCGGTTCGTCCGGCAGCGGGGACGCCCAGGGGTGGTCCTCCCCGTACGGCGGATCGTCGTCGACGAGGGCCTCGACCTCCTCCAGGGTGTGCCGCGCGGACAGAGCCACGGCTTCGGCGGCGCGGCGGGAGCGGACGAAGGCGAGCGTGCGGACGTCCTCGATCACGAGGTCGGCCAGGAGGTCGGCGGCCTCGGCCGTGGCCGTACGGCGGACCGGGGCGCCGCTCTCCCCGCGTAGATCGGTCAGAGGCGGCTCCCACAGGGCGAAGGTGGTCGAGCCCCTCGGCGACGCGTCCGTGGTCACCTCGGCCATCTCAAGGCCGGTCAGGCGCATTCCCGCGGCGGCGGGGTCGCTCGCGGTGGCCGACGCCAGCAGGAACACCGGGGACGCGCCGTACTTGGCCGAGACCCGGCGCAGCCGGCGCAGGATCTGGGCGACGTGCGAGCCGAAGACCCCCCGGTATCCGTGGCACTCGTCCACGACCACCAGGCGCAGCCGCCGCCAGAAGGACGACCAGGACGCGTGCCTCGGCAGGATCGACCGGTGCAGCATGTCGGGGTTGGTCAGCACATAGTTGGCGTTCTGCCGGACCCACCGGCGTTCCTCCGGCGGGGTGTCCCCGTCGTACGTCGCGGCGCGCACCTGGGTCAGCCGTAACCTCCGCAACGCTCGCAACTGGTCGGCGGCGAGTGCCTTGGTGGGGGTGAGGTACAGCACGGTGCCGCCGGAGAAGATCTCCGTGACGGCCGGGACGACGTACGCCAGTGATTTTCCGGAGGCGGTCCCTGTGGCAATGATCACGTTTTGGCCACGTTTAACCAGCTCGGCGGCGTGAAGCTGATGTTCCCACAGCCCTTCGACCCCCTGGAGGCTCAGTCGTGCGACCAGGAGATCGGGGGCCCAGTCGGGCCATCTTGCCTCACCCGCGTGACGTGCTGGAACATGCTCCACATGGGTCACGCGCCCCCGGCGTGCGGGAACCGCGAGCAGACGGGTGAGAAGGTCGCCTGTTCGGGCAGAGGACGAAGAAGTCGGAGTCACTGGTTTCCAGTTTGGCATCTGCGGGGAGAGTCGCCCGGAGTCGTGATTTCGTATAGACACGGAGTCGTAGCGTGGTTGAATGCCGCGCGTCGGGGTCGTGCTTCTGGACTACCAGGATGCAGGACCCGTATGGAGACCTACGCAAGTAAGGCGCTGGAGGATCTGTGGATCTGAAGTTGGACCACCATTCCGAGGACAACCTCACCATCGTCGATGTCGAGGGTGAGATCGACGTCTACACCGCGCCCAGACTGCGTGAGCTGCTGATCGACCTGGTCAACAAGGGCAACTTCCACCTGCTCGTGAACATGGAGAAGGTGGACTTCCTCGACTCGACGGGCCTTGGCGTGCTGGTCGGCGGTCTCAAGCGCGTGCGGGCGCATGACGGCTCCCTGGAGCTCGTCTGCACACAGGAGCGCATTCTGAAGATCTTCCGTATCACGGGCTTGACGAAGGTCTTCGGGATCTACGCCTCGGTCGAGGAGGCCAAGGAAGCCCACGGCCGGGACAAGTGAGGGCCGGGGAACCAGCACCATGGCCACCGTCGAGCTGACGTTCACCGCCCTGCCCGCCCATGTGCGTACGGCCAGGCTGGTCGCCACGGCCATCGCCAGGCGCACCGGGGTGGCGGAGGCGATCCTGGACGAGGTGCGGCTCGCCGTCGGAGAGGCGTGCTCGCGGGCCGTGGAGGCACACCGCCTCCACTGCCCCGGGGAGCCCGTACGCATCGAGTTACGTGACGACGCGGGGCGTTTCGAGGTGACGGTCACCGACGCCGCTCCGGGCGACGACGTGATGCCTCAGGTCCTGGAGGCGAACGGCAGCCTCATGCCCGAGATCGACAATCTGGGCATCGCGGTCATCGCGGGGCTGGCGGACGACGTCGAGGTACTTCCCGGGCCGAAGGGCATGCGCATCCGCATGAGCTGGCCCGCCTCCGCCAACGGCGTCGCCGCGTTCTGACTCCCGCGTTCCGGCTCCGGCTCTCCGGCTCCGCGCGCCGACCACCGTACAGATCGAGTGTCGCCCCCGGCGTGACACTCGATCTTTTGGTATGCCCGCGTTCCGATGGGTCCGCCGGCAGGTATCGACAGAGGTTCTGGTTGTCCGAAATCCAGAGCAAGGATGTGTCGTAACCAGGGGAATGCCGCCGGACAAGATCCTGACCGCGCTGGTCAAAGCACCTTCATAGTGGTGCAAATGTTCGTTCATCATCGGACGCCGACCCGATTCCCGGGCACGAGGGCCTTCATATCCGCGGCGTCGCTGCGTAGACTCCCGGCACCGGCCAAGGTATTGCGGATGCAACCGGAAGCGGCACTTGCCAACCGCCCGGGGAGTGCGCCGCACGGCCAGAGGGTTCGTCCGTAGCGTCGTCCGGGCAGGAGGACCGAAACCCCGTCTGGCCGAGGAGGACGGATGTCTGCCTATCACGCCGCTGGCGAAAGCACAGCGGTAGCTTTGAACGGTTCCCATCTCACCCTTGTCATCGTCGTCGCCGTCGTGGCGCTGCTCGCTCTGGCCGTAGCGGGCGGACTGGTACGAGAGGTGCTCGCCGCCGGGCAGGGCACCGAGCGGATGCAGAACATCGCGCGGGCGGTGCAGCAGGGCGCCGCCGCCTATCTGACGCGGCAGTTCCGGACGCTCGCGATATTCGTCGTCATCATTCCGTTCCTGCTTCTGCTGCTTCCGGCCGGCTCGACCGGCGAGCGGATCGGCCGATCCGTGTTCTTCGTCGTCGGCGCGGTGTTCTCCGCTCTTACGGGATTCATCGGAATGTGGCTCGCCGTACGCGGAAACGTCCGCGTCGCGTCCGCCGCCCGGGAGTCGGGCGAGCGGGTCGCGATGCGGATCGCGTTCCGGACCGGCGGTGTCGCGGGCATGTTCACGGTCGGCCTGGGCCTGCTGGGCGCCGCGATCGTGGTGCTGGTCTACAAGGGCGACGCGCCGAACGTCCTGGAGGGCTTCGGCTTCGGCGCCGCGCTGCTCGCGATGTTCATGCGGGTCGGCGGCGGCATCTTCACCAAGGCCGCCGACGTCGGCGCCGACCTGGTCGGGAAGGTCGAGCAGGGCATCCCCGAGGACGACCCGCGCAACGCGGCCACCATCGCCGACAACGTCGGTGACAACGTCGGCGACTGCGCCGGCATGGCGGCCGACCTGTTCGAGTCGTACGCCGTGACCCTGGTCGCCAGCCTGATCCTGGGCCGGGCCGCCTTCGGCACCGAGGGCCTGGTCTTCCCGCTGATCGTCCCCATGATCGGTGTGATCACCGCGGTCATCGGCATCTTCACCACCGCCCCCCGCGCCAGCGACCGCTCCGGGATGTCCGCCATCAACCGCGGCTTCTTCATCTCGGCCGCGATCTCGGCGGTGCTGGTGGCCGTGGCGGCGTTCGCGTACCTGCCGTCGAGCTTCGCCGGCCTGTCCGGCGCGTCGCCGGACGTCGCCGCGCTCACCGCCGACCCGCGGCTGATCGCCATCGGCGCCGTGCTCGTCGGCCTGGTCCTGGCCAGCGCCATCCAGATCCTCACGGGCTACTTCACCGAGACCAACCGCCGCCCGGTCCGGGAGATCGGCGAGAGCTCGCTCACCGGCCCGGCCACGGTCATCCTGTCCGGAATCTCGGTCGGCCTGGAGTCGGCGGTCTACTCGGCGCTGCTCATCGGCGGCGCGGTCTACGGCGCCTTCCTGCTCGGCTTCGGCAACGTGACCGTGGCCCTGTTCGCGGTGGCCTTGGCCGGCACCGGTCTGCTGACCACGGTCGGCGTGATCGTGTCCATGGACACCTTCGGCCCGGTCTCCGACAACGCGCAGGGCATCGCCGAGATGTCGGGCGACGTCGAGGGCGAGGGCGCCCGCGTGCTCACCTCCCTGGACGCGGTCGGCAACACCACCAAGGCCATCACCAAGGGCATCGCGATCGCGACCGCCGTGCTCGCGGCGACCGCGTTGTTCGGGTCGTTCCGTACGGCGGTCGAGGGCGAGCTGGCCAAGGCGTCGCAGGGCGTGAAGAACGCCCTGGGCTCGTTCGCGGACTTCAGCCTCTCGGTTGACGCCCCGAACGTGCTGGTCGGCCTCATCATCGGCGCGGCCGTGGTGTTCCTGTTCTCCGGCCTCGCGATCAGCGCCGTCGGCCGCGCCGCCGGCCGGGTCGTCTACGAGGTGCGCGAGCAGTTCCGCACCAAGCCGGGGATCATGGACGGCAGCGAGCTGCCGGACTACGGCCGGGTGGTGGACATCTGCACCCGTGACTCGCTGCGCGAGCTCGCGACGCCCGGCCTGCTGGCCGTGCTGACCCCGATCGCGGTCGGCTTCGCGCTCGGGTACGCGCCGCTCGGCGCGTACCTCGCCGGCGCCATCGCGGCCGGCACGCTCATGGCGGTGTTCCTGGCCAACTCCGGCGGCGCCTGGGACAACGCCAAGAAGCTGGTCGAGGACGGCCACCACGGCGGCAAGGGCTCCGAGGCGCACGCCGCCACCGTGATCGGCGACACCGTCGGCGACCCCTTCAAGGACACCGCCGGCCCGGCCATCAACCCGCTGATCAAGGTGATGAACCTGGTCGCGCTGCTGATCGCCCCGGCCGTCGTCACGTACGCCGACAACGTGACGGTGCGCGTGGTCGCGACGGTCGCCGCGGTGGCGGTCGTCGTGGGCGCCGTGGTCGTCTCCAAGCGCCGGGCGACGACCATCGCCCCGTCCGGCGAGGCCGACGCGGCCGCCCGCGCGAGCGAGCCCGTCGCGCACTGACGCCCGAGCGGGCCGTCACACTGACGGCCGTACGGCGCGCTCGTCCGAAGGTCCCCTGCTTGGTCAAGCGGGGGACCTTCGTCCGTACACTGGGCCGTTATGGACAAGCCGAACGGGGGCAGGACGCTCGCGCTGATCCTGCTGACCATGGTGGCGATGCTCGCCCTGATCGTGGGTCTCGCCGTCTGGGCGATGCCGTGAGCGATGCCCTGAGTGAAGCCGTGAGCGATGCCGTCACCGAAGCCGTGAGCGTCCGCACGCTCGTCGTGGTGCGGCACGCCCAGGCGGGCCACGCGCCCGGTCTCCCCGACAGCGAACGTCCCCTCACCCCCCGCGGCGAGCGGGACGCGCGGGCGGCCGGCGAGGAGATCCGGCGGCTCGCCCCCGCGCTCGTCCTGTGCTCGCCGTCGGTCCGCACCCGCAGGACGGCCGAACTGCTCGCCCCCGGCGTCCCGGCCGAGATCGAGCGGGACATCTACGAGGCCTATCCCGACGACCTCTTCGACGTGCTGCGCCGTACGGACGCCGAGATCGCGTCCCTCGTGCTCGTCGGCCACAACCCCGGCGTCCACGAACTGGTCACGGCGCTGACCGGCACCCGGCTCGACGGCTTTCCGACCTGCGCGTACGCGGTGATCGAGATCGGCGTGCCGTGGGAGGAGGCCGGGCCGGAGACGGGACGGCTGATCCGCGTCGGCCGTCCCTGACGCGCCCGGCCCTCCGTCCCTGACGCGCACCGGCTCCGGCCCGTCCCGGGGTGATAACGCTCGCGGATCGTGGGTAGGGACCTGCTCCTGCCGCTCCGGAACATCGCATTCGCCAGGGCGCCGAGGCTGGAGGATCCGCGCCTCGCGCTCGGCTTCGGCCTGACCGGGGCCTGCTGCCTGGTGGTCCCGTTGCTCGTGGGCATGCTCACCGGCCATCCGGCCGGCGGCGCGACGGCCGGGCTCGGCGCGTGGCTGGTGGCGGCTCGGGCCATCGCGAACCCCGCGAGCGTGCGGACGCCCTACCTGCTCGGGGCGGTGGTCTCGGTCGGCGTGGGAACGGCGCTCGGGGTCCTGGTGTCGGGCAGCAGCCTGCTCATGATCGGCGCCGCCTCGGCTCTGGCAGGGCTCGGCGGGCTGGTGCGGCCGATCGGCGTCACACCGGCGCTCACGCTGCTGCTGACGGCCGCGAACCCGCTGCCGCTCGACCCCGTGCCGCACACGGGCCTGCAACTGCTCGGCGGGCTGCTGTCGGCCGTCCTGCTCACGCTGCCCTGGCCGTGGCGGCGCACCCGCCCGGTCATCACGACGCTGAACGAGGTGACCGCCGCCCTGGCCGCGCTGGCCGAGGCCGTGACCGGCCCAGGGACAGCGCCAGGGACCGGCCCAGGAAACGGCCCAGGGACAGCGCCAGGGACCGGCCAAGGCACCACAGGCTCAGGCACCACAGGCCCAGGCCCGGGGACAGGGTCGGTGACCGGCCCCGCCGCCGATGCCGCCGCCCGGAACACAGGCCCGGACGCGCACTCGGACGCGGACCCCGCCGCGGTGCGTAAAGCGGACTCGGGCCGGGACTCGGGCCGGGACGAGTGGGACGCGCGCCGCCGCGCGGCGGCGGACGCGCTCGCCGAGGTCGGCACGGCCCGGGCCCGGCGGCTGCGCCGCGAACGCTCGCGGGCGGCGGACGAGGTCGCGCTCGCGCTTCGCCGGGTGTTCCACGAGATCGTCGCGTTGCGCGGCCTGTCCGACACACTGCGGCGCCGGGCGCCCCGTGCGATGGAGGAGGCCGGCATCGCCGACCTGACCGCGTCGCTCGCCGGCGCGCTGCGGGCCTACCTGGCCGACTGCCCTCCGCTGCGGGAGCCGGTGGTCGACTTCGGCGCCCGGGTCGACCGGCTGCGCGAGCGGATCGCCGGCGGGGAGCGGGAGATGGTCGTGCTCGTCCTGCTGCGTCAGGTCGCCCACAGCGTGGGGCGGATCCAGGCGGCGCTGGACGGGGCCGCCGCGCAGGCCCGCCGCCTCTGCGCGCCCGGGTTCGACGTCTCCCGGCTCGACGTCTCCCGGCTCGACGTCTCCCGGCTCGACGTCTCCCGGCTCGACATCAGTGGGCTCGACGCCGCCGCGCGCGGCCTCGCCGGGCTCGCGGCGCCCCCACCGCTCGCCTTCGACGACCCCCGGGTGCGGCACGCCCTGCGCGTCGTCCTCGGCACGGCCTTCGCCTCGGTCGTCATCGTGCTCTTCAAGCCCGCGTTCCCGCACTGGCTGGTGATCGCCGTGCTGGTCACCATCCAGCCGACGTACGGCGAGACGCGGGCGAGGGTGTGGGCGCGGGTGGGCGGCAGCACGGTCGGCGGGCTGGTCTCGGCCGCCGTGCTGCACCTCACGCCGGGCCACTGGGCGCTCGTGGCGCTGATCGGGGTGTCGGCCGCGCTGGCGTTCGGCCTGGCCCCGACCCACCAGGCCTACTGGGCGACGTTCATGACGATGTGCGTGCTGCTGCTGCTCGACTTCCAGGTGCCGCAGACCGCGCGGATCGCCGAGTCGCGGGTCGCCCTGACCCTCGCGGGCGGGGCCATCGCGATCGCCTGCACGCGGCTGCTGTGGCCGCGGGGCGAGACCCGGCGGCTCGCCGATCGGGTGGGCCGGATGCTCGGCGCGCACGCCGCGGCCGCCCGCGCGCTGGCGCAGCTGGCGCGGGGGAGGACGGGCGCCGATCGGGCCGAGGCCCGGATCAGGAAGGCCGGGGTGGACGCGGAGATGGTCGCGGGCGCGCTCGGCTACATCGCGAGGGAACCGGGCGGCACCGCCCCGGAGGCAGTCGGCGGCGCCCTCGACGCCGCCCAGCGGGTCCGCGACGACCTGCTGACGATGTTCTCGCTGCTCCGGGACGAGCCGCTCGGGGCGGGGCCGGTCGCCGACGTCCTGGACGCCGTGGCCGGGCAGCTCCAGTCCGCCTCGCAGGCCGTGCAGGCGGGGGAGCCGTACGAGCCGGGCGCGGGCGTGAGCCGCGGGCTGGCCGACGACGCCCTGTGGGTCGGCGGGCAGGCCGAGCGGCGGCTCGCCGAGCTGGAGTCGGCGCCGGAGGGCGCCGGGTCACGCCGGGCGCTCCTGCGGACCGCCGCCGCCGACCAGGCGCTGCGCTCGCTGGACGCCGACGCCGTACGGCTGTGCGCCGCGGTGGGCGGCGCCTTCGTGACCGTACGGTGAGGGACGTCAGGTGGTGGCGGGCGGCATGCCGTCCTCCGCGTCGGCCGCCTCCACCTCCTCGCGGGAGATGCCGAGGAGGTAGAGGATCGAGTCGAGGTAGGGCACGTTGACCGCGGTGTCGGCGGCCTGCCGGACGATCGGCTTGGCGTTGAACGCGATGCCGAGCCCGGCGACGGCGAACATGTCGAGGTCGTTGGCGCCGTCGCCGATCGCCACGGTCTGGCTCAGCGGGACGCCCGCCTCGGCGGCGAACCGCTCCAGCGCGCGGGCCTTGCCCGGCCGGTCCACGATCTCGCCGACGACCCGGCCGGTGAGCCGGCCGTTCACCACCTCCAGGGTGTTGGCGGCCGAGTAGTCGATGCCGAGGTCCGCCACGAGAGAGTCGGTGATCTGGGTGAAGCCGCCGCTGACGATCGCGAAGCGGTAGTCGAGCCGCTTGAGCGTACGGACCAGCGTGCGGGCGCCGGGGGTGAGGACGACCTCCTTGACGACCTTCTCGAAGACCTCCTCGGACAGGCCTTCGAGCAGCGCGACCCGCCTGACGAGCGATTCGGCGAAGTCGAGCTCGCCCCGCATGGCCTCGTCGGTGACACGGGCGACCTCATCCAGGCAGCCGGCGTGCCGGGCCAGCAGCTCGATGACCTCGTTCTGGATCAGCGTCGAGTCGACGTCCATCACGATGAGGCGCTTGGCACGGCGATGCAGGCCGCTGCGCTGGACCGCCACGTCAACCTGCTGGGCGGCCGCCTCGGTGGCGAGCTCGGCCCGCAGCGCCTGTGGGTCGGCTCCTGAGACCGCGAGCTCGATGCAGGTGACGGGGTAGCTCGACAGCCGTTCGATCCTGTCGATGTTGGCGCCGCTCGCGGCGATCCGCCCGGAGATCCCCGCCATCGCGGCGGGCAGCAGCGGCGCGCCCAGGACGGTGACGTGCAGTCGTCCGCGCCGCCTCTTCTCCTTGGAGGTCGTGCCGGTGGCGATCTCCAGGTCCATGTCAAGATCGGCGGCCACCTGCTCGACGGCCGTCCACAGCCCGCCGATGGTGCCTCCGGTGCCGGTGGGCGGCCCTCCGGCGTAGGCGACGAGCACGCCGAGGGTCAGTCGGCCGCGGATGACGACCTGCTCCACGTCGGCCACGACGACCGGGAACCCGGCCAGTACGGCGAACAGCCGTGAGGTGACGCCCGGGCGATCCGGACCGGTCAGCGTGATCAGGAGCGTGCGCTGGTTCACGTTGTTTGAGGTTACTGTGCGGCTTGTCGTGGCCGCGCACGAGGTTCACGATGCGGACGCCTTCGTGCCCCCGGGCTGAGGGAGCGGCGTCATTTCCGCATGTCGTCATGGTGGTGGGCGCATGCCCCGAGGAAGGACGTGACGACACATGACGATCTCCCTTGGCCCTGGACCACTCCAGCCCGGCTCTCTGCGGACCGGCCACCACAGCGGCCGCTACACCGTGCGCCTCGCCGAGAGCGCCGCCGACGTCCGCGCCGCCCAGCGGCTGCGCCACGAGGTCTTCGCCGTCGAGATGGGCGCCCGGCTCGACTCGCCGCTGAACGGTCACGACGCGGACCGGTTCGACGCGTACTGCGACCATCTCCTCGTCCGCGAGGGGGACACCGTGGTCGGCACCTACCGTCTGCTGCCTCCCGGCCGTTCGGACCGGCTCTACTCGGAGACCGAGTTCGACCTCGCCGCGCTGAAGGGCCTGCGCGGCGGCCTGGTCGAGGCGGGGCGCACCTGCGTGCATCCCGCGCACCGGGGCGGGGCGGTCGTCGCGCTGATGTGGGCGGGGATCGCCCGCTACCTGACCGATCACGGCTGCGCCTGGCTGGCGGGCTGCTGCTCGGTGCCGCTCGACGACGGCGGCGTGGTCGCCGCGGGGGTGGTCGACCGGGTGCCGCTCGGGCCGGAGGAGTATCGGGTGACCCCGCGCACGCCCTGGCGCGACGCGGGTGTGCCCCGGCCCGACCGGTTCGTGCTGCCGCCGCTGCTGCGCGGATATCTGCGGCTCGGCGCCTGGATCTGCGGGGCGCCCGCGTACGACCCGGACTTCGGCACGGCGGACTTCTTCGTGCTGCTCTCGCTGGCCGAGACCGACCCGCGTTACCTGCGGCACTTTCTGGGAGAGACGCCGTGAGCGCGGTCACGCCCCTGCCGCCCACCCCCGCACCGCCCCCGTCGCCGGCCCTCGCGCCGGTTCCCCCGGCTGTCTCCCCGGCTGGCTCCTCGGCCGAGCGCTCGGTCTGGCTGCCCGTGTCGTCCTGCGCGCCCGCCGCGTGCCTGCGGGCCGAGACGCGGACGGCCGGGCCGCTGCGGCGGGCCGCCCGGCTCGCGGGCGCGGTCGCCGTCCTCGCCGCCGGTCTGCCGCTCGCGCTCGTGATCGGGCGTACGGCCCGGCGGGGAGCGGCCGTGGCCCGCTGGTCGCGGCTGTTCCTGCGGGCACTCGGCATCAGGGTGGTGGTCCGCCGCGGGTTCTCCTGTCTCGGAGGTTCCGCCAGGGCGCGGGCCGTACACGACGACGGCGGCCCGGCCCTGCTCGTGGGCAACCACGTCTCCTGGCTCGATCCCCTGGTGATGGCCGCGACCCTCCCCTGCCGTCCGCTGGCCAAGGCGGAGGTGGCCCGCTGGCCGGTGGTCCGCACCCTGGCCGCGGGCGGCGGCGCGCTGTTCGTCGACAGGGACGCGTTGTCCACCCTGCCGCGGGTCGTCGCGGACATGGCCGCCGCGCTGGGCCGTGGCGAGAGCGTGGCGGCGTTCCCGGAGGGCACCACCTGGTGCGGCCGGGAGATGGGGCGTTTCCGCCCGGCCGTGTTCCAGGCCGCGCTCGACGCGGGAGTGCCCGTACGGCCGGTCGCGCTGCGCTTCGTGGAAGGCGTGGGCGAGTGCGCGACGCCGTCCACCCGGCCGTCGTTCGTCGGCGACGACACCCTGGTCGCGTCGCTCCTGCGCATCGTCGCGACCCGGGATCTGGTCGCGGAGGTGACCGTCTTCCCCGGCGTACGCCTGGACCAGGCGGCCCCGCGCGGCCCCGGCCGGGTGGACGCGCACGGCGAGCCGGGGCGGGGCGAGTGGTCCCGGCGCGGCACGGCGCGCGCGGCGCTGGCCAGGATCACCGAGGCCCAGGTCAGAACGGCGCTCCTGCCGGACTCCGGCAGACCCGCCATAGCGGCCTGAGCCGGGCGGTCTGAGCCGGGCGGCCGGTCATCCGGACGGCGGCCCGGAAACGGCGGACGCCCGCCTGCCGGGGCAGACGGGCGTCGTCGGGGCTCGCTATGGCGAGGTCAGCGGACGATCTTCGTCTTGACCGTCTTCAGGAAGTACCAGTGCTTGACGCCCAGTTCCTTCCAGGCGCGCCGGTTGAGGTCCTCGGCGCCGTTGGGGACGTCCCACTGGTCCACGCCGACGCGGGCGAGGGCGGTGCCGCGGGCGCCCTTCTTCAGCTTGACGGTGATCGAGAACGAGACCGCGTCGTCGACCTCGAGCGCGCGGGGCACCACGCACCAGAACCCGTCGGGGAAGAAGGCGCACCCCGTGCCCTTGGGAGCGCTGTAGTACACCTTGCGCTCGATGCCCTTGGGCAGCTGGCCGCCGACGAAGTACGTGTCGGCGAGGTGCGGGCCCCGGTTGACCGCGCCGACGGTGTAGGTGATCCGCGAGCCGGCCTTGGCCTTCTTCGGGCCCTTCGCGACCACGTAGAAGTTCGAGTACGGCTCCGCCTTGGCGGTCGCCGCGGCGGTGGACGCCGGGGCGGCCGACGCCGCCGGGGCCGCGGCGAGGAACAGGGCGCCCGCGAGCGGCGCGGCCGTCGCGAGGCCGACGATCTTAACGATCGGGTGACGCATGAGTGTGTGTCTCCTGAGGACGATGGGGGGAAAGGGAGGTTCCCCCGCAATGGGGAAGATTTTGTACCATCCCCCCACATCATCCGTAAAGATCTTTAATGTGAAGATTGCGGATCCGAATGTCAGCGGGTGATTGTGCTCTTCGTCTTCACCCAGCTGATGCTGTCACCGAACTCGCTGAGCAGCTGCTTGGGGTCCGTGTTGAGTGACGTGTCGGTCACCGCTCCGCCGAAATAGCCGTAGAGCTTGCCCCGCGCCGATCCGCTCACCCAGGCCTTGGCCCAGAACGTGTAAATCCTCCCCTTCTTGAGGCCGGGCAGCACGCAGAGCGCCCGGATTCGTTCCCTGGTGCACCGCTCGTTGTAGTGAGAACCCTGCGGAACGTAGATGCGGGCTTTGCTGACGTTCTTGGGGAACTTCGCGGCCAGGAAAATCTCGTCTGTCCTGGTCTTGAGCTTGTTGACGAGGGTGACCTTGAAAGACACCACCCGGCCCGCCCTGACGCGGTAGGGATAGCTCACCTTGATGGCGACCGGGGCGGCGGCCGCCGCGGTGGTGGTCGTGCTTGTGCTGGTGGCCGTGCTGGTGGCCGCTCGCGTCGCCGTGGTCGCCGCCGAGGAGGCGGTGGGGACGGAGACCACCAGCGCTCCGGCGGCCAGTGATGCGACCAGCGACGTCGTCGACTTACGGATCAGTGTTCGCATACGGACAGCCTTGACCAACAAAATCTCAGATTCGTCACATATCACAGAATGAGATGGCTGTCGCCGAACTCGTGCCAGAGGTAGCCCTCACGCAACGCCTCGTCGTACGCGTCGGCCAGCACCCCGGTCCCGGTGATCGCCGACAGCATCATCAGGTGGCTCGACCGCGGCTCGTGCAGGCCGGTGATCAGCCCGTCCACGGCGCGGACGCCTCCCGCCGGGGTGACGACATGGGAGGTCCACCCCGAGAGCGCCCGCACCCCGCCACCGTCCGGCCCCGCCTCCCCCCGGTGCGGTTCGGCGACCGGAGGCCGCACCGCCGCCGTCTCCAGAGCGCGTACGACCGTCGTGCCGACGGCGATCACCCGGCCCCCGTGCGCGCGGGTGAGGTTCGCCAGCCGGGCCGTACGCGCGGAGACCGAGAACCACTCCGGATAGGGCGGCTCGTCCTTCTCCGGAGACGCGACGCCGGTGTGCAGCGTGATCGGAGCGATGCCGATGCCCCGGCTGACCAGCGCGGTCACGAGTTCCGGCGTGAACGGGCGGCCCGCGCTCGGCATCTCCGCGCTGCCGGGCTCGACCCCGAAGACCGTCTGGTAGTCCGCGAGGGGCCAGTCGCGCCGCACGTAGCCGTACCGGATCGGCGCGCCGTGCGCGGCGAGGTAGGAGAGCACGTCGCGGTCCAGTCGGGCCCGCCACAGCCGCGCCGTCTCCCGCTCGACCAGGCGCAGCGTGGCCCCTCCCGGCAGCGGCAGCCACTCTCCCGGCGCGCCGCCGAGGTAGGGCTCCGTCGCCGTGGCCGTTCGGCGGCGCAACTCCACCAGCCAGTCGCCGGACGCGAGCCGCCCGGAGAAGTGCACGGCCAGGCGGTCGAGCCGTACGGCCGCGGGCAGGGTGGCGGAGTCGTTCACCACGAGCAGGTCGCCGGGGGCCAGCAGCGACGGCAGGTCGGCGAAGACGTGATGGGTGACCTCGCCGGTGTCGCGGCGGGAGACCAGCAGCCTGACCTCGTCGCGGCGCAGCCCGCGCGCCTCCGGCGGCTCACGGGCCTCCAGCGGCGCCGCGAGCGCGAACGTCAGCGAGTCGCCCGACGCGTGCGGCCTGGCGGGCTCCCCGATCGCATCCGCCGGCCCGTCCGAAGACGGTGCCGCATCCGCCAGCCCACCCCCGCCCAATGGCGTATCCGGGCGGCCCTCGGTCTCCGCCGCCGTCCGGCCGCCGGCGCCGGTCATCGCAGGTCTCCGCGGGTGAAGCGCCCCGGCGCGGGACGGGCGGCGACGAGGCGCAGCAGCGCCGGCGCCACGTTCTCGGGAGGCGGTGCCCCGTCGGCCTCCTCCTCACCGACCGCGTCCGCCAGCATGCGGGTCCGCATCTCGCCCGGGTCCACCCACCACACGGCGACGTCGGGCTCCTCGGCGGCGAGGACGTTCGAGACCTGGTCGAGGGCGGCCTTGGTCGCGCCGTACCCGCCCCAGCCCTCGTACGCCTCCACGGCGGCGTCGGAGGAGATGTTCACGATCGCGCCCCGCCGCTTGCGCAGCGCGGGCAGCGTGGCCTGGACCAGCGCCAGCGGCCCGACCACGTTCGTCTCGAACAGGGCCCGCAACGCGTCTAGCGGATAGTCGGCGAGCCTGGGCAGCGGGGCCGGGCCGAGCCCGCTCGCGTTGTTGACGAGCAGGTCCAGTTCGGGGACGGCCTCGGCGAGCCGGGCCACGTGCGCGGGATCGGCGACGTCTCCGGGAATGGCCTGGGCGCCGAGGTCGAAGGCCGCGGACATCAGGTCCTCCTCGCCCCGCGCGGTGAGGAGGAGCGACCAGCCGTCGTCGGCGAGCGCTCTGGCGAGGGCCAGTCCCAGCCCTCGCGACGCTCCGGTGATGAGTGCCTGTCTCATGCGCCTCACGCTAGGAAACGGCACGTCAGGCGGGCATCGGACCACGGTCCGGCATGGGTTCGGCAGTTGGCCCTAGGCCCACCGGCCGACGCGTGCCGGGCGCCGGGCGACCTACGCTGGACGGGTGCCCGAGCCCGCCGACACCGTCCCCCCGCCCGAGCCGCCCCGGCCGGGCCCGGACGGGTGCGCCCGCGAGCGAGCCGCCCTGGACCGCGCTGCCCCAGACCCCGACGCCCACGACCCGGCCGCCCACGACCCGGCCGACCGGGATCGGGACGCCGTGCTGCAGGCGGTCAGTTCGGCCGTGCTCGCGGTGACCCGTCATCTGTCGGTCCGCGAGGTCCTCCAGGTCATCGTGCGGTCCGCGCGCCGGCTGCTGGACGCGCGGTACGCAGCGCTCGGCGTGCCCGACGACGACGGCGCGTTCGCCGAGTTCGTGGCCGAGGGCATCTCCGACGAGCAGTGGAAGGCCATCGGCCCCACCCCGCGCCAGCACGGCATGCTGGGCGCGCTGCTGCGCGAGGGACGGCCGGTCCGGCTGCCCGACATCCGCGAGGATCCCCGGTACGGGTGGTGGCCGAAGGCCCATCCCGTGCTCACGGACTTCCTCGGCGTGCCGATCACGGACGGCGACACCGTGCTCGGGATCATCTTCCTGTCGAACAAGCGGACGCCCGGCGGGTTCGACGAGGCCGACGAGGACCTGCTGACGCTGTTCGCGGCGCACGCCGCCATCGCGCTCACCAACGCCCGCCTGTACGAGCGCGGGCGCGAGCTCACGGTGATCGAGGAGCGTACGCGGATGGCCCGCGAGCTGCACGACGCCGTCAGCCAGAAGCTGTTCTCGCTGCGGCTGACCGCGCGGGCCGCCGCGGCGCTGGCCCGCACCGAGCCCGAGCGGGCGGCCGAGGCGATCGAGCGGGTCGAGCGGATGGCGGGTGAGGCCCTGACCGAGCTGCGCGCCGTGATCGTGGAACTGCGCCCGCCCGAGCTGGACCGGTACGGCCTCGTGGAGAGCCTGCGCGAGCAGGTGGCCCTGCTCGACCGCCTGCATCCCGCGACCGTCGTGTTCGCGGCCGAGGGCGAGCCGCCCGGCGACCTGCCGCCCGAGGTCGAGGTCGCCGTGCTCCGGGTCGCCCAGGAGGCGCTGCACAACGCCGTACGGCACGCCGGGGCCGGCCGCATCGGCGTCCGCCTGACGCGCGCCGCGACCACCCTGGCGCTGGAGGTGACCGACGACGGCGCGGGATTCGACAGCGACGACATGAACGGGACGGCGGTGCGCGGCCTCGGGCTGCCCTCGATGGGCGACCGGGCCCAGGCCGTCGGCGGCAGGCTGTCGGTCTCCTCGACGCCCGGCCGCGGCACGACCGTACGACTGGAGGTGCCCGCGTGATCCGCGTGCTCATCGCCGACGACCATCCCGTCGTACGGCAGGGCCTGCGCACGTTCCTGGAGATCCAGGAGGACATCGGCGTCGTGGGCGAGGCGGCCGACGGCGCCGAGGCCGTCGCGCTGACCGAGTCGCTCGGCCCCGACGTGCTGCTGCTCGACCTGAGGATGCCGGTGCTCGACGGCCTCGGCGCGCTGGCGGAGCTGAGCGGGCGGGACGTAAGGGTGATCGTCCTCACCTCGGTGAGCGACCGCGGCGACGTCGCCCCCGCGATGCGGGCGGGCGCGGCGGGCTTCCTCTACAAGGACGTGGACCCGGCCGCGCTCGTGCGGGCGATCCACGCCGTGCACAGCGGGCAGGTCCTGCTCGCGCCGGAGGCGGCGGAGGCGATGTTGTCGGGCCCGGCGGAGCGTGAGCGGCCCGAGCACGCCGCCGCGCTGACCGACCGGGAACGCGAGGTGCTGCGGCACATCGCGGCGGGACGGTCGAACCGGGAGATCGCCCGTGCGCTGGTGGTGGCGGAGAAGACGGTGAAGACCCACGTCTCCAACGTGCTCATGAAGCTCGGCGTGCAGGACCGCACCCAGGCCGCCCTCTACGCCGTACGGCACGGCCTGTCCTGAGCGCCGGGGCCGGCCGTCAGACCTGGGATTCGACGATCGCGTTGTGCGCGGCGACCCTGGCCCGCCGTACGGCCCGGTCGAGGTCGCGCAGGGCGGCGCCGCGCACGGCGACCTGCCCGGAGGTGAGCCCTCGCTCGTCGGCCAGGCGGAGCGCGACGGCGAGCCGGGCGGCGAGCGCGCCGACCCGGTGCGCCCTGCCCGGGTAGCCGGGGGCGAGGGACTCGCCGGCGCGGTCGAGCGCGTCCGCCGCGGGGAAGCCCTGCGCCGGGCCGCCCACGCCGAGCAGCGCCTCGGTGGCGGCGACCATGGCGGTGCGCAGGGACTGCTCCGCCTCCGCCAGCGAGGGCACGTCGGGGGGCGCCGCCGACGCCTCGGCCGTGGCCCAGCGGACGCCGCGGTACGACGAGCCGCGCAGGTCGGCGGACGGCACGAGGCCGAGACACCTGCCGGGCAGCACGGCCACGGCGGCCTGACCGGCGTCGATGGCGACGCCGTTGAACGAGGGAGGACCGGTGAGCCCGAGCGGGTCGCCGGAGACCGGCAGGGCGAGGCGGAACGCGTTCAGCCCCTCGATCCTGCGGTCCAGAAGGAAGGCCAGTAGGGGGGTCTCGATCCCCTCCGCCGCCACCACCTGGGGCCCGGCCTCGCGCTCGACGCGGTCGAGGGCGGTCTTCAGACTCACGTGTCCCAGGAGCCAGGCGTTGCCCCAGGCGACGAGCGTGGCCGAGATCGGTGAATCGGTGTGCACCCGATCCACGATATGTGGTCGGACTGCCATAGTTTTATCCCAGAGAACCACAGGAGGGGGACCACGATGGGCGGTCAGGTGCTTCAGCTTCAGGACGTGGCCGTCCGCAGGGACGGCGCCGCCCTGCTGCGCGGCATCGACTGGAGCGTCCGCGAAGACGAGCGCTGGGTGGTCATCGGACCCAACGGCGCGGGCAAGACGACGTTGCTCCAGGTGGCCGCCTCGCTGCTGTTCCCGACCGAGGGGTCGGTGGAGATCCTCGGCGAGCGGCTCGGCCAGACGGACGTGTTCGACCTGCGGCCCCGCATCGGGCTGGCCAGCGCGGCGCTCTCGGAGCGCATCCCGCCGGACGAGAAGGTCATCGATCTCGTGCTCACCGCGTCGTACGCCATCCTCGGCCGCTGGAACGAGGAGTACGACTCCAACGACGTCACCCGCGCCGTCGAGCTGATCGACCAGCTCGGCTGCGCGCACCTGATCCGGCGGCGCTTCTCGACGCTGTCGGAGGGCGAGCGCAAGCGCGTGCAGATCGCCCGCGCGCTCATGCCGGACCCCGAGCTGCTCCTGCTCGACGAGCCCGCCGCCGGGCTCGACGTGGCCGGCCGCGAGGACCTGGTACGCCGCCTCGGCGCGCTGGCCCAGGACCCGGCCTCGCCCACGATGGTCCTGGTCACCCACCACGTCGAGGAGATCCCGGCCGGGTTCACGCACGTGCTGCTGCTGCGCGGCGGCGCGGTCGTCGACCAGGGGCCGATCGAGGCGGCGATGACCGCGGAGAACCTGTCGGCCACCTTCGGCGTCCCGCTGCACCTCGACCGGGGCCAGACCGGCCGCTGGTACGCCCGGCCCCTCTGACCCTCCGGGGCACGGCCGGTCAGGTCCCCCTCCGGCCGCCCGCGCGGGGCCGACGCCTACCCTGAGGCGACAGCCGTACGAGGGAGCAGGTGCGAGTGACGCCGTGGGAGGCGGTCGCGGTCTTCGCGGCCGGTGTGGGGGCCGGGGCCATCAACGCGGTCGTGGGATCGGGGTCGCTGATCACGTTCCCGACGATGCTGGCCGTCGGGTTCCCGCCGATCGTCGCCAACGTGTCGAACAACGTCGGACTCGTCCCCGGCGGGGTGACCGGGGTGCTCGGCTACCGCGCGGAGCTCAGGGGTCAGCGCGAGCGCCTGGTCCGGCTGGGCGTCGCGTCGGTGCTCGGCTCGCTCGGCGGCGGACTGCTGCTCCTGCGCCTGCCCGCGGAGGCCTTCCGGGTCATCGTCCCGGTGCTCATCGGCGTGGCCTGCCTCATGGTGGTGTTCCAGCCCAGGATCAACGAGTGGCTGGCCGCGCGGCGCCGGCCGCACCCGCACGGCGGGCCGTGGCTCTGGCTGGGCGTCCTCGGCGCCGGCGTGTACGGCGGCTACTTCGGCGCGGCCCAGGGAATCGTCCTGATCGGCCTGCTCGGCAGCTTCCTCGACGAGGACCTGCAGCGGGTCAACGCGGCCAAGAACCTGCTGTCGCTGCTGGTCAACGCCACGGCGGCGGTGTTGTTCGCGTTCATCGCGCCGGTGGACTGGGCCGCCGCGCTGACGGTGGCGCTGGGGTCGGCGGCGGGCGGCTTCCTCGGCGCCCGCCTCGGGCGCCGGCTGCCCGCGCCCTTGCTTCGGGGCTTCATTGTTGTCGTCGGAATCGTGGCGATAGTGAAGCTGGTGTTCTGAAAGGGTATGTATGCCCTCGTGAAGGGCGACCGGGTGGAGATCGTGATCGATGCCGGAGGCACCCCGCGCACGTACGAGATGATCGCGACCAGGGCGGGACGCCGGATCGAGGTCACCACGGGCCGGGGAGTCGTGGAGGTCACCGAGGTGACGCGGTCGGGCACGCCCGTCCGCACCGCGAGGTTCATGTCCAACCGGGTGCTCGCGCTGGTCGAGCATCCCGCCGACGACCGCGGCCCCGACACCGAGTGAGCGACGCCGGTGGCCGCGGCCCAGCGGCGACCGGCGCGGTCACCGGCGGGACGGTCATTCGGCGGGACGGACCTGCACCACGCCGTCCTGCCGCAGCCGGGTCTGGAAGGCCGGCTGCCGCGACGTCGCGGGGCCGTGCGTGACCCTGCCGTCGGAGATGCGGAAGGCGCTGCCGTGCCAGGGACAGACGATGCAGGGCTCGCCGTTCTCCATCGCGACGCGCCCCTGGTGAAGGGGGCCGCCGAGGTGGGAGCAGTTGTCCGCGAGCACGCTCACGTCGTCGCCGAGACGGATGACGAACAGGTCGATGTAGCCCAGCCGCCGCCGCACCGGCCGCCCGTTCGGCAGCTCCTTCAGGGCGCACAGGTCGTGCCAGCCCAGCGGCACGAGATGGCCGACCGACTCCGCGTGGTTGGCCCCGGCCGCCTGCCGGTAGGACATGTGCCCGCCGAGGTAACCGCCCGCGGAGGCCGCCGCGAGCCCGGCGTACGCCAGCGTCCGGCCGGCCCGCTCACGTCCCCGCATCCGTAACAGCAGGGAGCCGGTGTAGCAGACCGCCGCGGCCGCGTTGGTCATCGCGTGCACCAGGCCCACCCGCTGCTGCTCACGGTGGAGCGTGGACCAGTCGGTGAGGCCGGCCGCCACCGTGGGGACGGCGCTGCCCAGCCCCGCCAGGATCAGCGTGCGCGCCGCCCGCGACCCGCTCTTCGTCATGTCGACCACCCCGGCCGACAGCCAGCAGCCGAAGCTGACCATCGCGAGCGCCGGGTGCAGCGGATGTCCGATGGGCACGCCGTGCAGGAAGTCCCGGGTCTTGCCTGGGCCGAGCTTGCGGCGCACCTGTTTGGAGATGACAGCGATCGGCCGGTCGAGCACGGTGGCCCGCTCAAGCCCGTCGAAGACCTCGGCGGCGGGGACTCTCCGCGCCATCCGGCCCGTACGCCGCGACCTCGTCGTCTCTTCCATGTCTCGCCCCCTAACACCGGATCACGTACCCGCGCGTCACAGGTGTGAACATGGACAGGAATGAGACGGTATACGCGGGTTTCAGGCGTGCGAGCCCGAGTCCGCGGCGAGAGGGTCAGGGCGCGAGGGGGTCAGGGTGCGAGGTGGCCCCGGGCGACGGAGGCGGCGACGAGCCCGGCGGCGTACTCGCCGAGCGTGGCCGAGCCTTCCTCGATGAGCCGCACCTTCTCCATCACCTGACGGGCGGTCACCTTGTACAGCGACCAGGTGCCGCCCTCGTTGTGGTGGTTCGCGATGATCGGCGCGAGCCGGTCGAGCGCCCTGGCGAACCTCGCCTCCGGCGTGCGCCGCTCCTCGAACTCGTCCCACAGGGACCGCAGGCGCGCTCCCTGGTCCTCCGGCAGCAGCCCGAAGATCCGGTCGGCCGCCGCGCGTTCGAGGGCGGCCTGTCCCTCCACCGCGACGGCGTCGTAGATGAAGGTGTCGCCGGCGTCGATCTCCACGATGTCGTGCACGAGCAGCATGGCCACCACCCTGGCCATGTCGGTGCCGGGAGGCGCGTGCTCGGCCAGGGTCATCGCCATCACGCCCAGATGCCAGGAGTGCTCGGCGTCGTTCTCCCGGCGCGATCCGTCGATGAGAGAGTTCCGGCGGATGACGCGCTTCAGCTTGTCGATCTCGGTGTGGAAGGCGAGTTGGGACTGCAGCCGTTCGTGGATGAGGGCGGTCGTCACCCGCGCAAGCCTAACCGGTCGCCGTCGTCTTCCGCCTGATCCGCGAGCGTGTGCCGCGCCGGGGCGTGCGGCGACGGTGACATCGCGTCACCCGGGTCGCAGCCGTGCACAGCCGTAACGGCGCCACGGCGTCACCGGGTCACGCGCGGAAGAGGCGGCCGACCTCCTCCAGTTCCTGGACGAGGTCGAAGCGGGGATCGCGATACTGCCTGGCGCCGAAGCCGGTGCGGCTGACGGTCCACCTGAGCTCGCGGGCCCACCTGTCCTGCTCGGCGCACAGGGCCAGGTCGGCCGTCGTCATCCGGCTTCTTATCAATGAGAACCAGGCGGCACCGGGGGGATTCATGGGAGACTCCTTCCGGATGGGTGCCAAGCGGAGATCTCGTCGTGCTGAGTTGGTGGCCCTGTTTTCGTAGGCCTGTGTTCGTCGTCCTGAGTTCGCGGCCCTGAGTTCGCAGTCCTGGTTTCAACGAACGGAGAGCGCGCTCCGCGCCCGGAACGGCCCTGTAGTGGAAACTGCTCGCGTGGCGCGAGCGCCGGCCTCGCACGGCCGGGTGTCGAAATCCCGCTGGCCTGGATGCCTCCCGTCGTCACGCGCACCCGAGGCGGCCGGCGCCCCTGCCTTGGAAACGGGCCGGGCGCGTGCCCCGGGTGGGAAACAGGGCTCCGGAGCATTCCGCCGGCGGCCGCCGGCGCCCCCACTGTCCGGAAGACCCTTCCCGCATCGATCGTGACCCAGGTCGCATTCCGCTGCAATAGTTGGCGAAAAGAAATCCGCAACAATCTTCTGCTGATGCAGTGCAATTTTCAGTGCAACTTGCATGAGCGGGCGAGGTATCTTCGGACAGGGCGCTCCGCACCCGCGCGCCCGCCCCACCGGACGAAGGAGGTCGGCCGGGATGCCCGAGCACGGCAGTCCCACCGTCCGGCGGCGGCGGCTGGGGCAGGAACTGCGCCGGCTGCGTGAGCGCGCCGACATGACCGGCGACCAGGTCGCGACCCGGCTCGGCTGGTCCGCGGCGAAGATCAGCAGAATCGAGACGGCGCGCACCTCGCCTCGCGAGAGCGACGTTGAGGCGCTTCTGGTGATCTACATGGTAGATTCGCGCCAACGCCAAGAGCTGCTCGCCCTGCACCGGGACGCGACCCGGAAGGGCTGGTGGGAGGACTATCGCGACTCCCTGCCCAAGGAATACACGACGTTCCTTGGCCTGGAGGCCGAAGCCACAGCGGCACGCGACTGGGAACCCCAGGTGGTGCCGGGTCTGTTTCAGACCGAGGCGTACGTCCGCGCCATGATGGAGAGCGGGCAGCGGAGCACCCTGGAGGCGCCGGGCGGCGTCCGCAGCCGGATCGAGGTCCGGATGGCCCGCCAGCAGGCGGTTCTGCGGGTGGACAATCCGCTGGCCATCTCGGCCGTCGTCGAGGAGTCGGTCCTGCTGCGCCGGTTCGGCGGCAACGAGGTGATGCGGGAGCAGCTCGGGCGGTTGATCGAGGTGTCTGAGCTGCCGAACGTCGAGTTGCGGATCCTCCCGCTCGACGCGGCCCACCCGATCAACACCGGAGCGTTCAGCCACCTCAAACTGCCCGAATTCCATGACGTCGTGTACCTGGAGGCACTCCTGGGCGGGCGTCTGGTCGAGGACGAGACAATCGTCTACCGGTACGAGGTGGCATTCGACTACCTGGAGACGAAGGCCCTTGACGTGGACGACTCCCGCAGGCTTTTGGAAAAAACTGTCCGTCATTGGCGATAGAGCCCCAAGACCGCCCCGGAAATCCGCGCGTGAGAATCTCCGGGGGGAGAGAACACCTTTCATGAACTCGATTGACCTGTCCGGCGCCGCCTGGTGGAAGAGCAGCCGGAGCTCTAACAACTGCGCCTGCGTGGAGGTGGCCGTCCTGCCGGGCGGCCACGTCGGCGTACGCGACAGCAAGAACCAGGATGGTCCGGCGCTCGTTTTCACGCCCGCCGAATGGGACGCGTTCGTCGGCGGCGTCAAGGACGGCGAGTTCGACCTCTGACCGGTTTCTCTGATCGGTTTCTCTGACCGGTTACGGGCCCGCGTACGGCCCGCGTCCCGCGCGGGCGCGAGCCGTACGCGAGTCGTACTCCGGGCGGCGGAGTCTCGGCGGGAACCCGCGGGACGCGCGGGCGGAACGGGAACGCGTCCTCCGCGAGACGGCGGGAGATGGCATGCTCAGGTGCCGTGAGACGTCTTCCCCTCGCCCCGGCCCTGTTCACCCTCCTCGCGTCCTCCCTCCTCGTCGCCGGCTGCAGCGCGGCGGAGAGCGAGTCCGTTCCCGGCGCGTCGCGGCAGGAGCGTCAGGAGACGACGACCACCTCCGCGTCGTCCTCCCCCAAGCCGCAGCGGCGGCCCTACACGATCTCCTTCGCGGGGGACGTGCACTTCGAGGGCGTGCTGCGCAACCGGCTGAACGCCGACCCGCGCACCGCGCTCGGCCCGATCGCCGCCGTGCTGCGCAGGTCGAACCTCACCGCGCTCAACCTCGAGACCGCCATCACCACCGGCGGCACGCCCGCGCCGGGCAAGCAGTTCACCTTCCGCGCCCCGGCGACGGCGTTCACCGCTCTCAAGGCCGCCGGGGTGGACGTCGTGACGATGGCCAACAACCACGGCATGGACTACATGGAGAGCGGCCTGCGCGACACGCTGGCCGCCATCAAGTCGTCGAAGTTCCCGGTCGTCGGCATCGGCGCGAACGAGACCGAGGCGTACCGGCCCTACCGCAGGACGGTCAACGGCAACCGCGTGTCGCTCATCGGCGCCACCCAGGTGCTCGACGAGCAGTTCATCCAGTCCTGGACCGCCGCGGGTGACAAGGGCGGGCTCGCCTCCGCCAAGAACGAGCCGCGCATCCTGCGCGCCGTGCGGCAGGCCCGCAAGAACAGCGACACCGTCATCGTGTTCCTCCACTGGGGCACGGAACTGGTCAAGTGCCCGACACCCGTGCAACGCGGCCTGGCGGACAAGCTCGTGGAGGCGGGAGCCGACGTCGTGGTGGGCAGCCACGCGCACATCCTGCTGGGCGGCGGCTACTCCGGCCAGGCGTACGTGCAGTACGGCCTGGGCAACTTCGCCTTCTACAACTGGGGTCCGCAGACCGGCACGACCGGCGTGCTGACCCTGACCATCAACGGGAGGAAGGTCCTCAAGGACCAGTGGACCCCCGCCCGGATCAACGGCGGTGTGCCCGTTCCGGTCACCGGCGGCGCCAGGGAGCAGGCGGTCGGCGCGTACCGGGCGCTGCGCGGCTGCACCGGCCTGTCGGCCGCGCCGCAGGACTCGTGACGGCGGCGGCACCGGAATCTTGCCGCATTTCCGGCGAGTGGCCGCTAAGCCCTGACCGCGGACCCCGAAACAGGCAAGATGGATGGATGTCCAGCCGGGTGGTGTCGGAGATTGGTGATCCCGTCGTCGAAGGCCGGGGTCCCAGGGGTGGTGAGAGCATGTCGCCGCGCTCGTCGCACGCCGGAGAGCCGCTGCGGCGGCGGCCCGCGCAGCGTCGTAGCGTCCGCAGGGTGGAGCGGATGCTCGACGCCTGCGCGGAACTGCTCGACGAGGGCGGGTACGACGCCCTCACGACCACCCGGGTCGCCGAGCGGGCCGGGGTGGCCATCGGTTCGGTCTACCAGTTCTTCCCCGACAAGCGGGCGCTCAGCCAGGCACTCGCCCGGCGCAACGCCGAGTTGTTCGCCGCGCGGGTCGGGCGCCGCTTCATGATCGAGGATTACACGGGCTGGTGGGACGCGGTCGACGCCATCATCGACGAGTACGTCGAGATGCACCGGAGCGTGCCGGGTTTCCGCTCGTTGCACTTCGGCGACGTCTTCGACCTCGACCTGCTCGACTCCGTCGCGGACAACAGCACGGTGATCGCCGGACGCCTCCGCGCGCTGCTGCTGACGGAATTCGGGCTCGCCGACGGCGAGGATTTGGACCGTGCCATTCTCGTCGCGGTGGAGGCCGGGGACGCGGTGCTCAAGCTCGCCTTCCGCCATGACCCGCACGGCGACCCCGTGATCGTGACCGAGGCCAAGCAACTCGTGCGCGGATACCTCTCGCGGCAGCTCGCCGCCGCCGAGTCGCGGCGGCGGTGACTCACTCCTCTGGACGGGCGGGCTCGGACGGGGCCTGGGGCCCGGGCATGACGCGCGGATCGACGGCCCGGGGGTAGATCGCGCGCGGATCGAGGGCCCCCGGGTGGATCGCGCGGGGGTCGACGGCGCCGGGGCCGGTGACACGGGGGTTGGCGACACCGGGGCTTGTGACACGGGGGCCGGTGATGCCGGGCGCCTCGATGGAGGGCAGCAGCCCGGGCGAGTTGCCCGGCACGTACGCGGTGTTCTGCCACGAGCGGGTGTGGGTGCGCGGGGGGATCATCAGCTGGCGCGCGTCGTCGTCGTCCACCTGAAGCGGGGATCGCCCACCGGACTCTCCGGCGCGGCACCGCAGCGCCGCGGGCTCGATCGTGAGTTCCATCATCCGCAACTGCGCCTGCAGCCGGGCGAGTTCGGCGCGAGCCTGACCGAGCGCCTCGTACTGCGCCGTGAGGTAACCGGCGACACCCGGGACCACGGCGGCGAGCACCGTTGCGGAGGCGAGAGTCAGGATCACTCGCTTGGACATGCTGGACGCTCCTCGCCAGGGCTCGAATGCGCAGGCGTGGTGCGATATGCCCGTCTATCTGCAGAGAAAAGCGCATAGTAGTGGAAGGTCTACTAATCGTTGCTTCGTCAATGCCTGGCGTTGCCCTGCGAAACGAGGCTCGGGTCGGTAGCCTCGGCACTGTGGCACATGTGACAAATGAGCAGGTGGACCGTCTGCTCGAACAGGCCCTGCTGCTCGATGACCACGGTGCCCTCGCCCGTCGCCTCGACGCGCTGGCCCAGGGGTACGAGTCGGGCGAGATGTCGAGGGCGGCGATCCTCATGCTCGCGGCGGAGGAGTGGCGCCAGGCCGGCCAGCCGGCCGCCGCGCTGGACCGCTACCAGAGCGCCATCGAGGACGGGGGTGAGGTGCAGGTGGATCCACGCGCCGGCATCGCCGACACCCTGTTCGAGCTGGACCGGCCGGACGAGGCCAGAGCGTTGATCGCGGCGATCCGGGCGGGTGACTGGAACCCGGCCACCGCGCTCACCATCGCCGAGACCCTGGTCGCGTACGGCGACGCGGAGGCGGCGCACGACTGGGCCACCGAAGGCGTCCGCGCCTGCGGCCCCACCGGTTCGGGCATCCGCGACTCGCTGCTGCGCACCCGCTACCGCATCCGGGTCGATCTCGGGCTGCCCGAGGACGACCTCGACGCCCTCCTCGACATCACCCGCTGAGCCGCCGACCGCCCGTATCCCGGCGACGAATCCGTGGTGGTTCCCTGAGAGCTCCGGCATCCCGGGAACGAGGTGTCACGGCTGCCGAAGCGGAGCGCCGTGAACGACCCCGGTACGGGTCGCGCGTGGCATCGGTGTCCCCGGGACGAGATAGGGGCCGCGTGTCAGTCACGGCTTCTCGAAGCGGAGCGCCGTAGCCGGTCGCGGTCGGTCGCCGGTGAGCACTGCTGTCCTGGGAACGAGAAAGGGGCCGTGTATCACGGCCCCCTTTGTCGTGTGCCGGGTCAGGGCAGGATCCTGTTCCCGGTCGCGGCGGCGAAGTCGGTCACCCCGTGCGTGCCCGTCGCCCTGGTGAGGGCGGCAGGGGTGGTGATGTCGCCGCCCTGCGGGTGCGCGGCGGCCCGGGGGTACTCGCGCGGCTGGAGACGCGGAACGCGTCTGCCGCCCACCGTTTCAGGCTGGACGGCCGGTGCGATCTTCCTGCCCGGTGCTGCCTTGCCCTGTCCTGCCTTGCCCTGCGCCGCTCTGTCCTGGCCTGCGGCCTGAGGCCTACCGGCCTGGGCCGGTGCGGCGGCGTCGTCGCGCTGACGCCTGTGCCCGGCGCCGTTCTTCCGCTCGGTCGCCGTCCCGGTGTCCTCCTGGGCCGCGCTCGCCGGCCGGCCCGCCTGGTTCGCAGCCTGCTCCGGCGTCCCGTCCTGCTTGTGGGGATGGTGCCTGCGGTGCGGGTGCTTGCGTGGGAAGGTCTCGGTGGTCTGCTCCTGACCGGAGGCGCCGCTCTGGGAACTGGTGCTGACGGTGCTGCTCTGTGGCGTCAGTCCGGCCTGCTCGGCGGGGCGTGCGGCGGACCCCTGCCCGGCGGGGTTCTGCCCCGCGGGGTTGTGGGCGACCGGGTTGTGGGCGGCGGTGTTGTGGGCTGGGGTGCTGTGGGCGGCGCGGCTCTGCCCGCCGGCGTTGCCCGCCTCTTCCTCCGGCCTCGGGTGCCGACGCGCCCGCGGCCGCCCCTCGGTGAGGGGACGCACCCGCTCCTGCTCGGCCGGCTCGCCGCGTAGTCCCTGCGGTGCCTGCGGCGGGCAGGCCGCGTCCGAGGCGCTGGGCCTGGCGGGCGCGACGGCGAGGAGCGGAACGGCGCTCCTGGCGGGAAGCAGCGTGCCGGAGTTCGCGACAGGCGCGGTGGCCGGCACACGCGACCCCGCCACGGTCGCCGCCGGTGCCGTGAGCGACCTCGCGGGCGACGAGAGGGCCGAGGCGCCCGCGGCGAGCGGCTTCGTGGCCGACGGAAGCCCGGACGTGCCAAGGGATATCGGCTTCGTCGACGACGGGAGGACCGATGTGCCGGCGGAGATCGGCTTCGCCGCTGACGGAGCGGTGGCCAGGCCGACGGGGAGAGACTTCGCCGGTACGCCGGCCGCCGCCGGGGTGGTCGCGCCGCCGACGGCGCCGGGAACACCAGTCGCGCCGCCGACGGCGCCGGGAGCACCCGCCGCACGACCGCCGACCGCGCCGACCGTACCGGCCGTGCCGGGCACGCGGACCGGCGCGGCTCCGGCGGCCGGTGCGTTTCCGGTCCTCGGCACCAGGCCCGTCAGCGCCCTGGCGGACGACGTGCCCGGCAGCGCCCGAGGAGCGGTCAGGGCCGGCAGGACGGGTTTGGCCGCCACCCCGGCCGGATCCGGGACGGGCCTGCCGGGAAGCGAGCGGTGCCCCTGCCCGGCGGCGGATCCGGCGGCGTCCGCGATGCTCAGCACGCCCGCCGCCGGGGCCAGGGTGGCCGGAACGCCCCTCACATTCCGGTCCGTGGCCTGGCGCCGCGCGATCTCGTGACGCGTGACGCCCTGGTCCGTGCTGTCACGGCCTGTGGCGTCGTGGCCCGTGACGTCGTGGTTTCGGGGACGGCAGGCGTCGGACGACGCGCCGTCCTTCGCCATCGCCGTGCCCCAGGTCAGCCAGCTCACTCCGGCGGTGACCGCCGCGAGTGCCGCGCACCGCCCTCGAATACTTCGTGATGTCCTGGACATCCACGTCCCCCCTGATCGCGTACGGTAGTCCGACGAACGCCGAACGTAGCAGCGAGGGAAAAGGGCGGGGCGCGCTTGCCGCAATGGTGGAGAAGACCTTACCGAGCGGGCCCGATCTTCAGCGTGTCTCCTGCCTCGTCGAAGTCGACGATTACCTCGTCGCCGTCCCGGATGGCTCCCGAGAGCAGTTCCTTGGCGAGCCGGTCGCCGATCGCCGACTGGATCAGGCGGCGCAGCGGGCGCGCGCCGTACAGCGGGTCGTAGCCGGTCAGCGCGAGCCAGTCCCGGGCGGCGGGGGTGACCGTCAGCCTCAGCCGCCGGTCGGACAGCCTCTTGGCGAGCCGGGCGACCTGCAGGTCCACGATCTGCGACAGCTCCTCGGTGCCCAGCGCGTCGAACACGATGATGTCGTCGAGCCGGTTGAGGAACTCGGGCTTGAACGAGGCCCGCACCGCGTTCAGCACCGCCTCGCGCTTGGTCTCGCCCTCCATCGTGGGATCGACGAGGAACTGCGAGCCGATGTTCGAGGTGAGGATCAGGATGGTGTTGCGGAAGTCGACCGTGCGACCCTGCCCGTCGGTGAGGCGGCCGTCGTCAAGCACCTGGAGCAGGATGTCGAAGACCTCGGGGTGGGCCTTCTCGATCTCGTCCAGCAGCACCACCGTGTACGGCCTGCGCCGTACGGCCTCGGTGAGCTGGCCGCCCTCCTCGTACCCGACGTAACCGGGCGGCGCGCCGACCAGCCGGGCGACGCTGTGCTTCTCGCCGTACTCGCTCATGTCGATGCGGGTCATGGCCCGCTCGTCGTCGAACAGGAACTCGGCGAGCGCCTTGGCCAGTTCGGTCTTGCCTACGCCGGTCGGGCCGAGGAACAGGAAGGAGCCGGTCGGCCGGTCGGGGTCGGCGATGCCGGCCCGGGCCCGCCGTACGGCGTCGGAGACGGCCTGCACGGCCTCACGCTGGCCGATGAGGCGCCTTCCGAGCTCGTCCTCCATCCGCAGCAGCTTGGCGGTCTCGCCCTCCAGCAGCCGCCCGGCGGGGATGCCGGTCCACGAGGAGATGACCTCGGCGATGTCGTCGGGGCCGACCTCCTCCTTCACCATCGGCTCGGCCTCGGCCTCCGCCGACTCGGCGGCCCTGGTGGCCTCGGCGAGCTCCTTCTCCAGGCGGGGCACGTCGCCGTACATGAGCCGGGACGCGGCCTCGAAGTCGCCGTCGCGCTGGGCCCGCTCGGCCGCGCCACGCGCCTCGTCGAGCTGCTTCTTCAGCTCGCCGACCTTGTTGAGGCCGGCCTTCTCCCGCTCCCACCGGCTGACCAGAGCGTTGAGGTCCTCCTGGCGGTTGGCCAGCTCCTCGCGGAGCTTCTCCAGGCGCTGGCGGCTGGCCTCGTCGGTCTCCTTCGCGAGCGCGAGCTCCTCCATCTTCAGGCGGTCAACGCTCCGCTGGAGCTGGTCGATCTCCACCGGCCGCGAGTCGATCTCCATGCGCAGCCGCGACATCGACTCGTCCACCAGGTCGATGGCCTTGTCGGGCAGGTAGCGCGCGGTGATGTAGCGGTCGGAGAGCGTCGCGGCGGCGACCAGCGCGCTGTCGGAGATCTGCACCTGGTGGTGGGCCTCGTAGCGGCCCTTGAGCCCGCGCAGGATCGCGATCGTGTCCTCGACGGTCGGCTCGCCGACGTAGACCTGCTGGAAGCGCCGCTCCAGCGCCGGGTCCTTCTCGATGCGCTCGCGGTACTCGTCGAGCGTGGTGGCGCCGATCATCCGCAGCTCGCCGCGGGCCAGCATGGGCTTGAGCATGTTGCCCGCGTCCATCGCGCCCTCGGCCGCGCCCGCGCCGACCATCGTGTGCAGCTCGTCGATGAACGTCACGATCTGGCCGTTGCTCTCCTTGATCTCGGTGAGCACGGCCTTGAGGCGCTCCTCGAACTCGCCGCGGTACTTCGCGCCCGCGACCATCGCGCCGAGGTCGAGCGCCACGAGACGCTTGTTGCGCAGGCTCTCGGGCACGTCGCCCGCGACGATCCGCTGGGCGAGGCCCTCCACCACGGCGGTCTTGCCGACGCCGGGCTCGCCGATCAGCACGGGGTTGTTCTTGGTGCGGCGCGACAGCACCTGGACGACCCGGCGGATCTCGCTGTCGCGGCCGATGACCGGGTCGAGCTTGCCCGCCCTCGCCGCCTCGGTGAGGTCGACGCCGTACTTCTCCAGCGCCTGGTAGGTGTCCTCCGGCGTCTCGCTGGTCACCCGGGCGTGCCCGCGGACCTTCTCGAACGCCTCCAGCAGCGCGTCGGGGGTGGCGCCCACGCCCTTCAGCAGGTCGGCGACCTGTCCTCCGTCGGTCGCCAGCCCGACCAGCAGGTGCTCGGTCGAGACGTACTCGTCTTCGAGCTGCTTGGCCCGCTGCGCGGCCGTGTTGATCACGGTCAGCAGCTGCCGGGAGCTGGACGGAGCGCTCACGGTGGAGCCCTGCGCCTTGGGCAGCCGGCTCAGCAGTTCCTCGGCCTGGGCGCGCAGCCTCGCCGGGTCAGCGCCGACGGCCTGCAGCAGCGAGGCGGCGATGCCGCCGTTCTGCGCCAGCAGGGTCGTCAGGAGGTGGGCGGGCGCCACCTCGGGATTGCCGTCGGCCGCGGCGCGGCGCACGGCCGCCGACAGGGCCTCCTGGCTCTTCTGGGTGAACTTGTAGTCCATATGACGATGCCTCGATTCCCCGTTAAGGCAGGTGGCAGGTTCAGGCAGGTGGCAGTTCGTAGCGGACCAGTGCCCGCACCATCGTGAGCTCGCCCCGCAGCCGCGTGACCTCCTCGCGCAGGCGCAGGTTCTCCGTCTCCAGTTCGAGAATCCGCTTGATGCCGGCGAGGTTGATGCCGTGCTCCTGGGAGAGCCGCTGGACCTCGCGCAGCAGCACGATGTCCCGGGTGGAGTACAGCCGTCCCCGCCCCGCCGTACGGCCGGGGCTGACGAGGCCGAGCCGGTCGTACTGGCGGAGCGTCTGCGGATGCAGCCCGGACAGCTGGGCGGCCACGGAGATCACATAGACAGGTGTGTCGTCGGAGATGTCGAAAAACCTGGCATCCATCGGCTCACTCGCTTCTGGCCTGCTTGATCAGCTCTTCGCGGAGGTCCGGCCCCTCGGTCGCGTTCCTGAACTCCTCAAGGGCCGCGCGGGCCTTGTCGTCCAGGTTCTGCGGCACCATCACCTGGACGGTGACCAGCAGATCGGCCTTGGTGCCGTCCTTGCGCGGGGCCCCGCGCCCGCGCACCCGGAAGGTCCGCCCGTTCGGCGTGCCCTCGGGGATTCGGAGGGTCACCGGCATGCCCTTGAGCGTCGGCACCTTGATCTCGGCGCCGAGCGCGGCCTCGGGGAAGGTGACGGGGACCGTGACGGTCAGGTTCTCCCCGCTGCGGCCGAACACCGGGTGCGGCTTCACGTGCACCAGCACGTAGAGGTCGCCGGCCGGGCCGCCGTTCTCACCCGGCGCGCCCTTGCCCTTGATCCTAATGCGCTGGCCGTCGCCGACCCCGGCGGGAATGCGCGCCTGGATCGTGCGGGTGCTCTTGCCGCGCCCGCTGCCCTCGCAGACGGGGCAGGGGTCGTCGACCACCAGGCCCCGGCCGCGGCAGTCGCGGCACGGCTCGGAGAAGGCGAAGTTGCCGAGGTTGCGGCTGGCGGCCCCGGTTCCCTCGCAGGTCGGGCAGACCCTCGGCGTGGTGCCGGCCTTCGCCCCCGTGCCGCCGCAGGCCGCGCAGGCGGACGAACTGGTGAGCCGGAGCGACACCGTGGTGCCGTCGACCGCCTCGCCGAAGGCGAGCGTCACCTCGGACTCGACGTCCTGGCCGCGCCGTGGCCGGCCGGTGGTGGTGGTCGTGCGCGGGCCGCCGCCCCGGTTGAACAGCCCGCCGAAGAGGTCCCCGATCCGTTCGCCCGAACCCGAGCCCCCGAACAGGTCGCCGAGGTCGAAGTTGAAGCTGCCGCCGCCTGGCCGCTGGCCACCCGCGCCGGTGAACCCGCCCACGCCGGACCCGAACAGCGTGCGCGCCTCGTCGTACTCCTTGCGCCGCTTGGCGTCGGAGAGCACGTCGTAGGCCGCGGAGACCTCCTTGAACTTCTCCTCGGTCTGCTTGTTGCCGGGGTTCGCGTCGGGGTGGTACTGCCGGGCGAGCTTGCGGTACGCCTTCTTGATTTCCTCGGCGCTCGCGGTCTTGGGCACACCAAGGACGGCGTAGTAGTCCTTTTCCAAGTAGTCCTTGGTGCTCATCTATCGCTTCCTTCACACGAAAGGGGAGTGACTGAGGTCTCTCCCGATCCTTCCCGATCGGGAGAGACCCCGGGCTGTTCAGTTCTCGTCGGATCCATCGGCGGCGCCGGAGTCGTCCGCCGCGTCGCGCGGCGCCTCCTCCTCGCTCGGCTCGGCGACGGCCACCCGGGCCGGGCGCAGGATCCGGTCGTTGATCCGGTAGCCCGGCTGGAGGATCTCGACGCACGTCGGCTCCGTCACCTCCGCCGAGTAGCTGTGCAGCAGGGCCTCGTGCACGGTCGGGTCGAAGGGGTCGCCCTTCGTGCCGTACGTGGCCAGGCCCAGCTTGCCGACGGCCGCCTCCAGCGACTCGCTCACCTTCGCGAAGCCGCCGGTGAGCTCGCCGTGGTCGCGGGCGCGCCCGATGTCGTCGAGCACCGGCAGCAACTCGGTGAGCACGCTCGCGACGGCCTGCTCCTTGACGGTGATCCGGTCGCGCTCGACCCGCTTGCGGTAGTTGCTGAACTCCGCCTGCAGGCGCTGGAGATCGGCGGTGCGCTCGGCGAGCAGGTCCGCGGCGGACCCGTCGGCCGTCACGGCCTCGGGCTCCTGGGCGACGGAGGAGGACTCCTCCTGCGCCACGCCGTCATCCGCCGTGGTGGCCTCGCGGGCCCTGCCGGTCTCCGGGTCGATCTTGCGGTTGTCGCGGATCACCGGCTCCTCCCCGGAACCGTTCTCACGCGGGCTCACTTGGTGCCGCCCTCCCGCTCGTCGTCGACGATCTCGGCCTCGACGACGTCCTCGTCGGCCTTCGCCTGCTGGCCGCCCGCACCGGCGTCCGCGCCGGGCGCGGCGCCCTCGGCTCCGGCCGCCTGGGACTGGGCGTAGATCGCCGAGCCCATCTTCTGGCTGACGGTCGCGAGCTTCTCGGCGGAGTCGCGGATGACGGCCGTGTCGGTGCCCTCCAGCGCCTTCTTCAGCTCGGCGAGGGAGTCGTTGACCTCGGTCTTCACGTCGGCCGGGACCTTGTCGTCGTTCTCGCGGAGGAACTTCTCCGTCTGGTAGGCCAGCGCGTCCGCGTTGTTGCGGACCTCGGCGTCCTCGCGGCGCTTCCGGTCGTCCTCTGCGTAGGACTCCGCCTCGCGCATCATCCGCTCGATGTCGTCCTTGCCCAGGGCCGAGCCGCCGGTGATGGTCATCGACTGCTCCTTGCCCGTGCCGAGGTCCTTCGCCGACACGTTCACGATGCCGTTGGCGTCGATGTCGAAGGTGACCTCGATCTGCGGGATGCCGCGCGGCGCCGGGGCGATGCCGGTCAGCTCGAAGGTGGCGAGCTTCTTGTTGTAGGCCGCGATCTCACGCTCGCCCTGGTAGACCTGGATCTGCACCGACGGCTGGTTGTCCTCGGCCGTGGTGAAGACCTCCGAGCGCTTGGTCGGGATCGTCGTGTTGCGCTCGATGATCTTGGTGAAGATCCCGCCCTTGGTCTCGATGCCGAGGCTCAGCGGGGTCACGTCGAGCAGCAGGACGTCCTTGACCTCGCCCTTGAGGACACCGGCCTGGAGCGCGGCGCCGATGGCGACGACCTCGTCCGGGTTCACGCCCTTGTTGGGCTCCTTGCCGCCGGTCAGCTCCTTGACCAGCTCGGAGACGGCCGGCATGCGGGTCGATCCGCCGACCAGCACGACGTGGGCGATGTCGGAGACCTTGACGCCCGCGTCCTTGATGACCTGGTGGAAGGGGCCCTTGCAGCGTTCGAGCAGGTCGGCGGTGATCCGCTGGAACTCCGCCCGGGTCAGCTTCTCCTCCAGGTGCAGCGGGCCCTCGGAGGAGGCGGTGATGTAGGGCAGGTTGATCGTGGTCTCGGTCTGCGCCGACAGCTCGATCTTCGCCTTCTCGGCCGCCTCGCGCAGGCGCTGGAGGGCCATCTTGTCCTTGGCCAGGTCGACCCCGTGCGCGTTCTTGAAGCGGGTCACCAGTTCGTCGACGACGCGCTGGTCCCAGTCGTCGCCGCCGAGGTGGTTGTCGCCGCTGGTCGCCTTGACCTCGACGAACCCGTGCCCGTCCTCCTGGCCGACGTCGAGCAGGGACACGTCGAAGGTGCCGCCGCCGAGGTCGAAGACCAGGATGGTCTGGTCCTTCTCCTTGTCCAGGCCGTAGGCCAGGGCCGCGGAGGTGGGCTCGTTGATGATGCGCAGCACGTTGAGGCCCGCGATCTGGCCGGCCTCCTTGGTGGCCTGCCGCTGCGAGTCGTTGAAGTAGGCGGGAACGGTGATCACTGCGTCAGTGATCTTCTCGCCCAGGTACGCCTCCGCGTCCTGCTTGAGCTTCTGCAGGACGAAAGCGCTGATCTGCTGGGGCGTGAACTTCTTGCCGTCGATCTCGACGGTCCAGTTCGTGCCCATCTCACGCTTGACCGAGCGGATGGTGCGGTCGACGTTGGTCACCGCCTGCCGCTTGGCCACCTCGCCGACGAGGACCTCTCCGTTCTTCGCGAACGCGACCACGGACGGCGTGGTCCGCGACCCCTGCGCGTTCGCGATGACCGTGGGCTCGCCGCCCTCGAGAATCGAGACGACGGAGTTGGTCGTCCCCAGGTCGATACCTACCGCACGTGCCATGAGTACGTCCTTGTAGTCAAAGTTGAGTCGGTCAGACTCAAATGATGGACCCGATCCGGGTTCCTGTCAAACGTCTTGAGTCTACGAGGCTCAACCCCGAGGCGCGCGGATTTAGTCCCCGCATCCGCGATTCCGCACCACGTCCGCGCCTGCCCCATCCAGGGCGAAGCTCACGGCCCGGCTTCGCCCTACTTGGCGCCGTCCACCACCTTCCGGTCGCCCAGAGGGGACTCGAGCCGCACCTGCGTGGTCTTCCGGATGGCGATCGCGATGCAGACGGCGTCGGGGGAGCGCCGGTCCTGCCCCTCGTACACGGTGACCGTCACCTCGCGCGCGGTCTCCTTCACGTCGACGTGGTCGAGCACCTGGCAGGGCTCCACGCCCGACCACCACACGACGTCGAGAGAGCGGCCGCCGTCCGCGGGCGTGGCGCTCTCCCACGGGACCGCGCGCGTGTTCAGGGTGGGCCCCGCCGGGGTCACGGGGGACGCGGAGGCGCCGGGCGCGACGGTCCCGGCCCCCGGCGGGACCACCGGAGCCGGAGCCGACTGGGGACCCGTCCCGGCGCCGGAGGGCGAGCCCTCCGGCTGCTCGGGGTGGGCCGAGGTGGAGGACGCCCCTCCGCAGGCGACCGCCAGGAACAGGAGGGCCACGAGCCAGAGCTTTCTCATGTCCCTTACACGGCTGTCAAGCGCCGGTGGTTCATTGACGTGCCGGGCTGCGCGGGCTTAATTTCATCACATGATGAATTTATCGGCTCCCGCGATCGCCGTACGCGGTCTGCGGGTGTCCAGAGGTGGGGCGGAAGTGCTGCACGGGCTGACCTTCGAGGTGCCCCGAGGCCAGGTCACCGGGCTGCTCGGGCCGAGCGGCTGCGGCAAGACGACGCTGATGCGGGCGGTCGTCGGGGTCCAGGTCGTCTCAGGCGGGGAGGTGACCGTGCTCGGCGAGCCCGCCGGGAGCGCGGGCCTGCGGCGCAGGATCGGCTACTCGACCCAGAGCCCGGCCGTCTACCGCGACCTGACGGTGCTGGAGAACCTCCGCTACTTCGCCGCCGTGCTCGGGGCGCCGAAGGACGACCCCGAGCGGGTGCTGGCCGAGGTGGGGCTCGCGGACGCCGCCCACCAGCTCGGCGCCACCCTCTCGGGCGGTCAGCTCAACCGGGCCGGGCTCGCGGTGGCCATGCTCGGCCGGCCCGAGCTGCTCGTGCTCGACGAGCCGACCGTCGGGCTCGACCCGGTGCTGCGGCAGGAGCTGTGGGCGCTGTTCCACCGCCTCGCCGAGCGCGGGGCGACGCTCCTCGTCTCCAGCCACGTCATGGACGAGGCCGCGCGCTGCGAGCGGCTGGTCGTGCTGCGCCAGGGGGAGATCCTCGCCGACGACACCCCCGACGGGCTGCGCGGGCGCACCCGCACGTCCGATCTGGAGGAGGCGTTCCTGCGCCTGATCGCCGAGAGGGCCGCGGCATGAGCCTCGTGATCACTCTCGCCACCGCGCGCCGCATCCTGACCCAGCTCCGCCACGACAGGCGCACCGTCGCGCTGATGGTGCTCGTGCCGACGCTGGTGATGATCCTGCTGTACTACGTGATCGACGACCAGCGGGCGTTCGGCCGGTTCGCTCCGGTCCTGCTGTGCGTGTTCCCGTTCCTGGTGATGTTCCTCGTCACCTCGATCGCCACCCTGCGCGAGCGTACGTCGGGGACGCTGGAGCGGCTCATGGCGATGCCGCTCGGGCGGCTCGACCTCCTGCTCGGGTACGGCCTCGCCTTCGGCCTGGCGGCCTGCGTCCAGGTGGCGCTGGCGCTGGCGGTCTCCCTCACCTGGCTCGGCCTGGACATCCCGGGCCCCCTGTGGCCGCTGGTGCTCGTCGCGCTGCTCGACGCCCTGCTCGGCACCGCGCTCGGCCTACTGTGCAGCGCGTTCGCCCGTACGGAGTTCCAGGCCGTGCAGCTGATGCCGGTCGTCATGATCCCCCAGGTGCTGCTCGGGGGGATCCTCGTGCCACGCGGCCGGATGACGCCCGTGCTCGAATGGATCTCCGACGTCCTGCCCATGTCGTATGCGATCGAGGCGATGGCGCACGCCTGCGCGGACACCGGCCCGGGCGGCGAGTTCTGGCGCGACGTGGCCCTGGTCGCCGGGTCGGCCGTGCTCGCGCTCCTCCTCGGCGCCGTGACGCTGCGCCGCCGTACGCCGTGAAGCGGCGCCCGGAGACGGACGGGCCCCCGGCCTGTCACAGGCCGGGGGCTCGCCGTGGGGGGTGTATCGGGGGGTGGGCCGGGAGAGGTCAGCGTTCGCCGGGCACCCAGTCGTCGATCTGCGTGGGCGTCGCGTTCATCGCGGCGGCCCGGGCCGGCGGAACCGGGTCGGCGAACGGCTCGCAGTGCAGGTCCGGCCCCGGACGGCTCGCGGGCAGCGTGCCGTCGGTCAGGTAGGCCTTCCAGGCGTCGTCGACGCAGGCGTTGCCCCGTCCGGTCAGGCCGTGGTTGCCGCCGCCGTCCATGACGACGAGGCGCGAGTTCGGGAAGCGCCTGTGCATCTCGACCCCGCCCTCGTACGGAGTGGCGCCGTCCTTGGTGTCCTGGAAGAACAGCGCGTTCTTGACGAGCCGGCCGTCGATCCGCTGCTCGTGCGCCGTGCGCACCGGCCAGAAGGCGCACTGCGCGTTGAACCAGGCGTTGCCCCAGCTCAAGAAGGGCGCGGCGCGGTACGACTGCCACATGTCGCGGTGCCACCTGGGCCAGTCGCGCGGCCAGCTCGCGTCGGAGCACTCGACCGCGGAGTAGACGGCGAACGTGTTGTCGTCGCCGCTGGAGTCGCCGTACGTGCCGTAGGCGGCGAGGAGCGGAGCCGCCTCACCGGCGGTCAGATACCGGGACAGCGCGTTCGCGAGCAGCGGCCAGCGGCTCTTGAGGTAGCCGCCCGCAAGGTAGGTGTCGTCGAACTCGTCCGGCCCGACCCGGCCCTCCGCGGGGGTGTCCTTCAGCTTGGCGCGGGCCGCGTAGAACGCCTTCTCCACCTCGTCGCCGGTGGTGCCGAGGTGGTAGGTCGAGTCGTACTGGGCGATCCAGGCGAAGAAGTCCTTGGCGCGGCCCTCGAACGCGTGGTTCTGGTCGATGTTGGCCTCGTACCAAACCCGCGAGGGGTTGACGATGCTGTCCAGCACGAGCCGGCGGACCCTGTTCGGGAACAGCGTCGCGTACGTCGCGCCGAGGTAGGTGCCGTAGGAGTAGCCGACGTAGCTGATCTGCTCCTGGCCGAGGGCCTTGCGGATCTGGTCCATGTCGTTGGCCGCGTCGGCCGTGGTCATGTTCTTGAGCAGGTCGCCGTAGATCCGGCCGCACGCCTCCGCGTAGTTCCGGGAGCGCTGGGCCCAGGCCAGCTCCTCGGTGATGTTCGCGGGCACGTAGTCGGGCCGCACCGGGTCGGCGAAGTGCGGGTCGCAGCTCAGCGAGGGCTCGCTGGAGCCGACGCCGCGCGGGTCGAAGCCGATCAGGTCGTACTGCGCGGCGAGCGTGGGCCCCAGCCGCGTCTGCATGACCGCCGGGTACGCGAGACCGCTGCCGCCGGGGCCGCCGGGGTTGAACAGGATCACGCCCTGGTAGTGGGCCGTGTCCGTCGCCTTCCTGCGGGAGACCGCGATCTTGATCTTCTCGCCCTTGGGACGTCTGTAGTCCAGGGGCACCTCGATCTTCGTGCACTCGACGCCCGTGGGCAGGCCCTCGCACTGGGTCCACTGCGGCGCGGGAGCCGGCGGCGCGTGCTCGGCGCCCGGGGGTGCGCCGGCCGCGGGCGACGCGGCCAGCACGCCGCTCAGACTCAGGCCGGCGGCGGCCAGCGCAACGAGGATCTTCTTCACGTGCACCCCTTCGGCGCCGGTGGCCCCGTCGATGGAGCCGATTCATGGACACCCTCGGCCGATCATCCGGGCAAAAGAGTAGTAAAGCGACACTCGCCGTCACTTGGATGCAAAACCGCAACATTTGTGGTGGGCATGGGATGACGCGAGGTGTCGGAGGCCGCCGGGCCGCGACACGCTCCTCCGGCGGGATCGGTAAGCTGCGCGCAGATCCCGGCGAGTACAGGAAGGCACAGGGATGATCGCGATCCTCGGGACCGGAAAGATGGGCGAGGCCCTGCTCTCCGGGCTGGTACGCGCCGGTCTGCGGCCGGACGAGATCGTGGCGACGGCCCGCAGGCCCGAGCGGGCCGAGGCGCTGCGCGAGCGGTACGGCGTGCGGGTGGCGGGCAACGCCGAGGCCGCCAAGCTGGCCGAGACGCTCATCCTCGCCGTCAAGCCGCAGGACATGGGCGCGCTGCTGGCCGAGATCGCCCCGCACGTGCCCGCCGACCGGCTGGTGATCTCCGTCGCCGCGGGCATCACGACCGCCTTCGTGGAGACCAGGCTCGGGGACGGCGTGGCGGTCGTCCGCGTCATGTCGAACACGCCTGTCCTGGTCGACGAGGCCATGAGCGTCATCTCGGCCGGGGCGCACGCCTCCGAGGAGCACCTCAGGCGCACCGAGGCGCTGCTCAGCCCGGTGGGCAAGGTGCTGCGCATCCCGGAGGCGCAGCAGGACGCCGCCACCGCGCTGTCCGGCAGCGGCCCGGCGTACTTCTTCTACCTCGTCGAGGCGATGGTCGACGCCGGGATCCTGCTGGGCATGCCGCGCGCCGCCGCCCTCGACATGGTCACCCAGTCGATCGTCGGCGCCGCGATCATGCTGCGCGACTCGGGGGAGCACCCGGTGATCCTGCGTGAGGCCGTGACCTCGCCCGGAGGCACCACGATCGCCGCCATCGCCGAGCTGGAACGGCACAAGGTCAGGGCCGCGTTCCTCGACGCGATCGAGGCCGCCTGCGAGCGCAGCCGCCGTCTCGCCTCCGGCTGAGGGCCGTACGCGCGAGCCGTGACGCACGGGCGAGGCGGGGCCCCGCTGTGACGGTCACGCACGAGGCCCGGACACGAGCCGGAGCGACGGCGTCGTGGTCCGGGTACGGGCGATAACGTTCTGGTATGAGTCACTGCGATGGCGTCGCCGCATGAGCCGGGCGGTGCGGGTCGTCTGGGACGACGCCCTGGTCACGTACGACTTCGGGCCCGGCCACCCCCTCGCGCCCGTGCGCGTCGAGCTCACCATGGCGCTCGCCCGCGAGATGGGCGTGCTCGACACGGTCGAGACGACCGGCTGCGTCCCCGCCACCGACGACGAGATCGCGCTGGTCCACAAGCGGGACTACATCGAGGCGGTCAAGACCGTCTCCCGGGACGGCCGCCCCGACCTGCGGTACGGGCTCGGCACCGAGGACAACCCCGCCTTCGCGGGGGTGCACGAGGCGTCCGCGCTGGTCACCGGGGCCACGCTGGCCGCCGCCAGGGCCGTGTGGGACGGCACGGCCGAGCACGCGGTGAACGTCGCGGGGGGCCTGCACCACGCCATGCCCGGCGCCGCCAGCGGCTTCTGCGTCTACAACGACCCGGCGGTGGCGATCGCGTGGCTGCTGTCGCACGGCGCGTCCCGCATCGCGTACGTGGACGTGGACGTGCACCACGGCGACGGCGTGCAGGCGGCGTTCCACGACGATCCCCGGGTGCTCACGATCAGCCTGCACGAGAGCCCGCGCACGCTCTTCCCCGGCACCGGGTTCCCGCACGAGACGGGCGCCGAGGGCACCGCGGTCAACGTCGCGCTGCCGGCGGGCTGCGGCGACGCCGGGTGGCTGCGGGCCTTCCACGCGGTCGTCCCGCCGCTGCTGCGGCACTTCCGGCCGCAGGTCCTGGTCACCCAGCAGGGATGCGACAGCCACGCACTCGACCCGCTGGCGCACCTCATGCTCAGCCTCGACGGGCAGCGCGCGACGTACGCCGCGCTGCACCGGCTGGCCCACGAGACCGCGGGCGGACGCTGGATCGCGCTGGGCGGCGGGGGCTACGAACTCGTCCAGGTCGTGCCGAGAGCCTGGACGCACCTGATCGCCGAGGCTGCGGGGTGTCCCGTCGACCCCGGCACCCCCACGCCGGAGGCCTGGCGGACGTACGTGACGGAACGGACCGGCGAGATCCCGCCGTTGCGGATGACCGACGGGCGGGACCCACAGTGGCGTGACTTCTCCGAGGGGTACGATCCAGCCGACGCCGTCGACCGGGCCGTCGTCGCGACCAGGAAGGCGGTGTTCCCCTTCCACGGCCTGGATCCCATGCCCTGACATGTCCGGAATTGCGCCGAGCCGAGGAGCGCTGTAGCAGTCGTGACCCGACCGTCCTCCCCACCCTCGTCCCCGCCGTCCCCGGCCTCGCCCTCCCGGGCCGAACTGCGCGAGCACCTCGTACGGACCGCCATCGCCGGCGACGTCGCCACCAGCCGGGAGAACAACCTCGATCACTACCGGTCGCTCGCGCTGCGCGACCCGCACTACCTCTTCGGGCTCACCTTCGAGGGCGAGTGGTCCTACCACGACGTGCTGCGACTGATGGCCGACCGGGCCGGGGTGGCGGCCGACCCCGGCCACCGCGAGGGCCAGGACACCATCGACCCCGATCGGACCATCGACGCGGTGGAGGAGATGGGAGACCGTGTCGCCAAGGTCCTGCGGCGTGGCTCGGCCCGGATCGTCGTGGCCACCGGCCACCCCACCGGCCTGCTCACCGTCCACCTCGCCCTGGCCAGGTTCGCGGCCGGGAACGGGGCGACCCTGCTGTCCCCCGCGGAGGGGTGGACGTACGTCGGCGGGCTCGGCCGCCGCAGGCGGATCCGTTACCTCGACGGCGTGGCGATGCTGGAGGACCGCGGCACGTTCGTGCACACCCACGACCCGCACCCGATGCGGGCGATGCTCGCGGAGGAGCGCCCCGACCTGGTGATCGCCGATCACGGCTGGGCGGGGGCGGCGGGCGAGGCCGGGGTCGAGACGGTGGGCTTCGCCGACAGCAACGACCCCGCGCTGTTCGTGGGGGAGGCGGAGGGCAAGATCGCCGTCGGCGTCCCGCTCGACGACAACGTGCTTCCCCGGCACTACGCCCCGTTGACCTCGTATCTGATCGCGCGCATCGCCCGTAGCCTCTGACACCCTTACGGACCTCCCAAATCGGGCATTTCGCGCCCGCTTTTGCACCGGTGTGTCGGGCGGTTGCCAACTTTTTTCTGTTCCTGGGCGACTCTTATGTGAGAGAAGTTGGTCCGTTCCAAGATTGAGGCGAGGGGCACGGCCCTGCTGCTGCCAGCGACTTTCCCGATTTTGACGGCACACGGCTCCGCTGATGATGGAATGGGGGGTTTGCCTACTCGGAGTCCGGACTTACGCTGACGGCAGTACACGTGCGTGAGCGATGGCACCAGTGGGGATAACCCGGAAACACGTGCGGAAGAGGCGTCCGATGGGTGCAGGCGAAAGACCTCTCAGCGAGGTGAAGTTCTTGACGGTGGCCGAGGTGGCGACCGTCATGCGGGTGTCCAAGATGACGGTGTACCGGCTCGTGCACTCGGGCGAGTTACCGGCCATCCGTGTCGGCCGGTCCTTCAGAGTGCCCGAGCAGGCGGTGCACGACTACTTGCGGGACGCGTTCATCGAAGCGGGTTGAACGCCCTCGGACGACCACGCTTGACGGCGGCGTGGCCGGCCCCCGCCCGACGCGGGGTCCCCCGGGGGAGCGATCTACCGTGGATCGCCGGTAGTCTGTTGAGCCGGTGTGCGCTCGCGCGCCGGTTCGACTGTCACCACCTTCACCTGGGGGTCCCGTGGGCTCTGTGATCAAGAAGCGCCGCAAGCGCATGGCCAAGAAGAAGCACCGCAAGCTGCTGAAGAAGACCCGCATCCAGCGGCGTAACAAGAAGTAGCCGAGACGGAGCGCGCACCGGTCCCGAGGGACCGGGCGACCGTCGAACACGCACACGCACACCCCCGGCGAGGCGTCGATGACTCGTACCGTGCTGGTCACCGGTGTCCGCGGTCACATCGGCGCCCGTGTGGCGGCCGCGCTCGCGGGCGATCCGGAGATCGACCGCGTCATCGGCGTGGACACCGAGCCGCCGCCACCCGCTCGTGGGCGGGACGGTGGGCAGGACGGCCCGGCGCTCGGCCGCGCCGAGTTCGTCCGTGTCGCGCTGCGCGGCCCGGACCTGGCTCGGGTCATCCGGGACGCCGACGTCGACACGGTCGTGCACCTCAGCCTGGTCAGCGGCAGCGGCCGTGGAGACCGCCGGGCCGGCGGGACGGGCGGTGGCCGGCCGGCCATGAAGGAGCACAACGTCATCGGCACGATGCAGTTGCTCGCGGCCTGCCAGCGCTCCGCCACGGTGCGCCGCGTGGTCGTGCGCTCCACCACGGCCGTGTACGGCTCCTCGCCGCACGCTCCGGCCGTGTTCACGGAGGACAGCGAGCCCGTCGAGGTGGCGCACCACGGATACGCCAGGGACGCCACGGAGGTCGAGACGTACGTCCGGGGCTTCGCCCGGCGGCGGCCCGACGTGACGACGACCACGCTGCGGTTCGCCAACCTCATGGGGCCCGGCGTCGACTCGCCGCTCACGCGTTACTTCTCGCAGCCCGTGCTGCCCACCGTGCTCGGCTTCGATCCGCGGCTGCAGTTCGTCCACGAGGACGACGCCGTCGAGGCGCTGTGCCGTACGGCCGGGACGGACCACCCCGGCGTGTTCAACGTGGCGGGCGACGGCGTCCTGCTGCTGTCGCAGTGCGCGCGGCGCACGGGCCGGCCGGTGGTCCCGCTGCCGTCCCCGGCCTTCCGCCTGGTCGGCGGGCTGGCCAGGGGCGCCCGGCTGGTCGACTTCTCGCCCGAGCAGCTCACGCTGATGAGTCACGGCCGCGCGGTGGACACCGCCAGGCTCACCGCCGAGCTCGGCTGGCGCCCTAAGTACGGCACGGCGGCGGCGTTCGACGACTTCCTGCGGTCCCGGGGCGGCCCCGGTCACCTGCCGCTCGCCGCGGTCGACTGGCTGGCCGGCCTCGTGACGAAGCGGTGACCCGATGAACGACTTCCAGGACCGGCGCGCGGCCGGGAACGGCCATGCGGCCGGACCCGGGAGCGGCGACGACTCCGGCGAGCGGCTCGCGGAGCTGTTCGCCTTTCTGCGCCGCAGGATCACCGGCGACTACGAGGTCGACGAGTTCGGCTTCGATCCCGAGCTGAACGACCGGGTGCTGCTGGAGGCGCTGCGCCCGTTGTACCGGCACTGGTTCAGGACCGAGACCCTCGGCCTGGAGAACGTGCCGGCCGACGCCGGGGCTCTGATCGTGGCCAACCACTCCGGCACGCTGCCGGTGGACGCGCTCATGCTCCAGGTCGCGGTGAACGACGAGCTGGGCCGGCCGCTGCGCCTCCTCGGCGCCCACCTGGTCTATCAGCTCCCCGTGCTCGGGCATCTCGCCCGCAAGTCGGGGCACACGCTCGCCTGCCCCGAGGACGCCGACCGCCTGCTGCGCAGGGGCGAGGTCGTCGGCGTCTTCCCCGAGGGCTTCAAGGGCATCGGCAAGCCGTTCTCCGAGCGCTACCGGCTGCAGAGGTTCGGCCGGGGCGGGTTCGTCGCCTCGGCGATCAGGGCCGGTGTGCCGATCGTCCCGTGCGCGATCGTCGGCGCGGAGGAGATCTATCCCAAGATCGGTGACGTCCCCTCGCTCGCGCGCCTGCTCGGCCTGCCGTACCTCCCGATCACGCCGCTGTTCCCCTGGCTCGGGCCGCTCGGCCTGGTCCCGCTGCCGTCGAAGTGGCTGATCGAGTTCGGCGAGCCGGTCCGCACCGACTCCTACGACCCGGAGGAGGCCGACGACCCCGCGGTGGTCTTCGACCTCACCGACCACGTCCGGGAGACCATGCAGCGGCGGCTCGACGCCCTGCGGCTGCGCCGGGGGGCCGCGTTCCCCCCGATCTGACGGCCGGTCTCGCGGTTCCGGCCCGGGGCGTCAGAGGCTGGAGCGGTAGTGGCGGCGCAGCGCGATGCCGGCGGCGACGCCGCCCGCTATGGCCCCCGCCGTCGCCGCGATCGGCAACCCGATCATGGTCGCCTTCCGGCCGGTGCGGAAGTCGCGGGTCTCCCAGCCGTTGTCCCTGGCGTGCTCGCGTAGCTCGCTGTCGGGGTTGATGGCGTACGGGTGGCCCACGAGCGAGAGCATCGGCAGGTCGTTGGACGAGTCGCTGTAGGCCGAGCACCGGGCGAGGTCGAGGCCCTCGCGCCGGGCCAGCGCCCGTACGGCCTCGGCCTTGGCCGGGCCGTGCAGCAGGTCGCCGACCAGCCGCCCGGTGTAGGCGCCGTCGGCGGTCTCGGCGACCGTGCCGAGCGCCCCGGTGAGCCCGAGCCGCTGCGCGATGACCCGGGCCAGCTCCACCGGGGTCGCGGTGACCAGCCACACCCGCTGCCCGGCGTCGAGATGCGCCTGCGCCAGCGCGCGGGTGCCCGCCCACACGCGGTCGGCCATCACGTCGTCGTAGATCTCCTCGCCCAGCCGGACGACCTCGTCCACCTTGAGCCCCGCGACGAAGGCGAGGGCCATCTCCTTGGCCCTGGCGATGTGCTCGGGGTTCTCGTTGCCCCGGACACGAAACCACGCCTGCCCGACCGCGAACTTGGCCAGGTCGCGGGTGGTGAACAGGCCCCGCGAGGCGAGCCCGCGCGCGAAGTGGTAGATGGAGGCGCCGCGCATCATGGTGTTGTCGACGTCGAAGAACGCCGCCGCGGTCAGATCAGGCACGACCTCGGGAGCGGACACCGCCGCGGCGGCGGCCACCTCACCGGCGATCTCCGCCGCTTCCCTCCGTCGCAATAGCCGCCTCATGGCTCATCAGCTTAACCGCCGGACACCGTCCCCAACGTGAGCGGGACATGACGTGTCAGCGTCCGGAAGCCGTGAAAGTGTCGATGTAACGCAGGTACTGCGTGGCCTTGTCGCGATTCTCCCCGTCGAGTTTCGGCAGCAGCGGCTCCACCACCTTGCGCTGCTGACGCGCGAACCGCCGCGCCTCGCCGTCGGCATGGCCACGCCGCGCAACGCGGGTCAGCGCGGCCCTGGTCTTCGTCTCCATGTCGTCGAGCGTCTGGGCGATCAGCCGGCGGCGGTCGGGGGCGGCCTCGCCGATCAGCGAGGCGGTCTCGGCCGCCCGCAGCCGGGCCGCGGCCATCTCCCGCTCCGCCCGGTCCTTCTCGTCGTACGCCAGGACGAGCACCGTCGACTCGGCCACCCGCTTCAGCGGGTACAGCACCTCGCCGGGCACCGCGTGGTACGTGCGCACACCGGTGGCGAACATCCCGCTCAGCGCGACGCCGAAGACGAGGACGGGGCGCAGCCGTACGAGCAGGGACCGGCGGGGACGGGGCCGGCGGCTCCCGGCGTGGGCGGCGGGGGGCGCCGCGTGCCTGCCCGCGGTGCGTTCGTCGGCGTGGGCACGCATGAGATCGGCCCGCAGCCGCTCGCGGAAGTCGGGGCTCGGGCCGCCGTTCACCAGGGACCGCAGGGCCGTCACGCGCGCGGTGACCCGCCGGGTGCGGGCCGAGGTCCGGCCGCCCTTCCGGCGCGAGGGTCGCCACCAGCCCATCACGGTTCCCGCCATCCCCCGCTCGACGTCGGCGACTGTCCTTTCCCGGCCGGATCGACCGTGCTGCGAAGATCCGACCTGCGACATGCCCAACGACAGGGTGTGGGAATGGTTACGGGCTGTCAGCGAGATCGTCCGGGAGTGCCCGGGCGAGCGCCCTTATCGCCCGGAACTGGAGGGCCTTGATCGCTCCGGCCTTCTTGCCCATGATCTTCGCTGTCTCCGCGAGCGACATGCCCTCCACGAAGCGCAGGATCACGCATTCCTGCTGCTCGGGGCCGAGTTGCTTGAGCGCCTGCATGAGGCGCTCGTTCACCATGTTCGCGACGACCGCGTTCTCGGGGATGTGCGGGCCGTCCAGAGGTGTGTCGAGAATCACCGCTGTGGTGACCTCAAGCCGGTTGCGTCCCGACTTGTAGTGATCGGTGATCAGGTTGCGGGCGATGGTGACCAGCCAGGCGCCGAAGTCGCGGCCCTGCCAGGTGAAGTCGGCGATGCCCCGCAGCGCGCGCAGGAACGTGTCGCTCGTCAGGTCCTCGGCCAGCGCGTGGCTGCCCACCCGGAAGTAGACGTACCGGTAGACCAGGTCGAGGTAATGGTCGTAGAGGAGGCCGAACGCCTCGCTGTCGCCGGTCTTGGCGCGCAGCACGAGGCTTCGCATCTCGTCGTTCTCGCGGTCGTGTTCGTGGCTGTACTCGCGGCCGTGTTGTCGGCCGCGCTCGGTGAGATCCGCGGAGCGCGCGGGCTGCGCGGATACGGCGGTGGCCGGAGGCGACAGCCCGGCCAACGGCCACAGGTTCGGCATCCGTTATCCCATGGGGGAAGGGGAGTCGGCGTGCGGCAACACTCTAGAAATCAACGGGAGATAACACAATCCGTTCGAGTGGAAGAACTCGCTGCCGGAGAACGGGCGCCATCGCGAAACGCGGCGTCGGCGGTGCTCGGGCGCTGATCGGGGGACGGAACGGACGGGCCTCCGCCGGATGCGGAGGCCCGTCGCGGGCGCCGGATCCCGCACCCGTACAGGGCGACCGGCTACCCGTGCGAAGGCGTTGTCAGGCAGCATGGGTGCCACCATGGAAGTCCTCGTCGCTCTCCTCGCGTTCGCCGGCGCCCTGCTCGCCGGCATCACCACCGGCGTCCTCGTCGGGCGTCTCCGTGACGAGCCGGCCGGATGGCTGATCGCGTGGAGCATCGCCACGGGCGCGCTCGCGGTGTCGCTCGGCGCCGTCGCCGTCGGCCACCTCACCGGCTTCGGGCCCGTGACGTTCCGGGCGTACCAGATCACCGGGTCGCTGCTGGCCCCGCTCTGGCTGGCCGTGGGCGTGCTCCAGCTTCTCTCGGAGAAGGCGGCGGCCCGCTTCGCCGGGTGGCTGCTCGGCGCCGCTCTCACGGTCGTGGGCACGGTCATCATGGTGCTGGACCCCATCGTCACCTCGGGGTTCGGCAAGACGCTGCCCGACGGCCCCGCCCACTGGGACCTGTGGCCCGAGTGGCTGCTGCGGGGCGTCCACGGCCTGGTGGTGTTCCTGCTCCTCCTCGCTCTCGGCATCGCGCTGATGAGCTGGCGCGACGGCGACGACTACGACGCCGACAACATGAACGCGACCGTGGTGCTCGCGCCCGCGGGCATGGCCCTCGCGGGCGCGCTGGAGTTCGGGCTCCCGGGGCTGCTGGTCGTCGCGCTGATGGCCGCCGCCGCCGGGGGCGTCTGGTACGCCGTGGCGCGTCCGCTCGCGCCGTACGACGACGAGGACGAGGAGGACGACGCGCCCGAGGAGGAGTGGCAGGGCCGGCGCGGCGGGCGGGCCGACACCGCCCTGCGCGCCGAGAGCCGGGGGCCCTCCGAGACCAGGGTGCCCGCCGCCCCCTCGGGTCCGGCCGTCGCGGCGGGAGGTCCGGGAGCCCCTGGAGGTCCGGGAGCCCGGGGTGCGGCGGCGGGGGCGGTCCCGCCCGGAGCCGCGCCGCGCCGCTCGGGGCTGGGCGACCTGGTGGCCGAGTATCGCGCGGGCGAGCAGGGCGAGGTCGACTACGCGGCCCGCATGCGCCCTCCGGACGGCCGCCCCGACGGGCGCCCGGACGGCCGGCCGCTCGCCGACGACTTCGGCGGGCCCGCGACCGGCCAGCTTCTGGCCGCCGACCAGTACGGCCAGCCGCGCCGGCCCGACTACGCCATGCCCGCCGGCCCGGCGGCCGGGCAGGACCGGGCGATGCCCGCGACGGGGGCGGTGTATCCGGGGGCGCCGGCGGGCGCCACCCCGGTGGGCGGGGCGGAGCTGCCCAGCCCGGCCGACCTCGCGGCGAGCTTCGGCGTGGGCTTCGGCAGGTCCCGGCAGGGCGTGAGCCCGGAGGGGGCGCAGCAGGCGGGCCGCCCGGCCCGGCAGGGAGGCTCGGTGAAGCCGTCCCCCGGCATCTACGGCCTGCTGACCGTGTTCACGCTGCTGGACGGTTCGGGCGAGGCGTTCGACAAGCTGGCGGAGGAGACGGTGGAGGCGGTGCAGCGCAACGAGCCCGACACGCTGCTGTTCGTCTGCCACGCGGTGAAGTCGGCCCCGCTCCAGCGCATCGTCTACGAGCTCTACCGCGACGAGGTGGGCTACGGCGAGCACCAGAGGCAGCCGCACATGGAGCGGTTCACCACCGAGCGGGTGAAGTACGTGCTGGCCGCCAACGTCATCGAACTCGCCGTCAACGCCGCCAAGGTCGTCCCGCTCCCCACCCGGATGTGATCCGGGGAGAGGGGCTCAGCGGGCGAGGGCGGCGCGGAGGCGGGCCTCGTCGACCCTCCAGTACGTGTGCTGGACGCCGTCGACCAGGACGACCGGGATCATCTCCCAGTATTCGGCCTGATCCTCCGGTGAGGCGGTGATGTCGCGTTCCTCCCACGGGACGCCGAGCTCGCCCGCCACCCGCTCGACGACCGCGCGGGCGTCGTCGCACAGATGGCAGCCGGGCTTGCCGAGCAGGGTGATCCGGTGATCCGCAGGAGCCATGCCGCCAGCGTAGTCACGCTCCCGGCGTCCTCACGATCCGCGTGGTCACGATCCCGGCGGACCCGGATCGGCGACCGGCGCACCCTCCTGGGACGCTGGTGAGCACGATCGACTTTGTGCATTGCTTCACAAAGGCACTAACCTGGATTCATTCCGTCGCATCCACCCTTGCGGCCGGGGGCGCACCGGCCGTCCGTCCCCCAGGAGTTCCGGCAAGTGATCCGCCGTATCCCGCAGGCACGCGATCGCGGTATCCCCGACGCCACCGTGGCGAGGCTGCCGCTCTATCTGCGTGCCCTGAACGGGATGGCCGAACGGGGCACGCCGACGGTGAGCTCGGAGGACCTGGCGGTCGCCGCGGGCGTCAACTCGGCCAAGCTCCGCAAGGACCTGTCCCACCTCGGGTCGTACGGAACCCGCGGTGTCGGCTACGACGTGCAGTACCTCATCTACCAGATCTCGCGTGAGCTTGGTCTCACCCAGGACTGGGCGGTGGCGATCGTGGGCGTCGGAAACCTCGGCCGGGCGCTGGCCAACTACGGCGGGTTCGCCTCCCGCGGGTTCCGCATCGCGGGCCTGCTCGACGCCGATCCGCACGTGGTCGGCGACCGCATCGCCGGTCTCGTCGTCGAGCACGCCGACGAGCTGGAGACGGTGATCAGGCAGCGCGGCGTGTCGATCGTCGTGATCGCCACCCCCGCCGCGCCGGCCCAGCAGGTCTGCGACCGTGTCATCGCGGCCGGCGTCACCAGTATTTTGAACTTCGCCCCCGTCGTCCTGGCTGTGCCTGACGGCGTAGATGTCCGTAAAGTCGATTTATCTATCGAACTGCAGATACTTGCGTTCCACGAGCAGCGCAAGGCTAATGGAGGACCCATCATGGCCGAGGAGTGGCCGGACGGGGTGGTCATGTGAGTGAGCCATCAGTGGGAGCGAGCTCATGAGTATCCTCGTCGTCGGCCTGAGCCACCGGACCACCCCGGTCGCCCTGCTCGAACGCGTGACGATCGGCGGGGACGCCCTCGTCAAGCTGCTGCACGACCTGCAGGCGGACGAGAACGTGTCTGAGGCGCTGGTCGTCTCCACCTGCAACCGCGTCGAGGTCTACGCCGCGGTCGACCGCTTCCACGGCGGCCTCGGCGCCGTGACGAACCTGCTCGCCGCGCACTCCGGCCTGCCGCACGAGCGGCTCGCGCCGCACCTGTACGTGCACTACGAGGAGCGGGCGGTCCAGCACCTGTTCACGGTCGCCTGCGGGCTCGACTCCATGGTCGTCGGCGAGGGGCAGATCCTCGGCCAGATCAGGACCGCGCTCCGCCTGGCGCAGGAGGAGGGCACCGCCGGGACAACCCTCAACGAGCTGGCCCAGCACGCGCTGCGGGCCGGCAAGCGGGCGCACGCCGACACCGGCATCGACCGGGCCGGCGCCTCGCTCGTCGGGGTCGGCCTGACGCTCGCCGAGCGGGTCCTCGGGCCGATCGCCGGCAGGCGTGCCCTGGTGGTCGGCGCGGGCTCGATGAGCTCGCTGTCCGCCGCGACCCTTTCCCGCGCGGGCGTGACCGACATCGTCATCGCCAACCGCACCCGGGAGCGGGCCGAGCGGCTCGCCGAGACGGTCGGCGGGCGCGCCGCGGACCTGGCCGGCATCCCCGCCGAACTGGCCGCGGCCGACCTCGTGATCTCCTGCGTCGGCGCCGGAACCCGCACGATCGACCCCGAGATGATCGGGAACCGCGACCGCCCGCTGTTCCTGCTCGACCTCGCACTGCCCCACGACGTGGACCCCGGCGTACGGGACCTGCCCGGCGTGACGCTCGTCGACCTGGAGTCGATGCAGCAGGACGGCGTGGGCGACGACGTCGCCGACGGCGGCCGGGCCGAGGCGATCCAGGAGGTCTGGCGCATCGTGACCGAGGAGGTCACCGCCTACCTGCACGCGGAGCGCGCCGCCCTGGTGACCCCCACGGTCGTGGCCCTGCGCAGCAAGGCCGCCGGAGTGGTGGAGGCCGAGATGGGCCGGTTGATGTCCCGCCTGCCCGGCCTCGACGGGCGGACCCGCGACGAGATCACCCAGACCGTGCGGCGGGTCGTGGACAAGCTGCTCCACGAGCCGACCGTACGGGTGAAGCGGCTGGCCGCCGCGCCGGGCGGCGACCAGTACGCCGAGGCGCTGCGCGAGTTGTTCGGCCTCGACCCGAACGCGCCCGACGCCGTGTCGTGCCTCGACCGCCTGGACGGCCTGGAGACCTTGGAAAACCTGGACAGTCTGAGGAGCCTGGACGGCATGCGGAGCCCGAAGAGCCCGGAGGTGGAGCGATGAGCACGCCTCTTCGTCTCGGCACCCGCAGGAGCCTGATGGCGACCACCCAGTCGGGGATCGTCGCCGAGCGGCTGACCGCCCTGACCGGCCGGGAGGTCGAGCTCGTCGGCGTCACGACGTTCGGCGACGTCTCCCGGGCCCACCTGACCCAGCTCGGCGGCACGGGCGTCTTCGTGAACGACCTGCGCGGCCGGCTGCTCGCCGGCGAGGTCGACTTCGCGGTGCACTCGCTCAAAGACCTGCCGACCAAGCAGGACGAGCGCATCGCGCTCGCGGCCATCCCCGAGCGGGACGACCCCCGCGACGCGCTCGTCGGCCCGGTGAGGCTGCGCGACCTGCCGCCCGGAGCCCGGGTCGGCACCGGGTCGCCGCGCCGGGTGGCCCAGCTGCGCCTGCTCCGGCCGGATCTCGACTACCTCCCCATCAGGGGAAACGCGGACACCCGCATCGGCAAGGTGACGTCGGGCGAGCTCGACGCCGTCGTGCTGGCCGCCGCCGGGCTGGCCAGGATCCGCCGGACCGGGGAGATCGCCCAGGTGTTCGAGGTCGGCGAGATGCTGCCCGCCCCCGGGCAGGGCGCCCTCGCCGTCGAGTGCCTGGCCGACCGTGACGATCTCGTCGAACTGCTGAGCGCCGTCGACGACCCGCTGACGCGGGCCGCCGTGGACGCCGAACGTTCGGTGCTCGCCGCCCTCGAGGCCGGTTGCGCGGCCCCGGTAGGTGCTTTCGCCTCCGGTGACGGGCACATTCTCAATCTGACCGCCACCGTCGTCGCCGTCGACGGCGCACGGTCGGTGCGCAAGTCCACCTCCGGACCTTCTCCGGCGGCAGTGGAGCTCGGCCGTGAACTCGCGGCAGCCATGATCGCCGAAGGGGCCGACACGTTGATGGGGGAGCAGGCCCATTGAGCCCCGCCGACCACACCACCCAGGCCCGATCCGGGTTCGTCGCCTTCGTGGGCGCCGGTCCCGGTGACGAGAACCTGCTCACGTTGCGCGGCGCCGACCTGCTGAGCAGGGCCGACGTCGCCGTCCTCGACCGCCGGGCGTACGGACCGCTGCTGCGCCACTGCCGCGAGGACGTCGAGGTCGTCGACATCTCCGCCGACGCGGCGGAGAACTCGGTGTCGCTGAAGACCATCCAGGCCGCCAAGGCGGGCCGCACCGTGGTGCGGCTGTGCTCGGGCGACCCGTCCTTCTTCTCCTCCGTCACCGACGAGGTGGCCGCCTGCGCCAAGGCGGACGTCGACTTCGAGATCGTGCCCGGCGTCCCGCCGGCCACGGCCGTGCTGACGTACGCCGGCATCCCGCCCGCGGCGTCGGCGCCGGAGTTCCGGATCGTGGACGCCGCGCAGGTGGACGACTGGGCGAGGCACGCCGACTGCGCGGGCACCCTCGTGATCTACAACGGCGTCGCCGACGCGGTCCCGATCAGCAAGGCGCTGATCGGGGGCGGCAAGCCCGACTCGACGCCGGTCGCGGTCACCAGCGACGGCACCACCACCGAGCAGTACACGGTGGTCTCCACGCTCGGGCGGCTCGGCCCCGACCTCAAGCACGCCGGGATGACCGAGCCCGCGCTGATCGTCGTCGGCGACGCGGTCGGCATGCGCGACCGCCTGTCGTGGTTCGAGACCAAGTCGCTGTTCGGCTGGCGGGTCCTGGTGCCGCGCACCAAGGAGCAGTCGAAGGGCCTGTCGGAACAGCTCCGCTCGTACGGCGCGGTGCCCGAGGAGGTGCCGACGATCTCTGTCGAGCCGCCCCGCACCCCGCAGCAGATGGACCGCGCCATCAAGGGCCTGGTCACCGGACGCTACGAGTGGGTCGCGTTCACCAGCGCCAACGCCGTCAAGGCCGTCCGCGAGAAGTTCGAGGAGTACGGTCTGGACGCCCGCGCGTTCGCCGGGCTCAAGGTCGCCGCGGTCGGCGAGGCCACGTCGCGGGCGCTGGTGGAGTTCGGCGTTAAGCCCGACCTCATGCCGACGGGCGAGCAGTCGTCCGAGGGCCTGCTGGCCGAGTGGCCGCCGTACGACTCGATGCTCGACCCGATCAACCGGGTGCTGCTGCCGCGGGCCGACATCGCGACCGAGACGCTGGTCGCGGGGCTGACCCAGCTCGGCTGGGAGTGCGACGACGTCACGGCCTACCGCACCGTGCGGGCCGCGCCGCCGCCCGCGCCGATCCGTGAGGCGATCAAGGGCGGCGGGTTCGACGCCGTGCTGTTCACGTCGTCCTCGACCGTACGGAACCTCGTCGGCATCGCCGGCAAGCCGCACAACGTCACGGTGATCGCGGTCATCGGGCCGCAGACGGCCAAGACGGCCGAGGAGTTCGGCCTGCGGGTCGACGTGATGGCCGACAGGCCGTCCGCCTCGGCCCTCGCCGCCGCGCTGGCGGACTACGGTGCGAAGATGCGCCACGCCGCGGTGTCGGCGGGCGAGGTGCCGCGCCGTCCCTCCCAGATGCGCCGGGGCGCGCGGCGCAGGGTGAAGTAGCAGCGCGTGAAGTCGAACGCGTGAAGTAGCAGCGCGAGTGGATTCGGTTCGCGCGCGGCCCGCGGGGGCGATCCCGCGGGCCGCGCGATCCAGAGCGGGGAGATCGTTGTGAACGCCCGATACCCGGTGGCGCGGCCCCGGCGGCTGCGCCGCACCGCCGCGATGCGGCGGATGGTCGCGGGGACGCGGCTGCACCCGGCCGAGCTCATCCTGCCCGTGTTCGTCAAGGAGGGCATCGCCGAGCCGCAGCCGGTGGGCTCCATGCCCGGGGTCGTCCAGCACACCCGCGAGTCGCTGCGCAAGGCCGCGCACGAGGCGGCCGAAGCCGGCGTCGGCGGGATCATCCTGTTCGGGATTCCGGCGCACAAGGACGCCCGGGGCTCGGGCGCCGACGACCCCGACGGGATCGTCCAGGCGGCCCTGCGCGACCTCGCCGCCGACCTGGGCGACGCGCTGGTCCTGATGACCGACACCTGCCTGGACGAGTACACCGACCACGGCCACTGCGGCCTGCTGACCGCCGGCGGCGAGGTGGACAACGACGCGACGCTGGAGCGGTACGCGTCGGCGGCGGTCGCCCAGGCGGCGGCCGGGAGCCAGATGATCGCGCCGAGCGGCATGATGGACGGCCAGGTGGGGGCCATCCGCGCCGCCCTCGACGCGGCCGGCTTCGCCGAGATCCCGATCCTGGCCTACGCGGCCAAGTACGCCTCCGGCTTCTACGGGCCGTTCCGCGACGCCGCCGAGTGCGCGCCGCAGTTCGGCGACCGCAGCGCCTACCAGCAGGACCCGGCCGGTCCGATCGGCGAGGCGCTGCGCGAGGTGCGCCTCGACCTGGCCGAGGGCGCGGACGCCGTCATGGTGAAGCCCGCGTTGGCGTACCTGGACATCCTGCGGCAGGTGCGCGACCTGGTCGAGGTGCCCGTCGCGGCCTACCAGGTCAGCGGCGAGTACGCGATGGTCGAGGCCGCGGCGGCCAACGGCTGGATCGACCGGGAGCGGGTGATCATGGAGTCGCTGGTCGCGATCCGCCGCGCCGGTGCCGACATGATCCTCACGTACTGGGCCACGGAGGTCGCCCGGGCACTATCCTGACCTCTCATCAGGGCCCTGCCAGGCGAGGCAAATCAGCAGGTACGTACCATCGTGCCTATCGCAGGGCGGCGGCGGCGACGGAATGTCCGGCGCACGCCGCCGGTTTCGGGCGTGGCCGGGGCAGCGCGGCGAGGCGCCGCCGGGGCCGCGCGGCAGGGCGTGTCTCGTCGGAGACCGCTTAGGTCGCTTGTGGGGAGGAGCGCCATGGTCGGAGTACCGCTGGCCCGTCGTGCGAAACGGCGCGCGCATCACGCGCCACCGAAGATGACGTCGGTGCTCGAGTACGCCCAGCTGGGCTGGGCGAGCTGTATGGGAGCCCATCCGCTGGCCGAGGGGGGCAGGGCGTGCTCCTGTGACCGGGTGGGCTGTCCCGACCCCGGCATGCACCCGCTGTCGCCCGCCTGGCAGATGCAGGCCACGACGGACACCGCGCTGCTGACGCGGTGGTGGAAGCAGGATCCGGACGCGAACGTGATCCTGCCCACCGGCAGGGTGTTCGACGTCTTCGACGTGACGGCCGAGGCGGGCCGCCCCACGCTGGCGGCCATGGACGCCGCGGGCTTCGACACCGGCCCGGTCGCCGAGAACGGCGACCGGGTGCTTTTTTTCGTGGCCACGCGCGGCGCCCCCGAGGACGAGGACGAGTGGTGGTCCTGCCACCTTGACGCGGGTCCGGAGACCATCGACAGCACGCCGGGGCTGCGCTGGCACTGCCGGGAGAGTTACGTGCTCGCGCCGCCGTCCACCACGCCGTCCGGCGGGACCGTGAGCTGGATCAGGCCTCCCGACGGGCGTCCCCTGCCCGACCCGCTGCGGGTCCTCGACCTGCTCGCCGACTTCTGTGAGTAGTCTCCGCGAGTGGTTCTCGCGAGCGGTTCCCGGTACGACCACCGCGCCGGCCGGCCCGTAACCTGGAGGGCGTGACTCGTACGCAGACCTCCGAGGACCTGTTCGACCGCGCCCGCCGGATCGTCCCCGGCGGGGTGAACTCGCCGGTGCGCGCCTTCGGCGCCGTGGGCGGCACGCCCCGCTTCATGGCCTCCGGTGAGGGGCCGTACATCACCGACGTGGACGGCAACCGCTACGTCGACCTGGTGTGCTCCTGGGGCCCGATGATCCTGGGTCACCGGCACCCGGCGGTCGTGGAGGCGCTGGAGGAGGCCGTCGCCCGCGGCTTCTCCTTCGGCACCGCGACGGAGGGGGAGGTCCTGCTCGCCGAGGAGATCGTCGCCCGCGTGGCGCCGGTCGAGAAGGTCCGCCTGGTCAGTTCGGGCACCGAGGCCACCATGTCCGCCGTACGGCTCGCCCGCGGCTTCACCGGCCGGGCGAAGGTCGTGAAGTTCGCCGGCTGCTACCACGGCCACGTCGACGCGCTGCTGGCGTCCGCCGGCTCGGGCGTCGTCACCTTCGGCCTGCCGGACACCCCGGGCGTCACCGGCGCCTCGGCGGCCGACACGATCGTCCTGCCGTACAACTCGGTCGAGGCGGTCGAGGAGGCCTTCCGCGCGTTCGAGATCGCCTGCGTGATCACCGAGGCGTGCCCGGCGAACATGGGCGTCGTGCCGCCCGCCGACGGCTTCAACGCGCGCCTGCGTGAGCTGTGCACCGAGCACGGCGCACTGCTGATCATCGACGAGGTGCTCACCGGCTTCCGCGTCTCCGCCTCCGGCTGGTACGGCGTCGACCCCGTCGAGGCCGACCTCATGACGTTCGGCAAGGTGATGGGCGGCGGGCTGCCCGCCGCGGCGTTCGCCGGCCGGGCGGAGGTCATGGCCGCGCTCGCCCCCGAGGGCCCCGTCTACCAGGCCGGGACGCTGTCGGGCAACCCGCTCGCCTGCGCGGCCGGGCTGGCCACGCTGCGCGCCTGCGACGACGACGCGTACGACCGCATCGACGCCTCCGCCCTGGTCATCGGGCGGGCGGCCTCCGACGCGCTGGCCGCCGCCGGGGTGCCGCACCGCCTCCAGCGCGCGGGCAACCTCTTCTCGATCTTCTTCACCGACACCCCGGTCACCGACTTCGAATCGGCCCGCACCCAGAACACCGACGCGTACCGGGCGTTCTTCCACAGCATGCTGGACCAGGGCGTCTACCTGCCGCCGTCGGCGTACGAGGCGTGGTTCCTGTCGGCCGCCCACGACGACGAGGCGCTCACCCGGATCGCCGAGGCCCTGCCCCTGGCCGCGAAGGCCGCCGCCCAGGCCGCCGGCGCCTGAGACGGCCGGCTGCCGCGTCGGGCGCGGTCAGGCTCCCGTACGGGTCACGCCACCGTCGACGTGCAGGATCTGGCCCGTGACGAAGCCGGCGTCGTCCGAGACCAGGAAGGCGAGGGCGCCGGCGAGGTCCTCCGGGACCGATTTGCGCTTGATGGTCTGCATCGCCGTCACCCGGGCGAACACCTCCTCGGCGGTCGGGCCGTTCGTCCGGGCGCGGCCCAGGAAACCCTCGGTCGCCACCAGCCCGGGCGCGATCGCGTTGACGGTTATGCCGCTCTCGCCGAGTTCGTTGGCGAGCGCCCGGGTCAGCGCGTGCACGGTGCCCTTGCTGGTCATGTACGCGAGGTCGCGGTTCTGCGTCGTGGTGATGCCCGAACCGGTGTTGACGATGCGCCCCCATCCGGCGGCGCGCATTCCCGGGGCGAACGCCCGCGCGAAGAGCAGGATCGCCTCGACGTTGACCGCCTGCACCTTTCGCCACAGGTCGATCGTCAGGTGATCGAGGTCGGCGAACGGGAAGATGCCGGCGTTGTTGACGAGGATGTCGCAGCGCCCGTACCGGTCGAGGACCGTGCCGGCCACGGCGTCGACCTGCGACGGTTCGCCGACGTCGCACACCAGCCCCAGCCTGTCGCCGCCGCCCGTCAGCTTCTCGACGGCGCCGGTCGGGTCGTCGACGTCGACGGCGACCACGTTCGCGCCGTCCGCGGCGAGCCGGCGGCAGTACGCGTATCCGATGCCCCGGGCCGCCCCGGTCACCACCGCCGTCCTTCCGTCAAGCGCCACGGGTGAACTCCAGCCCGATCTGCTGTGCGATCCCGAAGTAGTCCTCCAGGTGCCACGTCCGCACGATCCGGCCTCCGGCCATCTGGTGGAAGTCCGACGCCCGGAGCTCGACCTCGCGGCCCGTGCCCTCGACGCCGAGCAGCTCCCCGGTGTGCACGCCGCGGCCGACCGAGCGCACGGCCACCATGTCACCGGACTCGACGATGTGCTCGATCGTGACGGTCAGGCCGGAGAACACCCCTCGTAGGTGGTCGATGCTCTTCTTCCATCCGTCGAGGCCGGTTGCGCTACGCAGGGCCGGGACGGCCTCCCAGTCAGGGGCGAGGGCCTCGTCGACCAGCGCCGTGTCACCGGTGGCCAGAGCCTCGTAGAAGCGCCGGGCCGCGATCTCGTTCTCGGTAGCCATGAGTCCACGCTAGGGACGCGCGTCACGGCTGATCAAAGACCTGTTCCGCAACACGTCATACGCTTCCGGTATGACGGATCTCGACCTACGGCTGCTGCGCTACTTCACCGTCGTCGCCGCGCACCTGCACTACGGCCGCGCCGCGGACGAGTTGCGCGTCGCGCAGCCGTCGCTGAGCCGGCAGATCAGCCGGCTTGAGGCCGAGGTGGGCGCGCGGCTTCTCGACCGTACGCGGCAGGGCACCCGGCTCACCGAGGCGGGAGAGGCCTTCCTCCCGCACGCGCACGCGTTGCTGCGCGCGTCGGAGCAGGCCGTGGCCGTCGCCCGGGCCGCCGCGCAGCCCACCCGGATCACCATCGGCTACACCGCGGGCCTCATCGTCACGCCGGCGGTGCGGGACCTGCGGCACAGGCATCCCGACGCCGACGTACGCACGCTGCACCTGGAGTGGAACGAGCCGCGTGAGGCGCTGCTCGAGCGGCGGGTCGACGCGGTGGTCACCCGGCTGCCGCTGCGAACCGGCGGCCTGCGCGTGACGATCCTCTACGACGAGCCGAAGATGCTGCTCGTGCCGATCGGGCACCGGCTGGCCGGCAAGGAGTCCGTCACTCTCGACGACATCGAGGGCGAGCCGATCCCCCGCTTCCCGGATCCCGAGTTCGACGCGTACTGGCGCGTCGACCCGCGACCCGGAGGCCGCCCCGCGCCCGACGGGCCCCTTGTCGAGACCATCGAGGACAAGCTCGAACACATCGCCGCGGGGCAGGCGGTAGCCATCGTCCCGGCCGCCCTGTACGCGGCCGGCATCCGCCCCGACCTCACCACGATCCCGCTGCACGGCGTCGAACCGGGTCACGTCGTCGTGGCGACCCGGGCCGCGGACCGCGGCCGGCTGGTCGCCGCGTTCCACACGTCGGCCCGCGACCACCTCCGCGGCTAGCCCCAGCCCGCGCCTCACTTCACCAAGGTCAGCGTGGGGTGGGGGAGGGAGTGGGGGCGGGGGCCGTGCGGGGGCGGGTGCCGGCGTAGAGGAGGCCGGCGAGGATGAGGGCGCCGGCGGCGAACGTGAGCGGGGAGACGGGCTCGCCGGTGAACAGGGCGGCGGAGGCCAGTCCGAAGACCGGCACCAGCAGGCCGTACGGCGCGACGAGCGAGGCGTCGTACCGGGTGAGAAGCCATCCCCAGACGGCGAATCCGCCGAGGGTCGACAGAAGTGCGGTGTAGAGCACGGCGCCCACGCCCTCCACGGTGAACGACCCCAGCGAGGACGGGCCCTCGGTCATCAGGGCCAGCGCCAGGAGGGGCGGCGCCGAGACGGCGCTGACCCACACCATGAAGCGGAGGGAGTCGGGCGGCGCGGCCCTGCGGGTGGCGACGTTGCCGAGCCCCCACCCGGCCGCCGAGGCCACGCACAGCAGGAACGCCCCGAAGGGGATCGCCCCCGACTCCGCGACGACACCGGCCGCGATCAGGCCCAGGCCGGCGAAGGCCACGACCGTACCGGTGATCCTGCGCCGTCCGAGCCGCTCGCCGAGCAGCGCGGTCGCGAACAGTGCGGTGAAGACCGCCTGCACCTGGATGACCAGTGAGGTCAGCCCGGCGGGCATACCGGCGCGCATGCCGAGCAGCAACAGGCCGTACTGGGCGACGCCGAGCGACGCGCCGGTGGCCAGCACCCACCGCCAGGGCACGCGCGGTCCTCCGGTGACCAGCACGGCGGGGAAGGCGGCCAGCAGGAAGCGGAGGGCGGCGTACGTGAGCGGCGGGTAGTGCTTCAGGCCCGTCTGCATGACGACGAAGTTGCAGCCCCAGACGGCGGCGAGCGCGACGGCCAGAGCCAGGTGGCGGGGGCGCATGGATCGGTCGCCGGAAGGGTCAGCGGGAGTGGCGCCGGTCCCGGCTCTGCCTGGCCTGCTTCGCAAGGGTCTCCAGGTAGGAGGTCTGCTCGGTACGGGTCGGCTTCGTGAAGAACTTGTTGAAGATTCGCATGAGCAAATCATCGCATCGCTAAACAGTTGAGCGCAACCGAGTTTTTCTTACCCGGACGGTTTAGACTGTCTACATGTTGGATCTGAACCGGCTGAAGGCACTGCACGCGGTCGCCGTCTACGGGTCCGTGGGCGCCGCCGCCGAGGCGCTGATGGTGACCCCGTCGGCGATCTCCCAGCAGCTCGCCAAGCTCGAACGGGAGACCGGCGCGGTCCTGATCGAGCGCAACGGCCGCGGGGTGAAACTCACCGACGCTGCCGGGCTGCTCGCCGACCACGCCGAGCGCATCCTCGCGCTCGTGGAGACGGCGGAGGCCGACTTCGAGGCGCTGCGCGGGGAGGTGGTCGGCAGGCTGAGCATGGCCGCCTTCCCCACCGCGGCGCGGGGCATCGTGCCGCGCGCCCTCACCACACTGAAGAGGCAGCACCCCGACCTCGACCTGCTCGTCTACGAGCGGGAGCCCGAACGGCAGATCCGCGAGCTGTCGCGCGGCGACCTCGACCTCGCAGTCCTCCAGGACTGGCTCAACCGCCCGATGGCCCTGCCGGAGGGGCTGTCGCGCACGGCGCTGCTCGACGACGTGGCCGACGTCGTGGTGCCGGCCGACCACCCGCTGGTGGGCGCCGACCGGGTGCGGCTGAGCGACCTCGACGGCGAGAGCTGGATCAGCTCGACCCCCGGCACGGTCTGCCACGACTTCCTGGTGTTCCTGCTGCGTTCCGAGGAACGGGAGCCGCACATCGTCTCCATGGCCGACGAGTACCCCACCCAGCTCGCGCTGGTCGCCGAGGGCCACGGATGCGCGCTCATCCCGCGGCTCGGCCGGGGGCCGCTGCCGGAGGGCGTCGCCGTCCTGGCCGTCCAGCCGCCGCCGGTCAGGCGGATCTACGCGGTGTGGCGGACCGACGCCGCGAGGCGCCCCGCGATCCGCGCCGCCGTAGAGGCGCTGCGCTCCGCGTGCCCGGAGCCGTCCGGTGGGTAGGCTGTGCAGGTCATGACAGAGATGACCATCGTTCACCTGCTCCGGCACGGAGAAGTCCACAATCCCCGCGGCGTCCTGTACGGCAGGCTGCCGGGTTACCACCTGTCCGAGACCGGCCGCCGGATGGCCGAGATCGTCGCCAAGGCCGTCGCGGGCAGGGACATCGTCGCGGTCTGGAGCTCGCCGATGGAGCGCGCCCAGGAGACCGCGGAGCCGGCCGCGCAGGCTTTGGGCCTGGAGATCACCACCGACGAGCGGCTCATCGAGGCGGGCAACGTCTTCGAGGGCCTGCGGATGACCGGCGGCGACACCGTCTTCCGCGATCCCCGCTCCTACCGCCACTTCAGGAACCCGTTCCGGCCGTCCTGGGGGGAGCCGTACCGCGAGGTCGTGGGCCGCATGAAGTCGGTGGTGGACGACGCGCGGGCGGCGGCCCGCGGCCACGAGGCGCTGCTGGTCAGTCATCAGCTGCCGATCTGGGTCATCCGGCTCGCCGCCGAGGGCAGGCGGCTGTGGCACGACCCGCGCAAGCGTCAGTGCGCGCTGGCCAGCCTCACCAGCCTGACCTTCGAGGGGAACCGGCTCATCAGCGTCGGTTACAGCGAGCCCGCCGGGGCGCTGCTGCGGGAGGTCGCGCAGCCGCAGGGCGAGGCCGCGCTGTTCGAGCAGGCCGACGCGGCCCTCCCGGAGGCGTTGCGCGCCCATCCCGAGGAGGCCGGCGCGACCCTCCCCGGGGCGGTGCGCCTCGATACCGAGGCGATGCGCGTCGATCCCGAGCAGACGGCGACCGGCCCGGAGGACGAGGAGACGCCCGGCCCGCGAGCGATGCCCGGGGCGTGATCGTCCCCGGGTGACGTCACGCACGTGGCCGTGCCCCGGCGATCCCGTGGCCCGGCGACCCTGTGCCCCGGAGAACCGGGCACCCCCACCGGTCGGTAGGCTTACAGCTCTACCGGTTGTAGTACAAGGAGATCCATCTCCCGTGTCCGCCAAGCGCCTGACCGCAACGCGCCTGACCGCGCTCGCCGCCGCGGCCGCGGCCGTCACGGCCCTCGCCGGTTGCGCGGGCGGCCAGGAGGCCCAGCCCCGCTCCGGCGACACCCGTTTCGTCGCGGGCGACGGCCGGGTCGAGTTCTTCACCGCGGCGCAGCGCCAGAAGGCGCCCGCGATCGAGGGACAGACCCTGGACGGCGGCACCGCCACGCTCACCACGGGCAAGGTCCACGTGCTGAACTTCTGGGCCTCCTGGTGCGCGCCCTGCCGGGCCGAGGCGCCTGTGCTCAAGGACATCGCGGCGACCACCAAGCCGAAGGGCGTGGAGTTCCTCGGCGTCAACTTCAAGGACCTCCAGGCGTCCGCGCAGGCGTACGACCGCTCGGTGAAGCCGGGCTATCCGAGCATCTACGACCAGAGCGGCAAGACGCTGCTGAAGTTCCAGGGCACGGTGCCCCCCGCCGCCATCCCCTCCACGCTGATCATCGACGCCCAGGGCCGCATCGCCGCCCGCGCGCTCGGCGCCGTGAAGTACGACGACCTCCTCGCGGCCGTCACCAAGGTGACCGATGAGTGACCTCGGCAGCACCGTCGCGACGGGCTCGCTGCTGCTCGCCGCGCCGATCGCGGCGGCCGCCGGGCTCGTGTCGTTCGTCTCCCCGTGCGTGCTGCCGCTGGTCCCCGGCTACCTGTCGTACGTCACGGGCATGAGCGGCGACCCCAGGCGGAGCCGGATGGTGCTGGGCAGCGCGTTGTTCGTGCTCGGGTTCGCCCTGGTGTTCGTGCTCGGCGGGGCGCTGTTCGGCGGTCTCGGCGCGGCGTTGCAGGGCAACGCCGACGTGATCAGCAGGGTCCTCGGGGTGGTGACGATCGTCCTCGGGCTGGCCTTCGTGGGCGTGCTGCCCGGCCTCCAGCGGGACGTGCGCATCCACCGGCTGCCCGCCGCCGGGCTCGCGGGGGCCCCGCTGCTCGGCGTCGTCTTCGGCCTCGGCTGGACGCCGTGCATCGGCCCGACGCTGGCGGTGGTCATGACGCTGTCGGTGAACCAGGGCAGCGCGCTGCGCGGCGCGGCCCTCGCCTTCGCGTACGCGCTGGGCCTCGGCCTGCCGTTCGTGCTGGCCGGGCTGGCCTACCGCAAGGCCCTCCACGCGTTCCGGGCGGTCCGTCGGCACACCCCGCTGATCACCAGGGTCGGCGGCGGCATGCTCGTGGCCGTCGGCGTGCTGCTCGTGACCGGGCAGTGGGCGGAGATCATCGTTCACCTGCAGGTGTGGGTCGGCGGATTCAGGCCGGTGATCTGATGAGCGCGCCCGACGACCTCGCACGCGCCGTACGGGACGAGCCCGCGCTCCTCGACGAGGCGGCGCCGCGCGACGAGGCGGCGGCCGGTGCCGGGACGGCGGCCGGGGACGCGGCGCGGGAGCCGGCCAGGCCGGTCGGCCTGGGCCTGACGGGATGGCTGCGCTGGGCCTGGCGCACGCTCACCTCGATGCGCACCGCGCTCATCCTGCTGTTCCTGTTCGCGCTCGGCTCGGTTCCGGGCTCCGTCTATCCCCAGCGTGGCGTGGACCCGGGCAGGGTCGCGCAGTACTTCAAGGACAGTCCCACCCAGGCGAAGTGGCTCGACCGCTTCTGGCTGTTCGACGTCTTCACCTCGCCCTGGTTCGCCGCGATCTACCTGCTGCTGTTCGTCTCGCTGGCCGGGTGCGTGTTCCCGCGCGCCCTGGCGCATTTCAAGGAGATCCGGCGCAGGCCGCCCGCCGCGCCGCGCAACCTCCGCCGCCTGCCGCACTCCGAGGAGTTCGAGGGCGATCTCACCGTGGACCGGGCCGCCGCCGTGCTCCGGCGCAGGCGCTTCCGGGTGGTCACCGGCGACGGCTGGGTGGCGGCGGAGAAGGGCTATCTCCGCGAGACCGGCAACCTGCTCTTCCACATCGCGCTGCTCGTGCTGCTGTTCGCCGTCGGCGCCGGGGGCCTGTACGGCTACCGCGGCAACGTGCTGGTGGTGGAGGGCGACGGCTTCTCCAACGCCGTCGCCGCCTACGACCGCTTCATGCCAGGCAGCCGGGTCACCGCAGAGTCGCTGGAGCCGTTCTCCTTCATGCTGAAGGACTTCGAGGCCAGCTACGTCGCCGCCGGGGCCAAGCAGGGCCAGCCGCTCGACTACCTCGCGCGGCTGGAGGTGCAGGACTCGCCGGAGTCCGCACCCCGCCAGGTGGACCTCAAGGTCAACGAGCCGCTGGACGTGAGCGGCACGCTGACCTACCTCATCGGGCACGGCTACGCGCCCACGTTCCGGGTGACGGACGGCGAGGGCCAGGTGGCCTACGACGGCCCGGTGCCCTGCCTGGCCGGCGACCAGGCGACGTACACGTCCGAGTGCGTCATCAAGGTGCCGGACGCCCGGCCGTCCCAGCTGGGCTTCCTGGCCCGCTTCCTGCCCACGACCGTGCCGAACGGCGACGCCTGGGTGTCGGTCTTCCCCGGCGCGGCCAACCCGACCGTGCAGGTCTTCCCGTTCGCGGGCGACCTCGGCCTGCGGTCGGGCCGGCCGCAGTCGGTGTATCAGCTCGACACCACGCGCCTGAAGCCGCTCGGCAAGATGGCCGCCCAGCCGGCGCCGCTGAACGTGGGCGACACCAAGGAACTCGCCGACGGCGCGGGAAAGATCCAGTTCACCGGCGTCAAGGAGTGGATCAGCCTCCAGGTCACCTACGACCCGGGCCGCGAGCCGGCGTTGCTCGCGGCGGCGGCCGCGGTGATCGGGCTCGTGCTGTCTCTCACGATCCGCCGCCGCCGCGTCTGGGTGCGGGTGAAGGACGGCAGGGCCACGGTGGGAGGCTTGACCCGCACCGAGGGCGGGGGCGCGGCCTTCGCCGAGGAGTTCGCGCAGATCGTCACCGCCCTGCGCGGCGGCCCGCCCACCGAGGACGCCGCACCGGACGAGCCCCGGGACGACGAGCCGGGCAGGCCCGGAGCGCCCGCCCCGGGCGGCTCCGCGATCGTCGCCGGGCAGGCCGAGCCGGACGAGCCGCCCACCGGAACCGCCGCACCGGGCGTCCGCCCGGACGAGGAGTGAATCATGCCCGCCCCGGTCAGCCAAGCCGTCAACGACACTCTCGCCATGGTGAGCGACCAGCTCATCCTGGTCACCGTGCTGCTGTATCTCGCCGCGATGATCTGCTTCGCGCTGGAGCTCGCCTTCGGCCGGGTCCGTACGGCAGAGCCCGCGCGTACGCGTGAACTCGTCGGCGCGGGCGGCCCGGCACTCCCCGCGGAGGACCCGGCAGAGGACCCCGGGGAGGGCACGGCCGGGACCGTCCGCACGCCGCAACCGGCGGGATGGGCGGTCCGGGCCGGCATCGCCGGCGTGGTCATCGCCTGGATCGCGTGGGCCGGCAACCTCGCCGGCATCCTCACCCGGGGCATCGCGGTGGACCGGTGGCCGTGGGCCAACATGTACGAGTTCGTGGTGGCCATCTGCTTCGCGGCCGTCACCGCGTTCCTCGCGCTGCTGATCCGCCAGCCGATCCGCTACCTCGGCGCGTTCGTGACGGTGACCGCGGCGCTCGGGCTGGGCTTCGCCGTGCTCTTCCTGCACGTCCAGGCGGGCCCGGTGATGCCCGCGCTGCACTCCTACTGGATCGCGATCCACGTCACCGCGGCGATCGTGGCCAGCGGGCTGTTCATCGTGGCGGGCGTCTGCGCGATCCTCTACCTGATCCGCCAGGACGGGCGGCCGTCGGTGCTGCCCGCCAGGGAGACGCTGGAGCGGGTCGCGCACCGCGCAATCGTCATCTCCTTCCCGATCTGGACGTTCGCCGTCATCGCCGGCGCGCTGTGGGCCGACCGGGCGTGGGGCCGCTACTGGGGCTGGGACCCGAAGGAGGTGTGGGCGTTCGTCACGTGGGTCGTCTACGCCGCCTATCTCCACGCGCGGGCGACGGCCGGATGGCGCGGCAAGGCCGCCATGATCATTTCGTTGGTCGCCTTCGGCTGCCTGCTGTTCAACCTGGTCGGCGTCAACATCTTCTTCTCGGGGCTGCACTCCTACGCCGACGTGCCCAAGTGACCCCGGCGCCCGCCTGGCGAGGGGCCGCCGGGGGACGGCTTCTGCGGACGCTTCCGCGGGTGGGGGTGCCGGGCCGGGCGTGAGGGGCCGCCCGGTCGCCGGTCGTCCGGCTGCGGTCAGTCGTCGGGTCGGTCGTCGGTCAGTCGTCGGTTGTGGGTGGGTCGTCGGGTCAGTCGGCGGTTGTGGGTGGGTCGTCGGGTCAGTCGTCGCCGCGCAGACGGCGCTCCAGGCTGCTCAGGAAGTCCGGGTCGTCGTCGGGCCCGCGCGGCGCGTCGCCGCGCGGGGACCACGCCCCGCCCCGGCCGCCCGCCTGAGCCTCCGCCTGCGCCCCCGGACCGCCCACGGCGCCGTTCGGGCCGTACACGGAGTGCACCGCCCGGGGACGGCCCACGAGGAGCCAGGTCAGGGCGCCGACGCCGGCCAGGAAGACCACGATGAGGACCCATACGAACTTGGGGAGGTTGCGCATGTCCTCCTCGGGGGTCGTGATCACGTCGAAGAGGCAGTAGAGCCAGAAGGCAAGCAGCGCCAGGCCGATAATCACGCTAGGCATGCCCACACGGTAAGCCATGCCGGCGACTGATCGTGTCCCGCTTCGGGGTGACGTGGACAGCCGGGCATCGTACGGTGGACCGGTACACGGCGTCCGGAGACCGCGCTCGACGGAACGCGGAGCCTGCCGGAGACGCCGGTGGAACCACGTGACGGAAGCCGGCCTAGAAGAACCAGCAGCCTGACGGATTCGGCCTGAACAGAGGGGTGCGATGGCGGAGCCGGGCGACAGGGGCCGCCACCGGCGCGGAACGCGGTGGTGGCAGCGAGGGCCCTATGTGTCCTCCCACCGCCGCACCGACGTCCCCGGACGCGCGGAGGACCGCACCCCCGACCGCGCCTCCGACCGTGGCCCCGACCGTGGCCCCGACCGTTCTTCCGACCGCGCCTCCGACTGGGGCTCAGGCCGCCCCTTCGACCGAGGCGGCGAGCGGTCCTCGGAGCGGGCACGCGACCGCGCTTCCGACCGCGCTTCCGACCGAGGCGCCGAGCGGGCCTCGGAACGGCCGTGGGAGCGGGCGCAGAACCGGCCGCCGGAGTGGGGCGTCGACTGGGCCGCCGAATGGGGCGCAGAATGGTCGCCCGAGCGGCATCCGGAGCGGGTGTACGCCGTGACCGCGCCGGTGGTCGACGACCGCCCCCAGTACACCTGGCAGGACTTCGAGCTCGACGACCTGCCGACCCGGGCCGCGCCCCATGCGCCCGACACCCCCGACCTGCGGGACGGCAGGAAACACTGCGGGCCGCTGGAACGCGTCCTGTTCCGTGAGTGGGACGCCGCGGAGGGTCCGCCCTCAGCCGACGCCGTACGGGCCGTGGACAGCCTCGCCCGGCTGCCGGAGCAGCTGAAGACCAAGCTCGCCATCGGGCTCGACGGCATCTACGTGGGCCGGGGCGGGGTGCCCGACCTCGACGACATGGGCTATCTGCGCGGTGCCCCGCTGCCCTCCGGCCGGGCCACCTGGGACATCTGCGCCGGCGCGTACGGCGACCGCAAGATCGTGGTGGGGGACCGGCCGTCGCCCACGCCGGACGTGATGATGCACGAAGTCGGGCATGCGCTGGACGACGTCGACGCCGGTCCGGGAGAGTGGGTTTCGGACTCACCGGAGTTCGCGGCGCTCTACGAGGAGTGCCTGCCGCTGCTCGCGTCGTCGTTCCACCGGCAGCCCGGCGGCCTGGGGCGCAAGGAGTTCTTCGCCGACGCGTTCGCGGCGATCGCGTCCCGGCAGCGCCCGGCGCTGGTGGACATGCTGGGCGGTGACACGCGGACGGCCCTCAACGTCATGCTCTTCTTCAACAGGCGCTACGGAATCTAGGTGATTCGGATGTACGTTATCCGGCTCGGCGACGGGACGCTGCGCGTGCCCCGATCCCTGACCACCGATGACGGGCGCCTCATCGGCAACGCGTACGTCGAGGTCGCACCGGGGGAACCCGGTTACGAAGGCTGGCTGGCCGAGTCCATCACCGAGCAGGAGGACGCCGAGCGACGCCGTCGCTGGCGGGAGGGCGACGACGCGCTGGAGCAGGCGTTCCTGGCCTTCAAGGCGGAGCAGGACCGTTGATCCCCGGCAAGGGAGCAGGACGAGCCGGGAGGGCCTGTTACGGCAGCCTGAAATCGAGGTGGGACTGACTCCGGTGACCCTGCGGCGTCCGGGTAGCGCGCAGGATCACCCGGTGCTGGTACTGCGTCAGACTCGCGGGGAGTCGCCGTTCGGCCGATCGGCCGTGAGGACGTCCTCTCCGCGAAGGAGGGCGTGTACTTCCGATTCACGGAACCGCCGATGCCCCCCGGGGGTACGGATGCTGCTGATACGCCCGGCCGCGGCCCAACGGGTCACGGTCTTCGGGTCGACCCTGAAGAGAGCCGCAACCTCTCCAGGAGTCAGCAGTCGCTCGCTGCTACTCTCCACAATCTCTCCCCCTCGCGTCCCGCGTCCTGCAGCGGGCGGACAGGTAACCAGTGTGCCGAGCGAAGCCTGATTTATCCGTGGTTTTCGGAGAAGATCACGGGTTGTTACCGGCTCAGTGCCCGATTGTTATATGATAGAGCCTCTTTGGGGCGCTCATGGGTGTTTCTTTACAAAAGCGCCTTGTTGTGAACACTAGCAGTGCTTGCAGCAGATGCGAAGAGCGACCAGCGCACCGGGGGAGTGACGTAACCTCGACGCTGTGCATCCGGTTGTCGTTTACACCCTTTCGCGCCTCGGCCTGTTCGCGGTCGCGGTCGGCGTCCTGTATCTCGTCGGCCTGCGGTCGTTCCCGCTGCTGCTGGTCGCCGTGCTGGTCAGCGGTCTGGCCAGCTACGTGCTGCTGTCGAAACAGCGCGACGCGGTGAGCGAGCGCATCGCCACGAAACGTCGGGGACCCGGGAACTCCTAGGCCGCCGGGAACATGCCGACCCGGGCATGGTACTCATGCCCGAGCTCCGTCGTGTCGCTTCCCACCAAAAGACCTGTCTTTACGGTCAGGAAGGCCTTTACCCCGATTCCCCTTTCCCGCGTCGGGTTCCATGTCAGCGCACGGCCCGTCACGGGGTGTATCGCCCCTATGCCCGGCCTGGGGACCGCTCCCGCGCCGGCCGTGTCGGACCCTCGCGGGTTGTTCAGCCAGCGCTGGTGACCCCCCACGTAGACGGCCGAACCGGTCACCGCGACGGCGTACAGGGAGTCGCCCCCGGTCAGGTTGACCCAGGTCGGACGGATCGCGTCGCCCTTCGCGTACGTCTCGAACCTCGCGGCGGAGTCGCACAGCTTGGTGGTGCGCGGCGCCGGGCCGCCCGTCGTGACGACCACGAAGTAGCGGCCGTCGGGCGACAGGTCCAGCCCCCGGACGTACGAGGGGAAGTCGGGCTTGCAGGCGGGGGCGTACGCCTCCGTGTGCCAGCCGGCCACCCGGCCCGTCGTCAGGTCGATCACCCCGAGCTGCGGGCGGCGCAGGCCGTCGAGCGTGGTGAACGAGCCGTCCACGACTAAGCGGTCGGATGTCGCGGCCATGGCGTAGATCCCGGCCCCGCCGCCGCGCCCGCCGCCGGGGGTGACGGTGAAGCGGGGGTCCACCGCGCCGGTGCCGGCGTCCACGCGGGCGAGGGCGGTGCGCGCGCTGCGGCCGATCCTGGCGAAGTCGCCGCCGACGTAGAGCGCCCCGCCGAGACGTACCAGGCTGGTCACCTCTCCCGCGTAGACGGGCGCGGAGAAGGAGGAGACGGGAGCGCCGTCGGAGACGCGCAGCCGGGTCAGCCCCCGGGACGGCCAGGTGAACGCGCCGCCCACGTAAACGGTGCCGCCGGGGCCCGGGGCCAGGGCGGACACCGGCCCGTCGAGGTCCGGCGCGAAGCCGGGCAGGACGCGGCCGGTGGGCAGGTCGAAGGCGAAGACGTTGGCGCGCGGCAGGTCCGCCCCGCCGCGGGCCTCCCGCACCGCGCTGAACTCGCCGCCCACCACGACGGTGCGGCCGACCAGCGCGAACGCGGTGACGATGCCGTCGAGCACGTGCGGAGTGGTGTTCACGGGGTTCTCCGACACCACGTGGGGCTGCCGGAGGCCGGCGAAGGCCGGCGCGGCCGGCAGGACGGCGAGCGAGGTCACTGCGATCAGTGCGGTGGTGAGACGCATTCCCCAAGTTCTAGCAGACTGAGCGTAATCGATGAACTACGTTCCGCTCATCCTGTCCGGGTGGTGAGGGGGCCCGGGCGGCGCGGCCTAGGCTTGCGTGCATGACGCGCGCATCGCTGGACAAGCAGCCGCACGAGGTCGCCGCGATGTTCGATCGCACGGCCCGGCGCTACGACCTGGTCAACGACGTCCTCTCCCTCGGCCAGGACCGCCTGTGGCGCAGGGCCACGGCGGCGGCGGTGGACGCGGGCCCCGGCGAGCTGGTCCTCGACCTCGCCGCGGGCACCGGCACCTCCACCGACGCGTTCACCGCGCTCGGCGCGCGGGCGATCGCGTGCGACTTCTCGTTCGGCATGCTCAGCACCGGCGTGGCGCGGCGCGGCGGGTCGGGCCTGTACGGCGGGGGCGTGCGCGGGGTGACCTTCGTCGCGGGCGACGCGCTGCGCCTGCCGTTCCGCGACGAGACCTTCGACGCCGTCACGATCTCCTTCGGTCTGCGCAACGTCGCCGACACCGGGCAGGCGCTGCGCGAACTGCTGCGGGTGACCCGGCCGGGCGGGCGCATGGTGATCTGCGAGTTCTCCCGGCCGACGCCGAAGTCGTTCGACCTCGTCTACTCGCAGTACCTGATGAGACTGCTGCCGCCGGTCGCCCGGATGGTCAGCTCCAACCCCGACTCCTACGAGTACCTCGCCGAGTCGATCCGGGCCTGGCCCGACCAGCGGGCGCTGGCGGGGATCATCCAGGAGGCGGGCTGGGAGAAGGTGGGCTGGCGCAACCTGAGCCTCGGCATCGTCGCCCTCCACCGCGCCGTAAAGGGCCGGTGAGGCGTGGTTGCCCACACCCCTCTGACATCCCGCCGCGAGTAGGGGTTAGACTGCGGCGCGACAGTTTGTGAAGTTGTTCACAAAGGCACGAAGGTCTAACCAGTTTCGAGGCCTTCCTTTCCTGGAACGGACAGGACCCCGTGAGCGAGCAAGCCCGCGTGACGCGGAGAGAGGTCGACGCCGACGTCATCGTCGTCGGTGCGGGTCCGGCGGGTTCGACGGCGGCGTTCCACCTCGCCCGCGCCGGCCTCCAGGTGCTGCTGCTGGAGAAGACGCGCTTCCCCAGGGAGAAGGTCTGCGGCGACGGGCTGACCCCGCGGGCGGTGAAGGAACTCGTCGCGATGGGCGTCGACGTCGACGCCCCCGGCTGGGTGCGGAACAAGGGGCTGCGCGTCTACGGCGGCGGCGTGCGGCTCGAACTCGACTGGCCGGAGCTGTCGAGCTACCCCGGCTTCGGCCTCGTGCGCACCCGCGCGGACTTCGACCAGATCCTCGCCCGGCACGCGGAGGGCGCGGGCGTACGGCTGCGCGAGGGCGTGAACGTTACAGGCCCGCTGCTGGACGAGCGCAGTGGCCACGTGATCGGTGTGACGGCCAGGGCGGACGGCGAGGAGGTCGTCTACCGCTCCCGCCTGGTGGTCGCGGCCGACGGCAACTCGACCCGGCTGTCGATCGCGATGGGCCTGCACAAGCGCGAGGACCGCCCGATGGGCGTGGCCGTGCGCACCTACTACACCAGCCCCCGCCACGACGACGACTACCTCGAGACGTGGCTCGAACTGTGGGACGGCGACCGGCTGCTCCCCGGCTACGGCTGGATCTTCCCCATGGGCGACGGCACCGCCAACGTCGGCCTCGGCCTGCTGAACACCAGCGACGCGTTCAAGAGCATCGACTACCGCGACCTGCTGCGGCGCTGGATGCAGAACACGCCGCCGGAGTGGGGCTTCACCGACGAGAACATGACGGGCCCGATCCGGGGCGCCGCGCTGCCGATGGGATTCAACCGGCAGCCGCACTACACCCGCGGCATGGTCCTCATCGGGGACGCCGGCGGCTCGATCAACCCGTTCAACGGCGAGGGCATCGCGTACGCCATGGAGACCGGCCGGACGGCCGCCGAAGTGATCGCGCAGGCACTGGCCCGGCCGACGCCCGCCCAGCGTGAGCGCGTATTACTCGCGTACCCGCGTATCCTCAAAGACGCCTATGGCGGATACTTCACTCTCGGCCGCCTGTTCGTCGAGGCGATCGGGAGGCCGGGGGTGATGAGCTTCGCCACCCGGCACGGGATGCCCCATCCCACCCTGATGAGATTCGCGTTCAAGCTTCTCGCTAATCTCACAGACCGGCGGGGCGACGTCTCCGACCGCATAATCAACGCCCTGTCGAAGGTGGCTCCGCCCTCATGACCGAGGCCCGTATGACCGAGAGTCGCATGAACATGACCCGCATGACCGAGATGACGCGGACGGCGTCGCCGACGGCCGCGCGGGCCGCCGGCCGGCCCGCCGCGCCTTCCGGCATTCTCGTGATCAGCCAATTTCACCGAGTAAGCGAGGACATGTAGCCATGGAGCTGTATGTGCCGATTCTGGTGCTCGCGGTCCTCGCGGCGGGGTTCGCCGTGTTCTCCGTGGGCATCGCCCCGTTCACCGGGCCGAAGCGCTGGAACCGCGCGAAGCTGGACGCCTACGAGTGCGGCATCGAGCCGACGCCGCAGCCCGTCGGCGGTGGCCGCTTCCCGCTGAAGTACATGATCACCGCGATGCTGTTCATCGTGTTCGACATCGAGATCATCTTCCTCTATCCGTGGGCGGTGGCCTTCGACAGACTCGGCGTGTTCGGGCTGGTCGAGATGGTGCTGTTCATCGTCACCGTCCTCGTGGCGTACGCGTACGTGTGGCGCCGCCGCGGCCTCGATTGGGATTAGCCATGGGTCTTGAAGAGAAACTCCCGAGCGGGTTCGCCCTCACCACCGTCGAGCAGGTGGCCGGCTGGGCCCGGAAGAACTCCGTCTGGCCGGCGACCTTCGGTCTCGCGTGCTGCGCCATCGAACTGATGGCCACCGGCGGCCCGAAGCACGACCTGGCCCGCTTCGGCATGGAGCGCGCCTCCGCCTCCCCGCGGCAGGCCGACCTCATGATCGTGGCCGGCCGGCTGTCGCAGAAGATGGCGCCCGTCCTCCGCCAGATCTACGACCAGATGGCCGAGCCCAAGTGGGTCATCGCCATGGGCGTCTGCGCGTCGAGCGGCGGCATGTTCAACAACTACGCCATCGTGCAGGGTGTGGACCACGTGGTGCCGGTCGACATCTACCTGCCCGGCTGCCCGCCGCGGCCGGAGATGCTCATCGACGCCATCGTGAAGCTGCACGACAAGATCCAGAACATGAAGTTCGGCGCACACCGCGAGAAGCAGGTCGAGGAGCTGGAGCTCCAGGCGCTGCGGACGCTGCCGCTCATCGACCAGGGGGCCGGGAAGTGACGACCGAGAACCTGCCCGGCCTGCCCGAGGAGCCGATCGCCCGTACGGGCATGTTCGGCTCGAGGGACACCGGCGACACCTCCGGCTACAACCGCCTGGTCGTCCGCCGCCCGCCCAAGCTGGTCAGCAGCCGGCCGTACGGGTCGTACTTCGACGACGTGGCCGACGCGCTGGAGCCGGCGTTCGCCGACGCGATCGAGCGGGTGGTCGTCGACCGCGGCGAGGTCACCTTCCACGTGCGGCGTGAGCGGCTGACCGAGGTGATGAAGCACCTGCGCGACGACCCCGCGCTGCGGTTCGAGCTGTCGCTCGGCGTCTCGGGCGTCCACTACCCGGAGGAGACCGGCGCCGAGCTGCGCGCCGTCTACCACCTGTGCTCCATCACGCACAACCGGCGCGTCCGGGTGGAGGTCTCCTGCCCCGACGCCGACCCGCACATCCCCTCCACGGTTCAGGTCTACCCCACGCACGACTGGCATGAGCGCGAGACGTACGACTTCTTCGGCATCGTCTTCGACGGCCACCCGGCGCTGACCCGGATCGAGATGCCGGACGACTGGGAGGGGCACCCGCAGCGCAAGGACTACCCGCTCGGCGGCATCCCGGTCGAGTACCGCGGCGCCGAGGTCCCCGCGCCGGACCGGAGGAGGTCGTACTCGTGAGCGTCGACCCGCACCAGGCAACGAGGGCAGCGAGGAGAGCGTCGTGAGCACCACCGAGACCGAGGGCCGGATTTACGACGTCGCCGGCCAGGACTGGGACGAGCTGGTCAAGACCGTCAGCGAGTCGGCCGACGAGCGCCTCGTCGTCAACATGGGCCCGCAGCACCCGTCGACCCACGGCGTGCTCCGGCTCGTGCTGACCCTCGACGGCGAGACCGTGACCGAGGCCCGCACGGTGATCGGCTACCTGCACACCGGCATCGAGAAGAACATGGAGTTCCGGACGTGGACCCAGGGGGTCACGTTCGTCACCCGCATGGACTACCTCGCGCCGATCTTCAACGAGACGGCGTACTGCCTGGGCGTCGAGAAGCTCCTCGGCATCACCGACCGGATCCCGGACCGGGCGCAGGCCATCCGGGTCCTGACGATGGAGCTCACCCGGATCTCCTCGCACCTCGTCGCGATCGCGACGTTCGGCATGGAGCTGGGCGCGACGACGCCGATGCTGTTCGGCTTCCGCGAGCGCGAGATGGTGCTCGACCTGATGGAGTACATCACCGGCCTGCGGATGAACATGGCGTACGTCCGGCCGGGCGGCGTCAGCGTCGACCTGCCGGCCGGCGCGGTCGACAAGATCGGTGAGTTCCTCAAGGTCATGCCGGGGCGGCTCAAGGAGATGCGCAAGCTCCTCGACGCGAACCCGGTCTACACCCGGCGCACCAAGGACGTGGCCTACCTCGACCTGACCGGCTGCATGGCGCTGGGCATCACCGGCCCCATGCTGCGGGCCGCCGGCCTGCCGTGGGACCTGCGCAAGTCGCAGCCCTACTGCGGCTACGAGACGTACGAGTTCGCGGTGCCGACGCAGACCACCTGCGACGTGTACGGCCGCTACCTCGTCCGGATGGACGAGATGGAGGAGTCCCTCAAGATCATCGAGCAGGCGCTCGACCGCCTGTCCGGCCCGCTCAAGGGCGGCCCGGTGATGATCGAGGACAAGAAGATCGGCTGGCCGGCGCAGCTCGCGCTCGGCCCCGACGGACTCGGCAACTCGCCCGACCACATCGCGCACATCATGGGCGGCTCGATGGAGGCCCTGATCCACCACTTCAAGCTGGTGACCGAGGGCTTCCGGGTGCCCGCCGGGCAGGTGTACTCCTCGGTCGAGTCGCCGCGCGGCGAACTCGGCGCGCACGTGGTCAGCGACGGCGGCACCCGGCCCTACCGGGTGCACTTCCGCGACCCGTCGTTCACGAACCTGCAGGCGGTGCCCGCGACGTGCGAGGGCGGCATGGTCGCCGACGTCATCTCCGCGGTCGCCTCGATCGACCCGGTCATGGGAGGTGTGGACCGATGACTTACGCGCCTGAGGTCCGCGAGCGTCTGGAGACGGACGCCAAGGAAATCATCGGCCGCTACCCCCGGCCGCGTTCGGCGCTGCTGCCGCTGCTGCACCTGGTGCAGTCGGTGGACGGCTACGTCTCCGACGACGGGCAGGAGTTCTGCGCCGAGATGCTGGGCCTGTCCAAGGCCGAGGTCGTGGGCGTGGCGACCTTCTACACCATGTACAAGCGCAAGCCGGCCGGCGACTACAACGTCGGCGTCTGCATCAACACGCTGTGCGCGGTCATGGGCGGCGACCAGATCTGGGCGGAGCTCAGCGAGCACGTGGGCGTCGGCCACGACGAGACCACCCCGGACGGCAAGATCACGCTGGAGCGGCTGGAGTGCAACGCCGCCTGCGACTTCGCCCCGGTCATGATGGTCAACTGGGAGTTCTTCGACAACCAGACCCCGGAGTCGGCCAAGCAGCTCGCCGACGACCTGCGCGCCGGCAAGGAGGTCGCGCCCACGCGCGGCCCGGGCCGCCTGTGCACGTTCCGGGAGGCCTCCCGGGTCCTCGCCGGGTTCCCCGACGGCCTGGCCGCCGACGGACCGTCGGCCGCCGGTCCCTCCCTTGAGGGTCTGAAGATCGCCAGGGCCAACGGCTGGGAGGCCCCCAAGGCCGAGGGGAGCGAGAAGTGACAACGCTTACGCCCGTCCTTACCGACAACTGGGACGTGGCCGGCTCGTTCACCCTCGACGGGTACGGCGAGTACGAGGCCGCGAAGAAGGCCCTGGGCATGGACCCGGACGCGGTCATCCAGGCGGTGAAGGACTCCGGCCTGCGCGGCCGCGGCGGCGCGGGCTTCCCCACCGGCATGAAGTGGGGCTTCATCCCGCAGGGCGACGGCAAGGCCCACTACCTCGTCGTCAACGCCGACGAGTCGGAGCCGGGGACCTGCAAGGACATCCCGCTCATGATGGCCAACCCGCACTCGCTGGTCGAGGGCGTCATCATCTCGTCCTACGCGATCCGGGCGAACCACGCGTTCATCTACATCCGCGGCGAGGTGCTCCACGTCATCCGCCGGGTGCAGGCCGCGGTCCGCGAGGCGTACGAGAAGGGCTACCTCGGGACGGACATCTTCGGCTCGGGCTACGACCTGGACCTCGTCGTGCACAGCGGCGCCGGGGCGTACATCTGCGGCGAGGAGACGGCGCTGCTCGACTCGCTGGAGGGCTACCGCGGCCAGCCCCGGCTCAAGCCGCCGTTCCCGGCGGTCGCCGGTCTGTACGCCTCCCCGACGGTGGTCAACAACGTCGAGTCGATCGCGAGCGTGCCGAGCATCATCGCCAACGGCGCCGACTGGTTCGCCGGGATGGGCACCGAGAAGTCCAAGGGCTTCGGCATCTTCTCGCTGTCGGGCCACGTGACCCGGCCGGGCCAGTACGAGGCCCCGCTGGGCATCACGCTGCGCGAACTGCTCGACATGGCGGGCGGCATCCGCGAGGGCCACGAGCTGAAGTTCTGGACGCCGGGGGGCTCCTCGACGCCGATCTTCACGGCCGAGCACCTCGACGTGCCGCTCGACTTCGAGTCGGTCGGCGCCAAGGGCTCGATGCTGGGCACCCGCGCCCTGCAGATCTTCGACGAGACCACCTGTGTGGTCCGGGCGGTCCTGCGCTGGACGGAGTTCTACGCGCACGAGTCCTGCGGCAAGTGCACCCCGTGCCGCGAGGGCACCTACTGGCTCAAGCAGGTGCTCAAGCGGCTGGAGAAGGGCCAGGGCTCGGAGGAGGACCTGGCGACCATCACCGACATCGCCGACAACATCCTCGGGCGTTCCTTCTGCGCGCTCGGCGACGGCGCGACGAGCCCGATCCACTCGTCGGTGAAGCACTTCCGCGACGAATACCTCAAGCACTTCGAGATCGGCGGCTGCCCGTTCGATCCCGCCGCTTCCACGGTGTGGGGGTCCAAGTGACAGTTCAGACGACGCAGCCGGAACAGCCGGTCGTGGACATGGTCAGCCTGACCATCGACGGCTTCCAGGTCAGCGTCCCCAAGGGCACGCTGATCATCCGGGCCGCGGAGCTGCTGGGGATCCAGATCCCCCGGTTCTGCGACCACCCGCTGCTCTCGCCCGCGGCCAACTGCCGCCAGTGTCTCGTCGACATCCCCGACGCGGGCAACGGCCGCGGCTTCCCCAAGCCGCAGCCGTCCTGCGCGATCGAGGTCGCCGAGGGCATGGTGGTCAAGACGCAGCTCACCTCGCCGGTGGCCGAGAAGGCACAGCGCGGCGTGATGGAGATGCTGCTGCTGAACCACCCGCTCGACTGCCCCGTCTGCGACAAGGGCGGCGAGTGCCCCCTGCAGAACCAGGCCATGTCGAACGGCCAGGGTGAGAGCCGGTTCGTCGAGCAGAAGCGCACGTTCGACAAGCCGGTCCCGCTGTCCACCGAGGTGCTGCTCGACCGCGAGCGCTGCGTCCAGTGCGCGCGGTGCATCCGCTTCTCCGACCAGATCGCGGGCGACCCGCTGATCGACTTCTTCGACCGCGGGGCCAAGGAGCAGGTGGGCGTCGCCGACGGCGAGCCGTTCGAGTCCTACTTCTCGGGCAACACGATCCAGATCTGCCCGGTGGGCGCGCTGACCGGCGCGGCCTACCGGTTCCGCTCCCGCCCGTTCGACCTGGTCTCCACGCCGAGCGCGTGCGAGCACTGCGCGTCGGGCTGCTCGCTGCGCACCGACCACCGCCGGGGCAAGGTCACCCGCCGCCTCGCCGGGGACGACCCGCAGGTCAACGAGGAGTGGAACTGCGACAAGGGCCGCTGGGCGTTCACCTACGCCACCGCGCCCGACCGGCTGCGCTCGCCGCTGGTGCGCGACGAGAGCGGCAAGCTCGTCCCGACCTCCTGGCCGGACGCGCTGGCCACGGCCGCCGAGGGCCTCGCGCGGGCCCGGGGCAGGGCCGGGGTTCTGGTCGGCGGGCGGCTCACGGTCGAGGACGCCTACGCCTACAGCAAGTTCGCCCGGATCGCCCTCGGCACCAACGACATCGACTTCCGGGCCCGGCCGCACTCCGAGGAGGAGGCGCGGTTCCTCGCCCACGCCGTCGCCGGCAAGGGCATCGAGGTCTCCTACGCCGACCTGGAGACGGCCCCGGCCGTGCTCCTCGCCGGGTTCGAGCCCGAGGAGGAGTCGCCGATCGTCTTCCTGCGCCTGCGCAAGGCGGCACGCAAGCGGGGCCTGAAGGTCCACGCGATCGCGCCGTTCGCCACGCCGGGCCTGGCCAAGATGAACGGCTCGCTGATCCGGACGCTGCCCGGCGCGGAGGCCGAGGCGCTCGGCGACCTCGTCTCCGGCGACCTGCTGCCGCCCGGCACGATCATCCTCGCCGGTGAGCGGCTCGCCGCCGCCCCCGGCGCCCTGTCGGCGCTCGTACGGCTCACGCTCGCCACCGGCGCGCGGCTCGCCTGGGTGCCGCGGCGGGCGGGGGAGCGCGGCGCGCTGGAGGCGGGCGCCCTGCCCGGCCTGCTGCCGATCGGCCGCCCGGCCGCCGACGAGACCGCTCGCGCGGAGGTCGCCAGGGCGTGGGGCGTCGCCGCGCTGCCCGAGGCGCCCGGCCGCGACACCGCGGGCATCATCGAGGCCGCGCTGAACGACGAGGTCGACGCGCTGGTCGTGGCGGGCGTGGACCCCTACGACCTGCCCGACCCCGCGAGGGCCCTGGCCGCGCTGGAGAACACCCCGTTCATCGTCAGCCTGGAGATCCGCGCCAGCGCGGTCACCGACCGGGCCGACGTGGTCCTGCCGGTCGCCGCGGTGGCCGAGAAGTCCGGCACGTACGTCGACTGGGAGGGCAGGGGCCGCTCCTTCGGCGTGGCGACCGCCGTACCGGGCCTGATGAGCGACCTGCGGGCGATCGGCTCGATCGCCGACCTGATGGACGTGCACCTCGGCCTGCCCGACGACGCCGCCGCGCGGCGCGAGATGGCCACGCTCGGCGCCTGGAAGGGCCCGCGCCCGGCCGCGCCCGCGGTCAGCGGCCTCGTGGTCGCGGAGCCGCAGGCGGGCGAGGCGGTGCTGGCCACCTGGCACCTGCTGCTCGACGACGGCCGGATGCAGGACGGCGAGCCGTACCTGGCGGGGACCGCCCGCTCGACGGCGGCGCTGCTGTCGGAGGCCACCGCCGCCGAGATCGGCGCGGTGGACGGCGGCAAGATCACCATCGGTGACGGCGTCGTCCTGCCGGTGCGCGTCGCGGACCTGCCCGACCGTGTCGTGTGGGTGCCGTCCAACTCCGCCGGCCTGTCGGTCACGCGCGACCTGCGCGCGGTCGCCGGAGACGTCGTCAAGATCGGGAGCGTCTCGTGAACAACCCCGGACCCACGCTGAGCGACTTCGGCCACGATCCTCTGTGGATCACGATCATCAAGGCCGTCGCGATCTTCGTGTTCCTGATGCTGGGCGTGCTGATGGGCGTGTGGACCGAGCGCAAGCTCATCTCGCGCATGCAGCACCGCTACGGCCCCAACCGGGCCGGTAAGTTCGGCCTGCTGCAGACGGTGGCCGACGGCCTGAAGATGGGCCTGAAGGAAGACCTCATGCCACGCACCGTGGACAAGGTGATCTACTTCCTGGCCCCGATCATCATCGCCGTCCCGGCCTTCCTGGCCTTCTCCGTCGTGCCGTTCGGGCCGATGGTCTGGATGTTCGGCCACCGGACGCCGCTGCAGCTCACCGACCTGCCGGTCGCGGTCCTGCTGGTGCTGGCCACCGCCTCGATCGGCGTGTACGGCATCGTGCTCGCCGGGTGGGGCTCCCGCTCGCCGTACGCGATCCTCGGCGGCCTGCGCTCCAGCGCCCAGGTCGTGTCGTACGAGATCGCGATGGGCCTGTCGTTCGTCGCGGTGTTCCTGAACGCGGGCACGCTGTCCACCTCGGAGATCGTGGCCAAGCAGGCGGGCGGCGGCACCTGGGACATCCTCGGGCTGCACATCCCGACGCCGTCCTGGTACGTGTTCTCGCTGATCCCGTCGTTCCTGATCTACGCGGTCTGCATGCTCGGCGAGACCAACCGCGTGCCGTTCGACCTCCCCGAGGGCGAGGGCGAACTGGTCGGCGGCTTCCACACCGAATACTCCTCGTCGCTGAAGTTCGCGATGTTCATGCTCGCCGAGTACGTGAACGTGTTCACGGTCTCGGCCATGGCGATCACGCTGTTCTTCGGCGGCTGGCGGGCCCCGTGGCCGATCTCCCTGTGGGACGGCGCGAACACCGGCTGGTGGCCCATGCTCTGGTTCTTCGCCAAGCTGGTCATCGCGTTCGGGTTCTTCGTCTGGGTCCGTGCCTCGCTGCCACGCGTTCGCTATGACCAGCTCATGGCCTTCGGGTGGAAGGTGCTGATCCCGCTCAACCTGGTCTGGATCCTGCTGGCCGCCACCTTCAAGGCGCTGCGCCTGCCGGAGACCGACCGGATGGGCATCATGGCCTTCGGCGCGGTGGTGATCATCGTCGCGTTCGTGGTCTGGCTGCGGTTCGACACGGTGAACCAGCGCCGCAGGGAGGCCAGGGCCGCCCAGGTCGAGGAGGAGTTCGAGCAACTGCGCGAGGAGCCGGCGGCGGGCGGGTTCCCGGTGCCGGCGCTCGACCTCCCGCACTACCACGGCGCCGTGCCCGCCGCGCGTGTCCCTACCGACGCCAAGGAGGTGACCAGTGGGAGCAACTGATTGGCTGAATCCGATCAAGGGATTCGGCGTCACCTTCCACCACATGTTCAAGAAGCCGGTGACGGTCAACTATCCCGAGGAGAAGCGGCCCACCGCGCCGCGTTTCCACGGGCGGCACCAGCTGAACCGGTGGCCCGACGGCCTGGAGAAGTGCGTCGGCTGCGAGCTGTGCGCCTGGGCCTGCCCGGCGGACGCCATCTACGTCGAGGGCGGCGACAACACCGACGAGGAGCGGTTCTCGCCCGGTGAGCGGTACGGCCGCGTCTACCAGATCAACTACCTGCGCTGCATCCTCTGCGGGCTCTGCATCGAGGCGTGCCCGACCCGGGCGCTCACGATGACGAACGAGTACGAGCTCGCCGACTCCAGCCGCGAGTCGCTGATCTTCACCAAGGAGATGCTCCTCGCGCCGCTCGGACCGGGCATGGAGCAGCCGCCCCACCCGATGCGCCTCGGCGAGACCGAGGAGGACTACTACCGGTTGGGTCGAAGCAATGGGTGAGTCCATCACGTTCTGGGTGCTCGCGGTCGTCTCGGTGATCGCCGCACTCGGACTCGTCTTCAGCCGAAGGGCCGTCTACTCGGCCCTGATGCTCGGCGTCGTCATGCTCTCGCTGGCGGTGCTGTACGCCGTCCAGGACGCTCCGTTCCTGGCGGCCGTGCAGATCATCGTCTACACCGGCGCGGTCATGATGCTGTTCCTGTTCGTGCTCATGCTCGTGGGCGTGGACTCCTCCGACTCCCTGGTGGAGACGATCAGGGGGCAGCGCTTCTGGGCCGTCGTGGGCGGGCTGGGCTTCGCCGTCCTCCTCGCGCTCGGCATCGGGAACGCGGTGGTCGGCTCGCCGAAGGGCCTCACCGCGGCCGCCGAGGGGGGCAACGTGTCCTCCCTGGCCCAGCTGATCTTCACGCGTCACGTGTTCGCCTTCGAGGTGACCTCGGCGCTGCTGATCACCGCCGCCCTGGGCGCGATGGTGCTGGCGCACCGGGAGCGCACCGAGGCCAAGCCGACCCAGCGGGACCTGTCCCGGCAGCGCTTCGCCGCCTTCGGCCGTACCGGGAAGAACCCGGCGCCGCTGCCCGGGCCCGGCACCTACGCCCGGCACAACGCCATCGACATGCCGGCGCTGCTGCCCGACGGGACCATCTCGCCGCTGTCGGTCAACCGCTACATCGCCCGGTACGAGGAGTCCAAGGGCATCCTGCCCCCGGAGGTCGCCGACGTGCTGGAGCAGGAGGAGGCCGCGCAGCGGGCCGCCGCCCAGGCCAACGGGCACGGCGGGCACAGCACGCCGACGGTGGCCGAGGAGGCCAGGGACGGCGGTCCCGACACCGAGCCGTTGCCCGAGGGCACCGAGCAGGACACCGTCGTGGCCGGTCGCGTGGTCCGTCCCCGCGGCGAGTCCGCGGCGACCGAGGAGGACGGCAAGTGACCACCCACTATCTGGTGCTCTCCGCGCTGCTGTTCGCCATCGGCGGCGTCGGCGTGCTCGTACGGCGCAACGCCATCGTGGTGTTCATGTGCGTCGAGCTCATGCTCAACGCCTGCAACCTGGCGTTCGTCACCTTCGCCCGGCAGAACGGCAACCTCGACGGCCAGCTCATCGCGTTCTTCGTGATGATCGTGGCCGCCGCCGAGGTGGTCATCGGCCTGGCCATCATCGTGACGATCTTCCGAACCCGCAGGTCCGCGTCGGTCGACGACGTCAGCCTGCTGAAGTACTAAGAGGTGGCCGTGGAACCCGCTGAGATCATCCAGCACTCCGGTGGAGCGATCGGGGCCGCCTGGCTGATGATCGCTCTGCCCCTGGTGGGAGCGGCGATCCTCCTGCTGGGCGGCCGGAGGACCGACAAGATCGGCCACCTGCTCGGGGTGCTCATGGCCGTGGCTTCGTTCGCGGTGGCCGCGCTGTCGTTCGTCCAGCTTCTCGGCTTCGCCCCCGGCGAGCGCCGCCGGGGCATCGAGCTGTACGAATTCGTCCCGGGCCTGGCGAAGGTGGGCCTGCTGGTCGACCCGCTGTCGATCTCGTTCTGCCTGCTGATCACCGGTGTGGGCTCGCTGATCCACATCTACTCGATCGGCTACATGGCGCACGACCCGAACAGGCGGCGGTTCTTCGCCTACCTGAACCTGTTCGTGGCGGCGATGCTCCTGCTGGTGCTGGCCGACAACTACGTCGCGCTGTTCGTCGGCTGGGAGGGCGTCGGCCTCGCGTCGTACCTGCTGATCGGGTTCTGGCAGCACAAGCCCTCGGCGGCGACCGCGGCCAAGAAGGCGTTCATCGTCAACCGCGTCGGCGACTTCGGCCTGCTGATCGGCCTCTTCACGATCTTCGCGACGTTCCACACGCTGGCCTTCAACGACGTCTTCGCGAACGCGGACAAGGCGTCCTCGGGCACGCTCACCGCGATCGGCCTGCTGCTGCTGGTCGGCGCGTGCGGCAAGTCGGCCCAGCTGCCGCTGCAGTCCTGGCTTCTCGACGCGATGGAAGGCCCGACCCCGGTCTCGGCCCTCATCCACGCGGCGACCATGGTCACCGCCGGTGTCTACCTCATCGTCCGGTCCGGCCCGATCTACCAGGGCGCCGAGACGGCGCAGCTCGTCGTGACGATCGTCGGTGTGGCGACCCTGCTCGCCGGTGCGATCATCGGTACCGCCAAGGACGACATCAAGAAGGCGCTGGCCGGTTCGACGATGTCGCAGATCGGCTACATGGTGCTCGCCGCGGGCATCGGCCCGGCCGGTTACGCCTTCGCGATCGCGCACCTGATCACGCACGGCTTCTTCAAGGCCGACATGTTCCTCGGCGCCGGCTCGGTCATGCACGCCATGAACGACGAGGTCGACATGAGGAAGTACGGCGCGCTGCGGAAGGTCATGCCGGTCACGTTCGCGACGTTCGCCATCGGCTACCTCGCGATCATCGGGTTCCCGCTGCTGTCCGGCTACTTCACCAAGGACGGCATCATCGAGACCGTGATGGAGCACAACGCCGTCCTCGGCTGGCTGGCCGTGCTCGGCGCCGGCATCACCGGCTTCTACATGTCGCGCCTGGTGTTCATGACGTTCTTCGGCGCCAAGCGCTGGGAGCCGACGGCCCACCCGCACGAGTCGCCCGCCGTCATGACCTGGCCGCTGATCATCCTGTCGATCGGCGCGATCGGCCTGGGCGCGTTCCTGGTCCTCGGCAACCGGTTCATGACCTTCCTCGCGCCGGCCGTCGGCGCGCCGGAGGAGATGCCGTCCTTCCACCCGTTCAGCCTCACCGGTCTGGCCACGCTCGCGCTCGTCGCGGTGGGCGCGGTGTTCGCCTGGTTCCGGTACGGCGCGGCCGAGGTGCCGGCGGTCGCCCCGCGCGGCTCGTTCCTCACCACCTTCGCCCGTCGTGACCTGTACGGCGACGCCCTGAACGAGGCGCTGTTCATGCGCCCCGGCCAGTGGCTGACCCGCCTGGCCGTGTTCTTCGACAACCGCGGCGTCGACGGCCTGGTGAACGGCCTGGCCGCCGGCATCGGGGGGACCTCCGGGCGGCTGCGCAGGATCCAGACCGGGTTCGTCCGCTCGTACGCGCTGTCGATCTTCCTGGGCGCGGCCGTCCTGGCCGGTGCCTGGCTCGTCGTAGGGAACCTGTGATGCCCTGGCTTTCAACCCTGATGGGCGTGTCCGTACTCGGCGCGCTGGGCGTGACCCTTGTCCGGAACGACAAGCTCGCCAAGCAGTTCACCCTCGTGGTGTCGCTGATCGTGCTGGCGCTGACCGTCGCCATGGCGGTCCAGTTCAGCCCGAACGGCGACAAGTTCCAGTTCGCCGAGACGTACGACTGGATCCCCGCGTTCGGCGTCCACTACGGCGTCGCGGTGGACGGCATCGCCCTGGTGCTGATCCTGCTGTCGGTGATCCTCGTGCCGATCGTGGTGCTCGCCTCGTGGCACGACGCCGAGGCCGGCAAGCGCTCGGTCCGCACGTACTTCTCGCTGCTGCTGGTGCTCGAGGCCATGATGATCGGCGTCTTCGCGGCGACCGACGTCTTCCTCTTCTACGTCTTCTTCGAAGCCATGCTGATCCCGATGTACTTCATGATCGGGTCGTACGGCGGGGCGCAGCGGTCGTACGCGGCCGTGAAGTTCCTGCTGTACTCGCTGTTCGGCGGGCTGCTGATGCTGGTGGCGGTGATCGCGCTCTACTCGATCGCCGGCAAGGGCACGTTCATGTTCACCGACCTGGTCGGGACCATCCAGGACGTGACGACGCAGAAGTGGCTGTTCCTCGGCTTCTTCGTCGCCTTCGCGATCAAGGCGCCGCTGTGGCCGTTCCACACCTGGCTGCCGGACGCCGCCGCCCAGGCCCCGGCCGGCGCGGCCGTGCTGCTCGTGGGCGTGCTCGACAAGGTCGGCACGTACGGCATGCTGCGCTTCTGCCTCGAACTGTTCCCGGACGCCGCGAAGTTCTTCACGCCGCTGGTCATCACGCTGTCGGTGATCGGCATCGTGTACGGCGCGATCGTGGCCATCGGGCAGACCGACATGAAGCGGCTCATCGCGTACACCTCGGTGTCGCACTTCGGCTTCATCGCGATGGGCGTGTTCGCCATGACGACCAACGCGGGCTCGGGTGCGACGCTCTACATGGTCAACCACGGCTTCTCGACCGGCGCGCTGTTCCTCGTGGCGGGCTTCCTCATCTACCGCAGGGGCTCGCAGTTCATCTCCGACTACGGCGGCGTGCAGAAGGTGGCGCCGATCCTCGCCGGGACGTTCCTGGTGGCGGGTCTGTCCAGCCTCTCGCTGCCCGGCCTGAGCACGTTCGTCAGCGAGTTCATGGTCCTCATCGGCACCTACGAGCGGTACCTCGTGCCCGCCGTCATCGCGACGACCGGCGTCATCCTCGCCGCGATCTACATCCTGTGGATGTACCAGCGGACGATGAACGGCCCGACCGCCGAGTCGGTCAAGGCGCTGCCGGACCTCAACGCGCGGGAGAAGTTCGTGGTGGCGCCGCTGATCGCGCTGCTGCTGGTGTTCGGCTTCTATCCCAAGCCGCTGCTCGACGTGATCAATCCCGCCGTGAAGGACACGCTGTCCAGCGTCTCGGTCACGGACCCGAAGCCGGCCGTACCCGTTGCTCAGGAGGGCAAGTGAACGGCACCATTGAGGCGCCCACCATCGAGTACGCCCTGCTGGCGCCGATGCTCGTCGTCTTCGGCGCGGCGATCGCCGGTGTGCTGGTGGAGGCGTTCGCGCCGCGTTACCTGCGCTCGGCGGTCCACCTGCCGCTCACGCTCCTCTCGCTGGCCGGCGCGTTCGCGCTGACCGTGTGGCAGGCGGTCAAGGGCGTGCCGACCAAGCCCGCGGCCATGGGCGCGGTGGCGGTCGACGGCCCGGCGCTGTTCATCTGGGGCACGATCCTCGTGCTCGCCTTCGTGAGCGTGCTGCTCATCAAGGACGAGGAGCACTTCGTCGGCTCCGCGGCGGCCCTGCCCGGGTCGGCCGAGGAGGAGCAGTCGCTGGTGGAGCGCGCCGCGCACACCGAGGTCTACCCGCTGCTGCTGTTCGCGGTGGGCGGCATGCTGCTCTTCCCGGCGTCCAACGACCTGCTGGTGGCGTTCGTCGCCCTGGAGGTCATGTCGCTGCCGCTGTACCTGCTGTGCGGCCTCGCGCGCCGTCGCCGCCTGCTGTCGCAGGAGGCCGCGGTCAAGTACTTCCTGCTCGGCGCCTTCTCCTCGGCGTTCTTCCTGTACGGCACCGCCCTGCTGTACGGCTACGCCGGTTCCGTCGACCTCGCGAAGATCAACCTCGCGCTCGGCTCGGTCGGCGGCCAGGACACGCTGCTCTACATCGGCGCGGCCATGCTCGGCGTCGGCCTGCTGTTCAAGATCGGCGCGGCGCCGTTCCAGGCGTGGAAGCCGGACGTCTACCAGGGCTCGCCCACGCCCATCACGGCGCTGATGGCCTCCGGCACCCTGGTGGCCGCCTTCGGCGCGCTGCTGCGCGTGTTCTGGGTCGGCCTCGGCGGTCTCGACTGGGACTGGCGCCCGGTGTTCTACGGTGTGGCGATTCTCACGATGGTGGTAGGCGCGATCCTCGCGATCACGCAGACCGACATCAAGCGGATGCTCGCCTACTCCTCGATCGCCCACGGCGGCTTCCTGCTCATCGGCGTGATCGCCACCGGCAGCGCCGCGCAGAACACCGCGGCCCTGTCGGGCCTGCTGTTCTACCTGGTGGCGTACGGCTTCACCACGGTCGGCGCGTTCGCGGTCGTCACGATGGTGCGCGACGCGGGCGGCGAGGCGTGGCACCTGTCCCGCTGGGCCGGGCTCGGCAAGCGCTCGCCGCTGCTGGCTGGCACGTTCGCCTTCTTCCTGCTGGCCTTCGCCGGTATCCCGCTGACCAGCGGGTTCTTCGGCAAGTACGCCGTCTTCCAGGCGGCCGTCAGCGGGGGCGCGCTGCCGCTGGTCATCGTCGGCGTGGTGGCCTCGGCCGTCGCCGCGTTCTTCTACGTGCGGGTGATCGTGCTGATGTTCTTCAGCGACCCGGCCGCCGACGGTCCGTCCGTCGTCCTGCCCTCCCGGGGGACCGCGGCTGTGGTAGGTATCGCGGCATTGGCTACGGTAGTTCTCGGGGTGTTCCCTCAGCCCGTGCTTGACCTCGCGCACACGGCTGCGCAGTCCCTGTTCGTCCGATAGGAGATCTCCGTATGGCCGCGCCGCCCGTAGTGGACATTCCTTTCGTCGACGAGCGGTTGGCCGAGGACCTGGCGAACGGTCTCGCGGCAGTGGAGAAGCTGCTGCGCTCGTCGGTCGAGAGCGAGGACGCCTTCGTCACGGAGGCGTCCCGGCATCTCATCGAGGCGGGCGGCAAGCGGTTCCGGGCCACGCTCGTGCTGCTCGCCGCCCAGTTCGGCACCCACGACGCTCCCGGCGTCGTGCCCGGGGCCGTCGTCATCGAGCTGACCCACCTGGCCACGCTCTACCACGACGACGTGATGGACGAGGCCCCGGTGCGCCGGGGCTCCCCGTCCGCCAACGCCCGGTGGGACAACACCGTGGCCATCCTCACCGGCGACTATCTCTTCGCCCAGGCGTCGGAGATCCTGGCCGACCTCGGCAGCGAGCTGATCCGGATCCAGGCGCGCACGTTCTCCCGTCTCGTGCGCGGCCAGATCCGCGAGACGATCGGCCCGGCCGAGGGCCGCGACGCGGTCGCCCACTACATCAGCGTGCTCGCCGACAAGACGGGCTCTCTCATCGCCACCTCGGGCCGCTTCGGCGCCATGCTGGCCGGGGCCCCCGCCGACGTCGTGGACCGCCTCACCGACGCCTGCGAGGCGATCGGCGTGGCCTGGCAGCTCGGCGACGACCTCATCGACGTGGCCGCGCCCACGGCCGACTCGGGCAAGACGCCCGGCACCGACCTGCGCGAGGGCATCCGCACACTTCCCGTGCTGCACGCCCTGGCCTCGGACGACCCCGCCGACGCCCGGCTGCGTACGCTGCTGTCGGGGCCGGTGGCGGAGGAGGACGTCGAGGAGGCGCTCACGCTGCTGCGGGCCAACCACGCGATGACGCAGGCCCGCGCCGAGCTGATCCGCTGGACCGACCGGGCCAAGACCGCCCTCGCCGGCCTGCCCGACATCCCCGCCCGTGCGGCTCTGGTCGCCCTGTGCGACTACGTCGTCGAGCGCACGGGCTGACACCTCGCCGAGGCGGCGTACACCAGAGCCGAGGCGGCGCTCGCCTGACGTCTCCGCGGGCCGGGGCCGCCCCGTCCGGCCGATGGCGGAGCACGAAATCTACTTCTGGTCGGCGAGCCACTCGTCGAAGGTGGTCGGCGCGATGCGGGCGTCCTCTCCGGGAAGGAGCACGTCTCCGGCCATCGACGTGTCGAAGAGTCCCGACCAGGTCGGCACGAGCTTGACCGTACGGCCCCGCGCCGCGAGGGTGCGCCGGGCCATGTCGACGAGGTCCTGCGGCTCGGGACCGGCCACGTCGGCGTAGCGGCCCTGGGGCGCGCCCACGGCGATCTCGGCGAGGACGTCGGCCACGTCCGCGGGCGCGATCGGCTGCACGAGCAGCGGTGCGATCGTGGCGACGCCGTCCTGCTCGGTCCAGCTCACCACCATCTCGGCGAAGTCGTGGAACTGCGCGACCGGGACGATCGTCCACGGCACCGGACCGGCGGAGACCAGGCGCTCCTGCTCCCGCTTGCCGGCGTAGTGGGCGTTGCCCTCCACCCGGTGGATGTCGATGATCGACAGCAGCACGTGGTGACGGACGCCCGCCCGCTCCTCGGTGGCGAGCAGGTTGCGGGTGGTCGTGCCGAAGTACGCCACCGCCTCGTCCCGGTCGGTCGCCTCCGAGCTGATCGCGTCGACCACCGCCTCGACGCCGGCCAGAGCGTCGTCCAGCCCCTCACCGGTCAGCAGGTTCACGCCGAGGGACCGGCTGATGCGTACGACATCGTGCCCGTCCCGTTCGAGGGCGGCGACGGTGAGCGACCCGATGTTCCCGGTGGCGCCGGCGACTGCGATTCGCATGGTCTTCTCCTTCACTCGATGCCATGCTATCTCGGACAAAAAAGGTCCGTAATGTCTGCAATATACTACGGCCTATGAAGTTGCCCGCGAGCACCGAGTGGGTGTTGCACTGCGCCACCACGCTGGCGCAGCTGGAGCCGGGCGCCACCGCGTCGGCGGCACAGCTGGCTGAGTATTACGACGTCCCGGCGCCCTACCTGGCCAAGCAGCTGCAGGCGCTCGTGAAGGCCGGTGTGCTGGCCGCGATGACCGGCCCGCGGGGCGGCTTCCGGCTCGGGCGGGCGGCCTCGGACATCACGTTGCTGCAGATCGTCGAGGCCGTCGACGGCGCGTCTTCGCCGTATGAGTGCCGTGAGATCCGCCAGAGGGGACGCGGGGCGCTGCCTCCCGAGGACTGCCGGAGCATCTGTGTGATCGCGGAGAAGATGGGCGAGGCGCACGCCGCGTGGCGCGGCAGCCTCGCGGGGGTCACGCTCGCCGACATCCTCGCCTCGCTGCCGGAGTCGGCGCCCGCACGCACCCGGTCGCGCATCGGGGCCACGCGCTGACGCCGCCGAGAGGCGCGTGTCAGCGGCCGGTGAGGATCTCGACGACGGGGGCGAACGCGTCGGCGTAGACGCCGTTGACGGTGACGTAGGAGACGCCCAGCTCGTCACGGCGGCGCAGCAGCGTGTCGGCCATCTCCCGGGGCGAACCGCGCAGCACGGCGGCCGCGCCGTCGGGGATGGTGCGGGACCCCTCGGGCAGCCACGGGGCCGGCGCGTCGCCGACCTGGAAGAGGTTCATGCTCAGCTCGATGTCGTCGAACCTCGCCCCGGCCGTCTCCCGCAGGATGCCGACGGGCCCGCGCAGGCCCTCCTCGGGCGTGTGGGCGGGCACCGCGAGCGCGACGATGTCGGCCGCCTCCGCGGCGAGCGCGAGCATGCGGGGACCGGCGCCCGCGACCAGGATGGGCGGCCCCTGAGGGCGCACGCTGAGGCCGCCCGCCGCGAACGCCGTCCGCACCTCGTCGATCACCGACCTGACCTGCGCGACGCGCTCGCCCGCGGTGCCGTACGGCATGCCGAGCGCGTGGGCGTCCCGCTCGGCGGCGGGGCGGCCGGCTCCCAGGCCGACCTCCAGCCGTCCGCCGGACAGGAAGTCGAGCCCGGCCAGCTCGTGTGCCAGCAGCCGGGGATTGCGGTACGGCGCGGCCAGCACGAACGTGCCCACGCGCAGCGTCGTCGTGGCGGTGGCCGCCGCGGTCATGGCGAGCAGCGGAGGGAGCGTCCCCAGCGTGTCGGGGACGAGAAGGGTCGAGTAGCCGAGGTTCTCGGCCCGGCGGGCCGTGGCCGTCCACGCGGCGGCGTCGGGGGCCAGGCCGGCGACGATCCCGAAGCGGAAGTCCTTGCTCATGGGCCGATCCTCGCCGCTGCGGCCGGTCGAGGTCGTCCCCCCGTCGGTGGCGGGAGCCGTACTCCCGGGGGCGTACTACACGGTCTGGAGCTCGGCGGCGCGCTCGCGGCGGGAGACGCGGGCGGCGCGGATGCTGTCCCAGGTGAAGACGCTCAGCGCGAGCCAGACGACGACGAAGCCGGCCCACCGGCTGGCGGGCATGGTCTCGTGGACGATCAGCACGCCGCAGAGGAACTGCAGCACCGGCGCGATGTACTGCAGGAGGCCGATGACCGTGAGGGGGACCAGCAGCGCCGAGGCGGTGAAGAACAGCAACGGCACCGCGGTGATCAGGCCGGCGGCCACCAGCAGCAGGGCGTGGCCGGCGCCGTGGTGGGCGAAGGTGCCCGTGCCGGTCGCCTCCAGGACGAGCAGGTAGGCCAGGGCCGGCACCAGCAGCACGAGGGTCTCGATGGTCAGGCTCTCCGCGCTGCCCACCCCCGCCTTCTTCTTGACCAGGCCGTACGTGCCGAAGCTGAAGGCGAGCACGAGCGCGATCCAGGGCAGGCGCCCGTAGTCGAGCGTCAGGATGAGAACCGCGACCGCGCCCAGGCCGACCGCGGCCCACTGCCACACGCGCAGCCGCTCACGGAAGACCAGCACCCCGAAGAGCACGCTGACCAGGGGGTTGATGAAGTAGCCGAGGGCGCTTTCGACCACGTGGCCGGTGTTGACGGCGTAGATGTAGGTGCCCCAGTTCACCGAGACCGTGACGGCCGCGACGGTGAGGAGGATCAGCTGGCGTCGGGTGATGGTGCGGATCCACGACCAGTGACGTCGTACGGCGAGGACCGCGACCACCACGACGAGCGACCAGACCATCCGGTGCGCGAGGATCTCCACCGCGCCGGACGGCTTGAGCAGGGGCCAGTAGAGAGGGAACAGACCCCACATCGTGTAGGCGGCGACGCCGAACAGGAGGCCACGGCGGGTATCAGGCATGTCGCCTATCTTCGCTGCTTACCTCGATTCAGGACAAATAAGGAGCTCTACGCCTGACGTTTAGAAATCCTTACGGGAGGAACAACGCGGCCGGGTGGGTGGTTGGTGTTGGCAGAACAGAAGGGGAGGTTCACGATGGGCTGGCTGTTCGGCAGGGACAAGACGACGATGGTGGAGCCCACGGACGCGCTGCCGGGCCGGGCCGAGATCATGCCGGTGGCCACCCGCCATCAGGTCCTCGGCGCGCCGCTGGCTCCGCCGTACCCCGAGGGAACGGAGATCGCCGAGTTCGGGCTGGGCTGCTTCTGGGGTGCCGAGCGCAAGTTCTGGCAGACCCCGGGCGTCGTCTCGACCGCGGTGGGCTACGCGGGCGGGTACACGCCCAACCCCACGTACGAGGAGGTCTGCTCCGGCCTCACCGGGCACACCGAGGTCGTCCGGGTGGTCTTCGACCCGGCCCAGGTGTCGTACGAGGAGCTTCTCAAGGTCTTCTGGGAGGCGCACGACCCCACCCAGGGCATGCGCCAGGGCAACGACGTCGGCACGCAGTACCGGTCGGCCGTCTACACCCACGGCCCGGAGCAACTGGAGGCCGCCCTGGCGTCCCAGGAGGCGTACCAGAAGGTGCTGACCGACGCCGGGTACGGCGAGATCACCACCGACATAGCCCCCGCCGGGGAGTTCTACTTCGCCGAGGATTATCACCAGCAGTACCTTTTCCGCAACATTAACGGGTACTGCGGGATCGGAGGCACGGGCGTTGCGTGTCCGATCGGCCTGACCACCGGTGAGGCTTGACCTGCGGTAACTGACTGATCCTGGCCCTTGGTCGCCCGGCAAGCCCGGCGCGGATCGAGGGCCAGAGCCGTCTTCGGCGAGAACCTTCACTACAGGGTCAAGGCGACGGCGCTCCGCGCCGCCGCGCGGCTCTGCGTCCGCTCGGCGGCCGGGCATGCGGCCTGGGGGCCGATCCCGGCCGCCAGCGACTCGGGCCGCGCGCAGCGTACTGAAAAGCCATTCAGTTAACCTTTTTCATCCTGGCGATCGAGCCCAAGTGAGCTGGAGCGTTGGGAGGTCACTTCGCATTGCGCCAGTAGGTGAGCGCGTGACTCGTGCTCTTGACTACTTGGGGGATGGACTCATTATGTGGCCAGATCTGCAGCAGATAACGATCGATGATGGCATCCGTCGAGCAGTCCGATTTTGTGGCCCGGTCCATGTGGACGGCGTGATACCGCAACCGGTACCAGCCCGGGCCTGACGACAAGTCGGGTAGCTTGTGAAATCCCTCGCCTCCCCACTCGATAAGGAAGATCCGTCCTGTTTGGGTGTGGAAGCTGATTTCCACGATGTCCTCGTACTCGTTGACGTCCGGCTCTGGATCGCGGTCCGACACGGTCACCGAGAAGCCGACCGTCCCCGTGTGCAGGCCCGTGACCAGGAGACCTTTACCGTCTTTCACCCGAATGATGCCCACGGGGTGCTCGGGGTGGTCATCGGGGAAGGTTTCCGGAGCCCACATGTCGTCGGCGAGGTCGGCGAGGTAGATCAGACGGTAGCTGACGTGGACATCGAACGACACGGTCCGATTGGTAGTCATGGTCGGGGATTCTACGGTTATAACGATTCGGAATACCGCGCATCTTATGACGCCTGGCTGTTTCTCTAGTTGGGCACCTCCAACCTCTTCCGCCCCCGCTGCTCGATTGTTCGTGGCCCTTGGTCGGTGTCAACGCCGTCTGTGCGGGTTGGGTGTGGGGTTGCGGTGTACGTCGTGGGTGGACGGACACGCGAAGACGGCATTGACACCTCGGTCGGGCCACTGATGTCGGCAGCTATCGGGGGCGGGGGAGGAGTGGCGCGGGTCGTAAACGCGAGTGCGGCCCCGCCGGAGGTGAGCGGGGCCGCGCGAGGGCTGGACTGTCTATCGCATCTCGCCGAGGAGCAGGGCATGCCACACTCTGCGCGCCTCCTCCATGGGCCAGCGGTGCTCTCTTCGATCCCCGGTGTGGGTTCGGTCTGGGTGGTCTTGCGGATGAACGCCTGCCCACCGGCCTGGAGGAGTTCGTAGACGACAGCCCGGCAGTCGCAGGTCCAGGCGAGTGCTCGCGACCGCCGGACCCCCTCGAAGGGCTCATGCCAGACGAGTTTCACGTGATCTTTTTGGCGCATCTCCCAGTGCGGACTCAGGCACTTGTCCAGGGGCGGGATGGAGGCCGCCATCAGTACCGCCGCCTTACCGTGTCCTGCCGTTGGCCCAGCCGGCGATCCAGCGGACGGTGGACTGTGGTTGGTCCACCGTGGATAGCGGAACGACGGTCCCGGACTTCGGTAGCTTGATCAGGAAGCGGCAGGGCTTGTGCTTCTGGTCGATGGTGACCGTCGCGACTTGTCCGCCGAGGCCGTAGATGTCCAGCTCCGAGACTGCCGGGTCCCAGACGGGGAGCCCGGTCATCCGCAGGGTGATGTGGCTGATGAGCCGGGTACGGACCTCCTGGGATCGGAGTAGGTCGCCGAGGGCGGCCAGGATGCCCGCCTGCTGGTCGGCGGTCCGGTTGCGGATCATGTTCTGACGCATGGCTCTCCCATCTGTCTCGCTGACGGGTTGAGCGTACGCCGACCTTCCTAGTCCTACCTAGCCCTTCTCATAGGTACCTCTAGGTACCTGTGGTAACGACATGGAACGCTTTCGTTCCTACTCTTGAGCGCGTGATCGAGTTCCGGCCTGACCAGCTCAAATGGGAAGCCGTCCTCGAAGAGATACGACGGCGTATCCGGACGGGCGAATACCAGGTGGGTCACCCCATCCCTGGTGAACCCCGCATGGCCGAGGAGTTCGGCATCGCCAAGGGCACCGCACGCCGCGTCATCAACGAACTGCTCAAAGCAGGAGACATCTACACCGTGCTCGGCAAGGGAACCTTCGTCGCCGACCCCGAGACCGGCGGCCCGCCCCGGCGCGACACCGAAGACGAGTGAAGGCCCCCGAACGAGTTCGAGGGCCTTCAGCCTTCTATCGGTTGTCAGCGAGACGATGGAAGGCGCACCAAGCGTAGAGCCGATGAGCCGAGGGCAGTAGCGTTCCGCCGTGGCGCCGCCGGCCCAACCGCTTCGCGGCCCTTCGGGTGCCTACGGCATTGCGCCGGCCGCACCACTCGCGCCGCACATCCCGCAAGGTCAGGCCGACTTTCCCCGTTCACGGGCGATCCGGCGAGCGGTGGCGATGCGTTGCCGGATCAGTTCGGCCCACAGGTGTTCGCCGTTCCGGTAGCCGCTCCCGGCGAAGCGCCACTGGCCGACCGTCAACGTCTCCCGCTCATCACGAGCAGGCAGGCCCCGCCGTTCCCGCGCCCGCTCGGCCTGGTGATCGGCCCGTACCTGACGCAGCGCGCCGAGAGTGGTCGAGTAGTGGCGGCTCTTGGTCGAGAAGTGGCCCCGGTAGCCGAGCATGTGCGCCCACTGCCGCAGCGGGATCAGCCGGTAGGCCGGATCGTGGCCGAGCGCGAAGCAGGTGTAGATCATGCGCCGCGCGTGCTCGGTGACATCGAGCCGTGCAACGTCGGCGACCTCCCGGATGGGCCGGTCCACGGTCCCGGCCGACTCGGCCCCCTTCGTCGCGTACTTGGCGATGTAGGCCGCCACCCGCTGATCCGCGATACCCTCCAACTCCGTCGCGACATAGATGGGGTCCACGTCGAGCTGCGTGCCCCACCGGCCGACGAACGACGGGTCATCATCCGGCACAGGGACCGAGACCACAGCCGCGGTTTCCCGAATCGCCTCCTGGAGCACCGGCACGGTCGCCCCGTCCGGCGGACGATCGGACGGACCATCCGGACCGTCGAGACGGATCACCGCGTGGAAGTGGACCAGGCCCCGCGCCTGATACTCGGCCACCTTGGCGTACGACAGCCGCAGCCGTCGCCGAAGCTCGGCCCGCGAGACGCCGAGGTGCCGGGCGAACGTCGCGGGCAGAGCTTGAGTGAAGCGCCGCCACAGCTCACCGGCGTGCGCGTTCCACAGGACCGCGCCCCGGTAGTCGTAGCAGTCCACGCAGATCGGCTGCCCGACCTGGTGGTCATTGTCGGCATGGCGGACCACGCAGCCTTCCGGCCTGCCGTGCGCGCACACCGGGTTGTCCCGCCGGGGACGGCACGGCAGCACCTTGTCCCCCTTCACCCGACGAGCGTGGACCGCGCCGAACGAGGGGGCCGTGAACGTAGCGAACACGCGGGGATGGGCACTCACGTCCTCGGGGACGCCCTTGCCGCCGCGCAGGCCGGACAGGATCAGGTGGTAGGTGTCGTCCCGGTAGACCTCCGAGCAGGCCGGGCACCGGGACGCACGACGGTTGCCGCACGCCGTCAGCAGGTACCCGGTCGGCTCGTCGGCCGTCCGGTAGACGTCCAGCACTTCCAACCCGGCATCGAAGGTGATCCGGTGACCTTGCAGCCGGATCGGCTGGGCGCAGCCACCCGTCGCGCGCACCATCTCCTGCCACCGGGTGAAGTCCGGCATGGCGGCGCGCTGGGCAGCAGCGAGGACATCGGGGGAGAAGGGAGGAAGCTCGCTCACGCGGCATCCCTCCCGCTCTTCTCGTCGGCGGGCTCGGTACGGCCAGGTTCGTCGGCCAGCACGGCACCGAGAACGGTGGCCACCCGGTGCCACTTGTCGGCAGACCAACGAGGAGACTCGGCGGCTTTGCGTCTGCCCCACTCCTGGGCAGACATGAGGGTCTGTGTGGTCAGGTGGGCTCCTTTCCTCGCGGGTGGAGCCACCGCCGCGCATGCGGAACAGACGCCGAGCACCGTGAGCCAGCAGCCGAACGGCCGAACACGGGCACGTCAGCGAGAGAACCTGGGAGTGTGCGACCAGAAAGTGAAAGGGCGTGACGCCTGCCGCTGGGCCGGGTCCCTCCAGCGGTACGGCGTTAGTTGTTTTGTTTGCCGCCCGGATCTCATGCACGCCGGAAAATGGGTCGCGTAGCTTCTCGCCTGTGTCATTCCGTCAGGGAGACGGTGACTTCTTACAGTTCTGTTCTACCCCAGTAGGACGCGTATGCGTACCGGTCAGTTCCGAAGCCGGAATTGGCATGACGTCTTTGACGGCGTCCCAAGGTGTCCGCTGGCGTCCAGCGGCGTCCGTAGACGTCCGGCTGTGGCGGGAGGCTGGTAAGGGGGTTGTCGCCTGGCGGTAAGGCTGGAGGAGCTACCGCCGACCGCGAGACGTCCTGGACGTCTTGGGCGTTCTCGTGTCCTCAGTCCTCACGCCAGACCAGTTCAAGAAGGTCGGGATCGAAGCGCCTGCGCCCCTTGCCGCTCGGGTAGATGATCACGGCGTGCAGCGCCTCCCGGATGTAGGACCGCTTCAGCGAGAGCGGTAGGCCGCCCTCACCCTCCGACAGGAACCACCGCCGCCGTATCTCGGCCACGTCGGTAGCGGAGCGGGCCTGTCGTCGTTGAGCCGTCGCCGCGAAGCTCTGAGCGTCCGTGCGAAGGCGGGATATGCGCTTCTCCAGATCGGGAGCCGCCGAGAAGAACAGCTCGCTGCTAATAGCGGCCTGGCGCTACTCGGAGGTTTCCTGCGTCCGGTGCCGGTGGTTTGCTACTTGTAGTAGTAAACTGCCGCCATGAGTACGCCTGAACAAGCCTTCCCGCCGGGGGAAGGGCCCGCAGCCAAGGTGAGCGTCTCCTTGCGGGCCGGCAACATCCGTGCCATCAAGGAGCGTGTCGGCGCGCGCGGGTTCTCCGCGTACGTCGACGCCGCTGTGGAGCGGCAGATCGAGCGGGACCTACTGGAGGAGGCCCTGCAGGCGAACGAGAACGAGTGCGGTCCCATCCCGCAGCATCTGCGGGACGAGGCCGAGCAGCTGTTCCGTAGCGTGAAGTCCGCCCCGGAGCTACAGGAGGAGCGTGGATGGCACGCGCACGAAGCAAGCTGAGTGCGGGGACGGTCATCCTTGACTCCGAGGGACTCTCGAAGTGGTGCGCGGCCGACCAGCGAGTCACGGCGATCGTCCGAGAGGCACAGAACAACGACTTCCGCGTTGTTATCAGTGCCTTGACACCTATCGAGGCCTTCGACGGCCGGGTGACAAACGACCGGTTGCGCTGGCATCTGTCCCGGCTGCGTGTCGAGCCGGTGACCGAGGAGGTCTCCGTCCACGCGCTGGATCTGCTCCGTGAGAGCGGTCTTCACGGCCACAAGTACGCGATCGATGCCGTCGTGGCCGCCACGGCTCTTCGCTCCACCCGGCCCGTCATCGTCCTCACCTCGGACGAGGACGACATGAGCAAGCTCTGCGGAAAGGCAGTCCGCCTCGTGCGGGCGTAGGCGCAGAATTATTGCCCCAGCGATACGACTACCACCAGCAATACCTTTTTAAGGTGCCGAACGGCTACTGCGGCATCGATGTGAGCTGCCCCGTCGGCCTGACCGCCGGCGAGGCCTGATCAGTCACCTGGCAGGACTGTGAGTCGTTGCCCCTTGGGAAGGTGACGAGGGGCAGCGATGAGATCGGATCCGCGCTGCCGACGGTGATCGCCTTGCGGGAACTGAGCGCCTCCTGCATTTTCTATACAGACTCCTGTACAGTAGTGGTATGACCGTGCTGCATGAAGCTGCCGCGCTGAGTGTCACAGAAGCCGCTCAGCGTGGGGTGGCGCGTCTCGTCGCTGACGCTGAGCGTGGGACCGATCTGGTGGTGACCCGTCGGCATCAGCCGGTGGCGGCGGTTGTCAGCATTCGGCGCCTGGAAGAGTTGGAGGAGGCCGCCGCCGATCTCCGGGACTTGGCGCTCGTGCTCGCACGCTCGGTCACCGACACCGGAGAGCGTGTCCCGCTCGATGACGTGCTCTCCGCTTTCGGGCACACGCGGGAGTCGCTGGCCGCGCTGCCGGACGACGAGTAGCCCGTGTCTGACGTCGTCTTCACGGCTCCGGCGGTCGATGATCTGCGGCGAATCGGTCCGGACGCCGCGCCCAAGGTGCTCAAGAAGATCCTTCTTTTGCTCGACAATCCCGAGGCGGGTTATCCGCTGGGCGGGGAGCTGACCGGCTTTCGCAAGCTCGTGGTCGGGCGCAACACCTGGCGGGTCGTCTATCGGATCACGGACGACAAGTCGATCGAGATCTGTGAAGTATGGGCTGTGGGCGAGAGGGCCGATGGCGAGGTCTACGCCGAGGCCACAGCCAGGGTTCGGGCTGCCGGTGGGGGGCGTCCCGAGGTGGTGCAGCTTGGCCGGGTCATCGAACGCTTGGGCGCGCTGGCCGCTCACATTCGTGTCGAGCAACCGCCCTCCAGGGAGCCGGTGCCGGATTGGCTCGCGGATCGCCTGATCTACACGGTCGGTATGTCTCGCGAGGACGTCGCCGCTCTCGACTTGCAGCAGGCGGTCGACCTCTGGGCTGACTTTCGGTCCAACCCGCGCTAGCTGCGAATTACTGCCTGAATTGGAGTGCTACCACCAGCAATACCTTTTTAAGGTGCCGAACGGCTACTGCGGCATCGGCGGCACCGGTGTGAGCTGCCCGGTCGGCCTGACTGCCGGTGACGCTTGATCTGCGGCAACTGACTGATCCTGGCCCTCGGTCGCCCGGCAAGCCCGGTGCCGATCGAGGGCCAGAGCCGTGCGAGCAGGCGAGATTCCGCCGGCAACATCCGATACGCGGCCTTAGCAGATGGCGTTCACCACGTAACGAGCTCGGTCAGCGCGGTGCTGGTCGTTTCGTCGGCCGGTAGGAATGCTTCCAATCGCAGTTCTGCGATGGTGACGTCGGTGGCGGTACCGAAGTGAGTCAGTGTGGTGATGAGTCGCAGTTCCCGGTTCTCCGGCTCGCTCATGCGGAGGTGGAGCGGTACCGCGAAGCCGAGATGATGCGGCGGCAGTTGGCGTGGACGCGGCGGCGCCATGTCGACGAGTTCCGCGGCGAGCAGCTGGAGCCGATCGCTCGGGTTCCGCGTGCTCTCGGCGTGGATGCGTTCGATGATGTGCCATGCCCACTCGTCGAGGTTGAGGATGCGCGGCGCGAGTCCTTGAGGGTGCAGCAGGACTCGGGGGACGCTCACCGGTGGGGTGAGCAGGTGCGGGTCCACTCCGCGGATGATCACCTGGAAGCCGGCGTTGGCCGAGACGAGGTCGCCGTGCCGGTCGACGATCACGGCCGGGTACGGCAGGTGGCCGTGCAGGACGCGGTCGAGGGCGGTTCGTACCGCTGCCAACTGGGGATCGTCCAGGTCGGTCTGTGGGTACGCGGGCGCGAACCCCGCGGCGAGGAGCAGTTCGTTGCGTTCGCGGATCGGCACCTCGAGTGACTCGGCCAGCCGTATGATCATCGACCGGCCAGGGACCGAGCGTCCGCTCTCGATGAAGCTGACGTGCCGTTGCGTGGTGCCGGCGCGCACCGCCAGTTCGAGTTGACTGACGCGTCGGCGGGTGCGCCACTCACGCAGCGCCCCCGCGAGTCCGCCGCTTGCCGATTCGGTGATCATTCCTCCTGTTTACCGGGCATGGCACCAGTCGGCGATTCCCTTCGAGGAATTGTCGCGGTGCGTCCGGCGCAGCATATTCGAGGTCGCAAACGATCAACCACGACCTGAGGATCGTCATGGCCGACACCGACCTGAAGAATCTCACCGACCGCTATGTCGCGGTGTGGAGTGAACCCGACCCGGAGCGTCGCCGCGCCGCCATTCGCGAGCTGTGGTCCCCCGACGCGGTCCATATCCTGCAGCCGCCTCAGGAGATGCGACAGGCCGCTGAAGGGCTGGGGTTCGATCGTCTCGTACTGGAGGCTCGAGGTTATGACGCACTGGAACTGCGGGTGACGCGCGCGTACGAGGAGTTCGTCGCCCCGGGCGCCTTCGTTTTCCGGTCCCGCGGCGATGCCGAACGGCTCCACGACGTGGTCAAGTTTCGCTGGGAGATGGTGGCTCGCGGCGGTGGCGATGCGGCCGGTATCGGGCTGGAAATCCTCATGCTGGGCGCGGACGGTCGCATCGTCAGCGATTACCAGTTCATCGAGGGATGACCGCGATGACGGCTGCACTGCCATCGTCCGTACGGAGCTACCACGTCAACAGCGGCGACGGCATCGAGGGGCTGTCGCTGCGAACCCGCGAACCGCGCACGCCAGGCCTCGGCGAAGTCGCGGTCATGGTCCACGCCGTCTCGCTCAGCTTCCGCGAGCTGCTGGTGCTGCGCGGGCAGTACGTGTTGCCCGTCAAGCCGGATGTCATCCCGGTGTCCGACGGTGCCGGGCAGGTCATCGCCGTGGGGCCGGGCGTCCAGCGGGTACGACCGGGTGACCGGGTCACCGCCACGCTGTTCCCGCAGTGGCTGGACGGCCCCTTGCAACCGTCGTACCTGCCACAACTGGGAGGTTCCCTCGACGGCATGCTCACCGAACTCGCCGTCCTCCCGGAGCAAGCCCTCGTCCCGATTCCCGACCACCTCTCCTACGCCGAGGCCGCGACGCTGCCGTGTGCCGCGGTGACCGCGTGGAACGCGCTGACCGGGGACGGTCCTGGGATCCAGCCCGGGTACACAGTGCTGACCACCGGCTCGGGCGGCGTGTCACTGTTCGCGGTACAACTGGCCAAACTTCTCGGCGCGAGAGTGATCGCTACGACCGGCCGGACGGAAAGAGACCAGCGCCTCCGCGACCTGGGCGCTGACGAGGTCGTCAACTACCGCGCCGTTCCCGACTGGCACACCGCGGTCCGCGGCATCACCGGCGGGCGCGGGGTGGATCGGGTCGTCCACACCGCCGGACCTCTGGAGCAGTCACTGAAGTCGCTTGCCATCAACGGACACGTCGCGTTCGTCGGGTCCGTTTCGGGTGACTGGCGGCCACTCGACCCTCGCCTGTTGTTCGGTGTCGCCGCGACGGTCCGGGCGTTGGCCGTCGGGAGCCACGCACAGTTCACCCAGATGAACGAGATCATCGCCGCACGGCGGCTTCGGCCCGTCATCGACCGAGTGTTCCCGTTCGAGGAAGCCGGCGCGGCGTTCCGGTACTACGAGTCGACCAGCCCGTTCGGAAAGGTCATCATCGAAATCCGATAGTCGGCGGTCGTGGCAGCGGAGTCCGCCACGCCCGCTCATCGGCTTGAGACGTCGCCGATCGGCGCACCGGTCGGCGGTATGGCGAGCGGCCGGGATCGGGGCATCGGCCGCGGGGCGGATCTCAAGGTTCAGCGGATGGCCGAGCACCGTGCCGCGGAGACCCATGAGGCGGCTCACCTTGCCGTCGGACTCGGTCGGACGGTGCGGAAGATGCGGGAAGCTCGTGGCTGGAGCCAGAGCGAGTAGGCCCGTGCGGCTGAGGATGACACAGTCAGCGGTGCGCGCTTCCAGGCCGAAGGTATCGTCCCGACGTTGCCGGTTCTTGAGCGCCTGGCCAGGGCGCTGAACGCCGGTCTTCAGGTGCGGATCACTCCGCGTGCTCCGGCGGCGTGAGCTGATCTATCGCCTGAAGTGCATCGCTACCACCAGCTCTTCAAGGTGCCGAACGGCTACTGCGGCATCGGTGGCACCGGTGTCTCCCGCCCCTTCGGCCTGATGATCTCCGGTGAGGAGCAGCGCGCTCGTGAGATCTCCGGGCGGCGTCGCGTCACTCAGAGGTTTCATGTTTCTGATGCCGCCGTGGGCCCCGCCTGAGCCGCTCGGCGTGGAGCCCCGAAATCTGCCCTCACGCTGTGTCTTGTCGTGATTTTCTGGGTGGATGTCGAAGGTGCGGGGCATCGTGCTCGCGGTGATCGTGGCAGCGGTCGTGGGCCCGGGCGTGTCTCTGCTCCTCAGGGTGACCGGCGGGCTTGAGTCGGCGGGGGTGCTGACCGGCCTGGTGGCGGGGGGCCTCCTGCGGGGCAAACCAGCCAGGGCCGCGGTCGCGACCCTGTACGGCAGCGCCTCGGCTGTGTTGATCGGCGAGATGCTGAAGGACGCTTTCGGCGGCGGTCCGGATTTCGCCGACGCCATGGCCGTCCGGCCGGGCTGGCCAGGCTGGGTGATCGGGGCCGTGCTCGCCTACGTGATCGCGGCCAGGAGGCTGCCCAGGGCGCAGGCCGATCAGGCGGCCCCCGCGCATCCGGTCACGGTGCCGCATGCCGATCCCGCTGAAGTGACTCGTGCGCACCCGACCGGGATCGGTGGGCTGCCGCACGCCGATCCCGGCGAGGCCGGGCACCCCATGCTCGCGATCGTAATAACGGCTGCCCTCGCCGCCGTGCTCGCCTGCGGCCAGATCGTCGCCGGCAAGGCACTGGGCATGACCTTGTGGGAGGCCTACCACGAGTACGACGGGCCGGGCTGGTACCGCGACCTGACCCACGCCCTCTGGTATCCCGCGGCCTCGGTGGTGCTGGCCTCGCTCGTCGCGTCCCGGATGCCCGCCGGCCGGGGGTGTTTCCTGGTGCCGCCCCTGGCCGCGTGGCTCGGCTGTGCGGTGACGGCCGGGCCGCTGCAGTACCTCCAGGCGCTCGGCGCGTCGTACGACCCCCCGGCCGTGGCGCTCATGGCGTCCCTCGCGGGTGGCGGCGTCGGCGCGGCGGCAGGCGCCGCCGCGCTCCGGCACACCGGGACGCGCCTCGGACTGGTCTGCTTCGTCCTGCTGTTCACCGCCGGCGACGCTACCCACCGGCTGGACGACTTCCCGGCGGGAGTCTTCGTGTCGATCGCGCTGGCCGCCGCAGTGGCCGCGTGGGTTGCGGCACGACAGGACGCGGACGTCGGATCGGGAGTGCTGGCGGGCATGGCGGGGCCGCTGTTCGTCTGGTCGGTGTACGCGACGATCGGTTCCCGTCTTTATGACCACTCCACCCAGGCGCTGCCGTACTGGAACGCCATGCTCGTTGCGCTGCTGGCGCCGGCCGTCGCGTTGCCGGCCGCCGCCCTGGCACGGCTCGCGCGGCTGCGCACAAGGGCGCGACCACATTGTGATACGGCAGCTCGTCCACGGCTTTGGTCCGGCCCAATGTGATACTTGGAAGCGCGTTCCGGAACGATCGTCGGTTTCCAGCCTCCCGCTCCCGGAACTTGGCGCATCTCCCAGTGCGGACTCAGGCACTCGTCCAGGTGCGGGGATGGAGGCCGCCATCAGTACCGCCGCCTTACCGTGTTCCGCCGTTGGCCCAGCCGGCGATCCAGCGGACGGCGGACTGTGGCTGGTCCACCATGGACAGCGGAATGTCGCAAGGTCGTAGCACGACTTGTTGCCTGGAGTGAACCGCTACCGCCAGCAATACCTTTTCAAGGCGCCAGACGGCTACTGCGGCATCGGCGGCACCAAGGTCGAGCTAGGTGACCAATCCGGGTGGGCCGCCTGCCCGACGGGCCTGGTCCCGGCCGTGGATCGAGGCTCCAGGACCTGCCCAGTGCAAGGCAGGTCAGCGGCGGGGTAGCACGCCCAGGAGGGTTGCGGTCAGGGCCAGCTTCAAGGAGTCTTCCAGCTCCAAGTGGAAGCGGGCGAGGTCGGGCTCGGCCTGGTAGGCCTCCTGCAGGCTGGGTGGGGGTGTGCTGTACGCCGACAGCGCGCCGGCCATGACCATGGTTTGCAGGCTGAACAGTGTCGCATTCTCGCCCAGCTCCGGCAGGTAGTTCTGGATCAGGGCGGTCATGGTTGTCAGGCGGTCCAGGGAGGCGCGCTTGTAGCGTGCCACGACCTCGACGGAGACGTTGTGTTCCAGGACGCCGCCCTGTGCGCCGAAGAGGTCGCACAGCACCGTTCGACTGGAGAGCGAGCGGCTGAGGATCTCTGCCACCGCTGCCGCTCGCTCGGCCATGGGTAGATCTTCGTCGACGCCGGCGGCCAGCTCGCCCGCCAGTTCCGTCAGCCACTCCTGCAGGAAGCGGTCCAGCAGTTCCAGCAGCACCGCCTCGCGAGACTCGAAGTAGCGCAGCACGTTCGGCTTCGCCAGGCCTACCCGGCGGCTGAGCTCGTTCAGGGTGACCGCGGCCACGGGCATCTCGTGGAGCATCGCCGACGCCATGTCGAGGATCGCCCGCCGGCGGATCTCCCGCTGCTCTTCGGTTCGCGCCCGCTGGAAAGTCACGGTCGCCAGCTTAATTTAAGTACCTTCGGTACGTTGACAACGTACCGAAGGTACTTTAGCGTTGCGGGAGGAAGATGCCTTCGGTACGTTAGTTGGGGGCCTGGCATGGGTGAGAAGTGGACGACGGCGAACATTCCGGACCAACGTGGGCGGGTGGCCGTGGTGACCGGGGCCAACACCGGACTGGGGTACGAGACCGCCAAGGCGCTCGCCGAGCGCGGGGCGTCCGTGGTCCTCGCCGTGCGTAACGTCGAGAAGGGCGAGCAGGCCGCGGCCGGTATGACCGGCGACGTGACCGTACAGGCGCTGGATCTGACCTCGCTCGACTCCGTCCGGACCGCGGCGGCGGCGCTGCGGTCCCGGCTCGACCGGATTGACCTGCTGATCAACAACGCCGGCGTGATGTACACCCCGAAGCAGACCACCCGGGACGGCTTCGAGATGCAGTTCGGCACCAACCACCTCGGCCACTTCGCGCTCACCGGGCTGCTGCTGGACCTGATGCTGCCGGTGCCCGGCTCACGCGTGGTGACGGTCAGCAGCACCGGCCACCGCATCCGGGCCGCGATCCACTTCGACGACCTGCAGTGGGAGCGGTCGTACAGCCGGGTCGCCGCCTATGGTCAGTCCAAGCTGGCCAACCTGATGTTCACGTACGAGCTGCAGCGCCGGCTCGCCACGCACGGCACCACCGTCGCGGTGGCCGCGCACCCCGGCGTGTCCAGCACCGAGCTCGCCCGCAACACCCCCGCGGCCCTCCGGCTTCCGCTCACCTGGCTCGCGCCGCTGATCACCCAGACGCCGGCGATGGGCGCGTTGCCGACCCTGCGCGCCGCCACCGACCCCGCCGTGCTCGGCGGCCAGTACTACGGTCCCGGCGGACGCTTCGAGGTCATGGGCCACCCCCGGCTGGTCACCTCCAGTTCGGAGTCGTACGAGGTAGCCGTCCAGCAGCGGCTGTGGGCCGTCTCCGAAGACCTCACCGGGGTGAGGTTCCCCGTCGTTCAGCCCAGGCGGAACTCGTTGTTCTTCGGATCGGCCGACACGATCTAGCCCGCGCCGGCAGGAGGCGCCGGCTCGTCGCGGAGCAAGCGGGCGGCGCCGAAACCGACGAGGCGCTCGCACTCCGCTTCGAGGCGCAGGGTCCGGCCGCCTCGGCTGTGCGGGCCGAAGGTCCGCGCCTCCTGGCGCAGCGCCGGCCCGCTGACCCGGCTCAGGCCCCGGCGGCGCGTTCGATCGCCACTCCCACCCCGTCGAGCAGGTGGTCAAGGCCGGCGCGGAAGTCGTCGTCCGGAGCGGCCCCCGCTTGGGGGTCGAACACCCCGGCCTCAACGGCGCGGGCCAGCGCCGGGAACCGGTCGGGGTCGGCGAGCTCGGTGAGCAGGGCGGCGTACGCCCTGTCGGCCCCTTCCTCCGGTTCGGCGGGGATGGACGTGAGGAGCTGGGCGGCGCCGCGCACGTAGTGCAGCACCAGCATGACCACCGAGAACCGGGCCCGCGGGTCCAGCGGCGTGCCGCCGAGGGAGCGCAGCGCGGCGTCGAGCCAGGCGAGCTGGCCGGGGTCCATCGGCGGGGAGTTCGCCAGCTGGGCAATCCACGGATGCCGCAGGTAGACGCCGAACAGCTCGACGGCCCACCGGGTGAGTGAGCCGCGCCAGTCGGCCGGCGCCGTGCCGAACTCCGGCGGTGTGCCGGGCGCGGCGGCCAGCATGAACAGCTGCAGGTCGTCCTTGCCGGTCACGTGCCGGTACAGCGACATGGGCGCGCAGCCGAGCCGTTCGGCGAGCCGGGCCATGGACAGCGCGGCCAGGCCCTCCTCGTCGGCGAGGGTGATGGCCGCCGCCACGATCCGCTCCAGGCTGAGCGCGGGAGTGCGTCCCCGCCCCTTCGGTTTGGCCCGCCCCCACAGCACGTTCAGCGCGTGCGGCAGCTCGTTCCCGATGTCGTCCGGCATTCCAGGGAGCTTACCACTTTGCGTATGGTCTACGCATTGCGTATATGATACGCATTGAGCGTATGGGATACGCATCCTCGACCGTCCTCTTGGAGCCGTCATGCACACGACGATCGACAGTCCTCCGCCGGTATCGGCCCACCGGCGTCCGTGGTGGCGGCGCCGCTGGACGGCGCCGCTCGGCCTGGTCACGGCCGGGTTCCTCGCGTTCTCGCTGCCGCCGTACCTGACCGGGGGTCCGTCGCTGTCCCGGGTGCCGCAGCCACAGGGGTTCGGCCTGCACTACCCGCTGCTCGTCGCGCACGTGCTGTTCGCCTCGGTCGCCATGGTCACCGCGTTCTTCCAGGTGTGGCCGTGGTTCCGGCGGCGGCACCGGGTGTGGCACCGGCGCGCCGGGCGGGTCTACGTGTTCGCCGGGGTGGTGCCCGCCGGGCTGACCGGTCTGGTCATCGGGGCGCGTTCCCCGTTCGGGCTGTTCCTCACGGTCAGCGACGTGCTCCTCGCCCTGCTGTGGCTCGCCTTCACCCTGGCGGGCTGGCGCGCCGCCCGCGCCCGCCGGTACGCCGACCACCGGCGCTGGATGCTGCGCAGCGCCGTGCTGACCTACTCCATCATCACCAACCGGGTGTGGACCGTGATCCTTATCATCGCCCTGTCCCCGCTGCAGGACACCGTCTTCCGCGGCGATCCCGACTTGATGGCGTGGACGATCTCGGGCTTGTCCGGCTGGCTCGGCTGGACGATCCCGCTGCTGGCCGTGGAGTGGTACCTGGAGCGCGAGGTGGCCCGCCGCGGCCGCCGCACCGCCCTCGCGACCTGATCCCTGAGGCCGGTCTCGGCCCGACCCCGGAACGACCGCCCGCCCCGGAACCACCGCCGCGGCCGGCCACAACGCACATGCCGGCGAACCGACGGAGTTCCTCGCCGCCGTCGACGGCATGCTCGCCACTCGCGTTGTGGGCTGAGCCCTTGTCCGGAACGGCACTTGAGTCTCAAGTAACCGGAGACTCCAGGATCGATGCCGTGGGCGGCGCGTTGTTCGTTTCCGCCGTCCGCGACCCATCCGATCCGACTCCGGGAGAGCGCATTCCATGCCGCGATACGTGACGCCGTCCGCTGAGGATGGCAAGCGCCTCATCAACGACTTCATCGACGAGACTTTCGGTGATCTGGACGCCAGCCCGGACTTCGTCGCCATGCTGCGTACGGTGGTGCCCGAGATGCCCGCCGATCCCAGCCCTGAGCAGCTGGGCGCCTGGGCGGAGCTGTCCGAGCTGGTCCGCGACGCCGACTTCAGGGCCAGGGTCCGCAGGATGGCCGAGCATCAGGCGGCCGAGAGGGCGGCCGGGGATCAGACCGGTCTGCATCACGAGGTGACCGAGCTGGTCCGGGAACGGGTGCGGCAGGCGCAGGCGGACGGGGTCGAGCCGGGTTCGCAGGCGGCGCGAAAGGTGCTGGTGGAGTTGATCGCCGGATACACCGCGACATTCGGCCATCCCGACAGTGCCGAATACCGCCGGAAGCTGCTGACTCGGCTGGAGATCGCCAATGATCCCCGTACGGAGCGGTACTTCGCCCTGCTGCACACGATCAACGGTTGGCCGGTGCCGCCGAGCCTGGCGCCGGCGTTCGACTGGTTCACCCAGGCGCTCCGGCACCATCCCGTTCCCTAGAGGCCGGGTACGCGGGGGTCGAGTGCGGCGAGGAACCAGCGGGCCGCAGGGACCGGATCGGGTTTCGGGGGCGTACCGTTGATCACGGCCAGCAGTTGCCAGTATCGGGAGACCCGAGGGTCGGCCCCGATGCGGATCCGCTCGGCGAGCCAGAGCCGGAACCCGGCGTCGTCGGACCGCCGGTGGGCCTGGGCGAAGACGGCGACCAGCTCGTTCACGATGGGCCGGGCCAGGGCGGAGACCGGCGGAATCCCGTCGGCCAGGGCGCGGCCGACGAGGTCCAGCGCGGCCTGCTCGGCCCGCGCCCAGCTCTCGTGGTCGCCGTGCTCGGCGCCGGAGGAACGGTCCGTCGCGTGTCGCTCGAACGCCTCGCGTACGCTCTCCCGGAAGTGGGGGTCGCCGACCAGGTGCGCCAGCTCCAGCCACGCGTCGAACTGCTCGGCCGATGGGTCATCGGGCAGGTCGGGCAGCATCGAGCGCAGGTGCGCGGCGAACGCGGGCTCCATGTCGAGCCCGCGCGTCGCTTCGGCCACGAGATCGGCCACCAGCTGCCGGCGCCGCTCCGCCGGTAGCCGGGCGAGCCGGTTCACGCGGGCGATTCCGGCCGTGCCGGTACGGCGGGTGGTGGCGTAGCGCAACACCGCCTGGCGGACCCGCAAGGTCTGGATCTGGTCCTCCATGGCCGCGATCTGCCCGTCGGCGACCTCGGCCAGAGTCTGCGTGTCGGCGAGCACCCGTGTGATCGTCGCGATCTCGACGCCGAGATCTCGCAGCGTACGGACGAGTTCCAGCCGGTCCAGGGCGTCGTGATCGTAGAGGCGGTAGCCGCCGGCCGACCGACCGGCTGGAGGTACCAGCCCTTCGTCGGAGTAGTACCGGACCGTCGGCACCGGCACCCCGGCGAGCCGCGCCACCTGGCCGATCGTGTAGAGCCCGTCGTCCTTCACACGTCCACCCTGGCTTATCAGCCGCCCTCTCGGGGCGGATCCACGCTCGCGGGCGAATGCCGAACAGCAGCATCGTCCGTCGGCGTGGACGGGCGGCCCGGGCCTTCGTCACCCGATCGCGGCGTGAAAACAGCGCCCGAGTCACAATCCGGCATGATGTGATGATCTACGTGAATGAGGCGAAACCACAGATTCCCGGCGATCCTGATCTGCTGGTCAGGATGGAGCAGAACCTTGCCGAGCATGCATGCCACCTGCACCGTCGCATGGATCGCTCGACCGTCACGGAGACGGACGACCTCCTGATCGCCGACAGCGGGCTTGACGACGACACTTTCAACATCGTCGCGGCGGCGCGTTTCACCGCGGACACCGCCCCCGCGCGGGTGGAGGAGACCGTCCGTGCGCTGGCCGCAACCGGTCGCCCCTTCTCCTGGTGGGTCGGCCCCGCCTCCACACCACCAGACCTCGCCTCGCTCCTGATGGACGCCGGTCTGCGGGCGGCCGAGGCCGAGACGGGCATGTGGAAGGACCTGCATGCCGCCCTGCCGCAGCCGCACGCCGATGACCTGGACATCCGCCTGGTGACGACTCCGGAGCGGCTCGCCGACTACGCGATGGTCCTGGCCGCGAACTGGGACCCGCCGGCCGCGACGGTGCGCCGGTTCTTCACCGACGCCGCCGAGTGGGCCCTTGCGCCCGGCTGCCCCGCCCGGTATCTGGTCGGCTACGTGAGCGGCCGCCCGGTCTGCTCGGCCGAGGTCTTCTTCCACGGGGGAATCGCCGGGATCTACAACATCGCGACCCTCGCGACGGACCGCCGACGCGGCTACGGCGGCGCCATCACCCTGGCCACCTTGCACACCGCGTACGACGAGGGCTGTCGCACCGCGGTCCTGCAGGCTTCTCCGGACGGTGAGCCCGTCTACCGCCGCCTCGGATTCGACACCTGCGGCCGGTTCACCGAGTACGCCGTCGCACGCGGCGCTTCCGCAGGAACAACAGGGGCTCAGTCGACCAGGCCGGCGCGGTAGGCGGCGATGGCCACCTGTACGCGATTCGTGACAGCGAGCTTGTCGAACAGGTGGGAGATGTGGCTCTTGACCGTGGCCTCGCTCATGTTCAGGCGGGCTGCGATCTCGGTGTTGGAGTGGCCGAGCCCGACCTCCGTGAGCACCTCGCGCTCGCGGCCGGTCAGGGTCTCCAGCCGGGCGAGCGCGTCACGGCGGCGCCGGATGGGCTGGTCGGTGGTGAGCCGGTGGATCAGCCGCCGAGTTACCCGCGGGGACAGCATCGAGTCGCCGCCGTGCGCGAGACGGATCGCCCGGATCAGGTCGTGCGGCGAGGTGTCCTTGAGCAGGAACCCGCAGGCTCCCGCCTCCAGGGCGGTGAAGACGTGCTCGTCGCTGTCGAAGGTGGTCAAGATGATCACCGCGGGTGGCCGGGCGAGCCGGCGGATGGCCCCCGTGGCGGCCAGGCCGTCGTAGCGGGGCATCCTGACGTCCATCAGGACGACGTCGGGCCCCAGGCGGCGGACCGCGTCGACGGCCTGGTTGCCGTCCTCGGCCTCGCCCACGACCTCCACGTCGGGCGCGGACTCGATGATGAACCGCAGTCCCGCGCGGATCAGCGACTCGTCGTCAACCAGCAGTGTCCTGATCATGTGATTCCCTTGGGAACGCGTCCGCGGCGTGCCACGGCAGCCGGCCCTCAAGACGCCAGCCTCCCGCATCGTCCGGCCCGCCGCGCACCGTTCCGCCGATCAGCCGGAAACGCTCCGCCAGGCCCTCCAGACCGACCCCGGCGCCGGTCTCCAGACTCGGCTGGGCCGATCGTCCGTTCGTGACCGCGATCGTGACGCCGTCTTCCCTGTTCCCGGTCGCCGTGACCGTGACCGGGGCCCCACGGGCGTGCTTGTGCGCATTTGTCAGCCCCTCCTGGACGAGGCGATGCGCGGCCCTGGCCGTTTCCGGTGGCCACGTGCCGATATCGCCGTGCAGGGTGACGGTCCCGCCGGCCGATACCCAGGAGTCCACCAGCCGCCGCAGGTCGGGGAAGCCGTCGTCATCGTCGGGCCCGGCGCGCAGCACGCCAAGGATCTTGCGCAGCTCTTCGAGCGCCTCCTGCGCGCTGACCCTGATCAGCGCCGCCTCCCGCTCGACGCGCTCCGGCCCCGCGCTCGCGTTCACCTCCAGGCCGCCGGCGTGCAGCGAGATGAGCGTTACCTTGTGCGCGAGCACGTCGTGCATCTCCCGGGCGATCCGGCCGCGCTCAGCGGACCTGGCCTGCTCGTTGCGCAGACGCTGCTCGGTCTCGGCGCGTTCGGCGCGCTCGCGAAGCGATCGGGTCAGCTCGCGGCGGGTGGTGACGTACGCCCCTGCCGTCAGCGTGACCCCGGTGGCGGTCACCGCCGAGATCAGCGCGTCCGTGCCCAACGTGCCGCCGTCCACCCACTGCTGGGCCAGGAACCCCGCCATGCCGATCGCCGCCAGAGCCAGGAAACGCGTGCCCGCGCCGGAGAACAGGCTGATCAGCAGTGGTCCCGGATTGCCCGACAGCACGTACGCGCCCGCCCCGGCGACGGCCACCGCGACCGGCCACCGGCCCCGGAACCACACCGCAGCCGTGCCCGCCAGCCCGGCGGCGGCGATGACGGGTCGTGGCAGCGGCGCCCACGGCGTCTTGACCGCCAGGACGGTGAGGAACAGGGAGAGCGCCACGGAGGCCGCGCCGATCGCGTGTGGCCCGAGCGCGGCCACCCGCCGCAGCGCCGCGCGGTACGACAGCATCGCTTCAGCGTAGCCAGGGCGGCGGCGCGCCACCTCATACCGGCGTCGATGCCGTACGCCGGACGGTCTCCGACTTTCGTCGGAGACGCCTGTGGCCGCGATGGCGATGTGGCCGCACCCTCGCCGGCCGCATCGTGGATGGCCTCGACAAGGTCAGGAGCCGTCCCGTGTATCTCTTCCGTTCGATGCTCGTCGCGGTGTGCGCGGCACTGATGATCCTCGTGCCGCCCTGCGTCGCCTCCACTGCCGCGGCAGTCACCGATCTTCCGGACGGGCGCGCGCTGGCGGACTTCTTCGACGCCGCGATGGCGGACGGGCTGGCGGCCAATCACGTGCCGGGCGCGGTCGTCTCGGTGGTGGGCGGTGGGAAGACGCTCTTCAGCAAGGGATACGGACTGGCCGACGTCGAGAACCGCAGGCCCTTCGACCCGGACACCTCGATGGTCCGGATCGCCTCGATCACCAAGCTGTTCACCTGGACCGCGGTGATGCAGCAGGTGCAGCGGGGCAAGCTGGACCTGAAGGCGGACGTGAACCGCTACCTCACCGCGTTCCGGATCCCCGCGACCTACCCCCGGCCGATCACACTGCAGGACCTGATGGACCACACGGCCGGGTTCGAGGACCGCACGATCGGCGTGGGATCGCGGAGCAAGGACGACGTGCCGCCCCTGGCGGACTATCTCGCCGACAACATGCCCGCGCGGGTGCGCCCGCCCGGCGAGGTGTCGGCGTACTCGAACTATGGGGCGGCGCTGGCCGGATACATCGTGTCGCGGGTGAGCGGGCAGCCGTATGACGAGTACGTGCGCGACCACATCCTCGCCCCGCTCGCGATGCGTCACAGCACGGCCGCCGAGCCCGTCCCCGCCCCCTTGGCCACGGATCTGGCGCGCAGCTACGACTACGAGGGCGGGGCGTATCGGCGCAAGCCGTTCGTCTTCGACAACCTCGCCCCCGACGGGTCGATCAGTGCCACCGCGAACGACATGGCCCACTTCATGATCGCCCACCTGCTGGACGGACGCTTCGGCGGCCGGCGCATCCTCGACGAGCCGACGGCCCGGCTCATGCACCGGCGGACGTTCGCGGCCGATCCGCGCATCGACGGGTACGCCCACGGGTTCAAGGAGCAGACGCTCAACGGGCATCGCGTGATCATGCACGACGGCGGCTGGGAGGGCTTCCAGAGCGCGTTGCTGCTGGTGCCCGACGCCGACCTCGGCCTGTTCGTCTCCACGAACAGTCTGGACGGGGCCGACGCCATGACCAAGATCATTCCTGCCTTCTTCGACCGCTTCCTGCCCGGCAGGCGCGCCGTGCCCGACGGCGGTGCTTCCGTCGCGCCTGTCGAGGGCTTCTACAAGCTCACCCGGTCCGCCGAGTCCAGCATCGAGAAGGTGGTCGCCCTGACCGGTTCCACCCGGCTGCGGGTGGAGGGCGGGAAGCTCACCTTCAGGGGCTCGACGTGGAGCCCGCTGCGGCCCGGGCTGTATCAGCAGGACGGCGGCACGCAGCGGTTGGCGCTGGTGACCGGCGCGAGCGGTGTCGCGTACGTGGCCACGGACGGCCCCGCCTACCAACGCGTCCCCTGGTGGGACACCCCGCCGGTCAACGTCGTCATCGTCCTGCTGTTCGCCGTCACCGCCCTGACCGCCGTGCTCGGCCTGCCGGTGGCCGCTGTGGTCCGCCGGGCCAAGAAGCGTCCCGTTCCGCGTCTCTGGCGTGCCGGGCGTCTCCTGACCGGGCTCGCCGCCGCGGTCGGACTGGTGTTCGTGGTGCTGTTCACGCTGGTCCTGACCGGCGACACGAGCATCCTGTACGGCGTGCCGGCCGACGTCCAGGTCCTCCTGGCATTGCCGCTGCTGGTCCTCGCCCTCACCGTCGCCGCGCTCGCCACCACCGTGAGGGCCTGGCGGGGCGTGGGCGTCCTGGCCCGCGTCCACCAGGTGGTCGTACTGGCGGGGCTGCTCGCCCTCCTCTGGTTCTGCCTGCACTGGAACCTGCTCGGCCGGCACCTGTGATCACCAGTATGCGGAACGGAGCTGTAGCAGGTGGAAACATGAGGAGCCGGCGCCTGGGCGGCGTCGGCTCCTCGTTTCGGTCAAGCGGCCGGGGCCGGCGCGGCCAGTGCCTCGGCCCGGACCACGTCCCTGGCTGAGCGGCGCAGGAGCCGCACCCCCACAAGCACCAGCGGCGCGTAGCAGGCCAGGGCCACCACAGCCCCCACGACCGGGGGTAGCGTCGCGGCTGCCACGAACGGCAGCAGGATCACCGGCACTGTCCACCAGCCGACCACTCCCGCTCGGGCGAGCCCGGCCAGAAGCAGCGGGAGCATGGCGACGCCGCACAGGATTCCGGTGAGTCGCCACACGGCGAGGGTCGGGTCGGCCGTGACGGTGTCGAACACCTTCACCGCGTCGGCGAGAGGCACCACGTTCGGCATGGTGGCGGTGAACCAGTCGGACAGCAGCATGCCGGACATCTGGATGGCGCCGAACATGGACAGTGCCACGCCGGTGGCCGTCAGGTTCCGGCCCCTCGGGCCGCGGAGCAGCGTCAGGGTCGCCGGTACGCCGAGCGCGATGAGCACCCAGGCGTAGTGGAGCAGGTTCGCCGAAAGCAGCGACAGCCCGTGGTCGGCGGCCAACGAGGCCAGATACCCTGCGGAGGAGTCATCCTCCTGCGGCGGTGAGGTGAGCATGCCGCCGAACATCAGGACGGGGGCGAGTACGAGCGCGAGGCCGCCGAGGCGGCGCAGCGGAGCGGAGGCGGCGGACGTGGCGTCCATGGGGTGTCCTTTCGGCTGTCTCTTGAGCTGCCGTAACGCTATGAGCGCGCACCTGCCGGCCGGATCGGCCTAGCGGGCCGTCCCAGATGCGATCCCAGGTCACCCCGTCGGCTGCCGGGTCCTCTCCGGAGACGACCCGCGGCCTTCTGCCGTCCTTCTCACGTCTGATCCGAGGGTCGGCCCCTTTCGTTACCGTCGGTGTGCCGACGACGAGGGGAGCGGGCGTGGGAACACCATGGAGCCGCCGGAGACGGCTGCTCGCGGGCACTGTGGCGGGTGCGTTGTTCGCCGTCCTCGCGTTGGTCGAGGTGTACGGCGACCCGCGCGGCGCCGGTGACCGGCTCACCACCGCCGGGCTCGGCCTGGTGCTGGTGATCTGCTTTCCACTCGCGGCGCGTTATCCGATCACCGCGATGTCCGTGGCGATGCTGTCGTTCCCGTACGCGATCCTGACCGGTGCGGAAGGAGTGGGCGGGGCCCAGCTCATCGCCGAACTGGTGCTCGTGGTTCACGCGGCCTACCGGGCCGAACCTCGTCTTTCCCTCACCGCGTCGGTGTGTGCCGCCATGGTTCCGGCGGTCGCGCTGGTCTGGGGTGGCGAAGGGCCTTGGGAGTTCGTCTTCTTCGGCGCGCTGGTCGGGGCCGCCTGGGTTCTCGGCACGTTGCTGCGGCGGGAGCAGTCGCGCTCTCGCCAGTTGGCCGCGCTCGCCGCGGAGCTGGCCGCCGAGCGGGAGGCGCGGGCGCGGGCGGCGGTGGCCGAGGAACGTGCCCGGATCTCCCGCGAGCTGCACGACGCGGTGGCGCACACGGTCAGCGTGATGACCATGCAGGCAGGGGTGGTACGGCGCCGGTTGGCCGACCGGCCGGTCGAGCACGACGCGCTGTCGCAGGTGGAGGAGCTCGGCCGGCGTTCCGTCACCGAGTTGCGCCGGGTGGTCCACCTCCTGCGTCCCGACGAGGCCGACCGGCTGGCTCCGCCTCCGTCTCTGCGGAGGATCGACGACCTCGTGAAGGAGGTGCGTTCGGCAGGGCTCCAGGCCACGTCCACAGTGTCCGGTACGCCGGCCTCGTTGCCGCTTGGTGTTGACATGTCCGCGTACCGGATCGTTCAGGAGGCGTTGACGAACGTGTTGCGCCACGCGGAGGCGGCGGTCGCGACGGTGACCGTGACATACGAGCCGGCCGGAGTCAGCGTCCGGGTGGTGGACGACGGGCGGGGTGCCACCGCGCTCGGACCGGGGCCCGGCGGCGGGCACGGCCTGGTGGGGATGCGCGAACGGGTGGGCATGTTCGGTGGGGAGTTGCGGGCCGGGCCGCGTGCCGAGGGCGGCTTCGAGGTGTACGCGCGCTTCCCGCTCGCGGAGGGGACACGATGATCCGGGTGCTGCTGGCCGACGACGAGGCGATCATGCGGGCCGGCCTGCGCATGCTGATCTCCGAGGAGCCGGACATGGACGTCGTCGGAGAGGCGGCCGACGGCGACGAGGCGGTGCGGATGGCCGCGACGATCGGACCCGACGTGGTGCTCATGGACGCCCGCATGCCCGGCCTCGACGGGATCGCGGCCGCCCGCGCGATCACTGCGGCGCATCCCGAGATCAAGGTGCTGGTGCTGACCACGCTGGACGAGGAGGCCATCGTGGACGGGGCGCTCCGCGCCGGGGTCGCGGGCTTCCTGCTCAAGGTGTCGCCCCCCGAGCAGTTGCTGGAGGCACTGCGCGAGGTGGCCGCCGGGCGCGGCCTGCTCGATCCGGCGGTGGTTCCGTCGGTGATCGGCGGGTACACGAGGGCACCGGCGCCGCAGCCCCGGCACTCGGCGCTGGACCGGCTCACCGGCCGGGAGGCCGAGGTGTTCGCCCTCGTCGGCCGGGGACTGTCGAACTCGGAGATCGCCGCTCGGCTCTACCTCGGGGAGACCACCGTGAAGACGCATCTGGGCAGGGTGCTGGACAAGCTCGGGCTGCGCGACCGCGCACAGGCCATCGCCTTCGCGTACGAGAGCGGACTCATCCGTCCCGGCGAGGACTGAGGATCCAGATCATCGCGCCCACTCCCAGCGCTCGCCCGTGGGCAGGTCCACCACCGTCAGATCCGTTCCACCCAGGGCGATCGCGTCCGAGGCGGTGCCTGTGGTGCGGAACAACGCCGAGAGCGGATCGCGCCCGTGGGCGTCGCGCACCGGGACCAGCACCTTCGTGACCGCGATCGTTTGCTTGAGCATGCGGCCAACGGTGCTGGTTAATGTACGCATGAAGTCAAGTGGGGAACTGACCATAGGGGAGCTGGCAGAGCGGTTCGGCCTGGCCACGCATGTGCTGCGGCACTGGGAGAGCATGGGCCTGATCGAACCCGCTCGGCGTGCCGGCGGTCAGCGCCGTTACGGGCAGGACGCGCTGGTGCGAGTGGCGCTGATATTGATGGGTAAGGAGGCCGGTCTCGGGCTGCGTGAGCTGAGCGCCGTGCTGTCCGCTCCTGATCCGATGGACCACCGGGACCTGTTGCGCCGCCACGTCGTCGAACTGGAGCAGCGCATGGCGAGGGCGCGTGCGGCCAAGGACCTGATCGAGCACGCCCTCGCCTGCCCGCACAGGTTCGCGGACTGCGCGCACGCCCGCGAGCAGATCGCGGCGCGTATCCCGCCGGCCGGAGCGCCGGCGAGGGCCTGATCCACCGGACTGTGGGCCGCACCCATCGGGGTGTGGCCCGTAGCCGGATTCGTGGCTCCGCTCGGGCCGCCCTCATTGGGACTCCCGCCCCACACCCCCAGGCGGGGGCTCCGCCCCGGCAGTCCCACAGCGGAATCCCCTTCCAGGGTCAGGCCGTCGTGCGGCGGAGCCAGCCGGCCAGTTCCCGGCGGTTCGAGACGCCCAGCTTCGCGTAGACGCGCTGCAGGTGGTTGTCCACGGTCCTGACGGAGATCGTCAGCTTGGCCGCGATGTCCTTGCTCGGCATCCCCTCGGAGGCCAGGATCGCGACCTCCCTTTCCCTGGCGGTGAGCGGTACGGCCGCGTCGGCCGCCTGGAGCATGGGCGTGCGCGCGCCCTCGCACAGGGCCGCGCTGGCGGCCGCCCGCGCGGCCGCGGCGGAGGCCTGCCTGGGGTTGCCGGAACGGCGCCACAGCTCCGCCGCGGCGCTCGCCGCCTCCGCCGCGAGCAGGCTCGCCCCCATCCGGTCCAGGTCTCCAGCCACTGCTGTCAAGCCGCCCTGGTCACCAGTGGCCAGCGCGGTCGCCAGCCGTGCCCGGGCGGCGGTGAAGGGCCCTCCGGTCCTCGCGAGCTCCGCGAGACGGCCCGCCGCCTCCGCCGCGACGCCGAGCCGCGCGAGGTCCGTAAGGAGCACGGTCTCGGAGGAGAACTGCCCCCGCTCGCGGGCCTCGGTCGCCGCCGCCCTGAGCACCGTCCTGGCCGCCTCCTGGTCTCCCCGCGCGACGTGCGTCCACGCCTCGCCGAGCCGTTCCTCGGGCACGTGCACCGGCGCCGCGAGGCCGGCGTGCTCGGCGAGGGCGGCCTCCGCCGCGCGCACGTCACCCTGCAGGGCCGCGGCCGCGGCGAGCCCGGCGAGCGCGAGCGGACGGATGACCACTGCCTGGGGGCGGGTGTCGCGCGCGATTTCCGCGTACCACCGACGCGCCGAGGCGGGACGGCCGGCCATCAAGGCGTTGCGGGCGAGTGGAAAGACCAGGAGCGTACGCTGCCACCCGGTCGGTGCCGCACCCGGATCGGTGTAGGCGCGCTCCGCGGTGACGCGTGCTTCCTCCAGGCGCCCGCTCTCGGTCAGGGCCAGGACGAGGGCGGACCGCGCGGCCGCCTCATGCGGGCTGCGGCTTCTGCCCTCCGCCCCCGCCCTGGCACACAGGGCCACGGCGCGTTCGGCCCACCGCACCGCCTCCTCACTCCGGCCGAGAAAGGACAGCGCGCTGGACCTCGTCGCGGCGGCGGCCGTCCAGGCCGCCACGCCCGCGATGTCTTCCGGCGGTGGTTCCCCGTCAGGCATGCCGTCGAGCAGGCCGAGGCTCTCGGTGTGGTGGCCCAGGCTGGAGAGCATGTTGGCTTCGTTCACCCGCAGCGCCCACAGCCCGGCGGCGCTCGTGACGCGGTCGCGCGCCGCGTCGTTCGCGGCGACGGCCTCCTCGCGGCTCGCACCGCGGCACCAGATGAGATTGTGGGTGCGCGCCAGCGCCACCGCGAGCGCGCGGCTCTCTGTGGCGGCACACTTGTCGGCCCGGCACAGCACCTCCTCGGCCTCCTGCGGCCGGCCCGCTTCCGACAACGTACGGCCGAGCAGGAGCAGCGCCGGGAAGGTGAGGGCCTGCTCGGGAATCGCCCGGAGGAAGACGAGCGCCCGGGCATGGTCGTCGCCGTACGCGGCGAGCCGGGCGGCCTGAAGGAGGAGGGCCGGATCGGCGGTGCCGGTGCCGGCGAGCCGGTAGGAGGCCAGGCGCATGGCGTCCTCCCGGCGGCGCGAGCCGGTCCGCTCCAGCCTGTTCGCCTGCTCGCGCAGGATCTCCCGGCGCCACCCCTCGGTGATGCCCGCGGGCAGCACCTCCGCGTAGAGAGGGTGTGCCAGGCAGGCGTACGTGCGCCGTCCCTCCCGTACGACGGTGACGAGTTCGGCTCGCTCCAGCTCGTCGAGGGCGTGGGTGCCGGGGTCGCTTTCCAGGTCGGCTACGGACACCGGGCCGCACAGCGCGAGGACGTCGAGGAGGCGACGGCCGCACGGCGCCACCGTCGCGAGCCGGTGGCGGATCAGATCGGTGAGGCGGCGGGTGACCGGAAGGAGCTCGGTGGTGGCCAGCTGCCAGATCTCCCCATCGTTCGTCAGCCGGCCTTCGGCCAGCGCACCGCGTACCAGCTCGCTCAGATAGAGCGGATTGCCCCCGCTCGCGGCGTGTAATCGGTCGACGGTCTCGCGGTGGACGTGCCCGGCCAGGGCGCACTGGAGGAGCTCGTGCACCTCCCGCCAGGTCAGCGGTGCGAGGTCGGCGTGATGGACGGCATCGCCCCGCCCGAGCGTCACGACGCTCTCTTCGGACGAGGCGTCGGAGCGCACCGTGCCCACCAGGAAGACGGCGCCGGTCTCCATGAGCTGGCGCAGCAGCAGGGCCGAGGCGGTGTCGAGCAGGTGCAGATCATCGATGAGCAGGACGAGGCGGGCCGTTGCGCTGTAGGCCCGCGACATGAGCCGGACCGCCGTCGCGAAGCCCGCGACGGGATCCGACAGGTCCACGCCGTCCGGCAGCAGATGGGCTATCGCCCCGAGGGGGATCTGGGCCGCCGCGCCGGTCGCGACCGCGCGACCCACGGCGTGTCCCCGGCCGACGGCGACGGCGAGGCATTCCTCCGCCAGCCGTGTCTTGCCGACGCCGGGCTCCCCGAAGAGGAGGAAACCGTTGTAACCGGTTTCATCGAGGACAGTCGTGAACGCCTTCCGCTCCGGTTCACGGCCTACCAAGGACCATCGTCTCGGCACCATCTCAGCCGTCGACACCGCAGCTTTCTCCTTCCGCTGGACAATAGGGCGCGTTGTACGGGAGCCGGCCGCGTCGGCGGGGCCGGCCGGAGACGCCTCCTGATTGTCCGACGGGAGCGGACGGCGGGGGAGGGGAAGGTGCGAAAAACCGCACATCGGTAGTGATGCCGTTTGTGACGACCGCGGGCACACAGCACGGCGGGCCGGGCGGGTTGAGGTTCCCTACAGCGCGGACACCTGGGGTGTGGCGGGCGGAGCCTGCGTCATCCTGTTCGCGGATGCGGGCAGCCGGAGGGCCAGCCGGTGAGCGAGGATCGCGGCCAGGCCGGACATGACGATCGATCCGATGATCAGATGAGCGCCCAGACCGTGCTGGAGCATCAACCCGGCCAGCGCGGGCCCGAGGGTGAATCCGACCGTGAAGGCAAGGGACGTCGCGGCGTTGTAGCGGCCGGACAGGGGCTCGGGGGCGAGATCGTTGATCATAGGCAGAAGGGCCGGGGACAGCATGGTCTCGCCGATTCCGACCATCACGGCCGCGAGGACGCAGGCGGCGATCGTCAAGCCGGTGCCGAGCCGGCCGGTGGCGAGTGTCAGGCACGAGGCGGTGGCCCACCAGCCGCACGCGGCGATGATCACGCTGGTGCGGCGACAGCCGCGGAGCAGCCGGAGCGCGGCCAGCTGGGCGAGGGCCACAGTCAGGGCGTTGGCGACGAAGGCGATGCTCACGACGTGCGGGCCGAGCCCGGCCGACTCGGTGACGTACACCGGGAACACCGAGATCAGGGGAGTGTAGCCGGCCAGGACCAGGAGCACGGTCAAGACCCAGATCCTCCGGAACAGGCGATCCCCCGCCACCTCGCGGTAACCCTCGCCGAGACGCCGGCGTGGTTCCGGGCGGGGCCGGGACGGTTCCGCGGGCGGCGGTACGGCGATGCACGCCACGAGAACGGCGGCAAGGATGTAGGTGCCGGCGTCCAGGCAGTAGAGCAGGAAAAAGGACGCCGGCCGTCCGCCTGAGACGAGGACGGCCGCGAGGAGGCCCCCGGCGGTCACGCCGGCATTGGTGATCGCGTACCGGACCGCGAAAGCCGAGGCACGAGTCCGGGGCGCCAGTCGCGCCAGCAGGGCATCCTGGGCGGGAGACGCCACAGCTCCGCCCACCCCGGCCAGGGCCGCGGCGGCGAAGGCCTGCCACGGTGCCCCCACGACGGCGATGAACGCTGTCCCGGCCGCGGCGACCGACCATCCGCCGATCAGGGCGGCACGCGCGCCGAAACGGTCGATCGCCATACCTCCCGCGAGGTTGGTCATCAGGGCGCCGACGCCCACCGTGGCCGCCGCCAGCCCGGCTGTTCCGATGGCGATCCCGCGCACGTCGTGGAGATAAACGATCAGGAAGGGCATGGTCATGCCGGTGCCCACTGCGGACAAGGCGTGTGAGACGAGCGTCATCCAGGCGGATCGCGGCAGCCTCGGCATCAGGTCCATGCTCGGATTCCCCCGGACCGGCCGGCCCTGCGTACGCGTGGCCGTGCTCCGCGGCTCACCCCGCGCGGCCCTTTCCCGAGGGACCTGCCGGTCACAGAGCCGTGTCGTCGGGGATCGACGGTGTCGAACCGCGGGGATGGCCGAGTGCGGTGACGCCGAGCACTATCTCGGACATATGGTCACAGCCGATGAACTCTTCGAGTTCCTCGTCGCGGACGGCCGTGGCGAAGACGGCGCCCAGGCCCATGGCCGTCGCGGTCAGCAGCACGGTCTGGCTGACGTGACCGAGTCCGAGCGAGATGTCCCGGTAGGCACGAGCGGCCTCGTAGCGCCACTGGCTTCGCTCGATCATCGCCGTGTAGATGAGCAGTACGGGAGCCGCGGCCAGCCAGGCCTGGCCGCCCAGCGCCGACACCAGCCTCTTGGGGGAGGGCGCGTCCCCCATCCGCGTCACCCCGTGGGCCGATGGCGAGAAGTGGTATATCGCCGGTTCGAGACCACCCTCCACGTTGCCCGCGTACAGGTAGATCTCGATGGGGTCACGTGCCCCGGCCGAAGGGCTGGCCTTGAAGACGTTGTGGCCGAACTCCGGATCGTCGCGGAAGGCGATGATGCCGCCGGCGGCCGTCAGGATGCCCGCCAGGTCGTCGAGAGCGACGGGCTTGTCGAGATAGGCCCGTGTCGAGCGCCGTGTCCACAGGGCGTCCATCAGGCGCGGGTGGGGCCAGCCGGCATCACTCGGCCGCTGCTTGCGGAGCGCGATCAGCGGTCGGCCGGCGGTCGGCTTGAACGGCGGCGGGGCGGGAGAGGCGCCGACCTTCTCACGAGTTCTGGCCTTGTCCTCTCCGGCGGTCAGGATCCTGCTGCCGGACCGTGCACGAGTCGCGAAATGGTAGTAAGCGGCCGGTGGCCCCCACACTCCCCATCGGTTTTTGAGCTCGTTCTGCCGCTCATGCCGGTCGGAGCCCTCGGCGATGAGGAGCCCGGCCTCCAGCAGCCGCTCCGCGATCGGGACGAGCGCGGCGTCAAACCGTTCGATGCTGCGCAGCTCGCGCCACTTCCCGAACCACCACAGTACGCGCGAGCTGTCCTCGGTCAGGGCGAACTGCTGCTGATGGAGGTAGTCGTCCCAGACCAACCTCCCGTCGTCCCAGTAGAGCACCGCGTGCTCGGCGACCCGCACCCTCATGACGAGACCTCCTCGAAGGCGTTGATCAGGAAATCGCACACGGCCGACGAGACGGGCCTTCCCTCGACGTGATTTTCCAGCCACAACCAGTCGAACGCGGGATTCACCTCGAGGAACACATATCCCCACGGTGTGTCGAGAAGGTCGAAAGCCGCCAGCTGTAGATTCCACTGCTCGCAGAGCAGGGTGAGCGGCCCGGTCAGCTCGGGCGGCATCGGGACCCGCTCGATCGACACCTCGGAGACGTCCAGCCGTTCGACATCCATGGACCGCTTGTCCAGACGAAAAGCGACGAATTCACCGTCGGCCCAATTGATCCGCAGCTCCCCGCTGGACGGCACGAACTCCTGGACCAACACCGGGGCGGACTCCACCGTCCGGTCGTCCGACAACTCGGCCCGGCTCACTCTCCGGGGGAACAACCCGATCGCATTGCCAGGAGTCTCCTCGATCAGATGCTCGCCCAGGCTTTTCATCACCAGATCACCAGATCCCGGGATCAGATCTGGTGCGAGGCCCGGACACGTGGTGACCACGCTGGCGGGGACCCGCAGTCCCGCTTTCCGCGCCGCCGCGAGTTGCGCTATCCGGCTCGGCTGCCACCGTCCGGTCAGGCGGTTGACCATGACGACGTCCATGGGCGGCTGCATGCTTTCCGCCCACGCGCCCCACTGCTCCCGCACATAGTGAGCGATTCCGTCCGGCGCTGGGGCGTTGATGGAACTCGCCGAGAAGTACCGCGACCAGAAGACCCTGGGCCGGAACCGTTCACCTCCCACGCTCACGATCCCGCGGAAGACGTCCCAGACCAGCTCGGCTCCCGCGCAACGGTCGCTGTCGATTCTCAGCAGGGGTATCCCCGCCGCCGCCAGACGCAGGGAGATGTAGTCGGCCTCGCGGTCGTCGGCACGCGTGGTGATCATGACGCACGGCATGCAGCCGTCGTCATATCGTGCGGGCCGGCCCACGAGCGACTGGAAATCGAGGGACTGCGCGGACAGTTCGGCCTTGAACGTCTGCCTTCTCAACAGGAGGGGAACGCCGGGTTTCGCCATCATCGGCTCCGTTCGCGAAACGCGGGTGGGCCGGCGGGGATCCCGCCGACCCACCCGCCCGGATTCAGGTGGATCTGAATTCCGCTACGACCTCAGCAGTGCGTCTTGGCGCACGGGTGCATGAAGGCGGTGAGGTACCTGCTCGCGTAGGCCGTGAACGTGGCGTTCTCCACGGCGGCCCACTCCTCGAGCAGTTCCCGCCCCTCGCCGTCGGAGATCTCCAGTACCTGCTTGGCCATGTCCTGCACCGTCATCTCGGTGCCTCCTCCCGATCGGGAACCGACTCTTGCGCCCTCAGCATCGGCAATGGGCGCCTGTGCAGGTAGAGCAGGCACTACTCATTCAGCCGATCCGGCACTACTTACGAGGACGCGCCCCCTGCAGGTGCGGCCCGCCTTTCCCGGCGTACGGGCCTGCCCCGCTTGGGCGGATTCCAGATGATGCAACATATCGGGGTTCTGATGCGTCTCAGCCGGGATGGACGAGAGGACTCCCGCCCGTGGATGACGCGCCGGATTTCGCGGACTTCGCCGCCGAGCGGATCGACGCGTTGTTCCGCTACGCCTACATGCTCACCGGCAACCCGCACGACGCCGCCGACCTCGTTCAGGAGGCGATGGTACGGCTGCGCGGCTCATGGCCGCGCGTGCGGCGCAAGCACAACCCGGAGAGCTACGTGAGAACCACGATCACCCGGCTGCACATCTCCGTATGGAGACGGCGCAGGCGTGAACACCTGGCATGGGAGGTGCCCGAACAGCCGCAACCGGTGGCGGAGCCCCCGCTGGACCTCTGGGGCGAACTGGCCAGACTGCCCAAGAGGCAGCGTGCCGTACTGGTCCTGCGCTACTACGAGGACCGGTCGGACGCCGAGATCGCGGAGATCCTCGGCATCTCTCCCGGGACCGTACGGAGCCAGGCGTCCCGCGCCCTCGGCAAGCTGCGTGAGACCGTCACCCCGCTAAGGAGCCTGCGATGAACGACGTCGAAGAGGCGCTGCGCCGTACGTTCGCGCGCGCGGAGGCGCGGATCCCGGCCACGCCGCCGGATCTGCTGCGCCAGGTGACCGAGGGGCGGACCCGGCGCGGACGCCGTGGGCTGGTGCCGGCGACCGCGATGGCCACCTGTCTGGTGATCTGGGCGGCGGCAGCCCTGACATGGCGGGCTCCCCACCCGTCACCCGCCGTCACGGCCACGCCCGCACCGCGCCTGCACGAACCACGGATCCACGAACCGCGGATCGTGGAGAAGATCGCACCGCCGCTGGAACAGGCGCTGCCTTCGGTGGTCGCGGAGGTCCCGCGGGAGGCGCCCAACGGTGAGGCCTTCACGCCGAAGCTGTTCGTCGATCCACGCACCATGCTCGGGTACGTGGCGAAGAAGGGCTACGATCCCGCGCCTGAACTGTGGATTTATCACCTGGAATCGCGGACCTTTCGTCGCCTGACCGTCGTCGGCTATCCCATCGCGCCGGTGGACTCGCCGGCGGCGGGCGATGGATTTATCGTCTGGTTCGAATACGTGGGCCGGAACATTCGCATAATGGCGATTCCGGCGACCGGGGGAACACCCCTCGAAGTGGTGACGTTCCCGGCCGAGCTGGAAGTGGACGAGGCGAACGGGGACACCATCTACGGTGTGGACCTGGCCGTCGGAGACGGCAGGATCTTCTGGTCGTCGACCAGGTCGGGGGGCGTCAACCAGGTTCCGGTGACGGGTGGCAAGCCGTCGCCCGTCCCGGGCACGAAGGGGTTGCGTCTCTTCTCCTGGCCCTGGGCGGGGCGTCCCCTCGACGGTCCGGGGGCCATGGTGAATCTGCTCAACCTGAGCACCGGGGAGCGGCTCGACGACCCAGCGCAGGCGGTGTGCCATGTGACCTGGTGCGTCACCGACAGCCAGGCGATCCGCCGGGACGGCAGCCGGGTTCTGGACCTGCCGGGCGACAACCCCCGGTCGATCGTGGCCGACCGCTTCGTCACCCTGAGCCAGACCGACAAGCAGGGGCGCAAGGCCTCAGTGATCTACGATCTCGCCACGGCACGGGCCGGCAGGCTCTGGATGCGGAACGACCGCAAGGCGTCCACCACCCTCTACGTCAGCACGGAGATGATCTACTTCAAGCGCGGTGACAAGTGGGCGGTCATCCACGACCCGGACCGCTAGCACCGGCCGGGCCGGACGGCCCGGCCGGCTCAGCCGATCAGTAGGCGCACTGCACCACTACGTCGTCGAGATCGATCTCCGCGGCGTGCCAGTACGGCTCCCGCTGCACGACGGCGAAGCGCAGCACGACGTCGGAGCGTTGCGCCGTCCAGCTCACCGTCTGGAGCTCCCAGCCGTGGACCCAGTCCTGGGTGATCGACTTCAGCGCGATGTACGTCCACGTGTCGGGGTCGATCACCTCAAGGTTGAACTGGGCCCACTCGCCCCACAGGTCCGTGTAGACGCCGGCGGTGCATCGTGCCCCGGGATGAACGCTCACCGGCGTGAGGTTGATGGTCCGCCCGAGCGCGCACCAGTCGCCCTTCGTGAAGGCCGACATGGCGGCCATGCCGCTCCCCGTACGCGGCGTGTTCGACGCGCTGCCGAACACCGGCCCGCTGCACCCCCCGTTCGCGGTGAAGGTCCATCGGGACGCCGGATTCGTCGACGGTTCGAACCCGTCGGTGAGCTGCCAGATCCCCGCGGACGCGGGCCCCGTCGGCACGAGAATCGCCGCGGCGGCGATGACCGCCGCCATGAACGCACGCCGAAATGCTGAGTGCATGTGTGAACTCCCACGTCTCGACCCGAAAACCACGGAATATGGTCCACGTCGAGAGGGCGCAACTCGCGACGACACCAGTCATTGTGGCGGCTGCCGTGGAAGTGTCAAGAGTGGAAAAACGGGTGTGAAAGTATTGCAGTTGCCGTCCGCGTATTAAGCCGGGACGGCGGGTCAGGGTTGCGCGTGCCGGTCGAGGCCGAGCGTGGCGATGAGGTCTTCGTGGAGCTCGAACCAGACCCGATGGCAGGAGTCCAGGCCGGTCTGGTCGACCCAGGCGCCGTCCCCCGCCCGGGCACGCGCCAGGGCCGCGGTGAATCGCGTGTCATATCCGCGGAACCGCGTGAGGACGCGACCGAGCCGGTCCGCGAGTGGCGTGAGCGCCCGCTCGACGCAGGCGAGCTCATGGAGCACTCCGGCGTCCCAGGTGGGATCGGAGTGGTCGTTGACGGCGAGCCGATCGCCGGCGGTGGGCCGGAGCTGCCAGTCGGTGCAGGCTTGCAGCAGGAGGGCGTTCAGCGGGAGGAACGTGCGGTAGACGTCGCGGACCTCGTCTGCGGCGCCGGCGCGGGTGAGCTCGGCCGCGAGCTGCCGCTCGTTCTCGGTCCGGCCCGGTTCGGTCAACGACCAGCCTTCGGTGCCGGCGAAGGCGGTGTGCTCGACCCAGCCGCGTGCCTCGGCGTCGCGCAGCACCTGCTCCGTCGTGACGGCGTCGAGCCCGTACCGGCGGGCGATCACGGGAGTGTCGGCGAACCCGGTGACGCGCACGGCGTGCAGGACCAGGAGGCCGGGCGTGGAGTCGCGCGTCACGACTCGGCGTCCTGTCGCGCCGTCAGGCGGGTGTAGTGCTGCTGGCACGCCTGCGGGGAGTTGAACCCCATCACCTGCGCCATCTGCGCCCAGGTCAGTCCCGCGCCGCGGGCGATGAACAGCAGGGCGGATTCGAGTCCTTCGACCTCGGCTCGTGCCGCGGGCAGGAGGGCGAGCGCGCTCAGGACGTCCTCCGGGTCCAGGTCGGCGTTGCGCCAGACGGCGAACTGCACGAGGTCGACCGCCGACGGCGGGGCGGGCGGGGGTCGCCACGGACGGGCGTCGAGCGTGTCCGCGCCCAGGCGCAGAAGATGCTCACGCGCGTCCCGCTCACGCTGGGCCTGTACGTGGTCGGCGTGCGCGCCGTGCGCCATGTCGTCCTTGCGGTGCATGGGTCTCACAATGCACAATCAACAAATTGTTGTCAATGAAACGTTGAAGGGCGGGCGGATGATCGTGCCCCTCGTGAAGGCCGTCGCCGATACCTGCGGGGGGAAGGCCGGCGCGCTCGGTGCGTTGCTCCGCGCGGGTCTGCCGGTGCCCAACGGCTTCGTCGTCCCGTTCGCCGCCTACCTCGCCGCTGTCCGCGACCTGGACCTCGGGCGGCTCGCCGGCGAGCCGGAGGGCGTCGCCGCGGCCCGGCGGACGATCGAGGCCCGCCCCGTCCACGCCGCCGTGATCGACGCGCTGGGACGCGCGCTCGGCGAGATCGGCGATCCGCCCGTGGCGGTGCGGTCGTCGGCGGCGAAGGAGGACACCGGGCAGGCGTCGGCGGCCGGTCAGCACGAGAGCTTCCTCGCCGTGCACGGAGCCGACGAGGTCGCCAAGGCCGTACGTGCCTGCTGGGCCTCGCTGTTCTCCCCGCGTGCCGTCGCCTACCGGGCCGCCTCCGGCCGTGCCGGCCATCCCTCCGACGATCTTCTGATGGCCGTCATCGTCCAACGCCATCTGGACGCCGAGGCGTCCGGGGTCATGTTCACCCCCGCGGACTCCGGCGAGGCGACCCGGATCGAGGCGTCCTGGGGCCTCGGCCCGAGCATCGTCGAGGGCAGGGTCACCCCTGACGCCTACCTCGTCGCCGCGGACGGGTCGGTCACCCGTACCATCGCGGACAAGCGGCAGCGCCTCGACCGGCGCGGCGCGCGGCTCGTGGTCGAGGACGTGCCCGCCGCTGCCCGGAACCGGCCGGCGGTCGGCGACGCGACCGCCACGCGGCTGGCCGCGCTGGGCAGACGGATCGCCGCCGTACTCGGTGGACCGCAGGACATCGAGTGGGCGATCGCCGACGGCCGCGCCTGGGTTCTGCAGGCACGGCCGGTCACCGCCGCACTCCCACCGTCGGCAGCGCGTTCCCGCGTCTCCGGCATCCCGTCCGCCACGCTCACCGGAACGCCGGGCAGTCGCGGGACCGCGACCGGCACCGCGAGGATCGTCCGCGGTCCCGGCGACTTCGCGCGCGTACGCCCGGGCGACATCCTCGTCTGCCCCTTCACCGACCCCGCCTGGACGCCGTTGCTGCGCATCGCCGCCGGCGTCGTCACCGAGACCGGAGGCGTGCTCTCGCACGCCGCGATCGTCGCGCGGGAGCACGCCATCCCCGCCGTCCTCGGCATCCCGGACGCGACGAGCAGGCTCCGCGACGACACCGTCGTCACCGTCGACGGCACCAACGGCACCGTCACGGCGGCGAACGCGTGACCGGGCAGCGCCAAGCCGACCGGAACGCAGGCATCCCGATGCCGATCCGACGCCTCTACCTGGCACGTCACGGCGCGGCCGACGCGTTCGGGAAACTCACCGACATCGGGCGCCGGCAGGCGGGCCTGCTGGGCGAACGGCTCGCGGGCCTGCCGGTCGACGCCGTGTGGCACTCTCCGCTGCCCCGTGCCGTGGCGAGCGCGCACGAGATCGCCCGTCACCTACCGGACGTGCCCGTGGCCGAGGCCGCCGAACTCGTCGACCACGTGCCCTACGTTCCCGGCGCGGCCGAGACGCCTGCCTCCTGGGCGGGCTTCTTCGACGGCTACGACGACACCGAGGCGGCTTCGGGCCGGAGGCTCGCCGAGGCCCTGGTCGCCAGGTTCGCGAAGGTCCCCGATCCGGGCACGAAAGGGACCCGGCCCGACGTGAACGAGGTCCTGGTGACACACGCCTACCCGATCGCGTGGCTGGTGCGGCACGCGATGGACGCGCCGCCGTCCCGGTGGCTCGGGCTGAACAGCGCCAACACCGCGCTGACGGTCATCGAGTACCGGCGCGGCCTGCCGCCCACGATCGTGATGTTCAACGACATGAGCCACCTTTCGCCCGGCCTGCGCTGGACCGGGTTCCCAGCAGGCATCAGGCCGTGAGGCGGCTACAGGGATTCAATCCTGTGCGGGCCGGCCCTGTTGTGCGGCCGGCACCGGGATCTGTTCGCCGTCCTTGTCACGCGTCACCCGGAGATAGACCAGCGCGCCAATGAACAGCACTATCGAGGTCCACTGGTTGATCCGCAGCCCGAGGAGCGTCACCGCGTGGTCCACTCCGCCCACGGGGTCGATCCGCAGCCCCTCGATCCAGAACCGCCCGAACGTGTAGCCGGCGACGTAGAGGGCGAACAGGCGGCCGTGGTGCAGCGTGAACCGCCTGCCGGCCAGGATCAGTGCGAAACCGAGCGCCGCGTCCCACAGCGACTCGTACAGGAACGTCGGGTGGTAGAGCACGCCTGGCTCGCCGCCGTGGGCCTGGTCGATCTCCAGGCCCCACGGCAACGTGGTCGGACCGCCGTACAGCTCCTGGTTGAACCAGTTGCCCCAGCGGGCGATCGCCTGCCCGAACGCGATGGCGGGCGCGACCGTGTCGGCCACGGCGCCCAGGGGCACCCCCCGGCGGCGGCAGGCCAGCCACATGCCCACGCCTCCCAGGGCGACCGCGCCCCAGATGCTGAGCCCGCCTTCCCAGACGAACAGCGCCCGGTAGGGCTCCTTGATCGCGCGCGGGCCGAAGTAGGTCTGCCAGTCGGTGATGACGTGGTAGAGGCGGGCGCCGACCAGCCCGAAGATCACCGCGGGCACCGCGAGGTCGCTGATCACGCCCTTCTCGCCGCCGCGGGCGCGCCAGCGCCGTTCGCTGAGCCAGACGCCGAAGAGGATCGCGAGGACGAAGCACAACGCGTAGGCCCGGATCGGGATGAATCCGAGATGCCAGACCCCTTGGGCAGGGCTGGGGATCGAGGCGAGGGGCATGCGGTGAGGCTAGCCAACGTGAGGCCGCCTGGCCGCCTTCGTGACCTCATCGCAAGGTGTGAAGAGCCCGTGTGGGCTCTCCCTTCCGGCGCCTCGCGCGCCGGACCGCGTCGTCCTCGCGGCCGTACGCACGGACGCGTCCGGGGGTGGCGCCCGGCCGGGCGCCACCCCCGGTGACCCTCGCCGATCAGGCGACGGTGCAGGGGCTTCCGTTCAGGGTGAACGAGGTGGGCTTGCCGGCGTTGCCGGTGTGGGTGGCCTGGAAGCCGACCTCAGTGGTGGCTCCGGGCGCCAGCGTGCCGTTGTAGCTCATGTTCTTCGCGGTGACCTGGCCACTGGTGGGCGAGTAGGTGGCGTTCCACCCGCTGGTGATGGTCTGCCCGCCGGGGAGGGTGAAGACGAGCGACCAGCCGTTGACGGTGGAGGAGCCGGTGTTGGTGATGGCGAGGTTCTCGGTCAGGCCGTTGTTCCACGCGTTGACCGTGGCGGTGACGCGGCAGGCGCCCGGTCCGCTGCTGGGCGACTGGGACGGCGACTGCGACGGCGACTGCGACGGGGACTGGGACGGCGACTGCGAGGGCGACTGCGACGGGGACTGGGACGGCGAAGCCGAGGGCGACTGCGACGGGCCGGACTGGAACTGGGTGAAGAACTTCCACACCTCAGCCGTCGTCCAGGTCCTGGCGCCGCTGGTGGAGGTGGACCCGTCGTTGGGAGAGGGGGTGTGGTCCCCGTCGAACGCAGCCCAGACGACCGGGTATCCGGCCCGGCATCCCGAGTAGGCGGTGATGATGTGCGTCAGGCTGCCCTGCGCGGGTTCCCGCGGGCTCTGGGGCGTGCAGCCGTTGTTCGAGACGAACCTGTCGCGCAGCGCCCGTCCCTGCGAGATGTTGAGCACCGAGTCGTGGGTGCCGTGGATGCCCATGTACGCGACGGGCTGGGTGCCGCCGTTGCACCCGCTGAGCTGCGCGCCGGAGTAGACCGCGACGGCACGGAAGACCGTCGGCCGGGCGCACGCGACCGCGAAGCTCATCGAGCCGCCGTAGCTCCACCCCAGGGCGAAGCGCTGCGTCGTGTCGACGCAGAGGTTGCTCTCGACAAGCTTCAGCATGTCGTCGGTGAAGGTCAGGTCCTCACCGTTGCTGTTGCCCCAGCCGTTGTTGATGCCCTGCGGCGCGATGAAGATCGTGCTGTTGTTGGAGACCTGCTTGAGCCCGTAGTAGGCCCAGACGGCCCCGTCCGAGCCGCCCGAGTCGACGATCTGGGCGGTGCCGTTCAGCCAGTGGTACGCGATGATCAACCGGTAGGGGCGGGTGTTGTCGTAGTTGTCGGGAATCCTCAGGATCCAGCTACGATTCTTGCCGCTGGTGGTGATTGTCTGTGAACCGCTTCTGAGCGTCGGGGTCTTACCGCATCCGGCGGTCGCCGCCGCGACGGCGGTGGCCGAGGACGACTTGGCCGTGCCAAGGCTGTCGCTCAGCGCCGCCTGTCCCGTCGCCAGAACGAGAAGCGCGGCCGCCGCGACAGCGGCGAAAATGGATTTCTGTCTCAATTTCCCGCAACTCCCTTGCCATTCGAAAATGGACGTGTGTCGATAGGGAAGCCATTTGTTTTTTTCGTCCGGTGGGGCGTCCGCGTCCGGCCTGCATGCCGGCCGGGCAGCCTTGCCGGACGGATTCAAACGCCAGGTGAGCCCACCGTCAGTCGACCCGGAGCGGCGCGGTGACCGACCATCGTCGGCGTGTGCGTGCTCGCCCCTTCCCTGCTGCGGAAGAGCAGGGCGAGTTCAGATGTCCGTCAGCGTCGGCATGGCGCATTGCCGTGTGTTTTTGAGGCCACGGTTTGTTAACGCTAACAGTGACGGGGGCGGCCAAGTGCTCCTCTCTAACGGGCGACTGGAAGTGGTGGTGAACCGGAGCAAATAGGAAGTCATGAAGCGTGTCAAGGATCTTGTCTTCTCCTCGACGGCCCTTCGCCCGGGAGCGGCCATTCCTTCGGTTTTGACCAGGGAAAAGGCCGAGGCCGCCGTCGCCGCCTAGATGAAAATTTCATCTCGGAGCTTTGCGCTTCAGGCCCCTCCGGCGCCGAGGCCGGCGGTCATGGCACCGGCGGAATCGGAGTCACCAGTTTTCCTCGACCCAGTCCAGGGCGGATTGCCACCAGGACGTTCTCTGGTTCCGCCTGGGAGGGGGGATCCGCGGCGTCGAGGGCGGCGGTGCGGCCTGGAGCCGCCTGGAGCGCTGGGGCAGGACGAAACCGATGGCGGGGATCGGCGGTATCGGCGACGTGTTCGAGGCCAGGCCGTTCCGCGGGCTCGCGAAGTACTGATCCGACGGCAGGCCTGAAGGGCTTCCGTACGGTGAGAAGGACGCCGAGAACCCCGGCCGAGGCAGAGTCAGCGAGGCCGAGCTCCCCGGGGCCACCCTGTTCTGGCCCGGCAGCTTGTTGTGCTGCGGCAGCCGTACGACGACGGCGTCCGCCGTCACCGACACCGAGATCCAGTCGGCGCGCCTGTTGTGCAGCTCGATCGTCACCCGCTCCTGCGGGCCCGGAGCCGTGACGACCGGAATCACCGGCCCGCCGCGCGTCGTGACCGCCCGCTGCCGAGCACCGTCGTCGCCTGCCGGGTTGACCCGCATGTCGACGCCCGCGCATCTGGTCCACCGGTTGTACTCGGCCCTGACGGCCACCCGGGCGCCGGGCGTCGGCGGACCGCTCGCCGGTACGACGGGATTCCCGGTCCACGCGGGACACTCGCCGTACGCCCTGCAGAGCCTGACCACGTCGGCGTACGAGCTGGTGGGCAGGGTCGCGCCGAACAGCAACTCCTGTTCCAGGATCAGCCGTGCCTGCCCGATGGTCTTGATCACGTCAGGCATGGAGGGCACCCACAACCAGCAGCCCGCGATGGCGGTGTCCGCCAGCGCCTGCCGGGACGCGTCCTTCATGTTCTCTGCGATGCCGAACGCACGGACGAACTCGTGCTGTGCTCGCTCGACGAGCGCGTACCGGTCGTAGGCGGTGCGCCATTGGTCCCGTAGGTCCCGCATATACCGGCGCCCCGCGGCCATGTGCTCGTCGAACTCCCGTACCGGGATCAGTTCGACCTTCCGCCCCACCGCCGCGATCTGCCGCTCCAGCACGTCCAACCGCTGGCCGATCCGCTGAACCCCCGCGTCGGGCCGGTTCCGCACGCCGACCACGGCGTCGATCACCTGGTGCGCGACGATCGCCCAGTTCGCGTCGTCCCACGCGCCCTGCTGGAGCAGCGCGGTGACGGCCGCCTTGGTGGCGATCGCGCCCAGCGCGACGGCGAGCTCGATCGACATGCTCGAAGGCTAAACAGGCCTCTGACGCTCCGCATGAGTACCTCCCTACTCACATCAGGTGCGGCGGGCCGGATGGCCGATCATGGAGGTCTCAGGGTGACCGTCGGCCGGCATGAGGAGAGCGACGCATGACCTTCGTGAAGGACGTCGAGACCCGTGGCATGCGCCACTGCGAGACGACGGCGCTGGGGGTGCTGTTGCGGCACGAGGGGCTCGATCTGTCCGAGCCCATGCTGTTCGGGCTGGGGTCGGGCCTGTCCTTCGTCTACTGGGACAGCAAGGCCATGCCGATCCCCTTCCTCGGCGGCCGGGTCAAGCCGTTCGAACTCACCAGGAACCTGGCCGCCCGGCTGGGACTGACGCTGGCGACCGAGGAGACCACCTCGTCGCGCAAGGCGTGGGAGAACGTGGCCGCCCGCGTCGACGCGGGCCGGCCGGTCGGCCTCCAGCTCGACTGCTACCACCTGGACTACTTCCGCTCCAAGGTGCACTTCGGTGGTCATGTCGTCGCGATGTACGGCTACGACGAGCACGAGGTCTACCTGGTGGACACCGACCAGCAGGGCGGAGCGGTACGCACCGGCCGGGACGGCCTCGCCAGGGCGCGGGCCGAACGCGGCCCGATGACCGCCAGGAACCGGTCCTTCACCCTCACCCTGCCGGCCCGCCCGCTCAACTGGCAGGAACAGATCATCCCCGCCATCCGGGACTGCGCCGACGCCTTCCTCGCCGCTCCCATCGCGAACCTGGGCCACCGCGGCATCGAGAAGGCCGGCAAGCTGGTGCCCGGATGGCTGCTACGCGCCGCCGAGCCGCGGCGGGACCTGCCGCAGGCCGCTCTCCTCATGGAGAAGGGAGGAACCGGCGGCGCCCTGTTCCGCGCCCTCTACCGCGACTTCCTCGACGAGTGCACGCATCTGATCGACGACGGCGGCCTCCGCACCGGTCACCGCCTGTACGCCGAGGCCGCCGGCCTCTGGACGGAGGTGTCCGTCCTGATCGCGAAGGCGGGAGAAAGCGGTGACGCGGGACACCTGGAGCAGGCCGGGGTCATCCTCCGCGATCTTTCACGCGTGGAGGAGGACGCCATGCGGGTGCTCCGTCAGCTGTAGGGGATCGGGTCAGTTCCTCCGCTGGAGGAGGAGCGTGACGAACCCCAGGATGCCCCGGTAACCGCGCAGCCACATGTCGCGGTGCTCCAGAGCCGCCGTGCGAGCGTCGTCGGCGTCCGGGCCGGAATGCTCGTTGGCCCAGCGCAGCAGCGTGCCCGTCCAGGACCACTCGTATTCGTCCCATTCGGCCAGGTCGCTGGTGTACGCGTGGACCACGTCGAAACCGGGGGACTCGGCGGCGGCGACGGTGCCGGGCAGGTCGAGGAACTCCGACTTCGCGGCGCCCAGCCGGGTGAGCGCCTCCGTGGTCGGCTCGCGCTCCCAGAATCCCTCGCCCACCAGTGCCAGCCCGTTCGGCCGCAGGTAACGGCGGACGTGCTCGACGGTCGGGACGAGCCCGCCGAACGCGTGCGTGGCCCCTACGCAGAGCACCAGGTCGTACTGCTCGGCGACCGGGAAGTCGGCGGCCGGCCGCTCGTGGAACCGGATGCGCTCCCAGACGCCCTGGACCTCGGCCGCCTGTTCCGCCGCCTTGAGGCCGAGCGCGGAGATGTCCACACCGTCGGCGGTCGCGTCCTGGTAGAGCGCCAGCGCGCGCAGCGTCCAGGCCGCCTCGCCGCAGCCGAGATCGAGGATCCTCGCCCCCTCGGCCAGCCGGGCCCGGCGCAGCAGCCGGGTCACGTTGGCACCGGAGACCGGCGCGGCGATGGGGTGGTCCCGATGAGCGAGATGGCTGATCAGCTGGCGGTCCATGGCCCAATCCTTCCGCATCCCCGAACCCTTGCGGCAAGCCGAATCCGCCCTTACGGGCGGCGCCGGGACGACCGCCGGCCCGCCGCCGGCCTGGCCGGTCCCCGGCGGAGACGCGGTCACGTGTGACCGGACGTCCCCGCCGGGGTGTCGTCCACGACGCCGGGGTCACACGCCGGGGCGTACGGCGGTGACGAAGTTGCTCCTCCAGTAGCCCTTGAGGCGGTCGACCCTGACCACCGCGCCGGAGTGGGGAGCGTTGATCACTTTCTTGTTCCCTATGTACATGCCCACGTGGCCGCCGCCGCTGGTGAAGATGAGGTCGCCCGGCTTGAGACGCGCCAGGGAGACCTTCTTCTTTACGGCGTTGAGCATCGACCACGTCGTACGCGGGATCTTGACGCCGGCCTTGCGCCAGGCGAACTGGACCAGCCCGGAGCAGTCGAACGACCGCGGGCCCGTGGCGCCCCAGACGTAGGGGTCGCCGATTTGCTTTTTCGCCACCTTGATAGCGAGTTCGGCCTTCTCCTGCTGGACAGCGGCCTTGGTGAGCTTCGTGTTGACGGAGGCCTCCGCCGTGGAGGCCGTGGCGGCCCCTCCGGCGTACGGGGTGAACGCCGTGACGGGGGGCTCGGGCGGAATGGCCGTCGAGTCCGGGGGCGGGGCTGTCACGGTCCCCGTGACGGCGCCGGCGGGCAGGGCGCCGAAGCCTGTCAGGGAGAGGGTGAGCGCTGCGCTACCGAGCGTGACGCAGGCAGCGCGAAGCAGAGTGGTGGGGTTGGCGGACAGAGGGATCTCTCCTAGGGTCTTCCGCTTGCGCCTACCGGGTTAGCTGACGGATTCGGGCAGGGAAGTCGCCCTACAGCGCTTGCGCGCCGATTCACCCCGGACCTTCGGATGGAAGGTCGATTGGTTCCCCGGCTCCGAGCCTCCTTGCTGGCACGGATTCGGCATCACCGGCGCCCAGGGGGGCGGGAGAGGACATGGCGCCGGTGACAGTGGATGCGCTTTCCGAACACGGGCTGGCCGGGTTCGTTGGGCAAGGAAACTACCAAGACACGCCATATTGCCGCAAAGGGTGCAAATGGGATTATGATCGCATAAAGGGATCATAAAGCGAGGAGCCGCAGGTCAGGGCGGGTGTGACAGCCGGAGAACGTGACGCTCGTCACACCGGCCGATCGGCCTTCCGCAGGTCGCCAGGGCGCGTGCATCCGGCCGACGGGGTGTCTTCCGCCGGCCGCGGGCGATCCCGAAGCACCGGCCACGCCGTCGGTGCACGGCGTGGCGAGGTCAGGCGGTCACTGCGTACGCCAGAACGTGCCGTTGGCCGAGGGGTCGTCGGGATCGCCCTGCGGGACGGTGAAGCCCGCGCCCCACATCGTCGTCGTTCCCGGCCTGCGGGCGACGGAGAACACGACGGCGTCGGTGCCGGACTTCCGGAGGAGCCGGGCCTGTCGCCACGTCGAGCCCGTGACCTGCCACAGGGTGGGGTTCCAGTTGCCCTGCAAGACCCAGACGCCGCCCCTGCCGTCGGGCTCCACCTCGGTGTACGGCTGGGCGTTGGCGGAGCCGATGGAGACGGTCCACGACCTGCCGTTCCAGTGCATCACCAGGGTGCGGCCGAAGTCGACGTCGTCGCCCTGCTCGTCCGCGCCCTCCCAGCTGACCCCGCCGACGGCCCACACGTTCTTCGATCCCACGACCGCGATGTCCTGGATGGTCACGACGGCGTCCGGCGCGGGAAGGGTGAGGGCCGGAGCCGGGACCAGGGTCCAGGACGTCCCGTTCCACCGCATGATCGAGGGACGGTTGCCCTTGACGCCCGCCGCCCAGGCCACGCCGGCCTTGTACGCGTCGACGGCGGAGGCGCGGCCCGGCAGCCGGACGCTCTTCCAGGAGGATCCGTTCCAGTGCCTCGCCGTGGCGGACGTCCCGGCGACCGCCCAGATGTCCTTCGCGCCCGTCGCGTCGGCGTCCGTCGCCGAGAAGCCGCCGCCCAGGGAGATCGTGGTCCATCCGCGGCCGTTCCAGCGCGCGGCCCGGCCCTCGCCGAAGACCCACGCGTTCGTGCCGGAGGTGGCCGTCACGGCCCGCAGCTCGTACGGCGGGCTGTTCGGGATGACCCGCCAGGATCGGCCGTCGAACCGCTGGACGAGACCCCGCTGCCTGCCGTTCACGACCCGGTGCCCGGCCGCCCACACCGACCCGTTGCCCAGGACCGTCACGTCGTTGAGCACGTCGTCCCCGGGCAGCGTGTTCACCCTGACCGGCTTCCACGTGGGCGCGGGCGCCTCCGCCTGGTAGCCCTGATAGCCCAGGTGGCCCTGGTGGGCCGCACCGGACGCCGCCGCGGGCGGCACGCTCGCCAGGCCGAGAACCATCACCCCTGTGACGACTGCGGTACGCATGACGCTCCCCTCCGTTCGCCCATATGACGTCCGATCGAGGACATTCGTTCACCGGGCGGCCACGCGACTTCCGGCGCGGAGGCGATGGAATCGGCCTGCCCGCGTGCGAAAACGACAAGTAGGATTGCCGGTATGGCAAACGACGACGCCGCCGTCCTGGCCTCCGTCGGTTCGCGGCTGCGTGCGCTGCGCAGGCAGAACGGCAGCACGCTGAGCCGGCTCGCGGAGTCCACCGGCATATCGGTCAGCACCCTGTCGCGCCTGGAGTCCGGCGAACGCAAGCCCACGCTGGAGCTGTTGCTGCCGCTGGCGCGGGCCTACCAGGTGCCGCTCGACGAACTCGTCGGCGCGCCGCCGGTCGGCGATCCCCGGGTGCGGTTGAAGCCCATCAGCCGCTGGGACTCGACGATCGTGCCCCTGACCCAGCACCCCGGCGGGCTGCAGGCGTACAAGATGATCATTTCGGTGGAGCGCTGTGATCCCGAGCCGCGTACGCACGAGGGCTACGAGTGGCTCTACGTGCTCAACGGGAGGCTGCGGCTGGTGCTCGCCGAACACGACCTCGTCCTCAGGGCGGGGGAGGCCGCGGAGTTCGACACCCGGCTGCCGCACTGGTTCGGCAGCACCGGCGAGGCGCCGGTGGAGATCCTCAGCCTGTTCGGCACCCAGGGCGAACGCATGCACGTCCGGGCGAAACCACGCGGCGCGTAGGAGGCGCCCGCTGAACCGTCTCAAGGACGAACCGCGGCTTTCCGCGCATAATGGGGACACCTGCAGGCGATCAAGGAGCGACGATGCGGCTCGCGCGGTGGTCGAACGCTCCCGGCCGGGGACGATGACCGGGTGAGGAGAGGCCGATGGGCCATGGCGGCGGCTCTCGGGCTCGCCTGCCTCGGCGCGTGCGGGTCGGTGACGGCCTCCTCCGGTGTGGACATGGATCACCTGCGGGAGCTGGGGGTCGCGCCCGACCTCGTCTATCTCGTCGATCTGCCGGGATACGAGATGGCCGAGCAGTCCATGGGCGGGGTCGGCGAGGAGGGGTTCGGCGTCTTCTACACCGCGCCCGGCGGACGTCAGGTGGAACTGCGGGTCGACCGGGGTGCCTTCGATGACGACATGTGCCGGAGCACTCCGATCAACCTCGCCACGCCTCCGGACGCGCTGGTCCTCTGCATCCACGACGAGGTGGGCTGGTATCGGATGGCCGGTGACCGCCACGAGTACGTCGCGCCCAGGGGAGACGTCCTCATCAAGCTGAGCGGAGGGGTGACGGACGTCAGCCGGGCGGCGCTGAAGGCGGCCGTCGCCGGGGCGCGGCGCGCCACCGGAGACGGGAAGGCCGGCACCGCACCGCCCCGCGTGCCGGTAGAACGAGGCGACCTGCCCACGGTGGGCGACGGCGCGCCGGACAACGAGGTCGGCCCGGGTGGCTGACCGGCGGATGGGCGGGTTTTCCGCCGCGTCGCGGAGCTGAAAGTTTCACACCCCGCACGGGTACGGAGGTCCCGGTCGCGGCGCTCCGGACACAGTTCAGGGCGGGTGGCCCGGGCGCGTGGCGCCGCCGGGGCACGGGCCCGGAACCTTGACCATCCCGCCCGCATGGGATTGGCTCCGCGCCGTGGCGATGTCCACGGTCGCCGCGGCACGCGTTGACGGAGACGGATTCCGTACAAGCGGGCGAACGGAATCGTGCGCCCGTGATTGTTAACGCTAACAATTGAGTAGTACTTGTCGCCGCTGAACGTGTCGATGCGCAAGTCGCGTGGTCACTACCCCAGGAGGTGAGTATGGGATCGGCGTTCACCCTTCGGGCCCGGCTCAGGCGTGGTGTCGTCTGGATGGCGGGCCTGTTGTGCATGGCGGCGTTGCTGCCGGCCACGACGGCCAAGGCGGACAACCCCATCGTGCAGACGATCTACACCGCTGACCCGGCCCCGCTGGTCTACAACGGGCGGGTGTACCTCTACACCGGTCACGACGAGGACGGCTCGACCTACTTCACGATGAAGGACTGGCGGGTCTTCTCCACCACCGACATGGTGAACTGGACCGACCACGGCTCCCCGCTGAGCGTGGCCACCTTCAGCTGGGCGAAGTCGGACGCGTGGGCGGGCCAGGCGGTCTACCGCAACGGCAAGTTCTACTGGTACGTCCCCACGACCAACCGCTCGACCGGCCGGATGGCCATCGGCGTGGCCGTCTCCGACAGCCCCACCGGCCCGTTCAAGGACGCCATCGGGCGCCCGCTGGTCGAAAACGGGGAGATCGACCCGACCGTCTACATCGACGACAACGGGCAGGCCTATCTGTACTGGGGCAACCCGAACCTGTGGTACGTCAAGCTGAACAGCGACATGATCTCCTACTCGGGCAGCGCGACGAAGGTCACCTTGACCACGTCGGGCTTCGGCACCCGCACCGGGGACGCCAACCGGCCGACGCTGTTCGAGGAGGGGCCCTGGTTCTACAAGCGGGGCAGCCTCTACTACATGGTGTTCGCGGCCAAGTGCTGCTCGGAGTTCATCGCCTATTCGACCTCCTCCAGCCCGACCGGGCCGTGGACCTACCGCGGCACGATCATGTCGACGCAGGGCAGCAGTTTCACCAACCACCCGGGGATCATCGACTACAACGGCGGGTCGTATTTCTTCTACCACAACGGTGCGTTGCCGGGTGGCGGCGGATACACGCGCTCGGTGGCGGTGGAGAAGTTCACCTACGGCTCTGACGGGTCGATTCCGACGATCAACATGACCACGACCGGGGCGCCGCAGATCGGCACGCTCAACCCGTACGTCCGGCAGGAGGCCGAGACGATCGCGTGGGAGTCGGGTGTGGAGACCGAGGCCTCCACCGAGGGCGGCATGAACGTCGGGTTCATCGAGAACGGCGACTACATCAAGGTCAAGGGGGTCGCCTTCGGCTCCGGCGCGACGTCCTTCAGCGCCCGGGTCGCCTCCGCCAACTCCGGCGGCAAGATCGAGCTGCACCTGGACGGCGTCAACGGCACCCTGGTCGGCACGTGCAACGTCTCCGGCACCGGCGGGTGGCAGACCTGGACCACCGTCTCCTGCTCGGTGAACGGCGCGACCGGCACCCACGACCTGTACCTCAAGTTCACCGGCGGCAGCGGCAACCTGTTCAACGTGAACTGGTGGCAGTTCAGCGGCAACGGCCAGCCGTCGCCTTCGGCCACGCCCTCGCAGTCCCCGTCGCAGTCGCCCTCCCAGTCGCCGTCGCAGTCCCCGTCGCAGTCCCCGTCGCAGTCGCCCTCGCAGTCACCGTCGGCCACGCCCACGCGCACGCCGACTCCGCCGGTCACCGGCGCCTGCAGCGCGACCTACCGCACCACCAACACGTGGTCCGGCGGGTTCCAGGGAGAGGTCACCGTGACGGCCGGAAGCGAGGCGATCAGCGGCTGGACCGTCAAGTGGACCCTGGCCGGCGGCCAGACCATCAGCCAGGTCTGGAACGGCACGCTGACCACCAGCGGCTCGACGGTCTCCGTGAGCAACGCCTCGTACAACGGCTCGCTCGCGCCGTCCGCGTCGACGACGTTCGGCTTCCTCGCCAACGGTACGGCGTCGACTCCCACCGTCACCTGCACCGGCTCGTGAGACCGGCGGCGCCCTGACGGCGCCGCCCACCAGGAGGCGGCGGACCCACCGGACCCGCGCGAGCACCGGCCTCGCGACGGCGGATGTGGGTTCGCCCCCTCCTGTCGCCGGAGTCCGGGGCCGGCTCGGTGCGCCCGGTTCCGCCGTGGGGGCGCAGCCGGGCGCACCGTCATTCCGGGCGGCCCCAGAAGCCCCGCTGAGAAGCCCCGCCCGAGAGGCCCCGCCTGTCGGCCCGGCGGTACGGCTCACACCGACGGGACCCGGTAGTCCCGGATCGTGATCGCGGTCGCGGCCCGGCGGATCGGCCCGGTGACCCGCTCGATCATCCGGTCCTTCCCCGGCAGGTGCGGCATCAGCCGCAGCATCAGCATCTGGAACCGGATCTGCGCCGCGGACCTCAGCACCATGCCCTTGATGTTGGGGGCCGCGAGCTTCTGGTTCTCCTCGACGAAGTGCCGCATCTCACGCTCGTACGCGGCGAACCCGGCGGTGTGGTCTGCGGCCGCGGCGGCGAGGCTGCCCGCCAGCACGTAGGCGCCGACCAGGGCCAGGCTGGTGCCCTGCCCGGACGCGGGGGAGGGCCCGTAGGCGGCGTCGCCCACGAGGGCCACTCGGCCCGACGACCAGCCGTCCATGCACACCTGGCTGATCGAGTCGAAGTAGAAGTCCGGCGCGTCCCACATGGCGTCGAGGAGGCGCGGGACGTCCCAGCCCTGGTCCGCGAAGACCTCGGCGAGCAGGTTCTTCTGCCGGGTGACGTCCCGCCCGTCGCCGGCCCCCGGCGGGGAGGAGAACAGGAACATCGCCCTGGCGTCGGCGTCTCGCCGGGTGCCGTACATCCCGGCGCTCCGGCCCGGCGCGGGGTGCATCATCTCGGTGCGGTCCAGGCCGAGGTGGTTGGGCACCGTGAAGATCGAGATGTGGTGCCCGAGGTCGCGGACGAACCGGGACTCCTCGCCGAAGGCCAGCGCGCGGACGTTGGAGTGCAGGCCGTCGGCACCCACCACCAGGTCGAACGTCCTCGGGGGACCGCTCTCGAAGGTGACGCGCACCCCTCCGGGCGTCCGCTCCAGGGCGGTGACGGAGTCGTCGAAGACGTACTCGACACCGTCTCCGGCCGCGCCGTGCAGGATCCGGACGAGGTCGCCGCGCATGATCTCGACGTCGTCGCCCTCGCGGCCGCCGAACACCTCGGCGTTCATCGTCGCGACCTGCTTCCCCCGGGCGTCGACGAAGCGTGCGACGCGCATGTCCGTGCTGTGCCCGCGCACCTCGTCCAGCAGGCCCATGCGGCCGACGACGTCGAGTGCCGCGCCCCGGATGTCGATTTTGTAGCCGCCCTCCCGCAGGCGGGGAGCGCGCTCGACGACGGTGGGGGTGAACCCGTACTCACGCAACCAGTACGCCAGCGTCAGCCCGGCGACGCTTCCGCCGGAGATCAGGATGTTCGTCACGACTCGGACTGTACAAACGTCTCAATATTTTGTCTAGTACATATGTCTCAGACATCAGTCCGTGAATCGGTTAGGATCTGCGCATGGGAAACCGGGAAGACCTGCTCGCCGGTGCCAGGCGATGCCTGATGGAGAAGGGGTACTCCGGCACCACCGCCCGTGACATCGCGACCGCGGCCGGCACCAGCCTCGCCTCCATCGGCTACCACTTCAGGTCGACGAAGGCGCTGCTCAACGCGGCTCTCGTCGATGCGATGGAGGAGTGGGGCAAGGAGATCGAGCGGACCCTCGCCGCCGGACCGGCGCTCGGCGGGACGCCCGCGCAGCGGTTCGAGGCCACCTGGACCCGGATCATCGAGTCCTTCGCCAGGCTCAGGCCCCTGTGGGCCATCCAGTTCGAGCTCATCGCGCAGATGGACCGCCTGCCCGAGCTGCGGGAGGCCTTCGCGACGGCCAACCGCCAGGCGAAGCTGGGACTCGCGGCGCTCTTCGAGAACCTCGACCCGGCCGCGGACCCGCGGAAGGCGATGGCCGTCGGCGCGTTCTACCAGGCGCTGCTCGGCGGCATGGCGGCGCAGTGGCTCGTCGATCCCGACGAGGCGCCGTCCGCCGCCGACCTCGCCGAGGCGCTGCGCACGATCGCCCCAGGCCTCGCCGCACAGTGACGCCCCCGCCGGGACCGGCCGCCTCGGAACGCCGGGGCCGCGTCGTGCGGGCGGGTCAGCCGCCCCCGCTCATGGCGGCGGCGGACGCCGCGTGCAGTTGCTGGATGACCTTGCGCAGGGCGGGCGTCGCCGGTCCGCCGCGTTCGCCCAGCTCGGCGATGCGCTGCTTGTACGCCTTCCGCCTGGCACGTGGCAGCACCGTCCGGAGCTCTCCCGCGGCGGCCAGCGCGACCAGGGCGGCCTCCCGTTCGCCGACCCGGGACATGGGACCGTTGAGCGCGGTGGCGACCTGCGTCGTGAGCCGCTTCACCACGCGCGGATCGCGCACGCGCACCCGGGTCCTGTTGAAGACCAGGAGGAACGGCTGGCGCAGCTCCACGCGGACCCAGTGCCGCGTCTCCAGCTCGTCCCGGACCGCCCGGACCGTCGCGCGGCCGTCCTTGTCGATCCAGTGCCGCCACGGCTTGGGGCGGGACCCGGCGATCTGGTGCAGCAGGTCGTCCAGGACCGGATCGCCGAGCGGCTGCTCGCTCACCACCCGCACCTTGCCGCGCTCGTCGGCGATCCGGCCCTCGAGGAGCAGCTCGGTGAGCGCGGCGGCGCGGAGCAGGTACGGGAAGCGATAGTTCGTCACCACCCGCTCCTTACGGGGGTCGTAGCCGAGCAGGTAGAGCCGGGCCGGCAGGGAGCCGGGAACGTTCATGAGGTCGCCTTCTCTCAGTCGTCTCCGGGCGGAGCTCCGCCTTCGGGCTCGTCGGGCTTCTGGGAGGCCGCGGAGCCGTTGGGCGGAGCCGATGTCCTGGGCGGCCGGCCGCGCCGGGGGATGCGGGCGGCCTCGCGGGGAAGCCGCCCCGCGTCCGCCAGCGCCTGGCGGAGCAGGAACTCGATCTGCGCGTTGGTGCTGCGTAGTTCGTCACCGGCCCACCGGGCCAGCGCGTCGTGCACGGCGGGGTCCAGTCGCAGCAGGATGCTCTTCCGGTCGGTCGCCACGGTCAGCGGTAGAGGGAACCGGTGTTGACCACGGGCTGCACGTCCCGGTCGCCGCACAGGACGACGAGCAGGTTGCTGACCATGGTGGCCTTGCGCTCCTCGTCCAGTTCGATCACGTCGTGCTCGTCGAGGCGGGCCAGGGCGGCCTCGACCATGCCGACCGCGCCCTCCACGATCCGCTGACGCGCCGCGACGACCGCTCCGGCCTGCTGGCGGCGGAGCATGGCCTGCGCGATCTCGGGGGCGTACGCCAGTCGGGTGATGCGCGACTCGATCACCCGGACCCCCGCCGAGGCCACCCGGGCCTGGATCTCGGCCGACAGGCGGCCGGTGATCTCGTCGGCGTTCTGGCGCAGGGAGAGCACGTCGTCGTGCCCGTCGTAGGGGTAGCTGCCCGCGATGTGGCGGACCGCCGTCTCGGTCTGGAAAGCGACGAACTCCACGAAGTCGTCCACCTCGAAGACGGCCTTCGCGGTGTCCTCCACCTGCCAGACCACCACCGCGGCCATCTCGATCGGGTTGCCGTCGGCGTCGTTGACCTTGCTGACGTCGGTCTCGTGGTTGCGGATCCGGGTCGACACCCGGCGCTTCTGCGTGAAAGGCACCACGAACCGGAGGCCGGGCGTACGGACCGTGCCCACGTAGCGGCCGAGCAACTGGATCACGCGCGCCTCGCCCGGAGCGACCGCGGTGAGCCCGGTGAAGGCGACGACGGCCACCAGGAGGAGCAGCACCCCGGCGATGATCAGCACGGCCCCCGGGCCGCCGCTCCCGTCGGCCGCGATGCCGATTCCGACCGGGACCAGCACGAAGGGGCTCAGCAGGCCCAGCAGGGCCAGGATCAGCATCGGCCATCCCCCGGTTTCGCGGGCCGCTCTCTCGTGCGTCTGGGGGGCCGGCATGTCGACGGCGATCTGCAGGTCTGTCATGTGCACGCTCCTCGATGTCTAGCAAGACACTAGCAAAGTGATATCACTTTTGCCTAGAGCCGCCCACCGACGCTTCCGCCGTGCCTCAGGCCGTCCCGTTCACGGTGACGACGACCTTGCCGCCCGGGTGTCCCCCCATGAGGTGACGGATCGCGTCGGGCGCGTCGGCGAGGGGATAGACCCGGTCGATCATCGGGGTGACGGCGCCGGACTCGGCGAGCCGGGTCAGTTCCTCCAGGTCCTCGGCGCGCTCTCGCGTCATGACCGGGCGAAGCCGCTGCCCGGTGAACGGTGACAGCAGCGGCGCCCGGAACGTGCGTCCCATGCCCCCGGTGAAGCGGTGGGCCACGTGCCCGCCGCCGACGACGGCCAGCGTCCCCCGCGGTGTCAGGGCGCGCCGGAGCAGGGACAGCGGCCGGTTTCCGGCGGTGTCGACGACGACGTCGTAACGCGGCCCGTCCCGGTCGATCTCCTCCTGGGCGTAGTCGACGACGTCGTCGGCGCCGAGCGACCGCACGAAGCCCGCCTTCGCCGCCGAGCACACGCCGGTGACGCTCGCGCCGTACGCCCTGGCGATCTGCACGGCGAACGACCCCACGCCTCCCGAGGCGCCGATCACCAGAACCCGCTGCCCCGGGCGCACACCGGCGACGTCGCGCACGGCCTGCAGCGCCGTCATGCCGGAGACCGGCATCGCGGCGGCCTGCTCGAACGTGAGGCCGGCCGGTTTCGGCGCGAGCCTGTTCTGCCGCGCCCTCGCGAACTCCGCGTACGAGCCGCTCGTACAGGTGCCGTACACCTCCTGACCCGGCCGGAACCGGGTCACTCCGGCGCCGACGGCCGCCACCACCCCGGCCACGTCACGGCCCCGGACCACCACCTTCGGCCGGCGCAGCCCGAAGCCCGCGAGGCGCATGAGGTACGGCCGGCCGGTCATGAGGACCCACACGCCGGGGTCCACCGCGGCGGCGCGGACCTCGATGAGCACCTCCTCGGCACCGATCTCGGGGCGGTCGACGTCGCTCAGGCGGAGCACGTCCGCCGGGCCGTACGCGTCCTGGACGATGGCTTTCATGGCGTCTCCTCGGGGAGGTCGGGGTACTGGAACACGTCGTCGAGCGGAACGCCGAACACGCGGGCGATCCGGAAGGCCATCTCCAGTGACGGGGAGTATCGGCCCTGTTCGATGGCGATGAGGGTCTGCCGGGTCACGCCGACGCGCTCGGCGAGCTCGGCCTGGGTCATCTCGTCGTGCGTGAACCGCAGCGTGCGGATGCGGTTGGTCACGCGGGTCGGCTTCACCATTCCGGAAGGCTCCTGCGATAGGCGACGACCTTGGCGATCCCGGCGAGGACCGCCGACAGCACGAAGCAGAGGTAGACCACGTTGGCGATCCAGAACCGGTCCCACCCGGCCATCGCCATGAGCATCGCGGCCACCGCGCCGATCACGACGAACGCCTGGCCGACGTGGTCGCCGAACCGCCCGATCTCCCGGTCACGCGCGTCCTGCACGCGGGAGGCGCGGGGGTTCACGATCGCCATCCCGATCTCGGCCGCGATCGTGGCGGCGATGGCCCCGCCGACCGACCACAGCAGGGCGGCGGTGTACGGCGTGTCGGGTAACGGGCCCCCGTCCGCCCGTCTGAGGACGACGACGACGTACGCCGCGTAGGCGAGCACGGCGACGACCAGCCTGATCCAGGCGCGCTTCTCCAGGTGAGTCATGAGCGGCTCCTCTCGATGTACAACATCTTTGACATCTCCAAGGTAGCCAATCTTTGACCTCGTGTACAGAATTTTTTACACGAGTATCGATGGGAGCCCCTGCGCGACGGCCATGGCCTCGGGCGGCTACGGCCGCGTGCGGGTGCGGGGGAGTGTGCGGCGCAGGCGGGGGCCGTGCCTGCGCCACCAGGCCCGCGCCCAGGCCACCTGGAACGCGAGCGCGGCCAGCAGCACCGCCGCGGCGTCCAGGACGGAGAGGGGCGTGGCGGGGGTGCCGAGCGCGCGCACCGCCCGGCAGAGCAGGACGAGCGTCGCGGGCAGCGTGACCGCGAACGCCACTCCGAGGCAGACCACGGTGCCCACGACCATCAGCACCGCGTACGCCCGGAGGCTGCGGCGCTCCCGCCGGGGCAGGCCGGCGAGCGGGTCGGGCGTCGGTCTGCCGAGCAGCCGGAGCACCCGATGGCGCGCGTAGGCGGTGGCGTCGCCGTACATGTTCCGGCAGCCGGTCAGGTCCTGCAGCAGGAAGTACACGTCGGTGCGCATGAACACCAGGAACTGGGTGGTCAGCATGGACACCGAGGTCAGCGTGACGAGGGACAGCACGGTGTGGCGGCCCAGGACGGCGGCCAGGATGACCGCGGCCGAGCAGGCCGCCGCGTCGACGGCCATCCCGGCGAGATAGACCGTCAGGCGGACGCGCCGCTCGGCCAGCCAGATCCCGGACACCTCGGTCTGGACGGCCAGGAACTGCAACCGCGTGCCCAGGCGGATCCGGCCCGGCACCCCGGCCGCCCTGGCGGTCGACAGGTGCGCCATCTCGTGCAGGAAGATCAGCGTCCAGCCGACGGCGATCTCGGAGAGCAGGACGAGCGTGCCGTGCTCGCTCCACAGCAGGTCCTGCCAGCCCGGCAGCGTCTCCCGCCTGATCACCGCCGTCACCGTCCCGGCGGCGATCACGCCGGCCACCGCCGTGTGGAGCAGCGGGCTCAGCGTCCACCGCACGTGCCGGGCGCGCAGCCGGGGGAACGTCGGCGGCTCGGCCGGGGCGGCCGGCCTGCCCGGCTCGTCCAGGAAACCCAGCTCGCCGAGGGCGCGGACGAAGTCCCGGACGTCGAGGTCGGCGCCCGTCTCGCCGCGCAGCCGCCGTTCGGCCTCCTCGATGGTCGCGCCCTCCATCAGCAGCCTGATGGCCCGCATCCCCTCGTACGGCACCGCGGCGAACTCCTGCCCGTCCGGGCGGCCGACGATCCACTGGGAGCCGTCCCGCCGGAACGCGAGGTCGCGCAGCCGGACCCGGGTCCCATCCGCCGGCGGCCCGGCGTCCTGACTCATCGCGGCCTCCAGGCGCGGGGTTCAGGGGCGGTAGGTGCCGCGCGACCGGGAGGAGGCCGAGGGAGGCGGCAGCGGGAGGACCTCCCGCTCGACGTACGCCCGCACGTCCTCTCCCCGCTGGTAGAGCGTCTCGATCGCGGCGCGACAGGGGCCCGCGAGGTCCGGGTCGGTGATCCGCCGGGCGCCGACGTGCCCACCGATCTCGTCGTACAGCACCTCGTAGAGGAGCGACGAGCCGATCGCGACAAGCTCGGGGAGCGGCGCGGTGCGCTCGAACTCCCGTACGGCGCCGGCGGCGAGCACCCGTGGACGCTCCCCGGCCTCCGCCCTGACGGCCAGGACGCGCAGTTCCCACTGGAGATAGGGGGTGAGCGGGGTCTCCACGACACGGAGCCTGCGGGTCGCCGGGCGGGTGCGGTAGTAGCCGGTGAGGGGCTCCCGCATCTCCGCGATCAGGGCGAGGGAACGTTCCCAGTCACCGGCCATCATCGCCCGCCAGCTCGGGACGTCGGGTTCGCGGAACTCCTGGGCGCGTTCGAGCTTCCACACCACGCCGGTCGCCCGGGCGAACTCCTCGGCGAACTCGGCCTGGTAGGCGTCGGCGGGCAGCACCCGCGCCTCGGCCTGCCGTACGTCGTCAAAGATGGTGCGGGTGGATGCCACCCTTCCCTCCCTCGGGCCGTCCGTCGCGGTGCGGCGCGGGGCCGCGGGGCCGGTGCGGCACGACCGCCTGCGGCGTGCGGGCGCTCCCGCTGCGCGCCCGCACACCACGGTGGCGGCACCGGCGTCAGTTGCCGACGCTGTTGCTGGCGTTCGTCGTCTCGATCTTGTCGAGCAGCCGGATGGTGATTTTCGTCTTGACCGGCGGGGCCGCCTCGTCGGCGGTTTCGATCTCGTGCTCGTTGGGGGTCATCCGGTTCCTCTCGTGGGTGAGGGACGGGGATGTTCTCGCGAGAACGCGTTCATGATTCGCCGCCGATGGCACGCAGTCAATGATTCTGTCAATTCGTTGTGGTAATCGCTGTTTCGGTCATGCCGGCGAAATGCGCCCATTCGAATTGAAACGGGCGCGCACCCGGGTCCCGCAGACCGGGCAGCCGGGGCGGGGCGGATGGCTGACCCGCACATGGTGGTCCGCGGCGATCAGGTTGACTCCCCGGATGGTGCCGGCCGGCGGCGCGGACGCCCCGGTCAGCAGCGCGATCATCGCGTGGGCGACGAGCTGGCCGGACAGGCCCGCCGACGTGGCGATCACCCCCGGCCCGCCGAGGTCCACCGGCGTGCCCGGGCGGCGCCGGGCCTCCTCGCCGTCGCACAGGCACTCGTAGCAGGTGCCGGCGTCCGGGGTGAAGCAGCCCACGGTGACCAGCGGCCCGCTGTACCCGCCGCCCACCCACGGGATCCCCGCCGCGGCGCAGGCGCGGTTGGCCCACACCCTGATGCGGTGCCCGTCCGGCCGGTCGGCGCAGAGGGCGAGCGCGTCGTAACCCGCGATCAGATCGGCGAGTTCACGGCGGCTGCCGACGCACCGCCGGTCGCCGGTGACGGTGATGTCGGAGTTGACGCCGCGCAGCCGCGCGACGGCCGCCTCGGCCTTCGGCCGTCCCACGTCGGCCTCGCCGTACAGCACCTGACGGTTGAGGTTCGACAGCTCGACCAGGTCGGGATCCACGCAGTGGATCTCGCCCACGCCCGCGGCGGCGAGGGCCCACGCCGCGTGGCTGCCCGTGCCGCCCAGCCCCAGCACCACCACCCGCGCGCCCTTGAGCCGCAGCTGTGCCTCCCAGCTGTGCGGGCCCGGGCCGACCATCCGGAAGAACGCCTGGTTCCTGCTGTACCGGTCGATCTCCCGCTCGCTCAGCGCGGCGGGTGGCACGGCGGCGGCGTCCTCCACGTATCGGGTCGCGACGAGCTGCTCGACGACCGACTCGGCGTCCGGCAGCTCCGGATGGGCCAGGCGGAGCCGGTCCGCGATGTCCTCGCTGGAGCGGGTGCCGTCCATCAGGCACAGGGCGGTCCAGACCCAGCCGTACGGATCCTCGATTTCGGCGGCGATCCCGTAAATCTCGCCGCCGATGCGAATGGTGCCGTCCTCGTACCGGTGGGGCCGGTGCTCGAATTTCACCCGGGGCAGGCGCACGAGTCGAGCATTACTGCCAGGTTACTTATCCGGTCAACACCTGAGGTGGGAAAACGGGGAATGGGGTGCGGCCGGAAAAGGTTACGGCCGACTGTATCCCTCCCGTCGCCGCCGCCAGCCGGGGGACGGCGGCGCGCGGCGTCCCGGCGTCGGGACGACGTGAAACGGCGCCGCCGGGCATACGTTGGGACCGATGAACGATCAGCGTGCCCGTACCAGTCCTGTCCTGTCCCTCTCCGCGTCGCGGCGTCCGCGCCTGCTCGCCGGCCTGCTGGCAGGCGGGCTCGCCGGTCTGGTCTCGCTGTCCGGCTGCGCCGGCGCGCGGGGCGAGGGATCGCCGGCCGTCTCCGGCGGGGCCGAGGCTCCGGCCGCGTCCGTGACGCCGCCGGAGCCGCCTTCCGGAGGCCCGTCCGCGCCGGCGACGCCGGAGCAGCCGCCGCCCGCGAAGCCGCCCGCGCCCGACGCGAAGATTCCCAAGGATCCCGCCGCGCTGGCCGAGGCGCTGACCCGGACGACCGCGCTGCTGCGGGACGCCGTCGACGACTGGCGGCGCACGGGGGACCCCGCCAGGGGACAGGCCCCCGAGCCGGTGGTCCTGCTCGCCCTGTACGAGCAGCGCCTCTACCGTCATCTGGCCCGTAACCCCGGCGTCGCGTCGCGCACCTACGGGAAACTGTCCAAGGACCAGGCCGCGCGGGCGCGGGACAACGTGACGGCCGTACGCGAACTGCTCTCCCTGGCCCACCCCGTCAGCGGGCCGGTCAAGTTCCGCATCGAGCCGCCCGAACCGGCGGACGTCCTGCTCGACGGCTTCCGCCGGGCCGGGCGCCAGTTCGGGATCGACTGGCAGGTGCTGGCCGCGGTCATGCTCGTGGAGACCAAGTTCGGCCGCGTCCGGTCGCCGAGTTACGTCGGCGCCAAGGGGCCGATGCAGTTCATGCCCGGCACCTGGAAGGCGTACGGGATGGGCGGCGACATCGACGACACCCGGGACGCCCTGCTCGCCGCGGCCAACTACCTGCACGCGTCGGGAGCGCCGGGCGACTACCGGCGGGCGCTGTACGCCTACAACCACTCCCAGGCGTACGTGGACGCGGTCCTGCTGCACACCCGCCAGATGAAGCGCGACATCAGGAACTACTACGCCTACTACAACTGGCAGGTGTACGTCATCACGACGAAGGGCGAACGGCGCCTGAGCGGCCCCTGAGCGGCCCCTGAGCGGCCCCTGAGCGGCCCCTGAGCGGCCCCTGAACGGCCTCTGACGGCACGGCCGGCGACCGCACCGACATTCCGCCCTGGCTGTAACCAATGCCGCCTCCCGAGCGACTGATCCTTTGGAGCCCAATCGCGCGGGGAGGTCGGCTGTGCGGCAGATGACGACCGTCGTGGGAATGATCCCCGTCGCGATGGTGCTCAGAGTCGCCGTCCTGACGTCGGCGCTCCTCGCGGTGGTGGCTCTCGGTCCGCGCCCGGCGCTCGCCGCCGCTTCGGAGTGCGAGTTCGGGCCTCCCGGTTCCGCCTGGGTCGAGACGTCCGTGACCGTCGAGGAACGCGGCCACGACACCGCTGTGATGAGGAGCACGACGCGGGTCGGCGTGCCCCGCGACTGGCCGGGGGCCGCCGCCCTGTTCGCCGCCGACGGCGCCGACGGCTGCCTGCTTCTGGCCGGCGGTTCGTCGACGTCGACGGCCACGATGACGCCGGACGGCGCCGAGGTCGTGGTCCAGCGCACCCAGGAGACTCCTCTGCAGTCGTACGACATGGAGTGGGAGACGGAGGTCGCCGGGCTGTGGTCGAGCCGGACGTCCGGCCAGACCCGGTTCGTCGCGTTGCGGCTCTCACCGGCCGGTTTGCCGCCCGGGCTGGCCCGGGCGCGATGGCGGGCCGTGGCCGTGCGGGCGCCGGACTCCGAGGTGCGCGCAGTGATGCCCCTGCCGTCGGAGGTGCGGCCCGGTCACACATACGTGTGGCGGGACGCCGCCGCGCCACCGCGCGTCGAGGTCGCCCTCCGGATGTCCGCGCGGTCCGCGTTCCAGCGCTGGACCGGCTCTGGAGGACAGCAGGTGCTCACGGTCGCGACCTGCCTGGGCTTCGCGCTGCCGTACCTGCTGCTCGCCGGACTGCTCGTGCTGCTCGGCCGGCGCTCGGCCGACCGGGACGAGCGCGCCCTCGTAAGGATCGTTCTCGGCACCCTGGCGATGATCACCGCGGTGGAGGTGATCGCGGCCGTGCTCCTCCTCAGCGGGACGCTCTTCCTGGCCCACCTCATCGGCCTGACCGACGCGGGGGCCGTTCTCATCCTGGCGGCGCCGCTCGGCGCGGCCGCGTGGCGGCGGGCGCGTCCGCGAAGCCGGCGGGCCGGCCGGGCGCCCACCGGTGCCGGGCGCACCCGTTCAGGGCCCACCGGTCCGGCGTTCGCGGGAGTGGTGCTCGCGGGGGCGGCGCTCGTCGCCGTCAGCGGCTTCGCGCCCCTGGCCAGGCGGTACGTCCACGAGCAGGCGGCACCCGCGTGGATCGCATCGGCCGTCGCTACGGCGTCGCTGCTCACCGGAGCGGCGTGGGTGATCGCGGTGCGGGCGGCTCGCGTACCGGACAGGAGGACGCCCCGGGCCGTCCGCGCGCTGCTGCGATGGAGCGTCCCGGGGCTCGCGCTGACGACCCTGGCGTTCGTGGCCCACGCGGCCGTCACCGGCCTGCGGACCTGGGGATACCTGCCGGATGTCGTCGTTTCGCCCTTCTTTCTGCTGCGGAACCTCGCCTATCTGATGTGGCCGCTTGTGGTGCTCCTGCTTCTGCTGCTGCTGCGTCTGCACGGACGGCGCACGGAAGCCGTCGGGCCGCTCACCGCGTGGCTCGTCGCCTTCCTGTTCGTCGTGGGCACGATCAGATGGCCCAGCACGTACGCGGGGGTGCCCGTCCCGCTCGCCGCGCTCGCCGGTCTGACGGTGCTGTCTCTGCTGCTGCGGCTGACGCGACGGGCCGAGCCCGCGGACCCGGGCGTGTCGCGGCGGCGGCTCGCCGTGATCGTCGAGGAGCACCGGGCCCTGGAGGCGCGGGAGAAGGGCCTGCGCCGGCGCTGGGCCGCGGGAGACATGGACGACGCCGCCTACCACAGGGAGAACGAGCCGGTCGTGGAGCGCATCGGGCGGTTACGCGGGGAGATCGGCCTCGATCCCCGCAGAGAGGACGGCCTGACCCCGCTCGACCTCGCGCTGGCGCGCGGCCCGGGGAGCTCATGGTGGGCCAACGCGCGGCTCGCCTCGCGGTACGCGACCTACGTGGGCGCGCCCGCCGCCGTGTTCCTCATCTGGGCCACCTGGAGCACCGACAGCATGGGCCACGACGGCTGGCTCGACCGGCTCCGCGAGCCAAACGGGTTCTACGGGCTGGCCGGCGACCTGATCGGAGGGCTGCTGATCTGGCCGGTCGCCGGGTTCGTGCTGGGCGCGCTGTGGCGTCGCCTGCCCGGCAGGCGCGGTTACCTGAAGGGGGCCGTGCCCGTGCTCGCGTACGGCGCGGCCACCGGGGCGCACGCCGTGCTGAACAACCTCATCGGACAGGCCCCGGTGCGCGGTTCCCTCGTCCGGATCCTGCTGCTCTTCCTGGTCCTGACCGTGGTCGCCGTCCTCATGGACGCGCGCACGCTCCAGACCCGTCCGGGCGGCCTCGCGTCGCGGCTCACCCCCGTGGCCGTCGTCTACCGGCTCGGTACGGCGGGCAGCGGGATCGCGCTCATCGTCGCCCAGGCGGCGGCGATCCTGGGCCTGTGGACCCAGCTCAGGCACGGCATCGACATCACCTCCCAGGTCGACACCTCGACACAGGCGCCCCCGAGCACCGACGCCCAGTTGTTCCAGAGCCGTCCGGGCGGATAGCCGCCCGGACGTCTCGGGGGGCACCGGAGCGTGCTCAGAGGGCGGGGTAGGCGTTGTTCACCAGCATCACGAACTGCTCGTGGTGCCAGTCGCCGTAGAGCGGTGCGTTGGGAAGGGCGTTGGTCGGCCGTATCGTGTCCGACCAGGGCGTGAGGTTGCCCTTGGGGTCGCACACGCCGTCGAGCGGCTGGTCCGAGCCCGCGGGCGGAATCGGGCCGCCCGCTCCGTCCGACTCGCCGGGCCGCTTGATCCACAGGTAGGCGTCGACCCCGGGCACGGGCGCCGCGACCGGCCGCGTGCCCAGCCCCGCGCCGTTCTGGTTGCAGATGGCGCCCCGCGACGGGCGCCGGTCGACGCGGCTCTGGTCCACGTACGTGTTGAGGTCGAGCGAGGTGCTCACGGCCGTGGGCCTGCCCGGTCCGCCCCAGCCGTCGCGGGAGGTGTCGATCACCACGCCGAGCGAGCTCGGCAGGCCCTTGGCGACGAGGGCGGCGCGCATCGCGAGGGCGTAGTCCCGCTCGTCGAAGTGCGGGTTCCAGTCGTAGAACCTGCTCATGATGATCTGCTGGCCGGCCACGGTGCGGTTGGGGTCGGGCAGGAACGGTTCTGTGAGGGGGACGTAGTCGGCGACGTTCGTGGCGATGCCGTCGAGGCTGTTCGTCCCCGCCGCCGTGCCGCGCACGGTCTCGGTGATGAGGGTCGCCAGCTGCGTGAAGTTGGTGTCCCAGCCTGCGAGCGACGCGTTGCCGGCGTCCAGGTACGTGTAGACGTTGGGCAGCGGCGCGAACCTGTCGAGGGCGTACCGGATGCCCGCCGTGTACACGCCCGACTGCTGCGCCTGCACGCACCGCAGGGTGCCCGTGCCCACGATGAGGTCGATCAGTGCCTTCGGTTCGACGACCGTCGCGACGCGTAGGTTCCGGTACTCGGGCCTGGCGAGGAGGGCGGCGATGGCGTCGACGTACTCGGTCCTGTAGCGGTTGAGGCCGCCCTGCGCCTCGTGCAGCTCGGCGTTGGAGACCAGCGACCGGCAGTCGCGGTCGGGCAGGTCGTGCAGCACGAGCGTGACGTAGCCGGCGTTCTGCCGCACGGCCTCGTCGAGGTGGTCCTTGAGCGTCCTCGTCACGCCGGGGCCCCCGGTGACGTCGGCGATGCGGTCGAGCCAGACCGCGGTCGACGTCCTCTTCAGGCCGCGCATCCTGCCCGCGGTGGCGTCGTCCACCTTGGCGGCGGAGGACTCCACGTCGGCCGCCCAGTCCGGGTCGGCGTACCCGGTGACGCCGATGAACGGGTTGTCCACCGGAACGTCCGGGCTCGGGCTGACGCTCGGACTCGGTGAAGGGCTGGGTGAAGGGCTCGGTGAAGGGCTGGGTGAAGGGCTCGGTGAGGGGCTGGGCGAAGGGCTCGGGGAAGGACTCGGCGACGGGCTCGGAATGAGGATCACCTGGCACGGCACCCCGTTCACGGCGAAGTCCGTGGGCGGCGGGTTGCTTCCGGTCCAGGTGCCGTTGAAGCCGAGGTGGACGGATCCGCCGGAGGGCACCGAGCCGTTCCATGTCTCGCTCTCCGCGACGACGTGGTTGGCGGACTGGGTCCACCAGGCCGACCAGCCCTGCGTGAGCCTCTGGGAGCCTGGGAACGAGAACGTCAGCTTCCAGCCGTTCAGCGACTCGCCGGTGCTCGTGAGGGTGACGCCGGCCGTGAAGCCGCCCGAGCTCGTGCCCCATTGGGTGGTCGCGTAGGTCACTTTGCAGCCGACGGCGGCGTCGGCGGAGGTCGGGCCCAGGACGAGCCCCGCTCCGCCCAGGGCCGTGGCCGTGACGGCCGTCAGGAGTCCGCGTAGAAACCGGTTGCCGCCGAATGTCATGGGCGATCGTTCTCCAGGTGAGGTGAGCCGGGCGTGTCCCGGCGGCCGCTCCGGATGCCGGAGGGGCGCCGACGATCCCCAGACTCATCAATCGCCCGGCGCGTGTACACCGTCCGCGTCAGGGGAAAGCGCCCTTTCCGCAACGAACGGACGAGAGTGTGAGGGGACCTCGGAGAATCCGTACGAGACCCCTGCCGGCCCACTCCGGAGCCGGTGAAATATTCAGCGGCCGGGGCCGGCCGTCCGTCAGGGCTTGCGGCCGACGCCGCAGATCGCGTCCACGGCGCGGGGAGAGCTTTCGGCGTCCGCGACGTCGGGCCGCCAGCGGGGGATGGTGACCACTCCGGGGTCGACGAGCTCCAGGCCCTCGAAGAAGCGGGCGAGCGCCTCGGGGGCGCGCAGGTGGTAGGAACTCGCGGAGTTGGCGTTGTAGATCTCGATGGCCCGCACGAGCGCCTCGCTGGTGTCGGTGCCGTCGCTCACCGCCAGATAGCTGCCGGGCGGCAGGGCGTCGAGCAGGCGGGTCAGGACCGCCCACGGGTCCTCCTCGTCGCGAAGCTGCCCCAGGATCCCGAGCATCATCAACGCGACGGGCCGATCGAAGTCGAGCATGTTCCGGGCGGCGGCCAGGATCGTGTCCGTGTCGCGCACGTCGGCCTCGATGTAGTCGGTCCTGCCCTCCGGCGTGCTGGTGAGCAGCACCCGCGCGTGCACCAGGACGAGCGGGTCGTTGTCGACGTAGACGATCCGGCTCTCGGGGGCGACGCGCTGGGCGACCTGGTGGGTGTTGTCGGCGGTCGGCAGGCCGGTGCCGATGTCGAGGAACTGGCGCACACCCGCCTCGGCCGTCAGGTAGCGCACCGCGCGGACGAGGAAACGCCGCTGCTGACGGGCGATCCGGGCGATGTCAGGGAACATCCGCATGATCATGTCGCCGGCCTCGCGGTCGACGGCGTAGTTGTCCTTGCCGCCCAGGAGGTAGTTCCAGACGCGGGCCGAGTGCGAGGCGGAGGAGTCGATCGCGGGCGATCCTGGTCCGTCGGTCACCGTGGTTCTCCGGTCTGCTGTGCCGATCGAGATCATCAGTCTCGCGCCAGGGGTCGAGATGCGCAATATGTGACATCTGTGGCTATTGGTGTCTCTGGGATTAGTGTCGATCATCCGGGGCAGTGCGGACGCCATGGGCATCTTGACTTCTCCCGGCGGGCGGGCCGCCGGTGCTTCCGCGACGGCGGGAACCCTGCCGGTGGGCATCGACGGGTACGGCCTGGAGCACCGCATCTGCCCCGGCTGCGTACGCGACCTGTTCGACCCGCGCGGGCGCAGGCATCTCTACCCGCTGGTCCGTTGCCGTGAATGCGGGCCCCCCGCCGGCGAGCCGCGCGTACGGCCGCTCGCCCTGTGCGAGGACTGCCGGCGCGAGTGCGACCGGCCCGGTTCGCGGCGCGGCCCGGACGACGCCGCGGGATGCGCGGCCTGCGGCCCCGCGCTGCGCTGGGACGGGCTGCTCGGCCGGGACGCACTGGCGGAGGCGGTCGCGGTGATCGAGGCCGGGGGAGTCGTGGCGCTCAGGGACGGTTTCGCCGATCAGATCGTCTGCGACGCCGGGGCCGAGCCCGCGCTCGCCCGGATGGACGGCGCGCCGGGTCCGGTCCGCGTGCTGGTGCGGCACGTCTCGGCGGCCCGGGAGCTGGCGAACCTGTCCTTCCTCGACATCCGCGCGCTCGCCGAGCGCTCCCAACCGGCCACACTGGTCCGGCTGCGCGAGCCGCGACTGCCCCGGGCGGTGCGCCGGGCGACGCCCGACGTCGACCTCTTCCTGCCCCGCACTCCGCTGCAGCATCTGCTCACGTCGCGCTTCGAGGGCCCGCTCGCTGTCTGGGACCGATGCGGCGAGCGGGAACTGCCGTACGACGGAACGCTGACCGTGGGCCTCGACCTGGGCCTCGATCTGAGCGTCGATCTGAGCGTCGGTCTGAGCGTCGGTCACGGGCTCGATCAAGGGACGGGTCTTCCGGCGCGGCCCGCCGCCACGGCGCTGCCGACGTCTTCGCCGGCGTGGCCCGTGTGGACGTCTCCGAGGCAGGACGGCAGGCCGGACCCGTCGCCCGCTCCCGTGTCACCGGTCGCCCAGGTGTCGTAGAAATGGTGATTCTGCGCGTATTTGCCGGATAAGCGGAATTGCGGCAAAAGCTGAGTCATCATCCATGCCGCGCTTGGCAGGGCCGGAACCGAGGCCATCGAATGGGGTATGAGGGCATCGTTGCTTATGTCCACGACGAGACCCGTCGCCGGATGGCCTTGGTGAGTAGGTGCGTTTCCAGATGTCCCGCGACTGTACGGCCCCTTCGCGAATGATTCCGGCACTCGCGGCCGGCCGCCTGACACTGGCCGTCCTCGTGGCCGCGCTCGCCTCGGCCGCCACCGCGCGGGAGGCGAGTGCGAGCACGGCTCCGCTGCGCCCGGGCGTGGTGACGCACGCCGCCGGACACGGACGTGGGCACGGAGGCGGTGAGGGGCAGGTGGCGGCCGGAGGGGTGGCCACGGCCAGGCAGTTCGGCTCCGGGAACGGCAGGTTCAACCAGAATCTCAACGGCGTCTACAGCCCGACCTTCATGATGGGCCAGCAGCAGACCGGCATCACGGTCGGCGGCCGCATCAACACCCAGGGCGCCTTCTGCGGCCCCGGCCCGAAGCGTTGCAAGATCTGGCAGAACATGCCGGTCAACGCCTTCGGCTGGTGACGTTTCCCGCCGCGCGTCGGCCGCGAATCGATCGACCGGACCGTGCGCCGACGAATATGGCAATGATGGCGTAAGACGCCGCGCGTGCCGGACGCTGGGAAAAGGCGGATCACTAGCCTGAGTAACGGCCCCGCACGAGGAGGGGCCGCAGGAGCGGTCCGGCTGACGGGAGCGGCGCGCGATGAGGTGTCGGTGGTACGGCAGGCCGGTTCTGCGGAGCGGTCCGGGGCTTCTCGCCTGTGCGTCGCTCGTGCTGACTCTCGCCGTCGCGGCGCCCGCCGCCGCTGCGGCCGGTCATCCGCGGGAGTCGCACCGGGACCGGGGAGCGTCGGCGGGAAGGGATGAGGCGCGGCCGGCGCTCTCGGCGTCGAGCCCCATCAGCAACCGGGGCACCCAGCAGGTCTCCGTCAACGTCGCGAACGAGGGAATCGGCATCCAGAACGCGTTGTGCCGGGGGAGCCGGGCGTGTGACATCGCCCAGGTGCTCGCCGCGCCTTCCGGGGAGGACCCGCCCGCCGGGCACCCCGCCCCGCGGGCGCTCTCGCGTCCCAAGACCATGGCCCGCCGGGCCGCCCACGCCCTGACGCACACTCTGACGCACACGGCGGCGCACGCCGGAAGGCGCATGTCCCACGCCTCGCGGTGAGCCTCCCGGCGCGGTCCGCGCCCGCTCTGGCGCATGCGGGAAGACGCCTGTCACGCGCCCGGGTTGATTCACTGCGGTGCGGCTCCGCGCCCCGCCGGTGGCCTGTCCTGGAGTCGGGCCTGCGCCGGTTCCTCGGCGCGGGCCGCGTCCGCGGCGCGCTGTGTGGCGCGCCGCGGGCGGGCCATGTCAGCTGGTGTACGCGCAGATGGCGTAGACGCTGATGCCCACGCTGTCGTAGCGGGGCTGCCGGCCGAGGGCGATCCAGCCGGTGCCGTCGGCCGTGGGGAAGCTGCCCACGAGGACGGCGTCGTTGCCCTGCGCCTCGCCGCCGCCGCCCACGACCCGCTTGCCGGCCGGGCAGTACACGGTGCGCCGGGTGAAGTTCGGCACGTTCGCGTTGGGCAGGGCGACGACCTGGTAGCCGGTGAACGCCGACCCGGAGGGGTCGGTCGGTCCGGTGCCGGCCAGGGCGGCCGCGCTCGTACCCGTCAGTCCGGCGAGAACCAGGGCGCCAGTCGTGACTGCGTGAACAAATCGCACGTAAAAGCTCCGTTGTGTCGAGAATGACCGGATTTGGACCGAGGAAAATGAGTTTGAACGGCGGAAGGCCGTCCCCTTCGGTTCCGGGACCACATCTACCCGCGATCTTCTTCGACCACACTAGGCAATATTCCGTTTACCCAACGTGGCGACTTCTCCGATCTCACAATGACGTGAGGTCACGGTCGTCCATTGTGGTCCGGCGGGGCACCTGGGGCGGATTGTCGCTCGTGGGTACGTTCCTCCTCGGGGGGATCGCATGAGAAAGATCGTCGCTGTCTCCGTGCTCGCCGCCATGACGACGCTCGGCACGGCCGCCGCGGTCGCGGCGGTCGCCGCCGGGACCGGCGTACGCCCGGGGACCGGCCTGCGCAGCGCGTACCGGCAGGCTCCCGCGCCGCCCGAGGGAGGGATCGAGCGGCAGGAGGTCAGCCAGGAGCAGTACGACGTCCTCGTCGGCCAGTGCCGGTACCCGAAGACGGGGCAGGCGCGTGCGCGGTGCCGGGCGCAGGTGCGCGCGAAGTACGTCGTGGGGGCGTTCAACCCCGCCCTCGACTGCCGCACGTACTCCGGGGTCTCCGTCTGCGGGCCCCTCGAACTCAGCGCCGCCCAGCGGGCGTGCGTGGAGGAGTCGGTGGGCGGCGGGCTGACCCGCCGGCGTGCGGAGGTCGAGTGCTATGCCTTCCGCTGACGACGGTTTCCCCTGGGGAAATTTCCGGGCCAACCTAAATATTCGGCCAAACCGCTACCGGCGGTGATCTACCCTGCGGGGGTGGACGCCAAAAGTCAGGGCGCCGCCGAGCTTCTGCGGGCGTTGCAGCGCACGGCGGCGCGGTTCAGCGAGATGGGACGGTCCCTCTCCCGTGACTTCTTCCCCCATGTCCGCGTCGAGATCATCTCCGACCTGGCCGGGCCCGCCGTACGGCTCGGCGTGGCGCTGGAGCTGCCCGGGCACGACCTCGTGTTCGAGACCGCCGTCACGGTCGGCGACGGCGCGTTCGGCGTGCGGGGCGAACTCGTGCTGGACGGAGAGGAGGCGATCCTGGTCCTGCCGCCCGTCGAGATCGCCGATCCGGTGCAGTGCGCGGCCCTGCTGGACCGGTACGCCGACGAGCTGACGACCCCGGCCCGCTGGCACGTGCAGCGCCTCGTGGAGTCCTGCGCGACGGACTCCTGAGGCGTCACAACGCCTGCAGCCCCTGGATGACCTCGCGCAGGAGACGCTCCTCGGGCAGCTGGGCCACGGTCGCCGGCGGCCGTGCCGTGATCAGCCCCTGGTCGCGCAGGTCGCTCAGCAGGATGCGTACGACGTTCAGCGAGAGGCCCAGCTCCGAGGCCAGGTCGGCCACGGAGGAGGGCCCCCGGCACAGCTGCAGGATCCGCCAGTGCTCGGGGGCCAGACCGGAGACCCCGCGGTACGCCGCGGGGGCCGTCCTGATGATCGTCATCAGGTCGAACTCCGGCCCCGTCGGACGGGTGCGTCCCCGGGTGATCGTGTAGGGGCGCAGCAGGGGCCCCTCCTCCTGCTCGGTCACGAGTCCTCCTGGGCGCGCTGCCAGCCGGACCGGAACGAGGAGAACACGTCGCTCCGCTCCTCCCTCGGATCCTCCCTGAGCTGCGGAGCGATGTTGGCCTGGCGTACCCGTTTGGGCAGCGAGCCGTGGTCGCCGCCGACCGGCGGCGTGAGGGCGAGCGCCGGGGCGACGTGCTCCGGCTGAGAGAGAGGCTCCACCACCGGCTCGTGGATCCCGCCCTCCACCACGACCTCCTGCGGGAGCAGCAGGACGGCGCTCGTCCCGCCGTACGGCGAGCTGCGCAGGGAGACGCGGATGTTGTGCCGCCGGGCCAGCAGGCCCACCACGAACAGGCCGAGCCGGTCGCTGTCGGCGAGGTCGAACTCCGGCGGGTCGGCGAGGCGTTGGTTGAGTCGCTCCAGCTCCTCCGGAGGAATGCCGAGCCCGCGGTCCTCGACCTCCAGCGCGAAACCGCGGCCGACCACCTCGCCCCGGACGTGCACCCGGGTGTGCGGCGGGGAGAAGACGGTGGCGTTCTCGATCAGCTCGGCCAGCAGGTGGATCACGTCGGTGACGCTGCCGCCGGCGAGGGAGTACCCGTGCGGCACGGTCACGTCCACCCGCAGGTAGTCCTCGACCTCCTCGATCGCGGCGCGCACCACGTCGTACAGGCGGACCGGGTTGCGCCAGCCGCGCCCGGGCACCGCCCCGGACAGGATGATCAGACCCTCCGCGTGGCGGCGCATGCGGGTGGTGAGGTGGTCCACCCCGAACAACCGCTCCAGCAGGTCGGGGTCGGCGATCTCCTTCTCCAGGCTGTCGAGCATGCCGAGCTGGCGCTGCAGCAGCGACTGGCTGCGGCGGGCCAGGTTGAGGAAGACCTTGTTGACGCCCTTGCGCAGCTCCGCCTGGCCCACCGCCGCCTCCACGGCGGTCTGCTGCACGGAGGTGAACGAGTTGCCCACGTTCTCGACCTCGACCGTGTCGCTGCGCCCCACCACGGGCGGCGTCTCCGCCGCCATGTCGACGTCGTCGCCGCGCCGCAGCCTCCGCACGAGGTCGGGCAGGCGCCGCTCGGCGAGGTCGCGGGCCGCGCGGTGGAGGGCGGTGAGCTCGCCGGTCAGCGTGCGGGCGAACCGGAAGGAGACGAACAGGGTCGCGAGCACCGCGGCCAGGCCGAGGCCGCCGACGATCCCGATGCGCCAGAGCACCGCCTGCGCCAGCGGCATGGCCCGGGCGGCGGTCATGTCGGCCGCGACGTTGGTCGTCTCGGTGAGCTGGCTGGTCAGGGCCTGGGCCGTCGTCGGCCAGGCGATCGCGTCGGGGGGCAGCGGCTGCCCGGGCCGCACGCTGGCGATCACGTCGTTCTCCAGCGAGAGGAACGCCGAGTAGACGGGGGCGGCGTTCAGGGCGCCGAACTGCTTGAGCAGGGTGGCGTCGAGCTGGCTGGTGCCGAGCTGGTAGAGCAGGCGGCGCTTGCCGACCATGCCGGAGAAGGCGTCCCGCTCGTCCTGCGACATCCGTCCGGCCGCCTGCGCGCCCAGCACGAGCGCCGACTGCTGGCTCACCACCTCGCGGCTGCGGACGAGGAGGATGAGCGCCTTGGTCTGCGCGACGATGTCGATGTCGGGCGAGATCATGAGCCGGTCGTAGACCTGGTGGGCGGTCTCGATGACCGAGCTGTACTCCTCGATCGCCTCAAGGCGGGTCAGCGTGTGGTCGTCGATCTGGCCGCGCAGGACGTCGAGCCCGCGGACCTGCCGGATCAGGTCCTGGACCCGGCTCCACATGGCGGGCGGCGTCTCGTCCCGGGCCTGCGCCGACAGGCGGGTCATGTCGGCCGCCCAGCCGTCGGTCCTGCGCCGCTGACCCTGGAGGTCGGTACGCAACGAGGTGGTGCGCCACGCGAGGTAGCTCACGGACACGAACCGCTCGGTCTGCAGTGCGTTGATCGTCTCGCTGACCGGATAGACGACGTTGTCGTACACCTTCTGGATGCGCAGGAGCTGCTGCCCCTGCTCGATCGTCACGGTGGCGGCGAACCCCCAGATCACCACCAGAGCGGTCACCGGCACCAGCAGGATCGCGAAAATCTTGAAGCGAATGGACCGTTTCCGACCAGCCATGGCCCCGCCCGTCGGTTACACACATGTTAATTAGTGGCGAAACCCTAGCAATCCGTGAGACGGCCCACCAGGGATCGTTCCTAACGACTTGGGCCACAGCCCCGTATCAGGACAGTCTCGACGTTGAGGGGCAAAGACCTTGCCGATTCTGTCTGATTGTCAGACAATCGAGCCATGTACTCGCGATCCGGTCCGCTCGCCGTCGTCGCCGCGGCCGTGCTGTGGGGGACCGCGGGCACCGCGGGAGCCCTCGCCGCCGCCGACTCCGTCTCTCTGGCCGCCGCTCGCCTGGTGCTGGGCGGCGCCGTGCTGGCCGCGCTGGCGATCTCCGCGCGCCGCAGCTCCCTCCGCTCGCGCCCTCTGGACCGTTCCCGCGAGCACGTACGGAGCGCCGGGCGAAATCTGGCGCAGTCGGTCCGCGCGCACTGGACACTGGCTCTGGGGGCCGCGGCCGTGGCGGCCTACCAGCTCTGCTACTTCGCCGCGGTCCACCGTACGGGGGTCGCGATCGGCACGGTGGTGGCCATCGGCAGCGGCCCGGTCTTCACCGGGATCCTGTCCTGGCTCGTGGGGCACGAGCGGCCGAGCGGGCGCTGGGCCCTCGCCACGGCCGCCGCCGTCGCCGGATGCGCGGTGCTCGTCACCGGCGGGAGAGCCGGAGGGGAGGCCGGCGGCGCCGACGCCGCGGGGATCGGGCTCGCTCTGCTCGGCGGGCTCCTATACGCCTTCTACGCGGTCGTCGCGTCCCGCGCGATCGGCGGGGGGACGGATTCGGGGACCGTCATGGGCGTGCTCTTCGGCGGCGCGGCCGTCCTCATGCTGCCGGTCCTCGTGCTGAGCGGCCCGGTGTGGCTCGCCCGGCCGGGCGGCCTGCTGACCGCGCTCTATCTCGGCTGCGCCACGACGGCCCTCGCCTACCTCCTGTACGGCCGGGGCCTGCGCACGACCCCCGTGGCCACGGCGGCCACGCTCGCGCTGGCCGAACCGGCCGTCGCGGCCCTGCTCGGCGTCGTGGCGCTGCGCGAGCACCTGTCCGCGGTCTCGTGCGCCGGCCTGGCGCTGCTCGCCGCGGGCCTCGCCGTGGTCGCCCTGCCCGCCCGCGCGCGCACTCCGGACGTCCCCGTGCCGGGGACGCCGAGGGCGACGGCCGGGCGGCACTGACGGGCTCGGCCGACGGGCCCGGCCCGGCGAGTAGGCCCGGCGAGTAGGCCCGATGAGTAGGCTCGGCCCCGTGACCACCCTGAGGCCCGTCTCCACCGTCGAGGCGCTCGCCGCCGCGCTGCGCGAGCGGGTGCTGTCGGGGGACGTCGAGCCGGGAGCGGCGCTGCCCGAGCAGGAGTTGTCCGCCCGGTACGGCGTGGCCCGCCCCACGGTCAGGGAGGCGCTGGCGCTCCTCGTCCACGAGGGGCTGCTGCGGCGCGAGCGCAACCGCAGCGCGTACGTCCCGGTGATCACCCCCGCCGACCTGGCCGACCTCATGTACGTCAGGAGGCCGCTGGAGGAGCTCATGGCCGAGGCGGTGGCCGGTCGCCGGGTGGGCGCCGCGGAGGAGGCGCTGGGCCGTCTGTCCGGCCTGCCGCATGGCGCGCCGTGGGCGAGTGTGGTGGCCGAGCACATGGCGCTGCACGAGGCGCTCGTCGCCGCCGCCGGGAGTCCTCGCCTGGAGCGTCTGTACGGCACGCTGGCGGCCGAGACGCGGCTCGGTCTCGTCCGGCTCAGGCACGCGTACGAGGACCCTCGTGAGCTCGCGGCCGAGCACGCGGCGCTGCTCCGCGCGATCGCGGAGGGACCGGCCGAGGCGGCCGTACGGGCGGTGCGCGACCATCTGCGGTGGCGGCACGGCTGAGCGCGCTTCTGAACGGTCTTGCACGGGGCCGCTGTGAGTCGTCACAATCGCGCCCATGCACGGCAACCCAGTGCCGGACACCTATGTGTACGTCACCGAAGAAGGCGTGACGCGTCACTATGCCGACGGCAGCGTCGAGGCTCTCGCATGGGAGGACGTCGTCGAGGTCCGCGTCGGCGGTCACGATCGCCGGGATCCGTCCGGTCAGCCGGACGACGTCTTCATCGTCCTGCTGGACCGGGAGGGCGAGGGCTGCGTGGTCCCGCACTCGGCGACCGACGCGAGCTTCCTCGCCCGGCTGCGGTACCTGCCGGACTTCGACCTCGACCGGCTGAGCACGGCGGTGGCCGGCGCGCGCGCCGACTACGTCGTGGTGTGGCGCAGCCCGGAGCCGCCCTCGCCCCTGCCCGACCTGGAGTACGACTGAACGAGCGGGGTCACCTGACGAAGGAGGACTCGTTCAGCCCGCCCCGGTCGGCGAAGTAGCGCTCCAGCGTGTCGTTCCGCAGGGCGTCGGTGAGCTTGGCGCCCTCCTTCGCGTTCAGGCGGACGACGCTCGCCCCCTTGACCGTGCCCGTGCCGGCGACGGGGTAGGTGGCCGACAGCAGGTCGCCGCCGCGTATGTCGCGGAGTTCGAGCGCCAGGCCCCTCAGGGTCTTCATGTCCACCCCGGCGTCCACCGACAGGGATCGCGTCAAAGCCTGGAGGAACTTGTCCACTGCGAACGGATTGGTCAGCATTCCCTTGCTGACCACCTTTTCGGCCACCGCCCGTAAGAAGGCCTGCTGCCGTTTAATGCGGTCGAAATCCCCACCGGGTAGTCCGTAACGCTGGCGGACGAATAGCAACGCGCGCTCGCCCTCCAGATGTACGTTTCCTTGCGGCCAGGTAATTTTGTTCGCGGGGTCGTGCACCTGGCGGGCCACATAGACGTCGACGCCGCCCAACGCCGTGCTCATGTCGATGAAGCCGTCGAAATCCAGCGCGACGAAGTGGTCGATCCGGACCTTGACCAGTCGCTCCACCGTCCGGACGAGCAGGCGCGGGCCGCCGTACGCGTAGGCTGCGTTGATCTTGTCGTGCCCGTGGCCCGGGATGGTCACATACGAGTCACGAGGTATGCCGATCAGGAAGATTCGCTTCCGGTCGGCGGGGACATGCGCGATCATCAGGCTGTCCGACCGCTGGAAGCCGCTCTCCCCCGGCCGCTTGTCCGCGCCGACGACCAGCCAGTTCTGGGCGGTTCCAATGGCTCTGGCCGGTCGGTCCGACTCCTCGGGGAACACCTGCTGCACCCGCCGGAGGTTGGCGTCGTACACGTGCTGGCGCTGCATCAGCACCGCGAAGAGGGCCGCCGGCGGGAGGAGGAGCGCGAGGGTCACGGCGATCAGCACCTTGCGCCGGCGCGACGTCCGCGGCGGTGGAGTCACTGTGAGAGGTAACTGACCGGATGTCGTCACGAGTCGTCCAATGCTCGGTTCCACGCGGCGGACGTGTTCCGAAGCGGACATCCACCGGTCGCCGCGGTCGGGTCGTGGTGGGAAGCGAATCGCTCGGCCGGCCGTACTCCGGCTCCGGCCTTCACCCGCTGTCCCGCCCTCGCCACGCGGAGATCATAGACGAGGATCTGATGTATAAGTCAGTGGTGTTGTGCGATGACCGACGCGAGGGGCATATTGGAACGTTCCCGTCAAGTCCAAAACGCGAATTCACCCGGCCAACTGTGGACAGATCACGTACATTCCGTACTGAGCGGTCGCTGTCTACCATCAGGCTCGTGCATGCTCCCCGTCCCTGAAAAAAGATGAGTTGTGCGTCAACCTGTGTGACGAGGGGTGCGTCATCTTCCTGCGCAGTCTGGCTACTTGGGCGTGGTGACATGGAATCGCGGTTAGAGTTGGCGGAACTGGGGGTGATTCCCCGCGGCCTCGGCGTCCGGCTCCCGGCAAGGGTGTCGGAGCGGTCCTTTCGCAGGCTCCTCACGGCGGGGGATTTCCTGTGCGGGGCCCTGGCCTTCTGCGGAGTCGAGCTGACCCGGCTCCAGCTGGGGGCCTACATCCCGGTTTACGACCTCGTCTTCGGCGCCACCCTGACGCTCGGCTGGCCTCTGGTCGTCGGCCTCGCGGGCGGGTATCGGGCACGCGCTCACGGCGAGGGCACGGCGGAGTTCCGCTCGGTGGCCCAGGGTGGGCTCGGGCTCACCGCGACCGTCGCGATCGGGGCATATCTGACGCAGACCATGGTGGCCCGGAGCTACGTCATGGCGATGCTGCCGCTCGCCACGGTGCTGACGCTGTTCTTCCGGCACCGGATGCGGAAGAGGCTGCACCGCCTGCGCTCCAGGGGCGAGTACATGCGGCGGGTCGTGGCCGTGGGACACCGGCAGTCCGTCCAGGAGCTGGTGCTGCAGCTGCGGCGGCAGCCGTACCACGGCATGCGGGTGGTGGCCGCATGCCTGCCGAACAGGCAGTTCCGGAGACAGCGCTCCGACATCGACGGCGTGCCCGTGCTCGGGGACTTCCGGGACGTGGCCGCCGTGGTCGACAAGGTCGACGCCGAGGCGGTCGCGGTCCTCGCGTGCCCCGAACTCCACGGCGCCGCGCTGCGCCGCCTCGCCTGGGCCATCGAGTCCGGGGGCACCGACCTCTTCGTCGCTCCGGCCCTGATGGACGTCGCCGGCCCGCGCATCAGCGTCCGCCCGGTCGCGGGAATGCCGCTGCTGCACGTCGAGCACCCCGAGCTCGAAGGATCGCGACGGCTGGTCAAGAACGCCTTCGACAGGATCGTGGCCGCGGCCTTTCTCCTGGTCCTCCTCGTCCCGATGCTGGTCATCGCGGCGCTCGTCCGCGGGACCAGTCCCGGTCCCGCGCTGTTCCGGCAGACGCGCATCGGCCGGTACGGCCGGGAGTTCGACATGCTGAAGTTCCGCACCATGGTCGTCGACGCCGAGCGGCTCAAGCTGGTCCTGGAGCAGTCCAACGAGTCGGACGGCGTGCTGTTCAAGATTCGGAACGATCCACGGATCACGCGGGTCGGGCACCTGCTCCGCCGCTACTCCCTGGACGAGTTGCCGCAGCTCATCAACGTGCTGCGAGGAGAGATGTCGCTGGTCGGGCCGCGTCCGCCGCTGCCCGCCGAGGTCGACCAGTACGGCACGGACGTGCACCGGCGCCTGGTCGTCCGGCCGGGCATGACGGGGTTGTGGCAGGTGAGCGGCAGATCGGACCTGTCCTGGGAGGAGTCGGTCCGGCTGGACCTGCGCTACGTGGAGAACTGGTCGCTCATGATGGATCTTCAGGTGCTGTGGAAGACGTGGTCCGCGGTGACCGGGGGAAGAGGGGCCTACTGACATGAAGGCCCTCGTGCTCGCCGGCGGAGCCGGGACGAGGTTACGACCCATCACCCACACACGGGCGAAGCAACTGGTTCCGGTGGCCAACAAACCCGTCCTGTTCTACGGCCTGGAGGCGATCGCGGCCGCGGGGATCCGGGAGGCCGGCATCGTGGTGGGCGACACCCGCGCCGAGATAGAGGCCGCGGTCGGGGACGGCTCGGCCTTCGGGCTCGACGTCACCTACCTGAGCCAGGAGGCGCCGCTCGGACTGGCGCACGCGGTGCTGATCGCCCGCGACTACCTGGGCGACGACGACTTCGTCATGTACCTCGGCGACAATTTCGTCGTCGGCGGCATCGACGGGGTGGTCCGGCGCTTCCGTGCCCGGCGCCCGAGCGCCCAGATCATGCTCACCCAGGTCTCCGACCCGCGTCAGTTCGGGGTCGCAGAACTGGACGCGCGGGGACGCGTCGTCGGACTCGAGGAGAAGCCCCGCGCTCCGAAGAGCGACCTCGCGCTCGTGGGGGTCTATCTGTTCACCCCGGTCGTGCACGAGGCGGTCGCCGAACTCAAGCCGTCCGGGCGGGGCGAACTGGAGATCACCGATGCCATCCAGTGGCTCATCGACACCGGGCACGACGTCGAGCCCGAGGTGATCTCCGGGTACTGGAAGGACACCGGCAACGTCGCCGACATGCTGGAGGTCAACCGCCTCGTGCTCGAAGCGGTGGAGCCCCGGGTGGACGGCGAGGTCCGCGACTGCGAGCTCATCGGCAGGGTGGTGGTGGAGGCGGGCGCGTCGGTCCGCGGTTCCCGTATCGTGGGTCCCGCGATCATCGGCCCCCGGACCGTCGTCACGGACTCCTACGTCGGTCCCTTCACCTCGGTGGGGGAGGACTGCCGGTTGACGGACAGCGAGATCGAGTACTCCATCGTGCTTGCCCGTGCGTCGATCCAGGGGGTGCGACGGATCGAGGCCTCGCTCATCGGACACGACGTCGAGGTCACTCCGGCCCCCAACACGCCCAAGGCGCACCGGCTCGTGCTCGGTGATCACAGTAAGGTGCAGATCTCCCCATGAGAGTGCTCGTCACCGGCGGCGCCGGCTTCATCGGCTCCCACTACGTCCGGATGGCCGCCGCCGAGACCAATGACAAGATCACCGTGTTGGACGCGCTCACGTACGCGGGCAACCCGGCGAACCTGGAGCCCGTGTCAGGGCGCTTCGACTTCGTGCACGGCGACATCTGCGACGCGGAGCTGCTGGCGCACGTGGTTCCCGGCCACGACCTCGTGATCAACTTCGCCGCCGAATCCCATGTCGACAGGTCGATCGCGGGCGCCGCGCCGTTCGTGCGGACGAACGTCCTCGGCACGCAGACGCTGATGCAGGCGTGCCTCGACGCGGGGGTCGGGAAGGTCGTGCACGTCTCGACCGACGAGGTGTACGGGTCGATCGACTCCGGGTCCTGGGACGAGTCCGCGCCCCTGCGCCCGCGCTCGCCGTACGCGGCCGCGAAGGCGGGGGGAGACCTGGTCGCCCTGGCCTACGGGGTGACCTACGGGCTTCCGGTCTCCGTCACCCGGTGCGGCAACAACTACGGGCCCTACCAGTATCCGGAGAAGGTGATCCCCCTCTTCATCACCAACCTGCTGGAGGGGCTGAAGGTGCCCCTCTACGGCGACGGGGGCAACATCAGGGACTGGATCCACGTCGACGACCACTGCCGGGCGATCCGGCTCGTGACCGAGGTCGGGCAGCCGGGTGAGGTCTACCACGTCGCCGGCACGGCGGAGCTGACGAACCTGCGGCTCACCGAGAAGCTGCTCGCCGCGCTCGGGGCGGAGTGGGAGAGGGTCGAGCGGGTCGCCGACCGCATGGGCCACGACCGCCGCTACTCCCTGGACGACACGAAGCTGCGCGCCCTGGGCTACGAACCCCGGATCGCGTTCGACGAGGGCCTCGACGCCACCGTCCGCTGGTACGTCGAAAACGCGGACTGGTGGCGCCCCCTCAAGCAGGCCCGGCCCTGACACCGACGACGACACCGCCAACGACGACGCCGCCCACGACGACACGGCACCGACCCGAGCACCCCGAGAGCGAACCTGATGACCCCCCGATGGCTGATCACCGGTGCCGGCGGCATGCTCGGCAGCACCCTGGTCGCCGTGCTGCGGGCCGGACGGCACGAGGTCGTGCCGCTGGACCGTGCCCGGCTGGACCTGCGCGACCCGGCGGCCGTGCGGCCGGCCGTCCGCGAACTGCGGCCGGACGTGGTGGTGAACTGCGCCGGCTGGACCGCCGTCGACGACGCGGAGATCCATGAGGAGGAGGCGCTCGCCGTCAACGGCGACGCCGTGCGGGTCCTCGCCGAGGCGTGCGGGGAGGTGGGCGCGCGGCTCGTGCAGCCGTCCACCGACTACGTCTTCGACGGCACCGCGCGGCGGCCGTACGCGGAGGACGCGCCGACGGCTCCGCTGAACGCCTACGGGCGCACCAAGCTCGCGGGCGAACAGGCGGTCCTCAAGACGCTGCCCGACTCCGGCTACGTCGTGCGCACGGCGTGGTTGTACGGCGCGACCGGCGGGAACTTCGTCCGCACCATGATCCGGCTGGCGGGCGAGCGGCCGACCGTCGACGTGGTGGACGACCAGTTCGGCCAGCCGACCTGGACGGACGACCTGGCCCACCAGATCATCCGGATGATCGGGGCCGGCGCGCCCCCCGGCGTCTACCACGGCACGAGCTCCGCGAGCACCTCCTGGCACGGCCTGGCCCGCGAGGTGTTCACGCTGCTCGGCGCCGACCCGGACCGGGTGCGCCCGGTGGCCTCCGCCGCCTTCCCGCGACCGGCTCCCCGGCCCGCCTTCGGCGTGCTCGGCCACGCCGCCTGGTCCCGGGCGGGGCTGGCGCCGATCCGCCACTGGCGGGACGCGCTGCACGCCGCCTGGCCCTCGCTGGTGGCCTGACATGTACCTGTCCGAGGCGCGAACGGGGGACACGCGGCCCCGGGACGAACGGCCGTCCGGACGGCGTCCGCTGCGGGTCGTCACGGGCAACGTCCTGGCGATCGGGATGGTCAGCCTGCTGACGGACGTCTCGTCCGAGATGGTCACGGCGATCCTGCCGCTCTACCTCGTCTTCGGCCTGGGCATGAGCACGGTGCAGTTCGGGATGCTCGACGGGGTGTACACGGGCGCCACCGCCGTGCTGCGCCTCGCCGGGGGACACGTCGCGGACCGGTTCCGGCGGCGTAAGGCGGTCGCCGGAGCCGGCTACGCCCTTTCGGCGGTGACCAAGCTCGGGTTCCTGCTGGCCGGCAGGTCGGCGCCCCTCCTCGGGCTCGTCATCGGCGTCGACCGGGCGGGCAAGGGCCTGCGGACGGCCCCGCGTGACGCGATCATCTCGCTGAGCGCGCCGTACGAGGCGCAGGGCCGCGCCTTCGGCGTGCACCGCGCGCTCGACACCGCGGGAGCCCTCGCCGGTCCGCTCGTCGCCTTCGGCGTGCTGGAACTGGCGCTCAACTCCTATGACGCCGTCTTCGTCACCAGCTTCTGCGTGGCCGTCCTCGGCGTGCTGGTGCTCGTGCTGTTCGTCCGGGAGCCGGACGGGGTGGCGCGCGGGCGCGCGCGGGTCTCGCTGGCCCAGGCCACGGCGCTGCTCGGTCCCGGGCCCTTCCGGCGGGTGCTCCTCGCCGTCGTGCCCCTGTCGCTGACGACGATCAGCGACGCCTTCCTCTATCTCCTCGTGCTGGAGCGGCTCGACGTCGCCGCGCGGTGGCTGCCGCTGCTGCCGGTCGTCGTGTCCGCGTCCTATCTCCTCGCCGCCGTGCCCGCCGGCCGGCTCGCGGATCGTCTCGGCCGGCCGAAGGTCGTCCTCGGAGGGTACGGCGCGCTGCTCGCCTGCTACCTCCTGGTGCTCGCCGCGGACCATCCGGTGGTGTCCGTGGCCGTGCTGCTTCTGCGAGGGCTCGGCTACGCGGCGACGGACGGCGTGGTCAGCGCGCTCGCCGGGCCGCTCCTCCCCGAACGGCGCCGGGCCACCGGGCTCGCCGTCGTGCAGACCGGCCAGGCGCTCGCCGCGATGGCCGCCTCCTGGATTTTCGGCGTCCTGTGGTCCTGGCTCGGGCCGCGGGCCGCCGTGGGCGTCATGGCGGCCGGGCTGGCGATCACGCTCGTGGCCGCCTTCCTCGTTCTCCCCAGAAATGGAGGTACCGGTGAAGAGTAGACATCGCGGTACGTCGTACGGCCGCCGGAGGGCTGAGCTGTGACCCGTCTCGATCGGCTCCGCGCCGCCGACCCCGCCGCCGCCGACCTCGTCGACCGCATGGTCGCCCTGTCGATCCGCGGGCTTCCTCCGGGCTACTCCGACGGAGAGTTCGTGTTCACCCGCCGTGGCCGGCGCGGACCCGACGGACGGTGGACGGCGGTGCCTGAGGGGCGCAGCATCAGGTACAGCGCCATCGTCGCGCTCGGCGTCGCGGCTCTGCCGGAGGACGGGCAGCGCGCCGCGCTCGCCGGCGACACCGCCCTCGACCTGACCGGGCACCTGGTCAAGCGCCTGCCGGAGGTGACCGGACTCGGCGACGTGGCGCTGATCTGCTGGGCCGCGGCCGAGAGCGGGCACGGCGACCTCGGCCTCGCCCTCGCCCGGCTGGCCGAGGTCGAGGACGCCCTCGACGGACCGGTCCCGACGGTCGAGGCCGCGTGGGCGCTCTCCGCGCTGGCCGCGGCGACGGCGGCCGGGGAGACCTCCGGCCTCGGCGAACGCCTCCGGAAGGCTCGCGGGCGCCTCCTTGCGGGGCTCGGCGAGGACCGGCTCTACCGTCATGTGATCGGGTCCGCGCCCTGGTACCGGGCTCATGTCGGCTGCTTCGCCGACCAGGTCTACCCGCTGCAGGCCCTCGCCCGGCTGCACGTCGTGAGCGGCGGCGACCCGGAGGCGCTCGCCGCCGCCGAGCGCGTGGCGGCGGGCATCTGCGGGGTCCAGGGACCGCAGGGCCAGTGGTGGTGGCACTACGACGCCCGTACGGGTGAAGTGGTCGAGGGCTACCCGGTGTACAGCGTCCACCAGCTGTCCATGGCGCCGATGGCGCTGCTCGACCTCGCGGACGCGGGCGGCACGTCGCACCTCGACGCGATCCGCCTGGGGCTGGGCTGGATGACCGGGCGACCGGAGACCGGCGAGGAACTGATCGTCGAAGAGCTCGGCCTGACCTGGCGTAAGGCCGCCCGGGAGGATCCCCGCAAACTCGTCAGAGGCGTACGCGCGATGTCCACGGCGGTCAGCAGGGGCACGCGGATCGGCGTGCTCGACAGGGTCTATCCGCCCGTGGCGGTCGACCACGAGTGCCGGCCGTACGAGCTGGGGTGGCTGCTCTACGCCTGGTTGTTCGAGGAGCTCGCGAAGTGAGGGCGCCCGCCGTGGTCTTCGGGACGCCGATCGATCCGCTCACGCTGCGGGACGCGGTCGAACGGTGCGTGTCCGCCGTCGAGACGCGCTCGTTCCTGTCGATCGGCATGGTGAACGCTGCGAAGCTCGTGCACATGCGGGCCCAGCCGGAACTGCGGCGGTCCGTCGTCCAGTGCGACATGATCCTGGCCGACGGGCAGGCGGTCGTGTGGGCCGCCCGGCTGCTCGGCCGGTCCCTGCCGGAGCGGGTGGCCGGCATCGACCTGTTCACGTCACTGCTCGGGGAGAGCGAGCGCCGCGGCCACCGGGTGTTCTTCCTCGGAGCGACCCGCGAGGTGCTCGACGCGTTGCTCGCGGAGATCCGCCGGCGCCACCCCGGTCTGGTCGTGGCGGGAGCCAGGGACGGCTACTTCTCGGACGAGGAGGCGGGCGCCGTGGCCGAGGAGATCCGCGCGGCGGGCACCGACCTGCTCTTCCTCGGCATGTCGTCGCCCAGGAAGGAGAGGTTCCTCGAGACCTGGGGCGAACGCACCGGCGCCTGCGTGGTGCATGGCGTGGGCGGCTCCTTCGACGTGCTGGCAGGGGTCGTCAGGCGGGCTCCCCTCGCCTGGCAGCGGGCCGGGCTGGAGTGGCTCTACCGGCTGCTCCAGGAGCCCCGGCGATTAGGGCCGCGCTATCTCCGCACGAACGGGGCGTTCATCCGCATGACCGCGCTGGAGCGGATGAGGGGGGCGAGCGCTGCGGCGCCGAGGCCCGCCCGGCCGGATCTGGGCGTCTCGGTGATCGTGGTGACCTACCGCAGCGCGGGTTACGTGACCGGTTGCCTGAAAGCCGTGGACAGGGCGCTCGAACACGCGCGGGGCGAGGGGATCACGGGAGAGCTCGTCGTCGTGGACAACGCCTCCGGCGACGACACGGTGGACGTGGTGCGGGGGGCGGCGCCCGGCGCCCGCATCGTGGCCCGCGAGGAGAACGACGGCTTCGCCGGGGGATGTCACGCCGGCGCCCGGATCGCGAGGGGCGGGCATCTGCTGTTCGTCAACCCCGACGCGGAGCTGGAGCCCGGCGCGGTCACCGCGCTGCTCGAGGCGGCGCGGCGGCACCCCCACGCAGGGATCATCGGCGGCAGATGCGTCACCGAGAGCGGGGAGAGCGACCCGCGCTCGTGGTGGGGCCGGCCGACGCTGTGGTCGGCGCTCTGCTTCGGCCTGGGCCTGAGCACGGCCTTCCCCGGCCACCGGCTTCTCGACCCCGAGACGCCCCGGCCGTGGGCCGCCCCGGCGCCGGGCGGCGCTCCGGAGGAGTCGCGCGTGCCGATCGTCACGGGGGCGATGATGCTGGTGGACCGGCATGCCTGGGACGAGCTCGGCGGGTTCGACCGCGCGTTCTTCATGTACGGCGAGGACGCCGACCTCTGCCTGCGGGCGGCGCGGATGGGCTACCACCCGATGGTCACCTCCACGGCGGCGTTCGTGCACCCGGGCGGCCTCTCGTCGAGCAGTCTGCGCAAGCAGGTCATGCTGCACACGGGGAAGGTCACCCTGATCCGGCGGCACTTCACGCCCGGCACGCGGTGGGCGGCGGTCCTGCTGCTGAAGTCGGGGGTGCTCCTGCGGGCGGTGCTGAGCAGATGGATGAGCCCGCCCGACGCGACCAGGCAGGGGCGTCCCACGTCGCGCCGGGACGACTGGCGCGCGCTGTGGGCCGCCAGGGCGCAGTGGACGCGGGGATGGCCGTCCCGATCGCCGTCATGACCGGCCTCCGCGACGCCGGCGGGACGGCGTCAGCGACTGCTGTCGTCCCTGAGCCAGGTGGTGAAGTCCCCGCGCCGTACGGCGCGACGGGCACGGGTGCGGGCGAGCAGGGTCACCGCGAGGAACACGGCGAGGTGGGGGACCAGCCGGGGGGAGCGGGCCATGCCCACGAGGTCGCGCACCCCGGTCCGCGCCGTCCGCCCGCCCGGGCTTCCGTCCAGCTCCGCCACTCCGGTCACCGCGCGGACCCGCCGGCGGATCAGGTCGCCGAGGGTGCGCGGCGGGTGGACCACGACCCTCGCCGTCCCCGTCACCGCCCGCTCGTGCGGCTGGAACGCCAGGGAGGCCGCCAGGTCGTCGGCCATGACGGAGGGGAGGGCGTCGAGCCGCGCCTGACCCTCCTCGCCGACGGCGATGACGCCCCGGCCGAACAGCCCCGCCCGCACCTCGGGCAGGCGGCTCCAGACGGCGTAGTAGGAACGCACCGGCCAGGGCCGGTCCGCCAGCGGGAGCGCGCGCTCGGGTGCCGTGGCGAGGACGCCGTCGGCCCTCAGCGTGGCGCACATCGCCCGCGCGTCGGTCGTGCCGAGCTCGACGTCCGCGTCCACGTAGAGGATCGGGAAGACGCAGGCCGCGGCGGCGCCCTTGCGCAGCGCCTCGCGCTTGGACGGCACGGGCGTCTCCAGCACGCGGACCCCCGGGAAGCCGCGGGCGACGTCCGCGGTGCCGTCCGTGCAGCCGTTGGCGACCACGACGACGTCCATCTCGCCCGGCTCGGCGTCACGGAGCAGCCCGGAGAGCAGCCGCCCGATCACGGTGGCCTCGTTGTGCGCCGGGACGACGACGGTCATGGCGGCCGGGACGGTCTCGGTCATGGACCGGATTATTCACCGAACACCCGAGGAGTGGCATGACTACCGAGGAACCCGTTATCGCCCCTTCGGCGGACGTCGACCCGAGCGCGGCGATCGGCAGGGGGACCCGGGTCTGGCATCTCGCGCAGGTCCGCGAGAAGGCGCGGATAGGCGTCTCCTGCATCCTCGGACGGGGGGCGTACGTCGGCCCCGGCGTCGTGCTGGGCGACAACGTGAAGGTCCAGAACTACGCGCTCGTCTACGAGCCCGCGGTGCTGGAGGACGGCGTCTTCATCGGCCCGGCTGCCGTGCTGACCAACGACCTCTACCCGCGCTCGGCCGACCTGACCGGACGGCTCAAGCGCGACGGGGACTGGGAGGCCCGCGGCGTCCAGGTGCGGGAGGGGGCGGCCGTCGGAGCGCGGGCCGTGATCGTCGCCGGACGGACGATCGGCCGGTACGCGCTGGTCGCCGCCGGCGCGGTGGTGACCCGGGACGTGCCCGACTTCGCGCTGGTCGCGGGCAACCCGGCGCGGCGGATCGGATGGGTCGGGCGAGCGGGCCGGCCGCTCACGCCGTCCTCGGACGGCGGATGGATCTGTCCGGAGACGGGCGAGCGGTACGTGGAGGACGCGGGGCTGCTCGCCCTCGCCTGAAACAGGCGGCGGAAAGCGCCCGATCAGCACTGAAACAGCCCTGGCGGCCGTCGGGCAGGGCACGGCGAGCGCTTCGCGAGACGCCGGATGCCAGGGGCGGAAAGCGGAGAAGTGACGATGAGCACGCGGACGCGTCTGGTGGCCTTGGCGGCCGCGACGGTCCTTCTGGCGGTCGCGGCGTGGGTCTACACGGCCAACGCGGCGAAGCGGGTGCGGCAGGAGACGACGGCGGCCGCGGCGTCCTCCCGGCCCGGCCGGGTCGACCTCGACGGGCGCGGCCGGTTGGTGTTCGTGACCGCCGGGGCGGGTGGCGGAAAGGTGGCCTCCACCGGCCTGCCGTCCGGTCCGGTGCCCGCGGACGGACCCCGGGAGGTGTCGGGGCTGGAGTGCGTGCGTTTCTACACGGCGGCCGGTTCGGGCGTCTGCCTGACGGCGGTGCGCTCGGCGGTGGCCAGGTTCTACGCGGTCATGGTGGACGCCCGGCTGCGGGAGACGCGGCGGATCGAGCTGCCGGGGGCGCCGAGCCGCGCCCGCGTGTCGCCGACCGGCCGCATGGTCTCCTGGACGGTCTTCGTCAACGGGGACTCCTACGCCGGCCTTGGCTTCTCGACCCGCACCGGCGTCCTCGACACCAGGACCGGCGCCCTCGTCGAGAACCTGGAGGCGTTCACGCTGGTGATGAAGGGCAAGGTGCACCGGCCGGCCGACCTGAACTACTGGGGGGTCACCTTCGACCACGACGACAACCGCTTCTACGCGACGGTGTCGACCGGGGGCTCCACCTATCTGGTGCGGGGCGACTTCGCGAGGCGCCGGATGGAGACGGTGCGGGAGAACGTCGAGTGCCCGTCGCTGTCCCCGGACGGGACGCGGGTCGTCTACAAGAAGCGGGTCGCCGACGGCACCGCGATCTGGCGGCTGCACGTCCTCGATCTGCGCAGCGGACGCGACGTCGAACTGGCCGAGACCGCCTCCGTCGACGACCAGGCGGCCTGGCTCGACGACCACGACGTGATGTACGCACGGGTACGCGGCGAGAACACCACCGACGTCTACACCGTGCCCGCCGACGGCTCCGGGGCGCCCCGTCCGCTCCTGCGCGACGCCCGTTCCCCCGCCGTGGCGGGGTGAGCGATGGATCGCTCCATCTGGTCCCTCATACCGGTAAACCGATGTGGCTCAGGTGACGTCGATTATGTGGGTTTTCTCTGGTGTACGTCCGGCGTCCGATGCGCCTGCGGCACCTACTTTGTAAGGAACGTCAATGAGACTTCGAGTCGCCATCCTCGGCGCGCTGTTCGCCGTGTTCGCGATTCCCGTTCCGGCGCAGGCCGCGGGGGCCTGCGGCCCAGGTGGAAACGCGATTACCTGCGAAAATGAGATTTCGGGGACATCTCCGGACGAATGGGATTCAGAGCGCGATACATCCGACGGATCCACTATTGAGGGATATTCCGACCAATTCAGCGTCGCCTCCGGCGCCACGGTCAACTTCAAGATCCGTACGAGCGCCACGGCGTTCACGGTGAAGATTTACCGGCTCGGCTACTACCAGGGCAACGGCGCGCGGTTCGTCACGGAGCTGACGCCGAACGTCGCCGTCGCCCGGGCCAACCCGGCCACCTGCCCCACCAACGACACCACCGGTCTCACCGAGTGCTCCTGGAACACCGTGGCGAGCTGGGTGGTCCCGTCCGGCCAGATCTCGGGCATCTACTTCGCCCACCTCGTGCGTACGGACGGCACGACCGACGGCAACAAGATCGTGTTCGTGGTGCGTAACGACGCCAGCACCAGCGCCCTGCTCTTCAAGACCTCCGACACCACCTGGCAGGCGTACAACGACTGGGGCGGCAACAGCCTGTACTCTGGCAGTGCCAACACGGCCACGGGCCGCGCCGTCAAGGTGAGCTACAACCGCCCGTTCCACAACCGTGTCGGCACGACCGCCCGGGACTACCTGTTCAACGCCGAGTACCCGATGGTCCGCTTCCTGGAGCGCAACGGGTACGACATCAGTTACGTCGGCAGCATGGACGTGGCCCGGAACCCCGGCGCGCTGCTGCACCACAGGACCCTGCTGTCGGTCGGCCACGACGAGTACTGGTCGGGGGCCGAGCGCGACGCCTTCACCGCGGCCAGGGACGCCGGGGTCAACCTCGCGTTCTTCAGCGGCAACGAGGTCTTCTGGAAGACCCGGTGGGAGAACGGCGCCGGCGACGCCCCGTACCGGACGCTGGTCAGCTACAAGGAAACCCACGACAACGCGAAGACCGATCCGTCCGGGACCTGGACGGGCACCTGGCGCGATCCGCGCTTCAGCCCGCCGGCCGACGGCGGCAAGCCGGAGAACAGCCTCACCGGTACGTTGTGGACGGTCAACTGCTGCACCTACGCCATGACCGTCCCCGCCGCCGAGGGCAGGCTGCGGCTCTGGCGCAACACGAACCTGGCCACTCGCGCCCTGCTCGGTCAGCCCACGACGTTGCCCGACGGCACGCTCGGATACGAGTGGGACGAGGACGTGGACAACGGGTCGCGTCCCGCCGGTCTGTTCCGCATGTCGAGCACGACGGTGGACGTCCCGGCGAAGATCCAGGACTGGGGCACGAACGTGGCGGACGGCACCGCCACCCACAGTCTGACGATGTACCGCGCGGCGAGCGGAGCCCTCGTGTTCGGCGCGGGCACCGTCCAGTGGGCGTGGGGCCTCGACGCCGAGCACGACGGCGACACCCCGGCCGCCGACCCGAACATGCAGCAGGCCACGGTCAACGTCCTGGCCGACATGGGCGTGCAGCCCGCCTCGCTGATGCCGGACCTCGACGCGGCCGCCGCGTCGTCCGACCACACCGCCCCGACGTCGACGATCACCAGTCCGCTGCTCAACGCGTCGCTGAACAGCGGCGCCACGGTGACCGTCACCGGGACCGCGTCCGACTCGGGCGGCGGCAGGGTCGGCGGCGTGGAGGTCTCCACCGACGGCGGCGCAACGTGGCATCCCGCGAACGGCCGTGAGAGCTGGTCCTACACCTGGACGGCCACCGGGTCCGGCACGGTGAACATCAAGAGCCGGGCGGTCGACGACAGCGCCAACCTGGAGACACCCGGCGCCGGGCGCAACGTGACCGTCAAGTGCCCGTGCAGCCTCTACCCGCCCTCCTACGTCCCGTCGATCCCGACGGGCACCGACACCTCGGCCCTGGAACTCGGCGTGAAGTTCCGCCCGTCGGTCAACGGCTGGGTCACCGGCGTCAGGTTCTACAAGGGCACGGGCAACAGCGGGACCCACACGGGCTCCCTGTGGAAGACCGACGGAACGCTCCTCGCCACCGGCACGTTCGTCAACGAGACCGCGACCGGATGGCAGACGCTGGTCTTCCCCGGCGCCGTCACCGTGACCGCGGGCACCACCTACGTCGCCTCCTACTACGCGCCGGCGGGGCGCTACTCCTCGACCCCCGGAGCCTTCTGGGGCCAGTCGTATTCGCGGGCGCCGCTGACCGCGCCCAGCACCGCGGAAGCCGACGGCAACGGTGTCTACCGGATGGGCGCCGGATTCCCCAACAGCTCCTACCGGGGCGGCGACTACGGCGTGGACGTCGTGTTCGCCACCCAGGACACGTTCCCGCCGAGCGTCGTCAACGCGACGCCGTACGCCGGCTCCTCCAGCGTGCCGACGAACGCGACCCCGACGGTCACGTTCAACGAGCCGATCCAGAGCGGCTTCGGGACGCTCACGGTCAAGGGCCCGGGCGGCGTCACGATCCCCGGCACGGCGTCACTCGACGGCTCGGCCGCCAAGCTGACCTTCACCCCGTCGGGGGCGCTCGCCGCGAACACCGGCTACACCGTGGCCGTCAGCGGGACCAAGGACACGGCGGGCAACACCATGCAGGGGACCTACAGCTTCACCTTCGTCACGGCGAAGGCGACGCTGCCCCCCGGGCAGTGCCCCTGCTCCATCTGGGACGACCTCGCCCTTCCCGCGACGGCGAGCACGAACGACCCCAGCGAGGTGGAGCTCGGTGTGAAGTTCCGCGCCTCCGTCGACGGTCTTATCACCGGCATCCGCTTCTACAAGGGCGTGGCGAACACCGGTACCCACATCGGGACCCTTTGGTCGGCCGCGGGCACCGCCCTCGCCTCGGCCACCTTCAACAACGAGTCGACCCTCGGCTGGCAGGAGGTGACCTTCTCCTCGCCGGTGCCGGTCACCGAGGGCACCACCTACGTCGCGTCGTACCACACCATGGCCGGCAACTACGCGGTGACGAGTTCCGGGCTGTCCTCGGCCGTCACCCGGGGGCCGCTCACGGCGCTGGGCAACGGCCAGGAGGGGGGCAACGGCGTGTACGCCTACGGCTCCCGGCGGTTCCCCACCGGGTCGTGGGGGGCCTCGAACTACTGGGTCGACGTGATGTTCTCGGTGCCGCCGGACGTCGCCGCGCCGACCGTCGCGCGTAAGGCGCCGTCCGACGCCGCCACCGGCGTCCCGGCCTCCACCGCCATCAGGGCGACCTTCAGCGAGGCCGTGCAGACCGGCACCCCGGTGATCACGGTGGAGGGGCCGGGCGGCGTGCTGGTCAGCGGCGGCGCCTCGCTCGACCCGGCCAGGAAGGTGCTCACCTTCACACCGGCCGCCGCCCTGGGCGACGGCAAGCAGTACACGGTGCGGGTGAGCGGAGCCAAGGACGACGCGGGCAACACCATGGTGCAGACCCAGTGGTCGTTCACGACGACCGGAGCCTGCCCGTGCTCCATCTGGGAGAGCGACGCCGTTCCCGGCAACGTGGCCGAGAACGACGCCTCGGGCATCGAGGTGGGCGTCAAGTTCCGGTCCGACGTGGCCGGTGAGATCACCGGGATCCGCTTCTACAAGGGCCCGGGCAACAGTGGAACGCACATCGGCAGCCTGTGGGCGGCCGACGGCACGCGCCTCGCCACCGGCACCTTCTCCGCCGAGACGTCCGGCGGCTGGCAGACGCTGCTGTTCACCACCCCGGTGCCGATCGCCGCGGGCACGACGTACGTCGCGTCCTACTACGCGCCGAACGGCCACTACTCGGGAGACGGGGGTTACTTCAACTCCGGTCCCGCCGTCAACGGCCACCTGACCGCGCTCGCCAACGGCGGCGGATCCGCCGGAAACGGCGTGTACGCCTACGGCGGCGCGTCCCAGTTCCCGCAGAACACCTACAACGGCGCCAACTACTGGGTCGACGTCGTCTTCCACCCCTAGGCAGAGGCGGCGGGCCGTGCCGGGAAGCGGCGCGGCCCGCCGCCCTGTGTCTCGACAGAAGGGACAACAGTGTCTTCACCGATCGGGCTGGCCGTCATCGGCGCCGGGTACTGGGGGCCGAACCTGGTCCGCAACGCGCAGGCGACGCCCGCACTGCGGCTGGAGTGGCTCTGCGACCTGGACCTCGGCCGAGCCCGGTCGGTGCTCGGGTCCTACTCCACGGTGCGGGCCACCGCGTCCGTCGAGCAGGTGCTCGCGGACCCGTCCGTGGCCGCCGTCGCCATCGCGACCCCGGCGGCCACCCACTTCGAACTCGTCCGCGCCGCGCTCGAAGCCGGCAAGCACGTGCTGGTGGAGAAGCCCCTCACACCGGACGCGGAGGAGGCGGGCAAACTGGTCGAGCTGGCCGAGGAATCGGGCCTGGCACTCATGCTCGACCACACCTACTGCTACACCCCCGCCGTCCGGCACATCCGTGAGCTGGTCCGCGGCGGCGGCGTGGGCGACGTCCAGTTCATCGACTCGGTCCGCATCAACCTCGGGCTGGTCCAGCCCGACGTGGACGTCCTGTGGGATCTCGCGCCCCACGACCTGTCCATCCTCGACTTCGTCCTCCCCGACGACGTGCGGCCGATCGCGGTGGCGACGCACGGCGCGGATCCGATCGGAGCGGGCCGCACCTGCGTGGCCTACCTGACCCTCTGGCTGTCCACCGGGAGCATCGCCCACATCCACGTCAACTGGCTGAGTCCCACGAAGATCCGGACGATGGTGCTCGGCGGTTCGCGCCGCACGGTCGTCTGGGACGACCTGAACCCCTCCCAGCGGGTCGGCGTCTACGACCGGGGCGTGGACCGGCGACCCGGCGAGCTCGGCCCCGACGAGCGCCACCGGGCCCTCATCTCCTACCGGCTGGGTGACATCCATGTGCCGGCCCTGCCCGAAGGCGAGGCCCTGCGCGGGGTGATGAGCGAGTTCGCGAGCGCCATCGCCGAGGGCCGGGCGCCGCTGACCGACGGACGTTCCGGGCTGCGGATCCTGCGTTTGCTGGAAGCGGCGTCCCGCAGCCTCAACAATGGTGGCGTACGGGTCGAACTGTGATCATCCCCCCGTCCCCACTCGGTGATCCGACCAATCGAATGAGGAGTCAATGACACACGCGTACCCGGCACTGACCGGCAGCCGATGCCTCGTCACCGGAGGTGCGGGAACGATCGGATCGGCCGTCGCCGACCAGCTCGCGCGGGCCGGAGCCGGCGAGATCGTCGTCCTGGACAACCTCGTCCGCGGCCGCAGGGAGAACCTGGCGCAGGCGGGCGGGGCGGTGCGCCTGGTCGAAGGCGACATCCTGGACCGGGACCTGGTCAGGAGCCTCACCGAGGGCGTGGACTACGTCTTCCACCTGGCGGCCATCCGCATCACCCAGTGCGTGGAGGAGCCCCGCCTGGCCAACGACGTCCTGGTCAACGGCACGCTCAACGTGGTCGAGGCGGCGGTGGACGCGGGCGTGCGCAAGGTCGTGGCCTCCTCCTCCGCCTCCGTCTACGGCCTGGCCGAGGTCTTCCCCACCTCGGAGAACCACCACCCGTACGACAACGACACGCTCTACGGCGCGGCGAAGCTGTACAACGAGGGCATGCTGCGCAGCTTCCGGGCCACGCGCGGCCTCGACTACGTGGCGCTGCGGTACTTCAACGTCTACGGCCCCCGCATGGACGTCCACGGGCTCTACACGGAAGTGCTCATCCGATGGATGGAGCGGATCGCCGGAGGGCAGCCGCCGCTGATCCTCGGCGATGGCAAGCAGACGATGGACTTCGTCTACACCGAGGACATCGCGAGGGCCAATCTGGCCGCGGCGGCGGCCGACGTGAGCGGCGAGGTCTTCAACATCGCCGGCGGCACCGAGATCAGCCTGACCGGCCTCGCCGAGGCCCTGCTCCGCGTGATGGGCAGTGACCTGCGGCCGGAGTACGGGCCGCCGCGCCAGGTGAACAACGTCACGCGGCGGCTCGCCGACATCTCCCGCGCGGTGGAGCTCCTCGGCTGGAAGCCGGAGATCGGCCTGGAGGAGGGGCTCTCCCGCCTCGTCGCCTGGTGGCGGGAGGCGACGGACGCGGCGGCGGGTGGCCGGGCGCGGTGAGCGAAGGGCTCCTCGTCTACTTCGCGGGAAGCCACTACGACGGCTCCGTGGCGGGGACCGACCGCCACATCGCCGACCGCCTGGCCACCGGACGCGACGTGCTCTACGTCAACCCGCCCGTCGCGGTCGCGGCCCGCAGGCGGAGGCCGGAGCTGGCGGGCACGCTGGCACGCCCGCCGCTGGACGCGGCGGGTCCCGGCCTGACCCTGCTCACCGTCCGGGTGCCGCCCGCGCGCACCCGGCCGGGCGTCTACCCGCTCGGCGTCGCGCTGACCCGCCGTGCGGTACGGCGGGCGCTGCGCGGCCTGGGACGGCGGGCCGACGCGGTGATCGCCGCGAACTACGACGACGTCCTCGGCACGGCCGAGGGCGCGCGCACCCTGTTCTACGCCACCGACGACCTGGTGGCCGGCGCCCCGATGATGGGACTGCCGGTGCGGACCATGATCAGAGCCGAGGCGCGGCAACTGCGCAAGGCGGACGCGGTCGCGGTGGTCAGCCCGGCGCTGCGCGACCGGTTCGCCGCGCTCGGGCGGGCCGCCGAGCTGGTCCCGAACGGCTGCGACGTGGCCGCCTACGCCGATGCGGACGACGCGCCGCCTCCGCCGGACGTGCCCTTCACTCCGGCGGACGGCCCGGTCGCGGGGTTCGTGGGCAACATCAACGAGCGGACCGACATCGCGTTCCTGGAGGCGGTGGCCGCCGCCGGACCGCTGCTCCTCGTCGGCCCCCGGAAGCCGGGCTTCGCCCCCGGCCGGTTCGACGAGCTGATCCGGCGGCCCACCGTCCGATGGGTGGGGCACAAACCCTTCGCGGAGCTTCCGTCCTACCTGCGGATGATCGACGTGGGACTGACGCCGTACGCCGACACCCCGTTCAACCAGGCCAGTTTTCCGCTGAAGACGCTGGAGTACCTGGCGGCGGGCCGCGCGGTCGTCTCCTCCGAACTGCCGGCCACCGCGCTGCTGCGGAGCGAGCCGGACGGCCGGGAGCTGATCAGGACGGCCCGCTCGCCGGAGGAGTTCGCCCGGGCCGTCGCGGAGGCGGGGCGGGAGCCGCGCACCCCCGGCCTGGCCGGGCGCCGCAGGGCCTTCGCCGCGCGGCACGACTGGTCGCAACGCGCCCTGGCGCTGGCCGGGCTGCTCGACAACGAGACGAGGGAGGTGTCACGGGCGTGATACCCGTGATGAAGCCGTGGTTCGGGCCGGAGGAGGCGGCCGCGGTCGCCGCGGCGGTGGAGTCCGGCTGGGTGGCCCAGGGGCCGAGGGTCGCGGAGTTCGAGGCGGCGTTCGCGGCGAGGATGAGCGCCGCCCACGGCGTCGCCCTGTCCTCCTGCACGACCGCGCTCCACCTCGCACTGCTGCTCGCCGGGGTGGAGGAGGGCGACGAGGTCGTCGTGCCCTCGCTCTCCTTCATCGCGACGGCCAACGCCGTCCGCTACCTCCGCGCGGTTCCCGTCTTCGCGGACGTCGAGCCCACCACCGCCAACCTCACCCCGGAGACCGTGGAGGCGGCCCTGACCGGCCGTACCCGCGCGGTGATCCTGGTGCACCAGGCGGGCACTCCGGCGGACGCCGACGCGGTGCGCGCGGTCTGCGAGCCGCGGGGGATCGCCGTCGTCGAGGACGCCGCGTGCGCCGCGGGCTCGGTCTACAAGGGCCGTCCGGTCGGCGCGGACGCGCTGGTGGCCGCGTGGTCGTTCCACCCGCGCAAGCTCCTCACCACCGGCGAGGGCGGAATGATCACCACGGGGAACGGGGAGTGGGCGGCCCGCGCCAGGCGGTTGCGCGAGCACGGCATGAGCGTCAGCGCGGCCGACAGGCACGCCGCCGGCGCCACCCCCATCCTGGAGCAGTACCTGGAGACCGGCTTCAACTACCGCATGACCGACATGCAGGCCGCGCTGGGCCTGGTCCAGCTGGCCAAGCTCGACGCGATGGTCGCCCGCCGCAGGTCGCTGGCCGCCCGCTACCACGACCTGCTGAGCGACATCCCGGGCCTGTACGCGATCCGCGACCCGCGGCACGGCGAGACCAACTACCAGGGCTTCTGGGTCCTGCCGCCCGAGGACTTCCCGGTCGGCCGCGACGAGCTGCTGCGGCTCCTCGGCGAGGCGGGCGTGTCGGCCCGGCGCGGCATCATGGCGGCTCACCTGGAGCCCGCGTACGCCTCCGACGCGAAGGCCGACCTGCCGGTCACCGAGCGGCTCACCCGCGACTCGCTGATCCTGCCGCTCCACCACGACCTGACCGAGCGGGACCAGGAGGTCGTGGTGGGAGTCATCAGGGCGGCGAGCCGGGCATGAGGATCCTCGTCTACCCCCACACCATGGAGGTCGGGGGCAGCCAGCTCAACGCCATCGAGCTCGCGGCAGCCGTACGCGACCTCGGACACGAGGTCATGCTGGTGAGCGATCCCGGGCCGCTCGTCGAGCGGGTCAGGGCGGCGGGGCTGGAACACGTCGAGCTGGACCCGGCGAGGCGGCGCCCCGACCCGCCCACCATCCGGATGATCAGAAGGCTGGTCGCCGAGCGGGGCATCGACGTCGTGCACGGATACGAGTGGCCGCCGGGACTGGAGGCGTACTTCGCCACGTTCGGCAGGTCGTCCGCCGCGGCCGTGTGCACGGTGATGTCCGCCGGCGTCGCGCCGTTCCTGCCCCCCGAGCTGCCGCTCGTCGTGGGTACAGAGGAACTGCGGGAGCTGGAGGCCGGGCGCCGCCGGTACGTGCGTCTCATCGAGCCGCCGGTGGACGTCGTCGCCAACGCGCCCGGCGTCCCCTCCGGGGAGTTCACCGCCCGCTTCGGCCTGGGAGACGACCGGCTCAACGTCGTCGTGGTATGCCGCCTCGTGCCGGAGCTCAAGCTGGAGGGCCTGCTGACGGCCGTCGACGTCGTGGGCCGCCTGGCCGCCGAACTGCCGGTCCGGCTGGTCGTCGTCGGCGACGGCGCGGCCCGCGACCAGGTGGAGCGGCGGGCCGCCGAGGCCAACGCCAGGGCGGGTGAGCGGGTCGTCGTGCTGACCGGCGAGCTGTTCGACCCCCGGCCGGCGTACGCGTGCGGCGCGGTCGCGATCGGCATGGGCGGGTCGGCGCTGCGCGCCCTCGCCTTCGGCTGCCCGCTCGTCGTGCAGGGCGAGGCGGGGTTCTTCGAGACGCTCACCCCGCGGACCGTCGACCGCTTCCTCACCGGCGGCTGGTACGGCCTCGGGAACGGCGCCGCCGAGGGTCCCCGCAGGCTGGAGGAGGCGCTTCGCCCGCTGCTGACGGACGCCGGACTGCGGACCGAGCTCGGCGCCTTCGGCCGCTCGCTCGTCGTGGAGCGTTTCAGTCTCCAGAGCGCGGCCCGCGTGCAGGAGGGCGTCTACCGGGACGCGCTGACCGGGGCGGGCCCGCGCGGCTCGCTGCGCTCGGCGCTCGGCTCGTCGGCCGCCGTGGTCGGCTACAAGGTGCGCCGCAAGTACGCGCGGGCGCGGGGCCGGGCGCCCGCCGACGACTTCAACGCCGTGGCGGCGGCCCGTGCCACCCCCCGGGAGCCGATGGCGGACAAGCGGTGAGCCGGTTACGGAGCATCCGGGTGCGGGACGGCGACTCTCTGTTCGGGCAGGCGTCCCGGGCCCTCGGCTGGAGCCTCGTCAACACCGTCGTGGGAAGGCTCAGCACGCTCGCCATCGGCATCGTGCTCGCCCGGCTGCTCGGGCCGGCCGAGTTCGGCACGTTCGCCGTCGCCATGGTGGCCCTGCTGGCCGTGCTGAGCTTCAACGAGCTGGGGGTGAGCCTGGCCATCGTCCGCTGGCCGGGGGACCCGAAGGAGATCGCTCCCACGGTCGCGACCATCTCCCTCGTCTCCAGCGGCCTGATCTACCTCGCCTGCTTCGCCGGCGCGCCGGCGTTCGCCGCGGCCATGGGCAATCCGCAGGCCGCGCCCGTCGTGCGGCTGCTCGCCCTCAACGTGCTGGTGAGCGGGGCGGTGGCAGCCCCCGCCGCCATGCTCCAGAGATACTTCAGGCAGGACAGGAAGGCCGTCGCCGACCAGGTGAACAACTGGCTGGGCGCGCTCGTGTCGATCGCCCTCGCCCTGGCCGGATGGGGCGCGATGAGCCTCGCGGTCGGGCGCCTGGCCGGGGCCGCCGGGTCGGCCCTCCTGTACATCGGGTTCGCGCCCGGCGGGCTCCGGCTCGGGTTCGACCTCTCGGTGGCCCGCAGGCTGCTGCGGTTCGGCCTGCCGCTCGCGGGGTCGAGCATCGTCGTCTTCCTCGTCGCCAACCTCGACCAGTTCGTCGTGGGGCATCTGCTGGGGGCCACCGCCCTCGGCTTCTACGTGCTGGCCTTCAACCTGTCCAACTGGCCGGTGAGCGTGTTCTCCCAGCCGGTGCGCAGCGTGGCCCCCGCCGCCTTCGCCCGGCTGCAGCACGACCCGCCGGCGCTGCGCGGGGCCTTCACCTCCACGGCCGGGCTTCTCGTCGCGGTGACGGTGCCCGTGTGCCTGCTGCTGGCCGGGGCCGCCGGGCCGCTCGTCCGGTTCGTCTACGGACCGGTGTGGGAGCCGGCCGCCTCCGCCCTGGTGTGGCTGGCCGTCTTCGGCGCGTTGCGGATCGCCTACGAGCTCGTCTACGACTACTTCGTGGTGCTCGCCTGCTCACGGGTGGTGTTCACCGTGCAGGTGATCTGGCTGATCCTGCTCGCCCCGGCGCTCGTGGTCGCGGTGCGCGCGTACGGCTTCGCCGGGGCGGGCGTCGCGCACGTCGCCGTCGCGGTGCTCGTCGTGCTGCCCATCTACCTGCGCGAGCTGAGGCGGGTCGGGGTCGGCGCGCTGGGCCTGGCGGCGAGCGTCGCGCCCGGCGTCGCCGGCGGCCTGCTCGCCGGGCTGGCCGCCGCGCTCATCGCCTGGCTGATCAGGATCGACGTGGTGGCCCTGCTCCTGGCGGGGTCCGTCACGCTGGCGGTGGTCGGCGCGCTCGTCTACCTGAAGAGGGGGGCGCTGCGCGGCCTGCGGGGCGCCGGCGCGGTGGCGGCGGAGGCTGCGACGTGATCCCCGAGGATCTGGTGCTCGTCGGGGCGGGGGGTTTCGCCAGGGAGACCGCCCAGCTGGCGCTGGCGTCCGCCGGCCGCTGGCGGCTGCTCGGCTTCCTGGACGACGACCCGGCCCGCCATGGGACCCTCGTGGACGGCCTGCCCGTCCTCGGCGGCGTCGCCGCGCTGCCGGACCACGCCCGGCTCGTCGTCTGCACCGGCAGGCCGGACGACTACGCCAGCCGCCTCCGGATCGTGGCACGGCTCGGCCTGCCCGCGGAACGGTACGCCACCCTCGTGCACCCCACCGCCGTGGTGTCCGCAACCTCCCGGGTGGGTCCCGGATCGGTGGTGCAGGCACAGTGCGTGCTGACCGCCTCGGTCGAGGTGGGCGCCCACGTCGCGGTGATGCCCCACGTCACCCTCACCCATGACGACGTGGTGGAGGACTTCGCCACCATCGCCTCCGGCGTACGGCTGGCGGGCGGGGTGCGGATCCGCCGCGGCGCCTACCTGGGCGCCGGGGCGCTCGTCCGGGAGAACCGTACCGTCGGGGCCTGGTCGCTCGTCGGCATGGGATCGGTCGTGACCAGGGACGTGCCCGAGGGCGAGGTGTGGGCGGGCAACCCCGCCCGGTACCTCCGCCCGGCGCCCGTGAATCCAACGTGACAGCCACATGGCAGAAGGAGCTTCTGTGATCCCGTTCGTCGACCTGCGGGCCGCTCACGAGGAGGTGGCGGAGGAGATCGACGCCGGCTTCGCCCGCGTGCTCGGCTCCACCGCCTTCATGCAGGGGCCGGACGTGGCCGCGTTCGAGGAGGAGTACGCCGCCTTCAGCGGCGTCGCGCACTGCGTCGGCGTCGCGAACGGCACCGACGCGATCGAACTCGCGCTGCGAGCGCTGGGGGCGGGACCCGGATCGGAGGTGGTCCTGCCCGCCAACACGTTCGTGGCCACCGCCGAGGCGGTGCTCAGGGCGGGGGCACGGCCGGTCCTCGTCGACGCCGAGCCGGCCCGCCTGCTGATCGACCCGGACCGGCTCGCCGCCGCGATCACCCCGAGCACCGCGGCGATCGTCCCCGTCCACCTGTACGGCCGGCTGGCCCGGATGGACCGGATCGCCGAGGTCGCCGGGGACGTTCCGGTCCTGGAGGACGCCGCCCAGTCCCAGGGCGCGACCCGCGACGGAGTCGGCGCCGGCGGATTCGGAGCCATCGCCGCCACCAGCTTCTACCCCGGCAAGAACCTCGGCGCGTACGGCGACGCGGGCGCGGTCACCACCGGCTCGGCCGAGCTGGCCAGAAGGGTGCGCCTGCTGGGCAACCACGGCAGCGTCGTGAAATACCGGCACGAGACGCTCGGCTTCAACTCACGCCTCGACACTCTCCAGGCCGTGGTGCTGCGTGCGAAGCTGCGGCGGCTCGCCGAGTGGAACGACCGGCGGCGGAGGGCGGCGGCCCGTTACGGCGAGTTGCTGGCCGACCTCGTGGACGCGGGGGTGACGATCCCGGCCTCTCCGGAGGAGGCGCTGGGCACCGACCATGTCTGGCACCTCTACGTGATCCGGGTGCGCGACCGCGACCGCGTGCTCGCCGGTCTGCACGAGCAGGGGGTGCAGGCCCAGATCCACTACCCGGTGCCGGTGCACCTCCAGCCGGCGTTCGCGGACCTCGGGTATCGCGCGGGCGACTTCCCGGTGGCCGAGCGCGCGGCCGGAGAGATCCTCTCCCTGCCGATCTTCCCGCACATCACTCCGGAACAGCAGGAGGAGGTGGCCGGGGCGCTCCGCAAGGCGCTGTGACCATCGCCGCGTTCGGGAACCGCACGGCGAGCCGGTCGGCCGCTGCCTTGCCGCGGTGGGAGGAGCCCTTGTCGACCACCCAGAACACCCGCTTGGCGGAGGCGTAGGGTTCGGCGGTCATGACCTTCTCAACGAGGTGAGGTTGCCCGTCCCAGACCCGCTGGTAGAGGTCCAGCAGGCGGGCGGCCCTGGTGGCGAAGTCGGGGTCGCGGATGAATATCCACGAGGCCTACTGCCAGGGCTCGACTGTGCCTGCGGCCTCTACCTCAGCCAACGCTGACCCATGCACCCCCGACGGACTTACGAACGAGACCACTTAGTCATTTCATGGACCAATAGCACAAGGCACGGCATCGAATTCGGTTCTTCGCCTCTTGACTGTTGGGCGATCGCACGTCTGGTTACCACAGTCGGCGAGGGCGTGCGACCGCGGCGCGCGAGGTCGTCAACTCACGAGTAGCTCATCTCCGCCAGGCCCTTCTCCAGCGTCACGTCAGGCGAGTAGCCCAGTTCCTTCCTGGCGGCGGTGATGTCGTAGGAACGGTCATGGCCGGTGAAGCTGACGAGCCAGTTCGTCAGCGGCGGCGCCGTCTTGCGGCGAAGCAGGCGTGCGGTGCGGTCCATCATCGCCGCCATGGGCGCCGCCATCGCCAGAGGGACGCTGCGGCTCTTGGACAGATCCACGCCGCGGGTCGCCAGTAAGGGGGTGAAGAAGTCGCGGATGGGGATCGGCGTGCCGTCCGTCACGTAGTAGACCCCCTTGTGGCGGCCCCGCGTGAGCGCGAGGATCGCGGCACCGGCCAGGTTCTCGACGTGTACGAAGTCGACGATGTGCCGGCCGTTGTCGATCCAGGCGAACCGTCCGGCCTCGGCGACCCTGACCATCTCGTTGATCGTCGTCATTCCGCGGCCCCAGATGAACGGCGGGCGGAGCACCACCAGTTCGGTCTTCCCGCTGCGGGCTTTCAGGAGCGCGCGCTCGGTGGCCAGCTTGACGCGGCTGTAGGCGATGTTCGGCCGGCCTTCTGGCGTCGACTCGTCGACGACGGGACGGCGTTGACTGCCCGTGGAGACGGACGCGGCGCTGATGAGCACGAAGCGTCGCACCCCGGCCGCGACGCTCGCGGCGTGCAGGGCGGCCGTCGGCACGTGATTGGCCTGTTCGAAGAGCGAGTCGGGCCCCCAGAACTCCATGTGAGCCGCGACGTGCACGACCGCGTCGGCCTCGCGCAGCCTGGCGAGCCACGTCGGCCCGGGGGAGTCGGCCCGGCCGAGTTCGGCGAGATCGCCGGGCACGGGTTCGGCTCCAGCGGCGCGTACCCGCTGGATGCTCGGGCCCGATCTGGCCAGTGCCATGACCTCATGTCCTTCG